>JAGXRM010000027.1 GCA_018335855.1 Clostridiales bacterium
CCGCGAGCCTCTTTTCTATGAGCAGTATCCGGGAAGCATTGTAGATGTCTCGCAGTTACAGTATATGTTAGAAAAAGCACGGGGATACGGCTATAGGCATGTTGGATTTATCCTTGACAGAGGATATTTCAGCAAGGGAAACATCCAGTACATGGACAGTTGCGGATATGACTTTGTCATCATGGTTAAAGGCATGGCAAACCTTGTTAGGGGTCTGATCCTTGAAAATAAAGATAGGTTTGAAAATAGCAGAGAATGCAGCATCAGGGAGTACAAGACCTATGGCATGACAGTACGCAAACAGCTTTATGCATCAGATCATGAAGAACGATATTTTCATCTGTATTATTCGAGTCAAAAGGAATATACCGAACGCGAACAGGTGGAAGCTAATGTGGAGCGCATGGCCTCTTATTTGAAGAAACAGGAGGGCAGTAGTTTACAGATTCGACAAATTTCGGCAGGAATTAGGCCAGAACTTGTTAAAGGGACTTCACTCGAACATTTCCAATACACTTTTGACAATTACCACGGATCAGTTACAAATTATACCATTGATAAATTTTATGAATTTGGTATTAACAAAAATAATGAAATCATAGATCGCCTTGCGAATCTGTATAAACAGCAGTTGCAAGAGTTGAAAGATCAAGGAGAAAAATTAAGTGATACGGAAGTAAAAGAATGGGAAGAGTGGTTGGAAAGCATATCTACAACCATTGTATTACAGAAAGAACTTTTACCGAAAGAGTTAAAAATCTATAGTATTGGGATATTCGCACCAGCAAAGGATGTATATAATATAACTAATATTCCTAATGTCAAACTGGTTGATCCTTATTGGTCTGGAGAGAATCGGCTATGAAGATGCCATCACCTACTAAATCAAGGATTATACTATCCATATGTCTGATCGTCATTGCATTATTTCTTCTCGTCTTATTTTTCATCCCCTATATTTTTATGGGTAGTTTAGATCTATATCAAAACCAGCAAACACAAATGGCTAGATTTTACTTGGCTGATCAAATAGGGGTCGAGGCAGAAGAAATAGTTGCTTCCGGAAGTGGATCATCAGGCCCATTTCTTTACGATTCTTTTTCAATTGGATTTATTGTAGGAGAAGAAAGTTATACTGTTGAGCACAATAATACACCGCTAAGAGCCCGATTGGGGCTAAAGGGCCAAATGAGGATAATTCATCATAATTAATTCAAGGAACAAGGCCTCATACAAATATAGCGGTCTTATTGGCGGGGTTACAAAAGGTGCCGTCTGCCAACCTGTCAACCACAATCATCTCAATGCCAAACAACTCGCAGATGGCAAAATGGCGGTCGTAGCCGGGACTGGGACAGATAAATTTTACTGCAGGTACCCCATAATTCTTAATGTATTGTGAGTGATAGTGATGAAGCGCATTTTGTTGGTCATTGGGGCAGCATACGTTCTTTTTGCTGCCCTGGTTGCCTACCCACACGGGGTTGGTTTAGTTACTTTAATGCAATATAAGGTTTCGTTCCAAGTGGCTGAAGCTCTGCGGGAGGCAGGCTGAGAAGACGTAAGAGTAGGCCTTGTTTGGCAGCTACGTAACGCTGTTGTTCCCCCAATTTGCACCGTAGGTATCGATACTTCAACTGGTAAAGGATTAAAGTCAGCTACACTGTACTTTGGCGAAGACGGTTGGGAAAGAGTTGTTTACCTCAAAGAAAATCATATCCCCGGTCTAACCTTGAATTATGTGGATTTTTCAAACATTTCCTGCCACATATGAATTGTAGCTTTTAACTCGCGAATGTCATCAATATTCGCCTTATCAGCTTTTTGTTGGCCCTCTAAATCCCTGATCATATTATTTAACTGTTCAATATCAGCCTCTTTTTGCTTGATAACCTCACCAAGCACTTCAGGGGTAAACGCACTTTTTCCCACCAAGCTCCTAGGCAACTCATTTTTGAGAACAGCCAATTCTTCGTAATTTTCTTCATTCTTTTTATTAATACCTTTCAACACTGTTTCGCCCTTCTCAATATGCCTCTCCTGGTACTGTGATATCACAGAATTAAAATCAGCACACTGAACTCTGTTAAGCCAAGTGCTAATTTGCTCTAAAACTAATTCTTCTATCGTTTCCTTCGAATAGATAGACTGCCCGTCACACTCCGTTCTAGAAAGTGCTTTACCAGAGCAACGGTATTTCATTCGTAGTTTTCTCTTCGTTGTTCCATCTTTGTTCGTCCAGGTTTTATTGTTAACGGTTGATGTTAAGGGAGAACCGCAGTGGCCACAATAAATATATCCCACGAATAGTAATTGACCGGCAGTAGGAACATTAACCCTAACGATATCGCTTCTTCTGACTTTTTCTGGTGTCCTGGAACTTCTAATACTTTGCACCTTGTCCCAAATTTTTTCTGACACAATTATTAGTTCATCTATCTGTTCAGAAAGAACCCATTCGTCTACGGCTTTGTTATGCTGTGAACCTGTTTTATTGGTTCTTTTCCCAAAGGCCATTCTTCCCTTATAAATTGGATTTCTTAACAGGTAATTAATTACACCCATACTCCATTTTGTGGTTACCCTTTGTGAAGTTTTTTTACTTTCACTGTTGGCTTGCCAGAACCTGATGTAATTCATAACCGTGTCTGCATAGTTTTCAAACTTTTGTTGGCCTTCTAATGTTGACCAAATTTCAACTCCCAAACTATCGAAGTATTGAACTATAAAGGGCGTTTCATTATCTTTGCGGCCAAGCCTGTCAAACATATAGACCAACAGGACGTCAAACACACTGTTTTCAGCAGCCAGTTTTGCTCTTTGCAGTTCATCCCTGTTTTTCGCAGATGTTTTATAACCCGATACTCCTTTTTCTTTATATTCCCGGACTAACTTCCACCCTGGCTTCTGCTCTATAAATTCCCGACAAGCTTGTTGTTGCATTAAAATATCATCTTTCTCTAATTGCCTAGTGGTAGATACGCGATAAAAACAAGCTACTCTTTTGGCTTCCATTTATCCGATCCCTCACTTGTGCATGTTTAACATCTAATACAATTTTATCTTTTTATACCATTAGATGTCAATCTTTGCAAAACAAAAAAACCTCTCCCGCGAGAGGTTTCATTTCCATATTGGTGGACGAGATGGGAATCGAACCCACGACCCCCTGAATGCCATTCAGGTACTCTCCCAACTGAGCTACTCGCCCACGGCATCAAACATTACAACATCCGTAATATAGTGACAATGTATATTATATCGATTCCCAAGAGCCTTGTCAACACTAATCAGGGCGGGAAAAACTGGCTGTTCGGGGGGCTTGATTCCAGATGCGTTCCAGGTTATAGAACTTGCGTTCTTCTGGTTGGAAGATGTGAACGACTATGGAGCCATAATCGAGTAGTACCCATAGGCCTTCATTGTAGCCCTCTCTATGTAAAGGGGGGTGCCCTTCTTCTTTTAACGTCTGCTGGATATGGTCTGCGATGGCGTGAACCTGGGTTTTGGTGTTGCCGGTGGCAATAATAAAATAATCAGCTACCGTTGATACCTTGCCGACTTCCAAGGCTAATATATCAGATGCTTTTTTATCCGCGGCAAGATCCTGCACCATATTTGCCAAGTTTTCGATGTCTTGGGACAACCGGACTCCTCCTTTTATTCTTGCTGGTTATAGTTTTTACCAACAATAACTGTAACAACCGCGTCTGATTCCATTTCTTCTTTTAACAGTTGTGCTCCCGGTATTAATACGGCTACTTCTTTCGCGCCGTCGACGTTATCGGTTCTGCTGATAACCCTGGAAACGTCATAATCATAACGGTCGGCGTTACCTATTCTGAGAACCTTGAAGCCTTCTGCAGTGAGCATGTCCGCTACTTCTGTGGCGATTCCCTTTATGCCGCAGCCGTTTAATACTTCAACAGTTATTTGTGTACGCGGCATACCAGTTATATCATCATCAAGCCAGGCGGTAAGTAAAGGAATCTGATCTGTATCCACCAGCCAGTAGCGTCCGTTTGTCTGAATCTCTTCCGTTCCAGGCAGAGAGATAACACGCGCGGAATCTTTAAACTGAACATTTTTGAGAGACTCCATCGTAGAGAGAAGCTTGCGCCAGGGAATGTTGGTTGAAACCAGGGGCGTAAGAGAATGCAAGTATTTTAATTTCTGCAGTGCGTTACTTTTTATAACACTGGATGACACGGCTGTTAGCACATGACGGCGGCGTTCCAGGCTCTGTGAAGAAGTCAACCCTTCTTCGTGAAGCAGGCTTAAGAGATCACTGCCGTTTCCCAGGGTAATTTCGGATGGAAGGGAAACACCGTTTACCCGATCGATTGCAGATGGTAAGAAGTCCTCGTTAATCTCTATAAAGTAATGAATCGGAACGTCTAATAATGAAGTTACTGATTGCATTGTAAGCTGCGGTCCGCCAATGCTATACACCTCATCAATGTGAATAAACCCATGCCCTTCCACATCGATTAATGTATTTGTTGGAATATGGATAGCTCTGACGTCTTTTTTTTGCGGGTGGTACGCGGCCAGAGTCAGTTCTGTAATCTGTCCGTCTCCGTCACGGTCAGACACTGTATAAAGGATTGTATGCTCTCTTTCACCGACTTTAGGTACAGGTAGCAAAGTAGTCCAGGCAGAGTTATCCTGTAAGCTGTTTAATACATTGATAAAACGAACACTAAACAGGACAGTTGCTATAAATAAACATAGGACAAGTAAAAATAAGAGACGACCTGTTTTTATCTTGCGACGCTTTGTTTTCACTGTGTAGAACTGTCCCTGACCCACATTTTCACTCTCCTGTCTTTTCCACAAGCCAGTTATAAAATGTGACTGTTAACGGGTGAATTATTTGCCTTTTTTGCAAGACATATGAGATAGATTGGGCTGCAGAATGTATCAACCCTTCATCGAAGTTGTGAGATACCTTTTTTCGTAATTGCTCGACGCCGGGATACGAACGTCCTGGTTCTATTTTATCAGCGATATAAACAATCTGAGCAAGGAGAGACATACCAGGGTAGCCTAAGGTATGGTAGCGGATAGCTGAGAGGATTTCATAGTCATGAAGCCCCCAGTTTTGGGCAAGAAGGGCTCCTACCGGGCCATGCAGTAGTATAGGTTGACATCGCGAAACCTTATCGACTTCAATGCTGTTCGCTTGAGCGAAACGCAAGAGCTGGGCGGGGGACCATTCACGGGCACAGTCGTGCAACCAACCGGCTAAACGTGCTCGATCCGGATCGTAATTAAGTTGCGTAGCAAGACGTGCGGCGGTTTCAGCAACACCCGCACAATGTTCAAAAAGTTGCGGTGTCAGTTTCTTTGCAAGTCGCTCCTCTGCCAGTTCCACAAGCATACAATCACCCTTTGAATTATCTTTCGACAGGCTGGTTTGTTTTTCCTGCTAGACAGAGGCACAGCAGCAAGCAAAAAAGGCAACATGACGTTGCCTTTGAGTTTATAGATAAAATTTACCTACGTCCAATCAAGTACGCAAGACGTAAAGTAAGGATTTTGCACCGCAGGCACTTCAGTAGCGTGCTTTATTCGTCGGCACGGGGTTTAGCTTCATTTACAACCAGCTTTCTTCCTTCCAACTCAGTACCGTTTAGCTCAACAATTTTTTCGGCATCGTCCTCGGCTACCTCTACAAAACCATACCCTTTGGAGCGCCCAGTAGCCCGCTCGGTGATAATTCTAGCGCTAATGATTTCACCATGCTCGCTAAAAAATGTTTTTAAATCTTCTTCGCTGGCAGACCAGGGGATATTTCCTACATAAATTGTTTTTGGCACGTTCGCCCTCACCTCACTTTCAGATCCTGTCTTTATTATCTGAAGAAATCCAGGTTTTATACTTTTTCAATCTTCATCCTGGTAGAGGCGGTTTTTAAGGATGTATTGAGTAACAGATTCCGGGCTGAGATATTTTATGGTCTTCCCTTCAGATACACGCTTGCGAATAAATGTTGATGAAATTGCCATGGCTGGTATCTCTAGTACATGAATGTTGCTTAGCGCCTCGGGGCAAACAGCGCCAATGGTTTCTTCCAGTTTATTGAGATAGTAGCCAGGGCGGGTCGCAGCGATAAAGGAACAGATGGATAAAAGCTCCTGGTAGTCTTTCCAAGTAAGAATTTCCAGAATTGCATCGGCACCGGTGATAAAATACAGCTTAACACGTTTATCAAAATGATCGTGAAAGTAGCGTATTGTATCAATGGTGAATGTAAGCTTGTCGTGGGGTTTATCGATTTCCACCCGTGAAACGGTAAAAAAAGGATTTGTAATGGTTGCCAAGACGGTCATCAGATAACGGTGTTCCGGATCGCTAACTTCACGGGCTTCCTTATGTGGCGGGTGGCCGGATGGAACAAAAATAACACGGTCAAGGCCGAATTGAATGCGGACTTCCTCCGCAGTTACCAAGTGGCCCAGATGAATGGGGTCGAACGTGCCGCCCATCAGACCAATAGAAAGCTCTTCCTTTCCCTTCGACAGATGTAAAGTCATGATTTCCTCCCCAATTACTTATCCTCTTCCAGCCAGAATGTGAATTCTAAGTCGCGGATTTTAATAGTGTCGCCGTTTTTCGCTCCGGCATTTTTTAGATCTTCCTCATGGCCCCATAGCCGGAAAATACGTTGAAACCGTTTAACACCGTCTTCATTATTAAAGTCAGTCATAGCAACCAGTTTTTCCAGCCGCTTACCGGCAATCGTAAATACATCATTGTCCCGACTTATCGAAATCCGTTCATCGTCTCCCTCAACCGGATCGGGTGTAAACACAGCGGTTTCTTCTATCAAAGGAGTATCCGGCAGTTCGGTCAGCAATTTTGCTGCCCGGAACAGTACTTCCTTAATTCCCTCTCCTGTCACCGCTGAAATTGCCAGTACATTTTCGTCGCCAAGTTCTTGGCGCAAGAGCGCAAGCCCCTCAGCAGCCTGGGGAAGATCCAGCTTATTGGCTACGACAATTTGCGTTAGATCGGCTAAGCGGGTGTTATAAAGGCGCAGTTCATCATTAATTTGCCTGTAATCCTCCAGAGGACTGCGACCATCAACACTGGCCGCATCAACAATATGTATTAAGAGCCGTGTCCGCTCCACATGCCTTAAAAAATCGTGACCGAGTCCAACGCCCTCATGTGCCCCGCCAATTAAGCCGGGAATATCTGCAATAACAAACGGGGTTACCCCATCTATTTCCACCACGCCGAGATTTGGAGCTAATGTGGTAAACGGATAGTCGGCTACTTTTGGCCGTGCTGCAGAGACTCTGGACAGGAATGTTGATTTGCCGGCATTTGGGAAACCGACTAAGCCTACGTCAGCAATCACTTTCAACTCAAGCATAACCCAACGTTCCTGGCCTGGCTCTCCTTTTTCCGCATACTTGGGAGCTTTATCAGCGGAACTGGAAAACCGGACATTCCCTCTGCCGCCCCGGCCTCCCTTGGCAATGATAAATGTTTGTCCGTCTTCTGTCAAATCAGCTAGTAATTGCTCAGTTTCAGCATCACGGACTTGTGTGCCAGGAGGAACAAAGACGGAGAAGTCATCGGCACTACGACCGTGTTTATTACCGCCTTTTCCGTGTTGTCCCCGGTCCGCCCGTAAATGTTGTTGGTAGCGAAAGTCGAGAAGTGTACGCAGACCCGGATTAACCACAAATATAACATCACCGCCGCGACCACCGTCACCACCGTCGGGACCACCCATGGGCACATATTTTTCTCTGCGAAAGGAGACGATACCGTTTCCACCATCGCCGCCTTTTACATATATCTTAGTTCGATCTACAAACAAGCTTACCACTCCCTGGCGTCATCTATTATTAACATAGCTTTATCGCTTATCCCAAAGCAATTGTGATCTCCTTTTTTGCCTCGTTGATTTCATAGCTGATTATGCCGCGCTCTTCTGTTGACAATACTATGGACGTAAATAAGTCCGGTCCTTCAATAATCTGAATACGAAGGCAGGGTCTTTCTCCGGCATCAAGTGACACAGCTAACGTGCTCTGTATACCGTTGCTTAACTGCGTGTTAAATTGCATAAGCATGGAGGATAATGTGGCTAGGACTTCATCATTGATTAAGGGAAAGTCTCCACGAACCTGTAACACTAAGTTTTCCGTAGTTCCCTGAAAAAATGCTTCATAAATAATGAGAGCCAGACGCGGGTCGCCACACCCGGCCAATCGGCCAAACTGTTGCACTTCTTCACTGACTTTACGAATATATGCCATCAGCCGTTCCGTTTTATTCAACTGGGCCAAACCAGCCACAACTTGAAGATAATTTAAAAACTCGTGGCGGTAAATGCTTAGCATTTTGAGCATCGCATCATCAACATTATGCATGCGAACCGCCTCCTTTATACCATATTTTGCCGTAAGCATGTCGATATATATTCGCTTTTTGTCACATGAATCCTTTTTTGCCACAAGAAAAGCTAGTTAATTACACACAAAGGCACACTCTTTTCAGTAAAAAAAACCGAAGGGTTATACCCTTCGGTTTTGTTATCCATCTAAACGGCGGTACTGTTTTCCAAAATACTTACCTGTTTTTTATCGCGGCCCTTACGATGAAAGGAAACCACACCGTCTACCAGAGCAAATAAGGTATCATCCTTACCGCGGCCCACGTTATCACCGGGATGGATTTTGGTACCACGCTGGCGGACCAGAATGCTACCGGCGGAAACCGTCTGGCCATCAGCCCTTTTAACACCCAGGTATTTAGGATTGCTGTCCCGTCCGTTACGGGAGCTTCCCACACCTTTTTTATGAGCAAAAAGTTGTAAGTTCATCAGCATCATGTAAGCTCACCTCCTATTCCTCTGTCACTTCGAGAAAACCGGGGTAACTCCGGTTAATTTCATCCATACCAATCAGCATACTATCCGCCAACAAGGTCGCATCTTCCACCGTACGTTCCGGCAGGTTCGCAGGCAGGGTTAACGATAAGTATCCTTCCCTGACATCCGTACCGACCTGAATGTTTAAGAGCCGCTGCAGGCTAAAAAGATAACTCTGTGCCAAAGCAGAGACTGCGGCACAGATTAAATCCTCACCTTTGGGCGCACTGCCGGCATGGCCACTGACTGTGACCTGTGCAACCTTTCCGGCGTTACGCTTAATGCGGATCTTAATCATACAATTAGACCTCGATCTTTTCGATGAGGACCTTGGTAAACGGTTGACGGTGGCCTTGCTTCCGACGGTAATTTTTCTTTGCCTTGAACTTAAAAACGATAATCTTTTTACTTTTACCGTGGTCGATAACTTTCCCGCGTACCAATACTCCGTTTAAGTAAGGTTGGCCCACTTCAAGTCTGTTTTCTTTCTTTACCGCTAATACCCGGTCAAACCCAATTTCGGAACCAACATCAGCTGAGAGTAATTCCACATTAAGAATGGAACCTTCCTCCACACGATATTGCTTACCGCCTGTTTCAATAATGGCGTACATAAAAATAGTTTCACCTTCCTATCAAGACTCGCCGGCAAAGGTACCCTCGCAGGGTTTGAAACCTCTAACCGAACGGTTACGATGGCCGCTTAAGTATTGTAACACAGGAGTTTGCGCTTTGTCAACGAAACTGCGCCTTTTTAGACGATTTTTGCCCTGGCAAACGTTCTGGCCACTTCTATAATCTCCACTGTCACTTTTTCGCCCACATACGCACCTCCGGCCTGGACATCAATTACAAATCCACTGATTCTGCCGATGCCGTCATAGGGGTTATTTGCATGGGGTTCCTCAATTTTTACCTGGTGCTGCTCGCCGGGAGACACGGGAAATGCCAGCTGTTGTATTTCGTCCAAGCTCCCTGAAGCAATAATCCTGTATTTTTCTATGTGCATGGTATCACTACCGCGGATAAAAATCGCTTTTCCCGTTTCTTCCTCCAGTTTTTTCAGGTAAGATCCACTGGGGCCAATTAACAAGCCAGCCACACTGTAGTGCATCTCTGCCAAAAGTGCTTCATCATCAAGACTGGCCATATATGATTTCAGTTGCCGCTCCGTTTTAGCGCTGATGACATCGGGACATAGCACTTTGCCGCGGCCGCCGCAATACGGGCAGGTCTGCTGCAGCACTGCGTCCAGGCCCTGTCTAGCCTTTTTTCGCGTCATTTCCACAAGCCCCAGCCCGGTCAGCCCCAAGACGTGTGACTTCGTCTTATCTTCCTTTGTTTTTTCGACCAGCTTTTCTAATATCTGCCGCCGATGCTCCTCGGAGTCCATATCGATAAAGTCGATAATAATGATGCCGCCGATATCACGGAGGCGAATCTGTCGGACAATTTCTACGGCTGCGTCCAGGTTGGTTTTTAATACGGTGTCGGCCAGGTTGGTTTTGCCGATATATTTTCCTGTGTTCACATCGATGACTGTGAGCGCTTCCGTGTGGTCAAAAACAAGATATCCGCCGCAATCAAGCCATACAGTCCGTGAAAGAGCCCGCTCTATTTCATTTTCTACACCGTAAATATCAAATACCGGCGCGTCTCCGGTGTAGAGACTGACCTTTTTTATGAGTGAAGCATCTACATACTCTAATGTCTCGATAATTTTTTCATACTCATAGCGTGTATCAATAATTAGTTGTTCAATCTGTTCGGTAAACAAATCTCGAATAATCCGGTAGATTAAATCCAGGTCCTGGTACACCAAAAATGGTGCAGATTTCTGCCTGTAACGGGATTGAATCTTTTCCCAGAGCGGCAGTAAAAAATTCAAGTCCTGACGGAATGCTTCTTCAGACTGGCCTTCGCCCACTGTCCTGACAATTAAGCCTTTCCCGTCGGGACGAAGTTCTGAAACAATTTCCTTTAGCCTGTCCCTCTCTTCTGATTCTTCAATACGACGAGATACGCCGGTATACTCCACAGTTGGCATCAGAACAAGGTAGCGGCCGGGGATGGTAATTTGACGCGTCAGGCGTGCTCCTTTACTGCCAAACGGCTCCTTAACAACCTGAACCATAATCTCTTCGCCGGGACGAAGTAGTTGTTCAATCGTAATTTTCGATTTTGTTTTATTTTCACTGTCTTCATCCGCTCCAGGCTGTGCATCATCCACGTAGAGAAAG
Source organism: Clostridiales bacterium (assembly GCA_018335855.1). Classification (GTDB taxonomy): domain Bacteria; phylum Bacillota; class Dethiobacteria; order Dethiobacterales; family Dethiobacteraceae; genus UBA7523. The sequence goes on from JAGXRM010000027.1 coordinate 11,134, forward strand.
GCGTTCCGTTCCAGCCCGATATCTACAAAAGCCGCCTGCATACCGGGAAGTACATTGGCTACAATGCCTTTATAAATATTTCCCACGACACGCTGGTGTACAGGCCTTTCCAAGTAGATTTCCACAGGTTTATCGTTTTCAATAACCGCAACCCGCGTCTGCTTGTTATCACAGTTGATAACAATTTTTTTCTGCATCAATCAACACCTCTTTTTCCTTCAAACCTACGTCGGTCGGTGACTGTAAACAATTCCCCACGTTTAGATACAATCCAGTCTTACGCAGACGGAGTTCTCCATGTTCCAGGTGCAGCAGGTGGAGAACTTCCCGCGGCTTGGCACCCCCGTCGCCTCCCGACCGCAGTAGCATAGATAATTCGCCGGCAGCTGTGATCTCCAGACGCAATAATAAGGGACGGATATCCACAGTCTTTTCACCTTTTTTCCCCTGCCGTAAGACAGGAAGCGTTTCCGCTGCCAGAAGCAACCGTATATGTTCCGCCGCTGCAGACTGTTCATCCTGGGATAAAGGCAGGCGCCACGCGGACGCAAAGACCAGTGACATTAACGGTGGAGTTTCAGGGGGTACAGGGCGCCAGGAAACGATGGTCATACCCTTTGGGAGAGTCTCACGTAGCCTTGTAAACTCTGTGTCTGAAAGCGACTCGCTAAACTGTATATCCAGATACTCCTCATCACTGATTGCACCTACAGGAAGTGCCGAAGCAAAAGACATTTTTGGATGGGGATTAAAACCGGCACTGTATGAGACAGGAAGCCCGGCCCGGCGGATGGCACGCTGCCAGGTTCGCATTAAGTCTAAGTGTGAGAGAAATCGCAGTGGAGCATCTTTAACAAAGTGAATCCATACTCTCATGATGGCAGTCTCCTTTTTTTTCTTCCCGCTCAAGCAAAACGGCCATCCCGCAGCCCAGACAGTTCTCTCGGCAGTCATTGGTTACTTTGCCGTCAAGGCTCCGCTTAAACTCCCGCAGTAAAAAACGTTTCGTTACACCAGAATCCAAATGGTCCCATGGCAACGGGTCGTCTTCACCAAAACCCATACTGGCGCACTCTTTAATATCTAAACCACTCTCAGTAAAAGCTTGACGCCATCGTTCAAAGGAAAAATGCTCGCCCCATCCATCCAGTTTTGCACCGAGAGCCGCAGCACGGGCGATAACCGGTGCCAGGCGGCGTCCACCCCGGGCCAAGGCAGACTCAAGTATACTAGTCTTGGCATCAGGCCATGAAAACTGCAAGCCGCCGCCGCGAATTTCATTTTTTAACAGTTGTGTGCGGCGCATCATTTCATCCTCAGTGATTTGTCCTACCCACTGGAACGGTGTATGCGCCTTAGGCACGAATACAGAGGTGGAGACAGTTACCCGGGGCCGACCCTTCCCCCCTGCCTGCCTATACACTTTAACCACCTTACGCGCCAAATCAGCAATTCCGTGCAAATCTTCATCCGTCTCTGTAGGCAGGCCTAGCATAAAATAAAGCTTAACACCTGTCCACCCGGCAGAGAACGCATCTGACGCTGCTTTTAATAAGTCTTCTTCTGTTATATTCTTGTTGATAACATCCCTTAACCTCTGCGTTCCCGCTTCCGGCGCAAAGGTCAGGCCACTTTTTCGGACTCTTTGCACCTGCTGGGCCAACTCACCGGAAAAGGAATCAAGCCGTAAAGACGGTAGGGATAGTGAGACTCCGAGGGCGGCCATCTCCCGGCCCAGTTCTTCGACCAACTGATCAAGAGCTCCGTAATCACCACTGCTTAATGAGCTAAGTGCGATTTCCTCATATCCTGTACTGGACACCATCTTTTTTGCCAGTTTCTGTAATGTTTCGGGAGAACGCTCCCTAACGGGCCTGTAAATTATGCCAGCCTGACAAAACCGGCATCCTCTTGTGCAGCCGCGAAATAGCTCAAGAACCAGCCGGTCGTGGACAATACCTCCGTATGGTACAATGAAGTCCGTGGGGTAATCTGCCGTTTCCAGATCGGCAACCACCGCTCTCCTTACTTGAGGGGGGAAATCCTCAGACACAGGGCGTGTGCCCATATAACGCCCGTCATCATAAGTATCCCGATAAAAAGAAGGGACGTATACGCCTGTTACTCCGGCAAGGCGGCGTAGCTTATCTTCTCTTGAGATATGTGCTTCCGCCGCTAGTATCTGTAAAACCTGGGGCAATGTTTCTTCCGCATCACCAATGATAAAAAAGTCAAAAAAATCGGCTAACGGCTCCGGGTTATATGCGCCGGGGCCTCCTCCCACGATAAGAGGATCCCTGTCCCCCCGGTCTGCCTGATACAGAGGAATACCCGATAAATCCAGCATTTGGATAATTGTAGCATACGAGAGTTCATACTGCAACGTAAAACCAACCAGGTCAAAGTCGTGCAGGGGCGTCACCGTTTCCAGTGAACAAAGGGGGAAGGACTCATCCCGCATAATTTTCTCCAGATCGGCGTCCGGCATGAACACCCGCTCCGCAGCCCAGCTTTCGTTCTGATTAACAATATGGTAGAGAATTTTTAATCCTAAGTGGGACATGCCAATCTCATACAAATCCGGGAACGCCAACGCTATTTTGACCAACGTTGTTTGATGGCTTTTATGTACGGCATTAATCTCATTACCTGAATACCGCGTAGGTTTTTGCACGCGGGGCAAAATTGTATCCCAAAAAATACTACGGTAATCTTTCATAGTCCCTCCGTTATCTGAAAAGTTCCTAACTACCCTATTTTACCACTATTTCGCAATTTTAAAATACTTCTCTTCTGGCTTGTCTAAATCCTCTCTATATATATTAAAAACGTCCTGCTACTTGCGCTGCAGGACGTTTTGCATCGTGGCATAAATCCCTTTATATACAACTGTGTCAACTACTTCATTTTCCAGGGCCTCCCCAAGAACTTTGCCATCACGAGAAACAACAACAATCCGATGATACTTCTTCATGGCAAAGCGCCTGAGCACCTCCTTTAACGGAGCGTCCTCCAAAGCCATCAGAGTTACGAGCGGCATAACACCCTGCTCAACGAACATTTTCTTCTTACGCCCCAGGCTGCGAATAAATGTATACATCGCCACAGTCCGTTCCTTGGATGCGGCATAAAAAAGGAAAAATGATGCTGCAAACAATGTGATATGAAAATGCTCATGCAGAAACAGATATACAGCTATTGCAAGGAGAATAAACGCCATTAAATGGCTGATACGAATCGCCAGTTCTGTTGCTTGCTGAAATCCCATTGTCCCGGCCAGTCGTGCCCGTAGAACTCTGCCGCCGTCTAGCGGTAATGCCGGTAGCAGGTTAAAAAATCCCAGTACCAGATTACAACGGATAAAAAATAAAAATGTTTCATGCTGCTGCAATGAAGGTACATTTGCGTAGGCAATCACAGCAAGCGCTGCCAGTGTAAAATTGAATAACGGCCCGGCCAAAGCCACATTACTCTCTACTTGGGGGTCAAGCTCAAGCACATCCTCGATTCTGGCCACTCCGCCAAAAGGAAACAGTTCAACATCCCCAACTTCAAGACCATGAGCACGGGCTACTAACATATGAATGATTTCATGTGCAAAAACTAAGCCGAATAATATCAATGTTTCTGCCAAATAGCCGTAAAAGGCCAACAAAAACAGGAGCAGTATAAAGACCCAGTGAAACTTGACAGAAATCCCGCCAAAGCTGAAAATCTTCAAGTTCTGCCTCCTTTAATATTAGGGCTCATCCAAAAACTCTTGCGGATCCACGGGTTGCCCTTCCTTCCATACTTCAAAATGTAAATGACTGTCACCCTGGGAAACAGGGGCAATCACGCCAAGCATTTGGCCGCGTATCACTTGCTCACCCGAAGACACCTGAGGTTCGGCAATCCGTCCATAAATTGTTACCATATCTTCGTCATGCTCCACATAGACGGTTATGCCGTAAACAGGATGCTCCTGAACTAAAGAGACTCTCCCGGAAAAAGCAGCGTACACCGGGGAACCGCTATCGGCTGCAACATCGATACCATAATGCATTTCTATTCGGTCCTCATAAGGGTGGGTCCTTATACCATAGGGACTTACAAGCACTCCGTTGACGGGTACAGCCATCGTTTCTGACACCCGGTTGACCGGATTCGGCTCTGCAGTTTCTGAATGACGGCGCCAATTAAAATCACGTACCGTCTGCATAACGGGACGGGCTGACTCCACCAATTCAGTGGGGCTCACCTGGTGAACGGTCAAATAATGTACAGCATCCACAAGACGGTTTGTCAGCGGAAGATTCAGCAGACTGAATAAACCGAGACAGATAACTACGAGAATGGCGGCAACAGATTTTTGAAAGAGATGTTCGTTCATGGTGCGGATAAATTGGGCAGGAAGATTTTCCAAACTTAATCGTTTGCTTTCCGGGTCCGGTTCACTCCACAGGGAGTCCTCTCTTTTTGACGCTCGTTGTTGTAACCGTTCCCGGAGAGTCGACTTAGGCAACTGCCATTTCTTTTTTTTATTCAAAGTGTCACCCCCGGATAGTTTGTCCTTATGAGATTATATTTGCCCGGGAGGAAAGATATGCTAAAAATAAAGGGAACTAAACAGATAAAAAAAACGGCTCTGATTATGAGCCGTTTCGTTAATGTCAAATGTTAAACCCGACCCCATTGGATTAGAACATGAGTTTGTGGCGGCGCATGCCGATGTTTAATACTAAGCCGATAGCAATCATGTTCATAAGCAGAGAACTGCCGCCGTATGACATAAAGGGTAGGGGCAGGCCTGTTACCGGCATCATGCCGATGGTCATGCCGATATTGACCAGCACCTGGAAGGTAATCATGGTAGCTACACCAATGCAAATCAGGGTGCCGAAGGTATCTTTGGCAACGTATGCTGTGCGTATAACACGAAAAATGAGAAGCATAAACAGCAGCAGCAGTACGACTCCTCCGATAAAACCGGCCTCTTCGGCCAATACGGAAAAGATAAAATCGGTGTGTTGTTCGAGTAGAAACTCTAACTGATTCTGTGTGCCTTCAAAAATCCCTTTTCCCCGCAGTCCTCCAGAGCCGATGGCAATCATGGATTGCATGAGTTGATAGCCGTGCCCCAGCGGATCTGTTTCCGGATTCAGGAAAACCGTCAGCCTCATTTTCTGATAATCCTTTAACCTTAACCAAAGAAGCGGAAAGCCAATCACAACTCCGCTTATCGCATACGTCAGCAGATGTCGCACTTTGGCACCGGCCATAAAAAGCATACCAAACACAATTACGATAAAGACCACGGATGTACCAAGGTCCGGTTGCAAAAAGATGAGTCCCATGGGGATTAAAACATAGAAAAAAGAGGGGATAACACTAAACAGGCTGTCAAAATTCCCCTCCCGGGCGGCCAAATGGCGTGCCAGGGAAATGATAATAATAATTTTTGCAAATTCCGAAGGCTGCAGTTCAAAAACCCGCAAATCAATCCAGCGTTGAGCTCCGCCGGTTTCTTTGCCGATAAAAAGAACGGCCAGCAACAGTATCAAATTCAGCCCGTAAAGATAATGGGAAAAGCGGTAAAATTGAGTATAATCGATGGTGAGGATAATAATAAGAACAATAAAACCGACCAAAAACCGAATAGCCTGTCTTTTTACATAAAACATTGGATCTCCGGAAGGATTGACCAGGGTGGCGCTGCTAATAATAATTAAGCTGACGGCCATGATAGCCAGAACAGTCAAAAGAAGCAGGTAGTCGAAGTTTCTTAGCAATCGGCGGTCAAACAAGTATATCCACCCCTAGCGATTAAAAAAAATAAGTGCGGGGAAAAGTCCCGCACTTATATTATAAGGCATGTTTGTATCCAGGTAAAGCGGAAAGAAACGGCTTTAAACGGTGCGACGGATTGCTTTGATGGCGAGGTTGGCTTCCAGCACCGCAGTACCGTCCGTACGATGCATATTAATTTGAGTATTCTCTTCGTCAATCTCCATATAGGTAGAAATAACCCGGATCAATTCTTCTTTTATTTTGTCCAGAAATTCCGGCGAGACACTGGCGCGGTCGTGAACAAGCACAAGGCGCAGCCTTTCTTTTGCAATATCCTTGCTATCCTGCTTTCCGACGAGGGCATTTAGCAAAGCGCGCAGGTTCATGTCGACACTCCCTTCCTAGCCGCCGAGGCCCATCATTTTTTTCAGTTTGTTGAAGATGGAGCTGTTTTTATGAAGTTCGAGGAAAGGAACGTCCTCTCCCACCACACGGCGCACGATATTGCGGTACGCCTGTCCGGACATAGCCCCGTTCTCCGAAGTCACTACCGGTTCTCCACGGTTTGTGGAGATAATAATTCGTTCATCGTCGGGAATCACACCGATAAGGTCTATAGCGAGGATTTCTAAGATATCCTCGATATCCATCATATCCCCTCTCTTGACCATATCAGGACGAAGCCGGTTGATGATAAGTCTGGGATCACCCAGTTCCGCCGCTTCCAGCAGGCCGATAATCCTGTCGGCGTCACGCACGGCGGAAACTTCCGGTGTGGTAACAATCAGTGCCCGGTCAGCACCGGCGATAGCATTACGAAACCCTTGTTCAATCCCCGCCGGGCAATCCACCAGAACAAAGTCAAACTCTTCCTTAAGCTCTGAACAAAGAACTTTCATTTGTTCCGGGGTAACCGCATTTTTGTCTCTGGTTTGTGCGGCAGGCAATAAGAAGAGGGTATCGTACCGCTTGTCCCGGATTAACGCTTGCTTTGAACGGCAACGGCCTTCCACCACATCCACCAAGTCATAAACAATTCTGTTTTCAAGCCCCATCACCACATCCAGGTTTCTTAAACCGATATCCGCGTCAATGAGGGCTACTTTTTTCCCGAGCAGGGCCAAGCCTACCCCAAGGTTGGCAACTGATGTCGTTTTGCCGACACCGCCTTTTCCCGAGGTAATAACAATTACTTCACCCATTCACCTCAACCCCTTTTCATTCTTTCTCTAAGAACCCAACTTCGTGGTGACAGACGCAATCATAATCCTATCATCACTGATATACGCGTATTCGGGCTGGTCGGGAAGCAAAGAAGCCTCGTCCGGAGCCCTGGATATTACATCAGCAATGCGTAACTGTGTCGGTGCCAATCGCAGAGCAACGACGGATGCGCTACGGTCCCCACCAACCCCGGCGTGAGCGATGCCGCGGATTGTGCCGTAAACAAAAATGTCACCCTCAGCTACAATTTCAGCCCCCGGATTTACATCACCAAGAACGACGACGGTGCCGGGGAAATGAATTCCCTGCCCCGATCGCAGTGTTCTTTTAATTACTAAAGAACGGCCTTCTTTGTACCCTTCCATTTTCAACTCGTCAATACCGCCAGAACGGCGACCTGCTGAAGAAACAACCGGTGGCCGGTCAGACACGGTTTGGATTGCCACAAGTTTCATTTTGCTATGCTTCCCGATGACGCTAGCCAGCAGTTCTTTTTCTTCCGGCGCTAACTGTCGCGACCCCACATCGACGCGGACTTCAGCCTCGGCAAAGAAGGATGCCCTCTGCTGAAGGCGTATCGTCAGGTCTGAAATAATGTCCTCTAAACTTATCCCATCAAGACAATAAATGGTGACTCCTTCTTTGGTTCCTTTAAATTCCACTGTCTGTTTATTCATAAGCGCCTCCGTTGGCTAAGCTATATACATCACATTGATTTCGGCACCCGTCGTCAAAATCCTGCCAGTATATAAAAATTACGACAATACCCCTAGAAAAAGGAATAGAACCGAACATGTAGAATGACGGCTCTATTCCTCAGAGATTGAGTAATATTTGTCGAAAATTTGTTTGGCTACGGGGACGGCAGCCTGGCCACCGAGTCCTCCGTGCTCCACGATAACAGCAAGGGCGATTTCCGGAGCATCCGCTGGGGCGTATCCCACAAAAAGGCTGTGTGCTTTTTGCGTTCCACTAAGATTAACCTGAGCGGAACCGGTTTTTCCTGCCACTTTAACAGGCAAATCGCGCATACTGGATGCTGTGCCACCTGGGAGAGTCACGGCTTCCATCCCCCGGTGAATCGCAGCCCATGTCGCATCCTTATATTCTAATTGATTAATAATTTCCGGCTCTATGGATACAATGGTTTCACCGCTTTTATCAGTGACTTCCCGAACCAAAAATGGGCGATAGTGAATCCCGCCGTTGGCCAGCATGGCGCCGTAGTTTGCTAACTGCAGCGGGGTAATCGTATGTCCCTGACCAATTGCCGCAGTTAGTACATTTCCTGGAGCCCAGTACTTCCCCTCTTCCCGGCGCAGCAGACTCCCCGTTCTTTCCCCTTCCAAGTCATTAAGTCCGGTTGTACGGCTAAAACCAAAATCTTCCGCGTACGCAGTCAGATGGTCAATTCCGGTCCGTTTGCCAAGCTCAAAGAAAAATATATTGCATGATTTTGCCAGCGCCTGCACAACATTGAGGGCGCCGTGAACTGCATTGTTAAAACAGCCCCGCGACGGGTCATTGGGGAAGAAAACCTTTCTGCCCGTACAAGTGATGATGCTTTGTTCTGAAATAATGCCCTCTTCCAGCGCAGCCGCTGCCCCCACCATTTTATACGTGGAACCAATGGGGTACGCACCGCTGATCGTTCTGTTCATCAAAGGGTTATCCCGGTCATCCTTTAACATGGAAAAGTTTTCAGAAAATGTATTCGGATTATAGGACGGGAGGCTGACCATGGCTAGAATTTCACCGGTATTAGGGTTCATGGCGACCACCGCGCCTTTACCAACCTGGTCGTTGCCCTCCTCTTGCAACTGAGCAATCACGTTAAGGAATGCCTGTTCCGCAATATTCTGCAAACGTGCATCCAGGGTTAGTGTCAGATTGTGGCCGGGAACCGGGTCTTCTTTGGCAAGCACCCGAATCCGGCGGCCATAACGGTTTGTTTCAACGCGCAGTGTCCCGTCCTGTCCACGCAATAATTCTTCCCACGTTTTTTCAACACCCGATTGGCCAATGGAATCTGTACCGCGATAATATCGTCCCTGTTCCTGCATCTGCTGCAGTTGTTCGCGGGAAATCGCGCCCACATAGCCCAAAGCGTGAGCCGCCAGATTGTCATTCGTGTAATATCGCATTGGTTGGGTCTCTACAATCACACCGGGCAAGTCAATCCGCCGTTCCTCAATCTGCGCGACGACTTTGTTAGAAACAGGTTTGGTCGTGATACGAATCGGGGCAAAGCTGCGAAATCTCTGGTCCCAGATTTTCGTGCTAATATCTGTTTCTTCCATTTCCAGCAGTTCACTGAGATACGCTACAACGGCAGGTTGATCGCGCTTGCTTAAATCAAGGATAGAAACGACAAATCCGGGGCGGTTACCCACCAGTAACTCCCCGTTACGGTCGAAAATTTCCCCGCGGGGCGCTCCGATGGGGAGGTCCCTCATGCGGTTGGTTTCCGCGCGGGCTAAATAATGATCATACTGGTAAATCTGTAGCCAGGCCAGGCGTGCTGTTAAAACCATGGTAACCAGCACCACCAGGGCGCTGAAGACGCGCAGCCGCTTTAACATGAATTTGGTCATAGCGACCTCCTTTACTCGCCGCCTGGTTCAAAGAAGAGCAGGTGGCGTTTCTGTGCGCGATATAGATACGGGTACACTAACGCTATAATTGTGATATGCATGCCTATACGAAACAGTGAGAATTGCTGCAGATAATGTAAAAGGGAAATGGGAGGAGAAAAGTAAAACTGCATTAAATAAAATGTAATGATTTCACTGATCAGTGTAAATGCTGCGACGAGCATCATCGGCGCCAAAATAAAATCTTTGTATATTTCATCTGCTAAAAGCCCCGCCAGCGCTCCAATCAGCATTTTCACAAAAGCAAAAAAACCGAGCGGAGAGCCGAATAGTATATCCTGCATCAGCCCGGCACACAAGCCGATAATGGCTCCCCGTTTACTGTCAGACAACAGAGCCAGCGCGATTACAACCACTAAGAGAAAGTCCGGATGTACACCGCTGGTGCCGGCCAATGCCAAAACAGATCCCTGCAGGGACAGGCTAATCACAAACAAGCCGAAGATAATCAGGAAAGACATTACAACTCCCCTTCGTAATTCGGCATAATGACGGGAATAACCACAAAGACTTCTTCGAGACGGTTAAAGTTTGCGGCAGGAAGAAGCAATGCATGTTTTAATATGCCGTACTCGTCCTCCCCTGTTTCCAGCACATGACCTATGACAAGGCCCTTGGGGAAAATTCCTCCCAGACCGGATGAAATTACCGTATCACCCGGTTGAATATTGGCTTCCCGCGGCAAATTTGACATCCGCAAGAAACCGGGTATTCCAGGAGCGTTTTCTACAATGCCCACTTCTCCCGGTTCACGGGAACGCTGAACCATGGCACTGACTGCCCGTCTGGCATCTGTAAGAAGCAATACCTGAGAGGCGATGGGAGAAACGGATAAAACATTGCCGACCAAACCTTCACTGGTAACAACAGCCATATTTTTTTCTACCCCGTGAACAGAACCTTTGTTAATTGTCATGGTATGAAACCAATTGCTTCCGTCCCTGGCGATAACTTCGGCCGGTACCAGGGCGTAATCACTTTGCGCTTTAAACTCCAGCATTTCACGTAAGCGATAGTTTTCTTTACGCAGTTCTGTCAAACGGGCTTCCAGTGTGGAGGATGCCGCAAGTTGGTCACGCAATCGGGAATTCTCTTCCAGCAACGCCTGATAGTTCTTAACCGTTGCCAGAACACTACTCGCCGTACGGGTTAAATGCTGAAAGACCCCTTGGACAGGGGCCACAACAGTAAGCAGCGCTTCTTCTAAAAAAGTTATGTTTTGACGGCCCTGCGCAGTTAGCCCCGACAAGGCCAGCATCAGGACAAGAATCAAAAGGAGAGAAACTGTTTTTTTCCTTGCTTTCAGGGGAGTCAACAATTTCGGTTCTCCTTATACTTTATTATTGCTCAAATTACCCGACTCGGCGCGGGGATAGTGCAACTCTTCGTAACAATTCTATTTCGCCAAGTGCTTTTCCTGTACCCAAAGCCACACAATCCAAAGGATTATCGGCGATATAAACCGGCATGCCCGTTTCTTTGCCAACCAGCCTGTCCAGGCCGTGCAATAGCGCTCCTCCACCGGTCATGACAATGCCCTTGTCCATAATGTCAGCAGCCAATTCCGGCGGTGTTTTTTCCAGCGTAATTTTAATTGCTTCCAGGATGCCGACCACGGGGTCAGACAATGCCGCTTCAATTTCTGCATCACTAATCTGCTGCGTCTTTGGCAACCCGCTGACGAGATCCCGTCCTCTGATATCCATCGTTCTAACATTCTTCTCATCGCGTAATGCAGTGCCGATGGTAATTTTAATTTCTTCGGCAGTACGTTCACCAATCATTAGGTTGTAGTTCTTTTTAATGTATTGAACAATGGCTTCATCCATCTCATCACCGCCCACCCGGATAGAGCGGCTGGTGACAATCCCGCCCAGGGAGATAATAGCCACTTCCGTAGTCCCTCCGCCAATATCAACAATCATGCTCCCGGTTGGCTCTTCCACGGGAAGCCCTGCACCAATCGCAGCAGCCATGGGTTCCTCAATTAAGAACGCTTCTCTGGCACCGGCCTGTTTCGTAGCATCAATTACTGCCCGTTTTTCCACCTCTGTAACACCGGAGGGTACACATACAACTACCTGTGCCTTAAAAATTGCTCTCCGCTTATAAGCTTTAGCGATGAAATGTCGAAGCATAGTCTGTGTCACGTCAAAATCAGCAATAACCCCGTCCTTCATCGGACGAATTGCCACAATATTCCCCGGCGTCCGGCCAATCATACGTTTAGCCTCTTCGCCAACTTCCAGAACAGCGCCGGTGTCGCGACGGATCGCGACGACAGAAGGCTCCCTCAGCACAATTCCTTTTCCTTTGACAAACACCAATGTGTTCGCCGTCCCCAAATCAATCCCGATATCCCGGGAAAAATACTTCGTCAAAAAGCGCATTGAAGCGTCCCCTTTCATCAATTACAACCACTATATTACATTATATCAATTCTGGCCGGAGACACAATATAAAAATTTCGGTTGCCAGCATTTGCCAGTCATGATCCCGACAAGAGACCTTTCTCGCGAAAGCTCAGGTATTTACCGTCCCCTATAACCACATGATCCAAAATTTCTATACCCACAAGCCTGCCGGCTTCACACAGCCTCCTGGTAACATCCAGGTCTTCACGGCTGGGAGTTGGGTCTCCACTTGGATGGTTATGAACCAGAATGAGGCTGGCACAAGCTCTGCGGATTGCCGGACGAAACACTTCTCTTGGATGAACCAGAGATGTGTTTAGGCTGCCAATGGATATCTCCTCGATACCCAAGACCTTATTCTTCGTGTCCAACAGCAATACCCGAAAATGCTCCCTCATGTAATGCCGCATCTCTTCCATCACCAGACCGGCAGCATCACCCGGAGAGCTGATCGTAACCGACTCTATCCGTAAACGGGTGCTTAGTCGTATTGCCAGTTCGGCTGCGGCCAAGAGTGTCACAGCTTTAGCGTTACCGAACCCCTTCAATTTTTTAATCTCATCGGCTGTAACCTTCGGTAATTCATGCAGACCGTTTATTTCAACAAGAATTTTTTCCGCCAGTTGAACCGCCGTTTCATCGCGGCTACCGGTTCCGATTAATATGCCAAGTAGCTCGGCGTCTGACAGAGCGGCAGCACCGTGTTGCAACAGCCGCTCCCTGGGGCGCTCACTTTGAGGCAGGTCCTTGATGGTTAGGCGCCGTGATGTCATAAATACCAGCTCCTTCCCAGATTCGAATCCCCAGACTGCCGAACATACGCCATAGTGCGGTAAGCGGCAGCCCAACCACATTATAATAACAGCCATCCAGTCTTTCCACAAAGACGGCTGCCTTACCCTGAATACCGTAGCCACCTGCCTTGTCAAACGGTTCGCCGCTGGCAACGTACCAGTCTATTTCTTGCGGAAGAATACAACGCATGTGAACTGTGGTGCATTCCACATGGGTCTCTATCCGCCCTTCTGGTTGGGCAATTATTGCCAGACCGGTCATTACATCGTGGCTACGGCCTGATAAACTACGCAACATGGCGGCCGCCTCGTCAGCATCCTCCGGCTTGCCGAGTAAGCGTCCGTCCACACAAACAACGGTATCTGCGGCAATGATGATTCCATTGGAGACAGTTCCCGCCACGGATTTCGCTTTACGAAGGGCTAACTGGCCCGCCAGGAATTTAGGGTCTGATTCCTTTACCTTATCCTCGTCCACACCACTTTCTATGACGTCAAATGCCAGACCTATTTGTCTGAGCAGGTCTGACCGACGGGGAGAAGCCGAAGCCAAAACGATCCTTCTCATAGGCTCTCCTTTACGATTCCTGCAGCTGCCCGATTACACCACTCAATGCTTTCTGGCTGTAAATGACGACCAACCCGGTAAAAAATCCGGTGGGAATTGCCAGAATTAAAAGCAACGGCAGGTAAAGTTTTAGCAAGTTTATATTACGAATGATGATACTGGCTGCGGCAACCTGAGCAGTATTGTGCGCAACAGCGCCCAGGATGCTAACGGCAATTAGAGAAACTTTATCCCTGCGCCAAAGGTAAATGCCCAAAGCCATGGCTAATGTGGAAATCACAGCGCCGCTGAAACTAAGAAAGAAGCCGAACCCGAGAAAGTTACCCAAAAAAATACTGCCGAGAACCGTACGTATTACAGCGACAAAAATCGCAGATTTAAATCCGTAAATGATAAAGGTCAAAAGCGTAATGATGTTGGCTAAACCTATTTTAGCCCCAGGTACCAGCAGAGGCATGGGTACGATAGCCTCCACCGTATGAATAACCAAAGCAAACGTGATGAGTACAGAGATATGGGCGAGCTTTCGTGTGTTCATCACTGTCTGACTTTCACCAGCCCTTCGAGATCGCTGTGATATGAACCTGCTCATCTTCGGTAATCTGAATTGCAAGGCCGCTGGTGATATGCACCTGCTCATCTTCAGTAATCAGAATTGCTTCCACTCCGGGTAGCGATTCTACCAGGGCAATACCCTGCTCTAAACCAAGAACAAAAACGGCCGTTGAATAGGCATCCGCAGTAAATGCGTCCGCAGCAACTACGGTGACGCTAATCAGTCCCCGGGCAGGCATCCCTGTTTGAGGATCTATAATGTGGTGATAACGTTCATCGTTTACCTGAAAATAACGTTCATAATCTCCGGACGTAACAATTGCACTGTCACGGATTTCCACAATGGCTGCAATATCTCTCCTGTCCCGGGGATGACGAATGCCGATACGCCAGGGTGTTCCGTCAGGCTTATCACCTAAAACACGGATATCTCCTCCCGCATCAAAATATGCGGAAGTGATTCCTTTATCCCGGAGAACCTCAACTGCCTTATCAATGATAAACCCTTTGGCAATGCCACCCAAATCTAATTCTACCCCGGCATGTTGCAAAAATACAGTGCCTGCTTCCCTGTCAACCTGAACCTGCCTGTAATCAACGAGATCAAGTGCTTCTGACAATTCTGCTTCGCCGGGGATTTGTGTATCGCCTGTCCCAAAACCCCAAAGTTTAATGAGCGGCGCAATCGTAATATCAAATGCGCCTCCGCTCAATTCCCCTACTTCAAGGGAGCGGATGATCACTTCCATTGCATCTACTGAAACCAGGACCTGTTCCCTGCCTGCAGCTTGATTAATTTTAGTAACATCCGAACCGGATATGTGCCTGTCCAAAAATTTTTCAAGCCTTGAGATCTCTCTGTACGCATAAGTCAGTGCTTCGTCTCCCAGCTTGGAATCCTTAGTATATATGAGGCTTTCCACAATCGTGTCCATCAGAAATTCTGTTCGTGTTACTTTTTTTGCATCACCGGCAGGACGGATGACTAGTATAAACAAGGCCGCAAGAATGGCCACAATGACAACGTATGGGATTAGTCTCTTTTTCAAGCGTCTCTCTCCCGTTTTATAGTATTTTACAGTGCAAGAAAAGGCGCTCTACGGCGCCTTTTCCATTTGTCTGTTTTTAGGCAAATTTCGTGTAATAAATCAGGATAAAGAGGAAAAGGCCCAACATCAGTGCCATCAGCAATGAGTCAAAATTGAGGTTTTTAATATTCCAATCCGAGGGGCGCCCTCGCATTCTGTCCCACAGGCTGCGGGAACGGTAGCCTGACTGCTCATACGCGTCATCCAGGGCGCCGTCCAGTTCAGCCGTTTTATTGACAAGCCGCTTGGCTGTCCGTCCGGATTTTTCATACGCATCGTTTAGTGCATCATCAAACCGCTCTGTTTGATTGACAAAGTTTCGTGCAACACTGCCGGACTTCTCATACGCATCGTTAATAGATGAGTCAAATCGTTCCGTTTGATTGACAATCTTTCGTGCAACACTGCCGGATTTCTCATACGCATCATTAATAGATGAGTCAAATGAAGTAATATAGGTGCACATCGCAGATGCGACCTTCCCGGATTTCATGTATGTCTGGTTGATGGCCGTATCAAAAGAGGCTCCAAAGCGACAACATGTCTGGAAAAAGAAGCGGGTTAAAGGCAGATAGAACATGAATTCCACACTTAGCCATTCCGGTGGCTTCCAGGTAAATGCCCTGGCGTGATCAAGAATCAAGTAAAGAACTGCTGCAAGGATGAACACAATCAAAGGTTCTTTTAAATCCTGCCATGCCCAAACGTTAACGTGGGCCACATATGCAACATTTTTGGGGTCGAAGCTAAAGCCTGCTGCGGCGGGAATGACAAGACGGTTTAAAACAAATTCCGGGAATACCCCGATTGCCAGAATGATTCCTGAATATAAAATCAGGAGAGACTTTATCACCCAGGAGACCTTAAAGGATTTTTCGTCGTCCTCAGGTCTTGTCCTGCCAAGAAACAGACCTTCGAACAATTTAGCAAAATAAACCAAAGTCATAGCACTGGCCAAAACGAACAATTTCTCAGCAAATAACAAGCTTTGCGCATGCCCGTATTTATGGGCATCTACGATAGCATGGTGCAAAATAGTCTTTGATACATACCCGTTTAAGCCGGGGATTCCTCCGATACCCGCATAAGCAATCAGGAAAGTGACTGCCACTAAAGGTACTTTCTTAAACATTCCCCGAACTTTTGTAATATCCACGTTAAGAGTAGTCAGGTAAATGGCACCGACCATCATAAAGAGAGCAGCCTTGAAAACGGAGTGGTTTATAATATGGTACAGAGAGCCGGCAAAGCCCATGGCACCTTTTTCATAGCCGAGAAAGGTGGCCACACCGATGCCCATAAGAATATACCCCATCTGACTAATACTGCTGCAGCCCAATATCCGTTTGGCGTTGTTCTGTAAAATGGCCAATGTGGCGCCAAGAAGCATCGTAATAATACCCACCCAGATAATAGCAAAACCAATATACTTGACGATCTCCACACCTGCTACCGCTGCACCGGGAGTAGCAGGTGTGAAAACCATTGTCAGAATCCGTATCATCCCGTAAGCACCTGCTTTAAGCATGGCTGCGGAAGAAATAGCGTTAACCGGGGACGGTGCTTCCTCATATGCCCTGGGCAACCAGATATGCAAAGGAGCCATTCCCATTTTAATGCCAAACCCAACGATAAACAAGGGAATAACCACCAGAGGATTGATACCGGCTGCCATAATTTCTTCCAGCAGCGGGGCCAGTTCCAGCGTTCCCACTCCCCAGTAGAGCATAAATATTCCCATCAGTAGTGACAGACCGCCGGCCACACCCATATAGATCATAATCGTACCAGCTCTGATAGCCTGTTCTGTCTGGCGGTGAATCACTAATACATAGGAAGAGAATGTCATTAACTCAAAGAATAGAAACAGACTAAACAGGTCGCCGGACAAAACTACACCCAGGCAATGACCCAGTGTTGAAAGCAGGAAAACATAAAAGCGGGTTTGGGAAGCCTCTTTCTTCATATAGACAGTGGCATAGATGGTGGCAAGCAGCCAGCTTCCGGCAAAGAGTGCGGCAAAAAGGAAGCTAAGAAAATCGGCGCGGAAAAACAAACCGTACTCCATGACATCTGCAAAATGATAAATTACAGTGCCGTGCTGCACCAACGGGTAAATAGCCAGCACCAGGCCAAATGTCACCAGAGCGGTCAGGACCGCCAGAGCACTACGAAACTTTTCCGCATAGAGACCGGCCAGTAGGACAAGCACAGACCCGGCCAAGGGGAAAAGCACCGCCACCACCGGCAGTAATGACGTGATTGTTTCAGTTGTCGCGTTAATTTCTTGTGCAGCTGCAAAGCTCATGTTGTTTATTGTCCTCCCCTGAGTAAGAATTCCGCCGCTACCCGGGACAAGTCAAAAGGCAGGTTGGTGGGCAACAAACCGAATAACAGACAACTAACAGCTAAAATTGCTATGGGGATAAGCATTTTGTAGCCTGCTTCGTTGACTTTAACATGATCGTGTTCATGACCCGGTTCACCACCGAAGAAGGCTGAGATAATGATGGGTAAATAATAGAGACCATTTAAAAGGCTGCTAAGCAGAAGAACCAGCACATAGAAAGGAACACCGGCATCCATGGCGCCAAGGGATAATGTCCACTTACTTAAGAACCCGTTAAAAGGCGGGATACCAATCATTGCTAAAGCGGCTAAAGTAAACGCAAACATAGTGAATGGCATCTGTTTACCGATTCCACCTAATTCCTTAATACTGCGCTTTCCCGTTTTTAAAATAATAGCGCCGGCGCAAAGGAAGAGGGTGCTCTTCATAAATGCATGACTGAAAATATGAAAAATATTTCCTATCAGTGCCCGCTCTGTAAGAATAGACATTCCCAAAAGAATATAGCCCATCTGGCCGATACTGGAATAAGCTAGCCGTCGTTTCAAATCATCCTGGGTAATAGCAACAGCGGATCCGAGTAAGATTGTAATTACGGCTACCACAGCAAGGATGACAGTCCAACCTTCGCGCTGCATAAACTCAAAGCCGAAAACATGAAATATTACCCGTAACAACCCGTATGCTCCGGTTTTTAACATAATCCCTGAGAGCAATGCACTGGCAGGTGACGGCGCAACCGGGTGGGCGTCAGGCAGCCACACATGAAGCGGAAACATCCCGGCCTTCATCCCAAAGCCAATCAGGAAGGAAATAAAGGCGAAGAATGCCAGTGTTGAGGGCTCTTTGATCAGCGTGGCGCCGCTTAACGTGACAGTGCCGGCAAGCTCAAACGTAATAATTATCCCAAAGAACAATGCCAGGCCGCCGATAATTGTCATAATAAGATACTTATAACCGGCCCTCAGCGCTTCCACCGTCTCTTCATGGACAACAAGAACATAAGAGATCAGTGACATTAATTCAAAGAAAACAAATAGGGTAAACAGGTCGCCGGCCATAAAAATACCCATACAACTGGCCAGAGTAATAATCAGGACGGGATAATAGCGGTTACAGCCGTGCTCTTTACACATATAGTCCAGTGAATAGATGGCAACCATCATCCAGATAAATGAGGACAACAGTGCCAGTGAAAAACTTAGAATATCTACCCGGAAAGAAATATCCAGGCTTGGTAATAGTTGAAACATTTTATACTCAATGATGTTACCGGCCATGATATAAGGATAAAGTGCGGCCACAGACAGAAATGTCACTAAGGAAGTACCTACAGCCAATGCATTGCGCATCTTCTCGGAGTGTTGTTCCACGTAGTAAATCACAGCTGTCATCACCATTGGGAACATGACAATCCAAACAGGTAGAAAAGAAGACGTAAATCTCATACTATCAATCATCTCCCTTTGTCAAAAAATACAAATTCCAGCTCTCCCGATGATGTCAGTATGCTTATAGTAAGCCCAGAAGTGACTGGGCGGCCTTGGATACTACCCCCAAGATTAATGAGGGGAAAACACCAAAGAGGATAACTCCGGAACCGAGCAGGATCAGGGAAACAACCATCTGCCTGGGAAGCGGCCTAGGTTCGGCCACAGCTCCTTCCGGTTCGCCGAAAAAAGCATTCACAACAATTGGCAAATAGTAAATTCCGTTTAGCAAGCTACTAACCAGAATAACGGCAGCGAAAAATGGTCGACCCACATCGAGTGATCCCAGCGCCAGATACCATTTTGAGATAAACCCGTTCGTAATTGGAATCCCAACCATGGCAAATGCCCCCAGGGAAAAAGCTATTGTTGGTACCGGAAGTGTAATTCCAATACCTTTCAAGTCACTGAGCTTCCGTGTGCCGGTAGCATAAATAATTGCACCGGCAGACAAAAACAGCATGGACTTCATAATGGCGTGGTTAAAAATATGCAGGATACCGCCTTGCAAAGCGGACTCACTCATCAGCCCCACACCAAGGAATACATAGCCAATTTGTGCGATACTGGAGTATGCCAGCATTTTCTTGATATCATCCTGTACGATGGCAAACATAGAGCCAATAATGATGGCAAGTGTGGCCATCCAGAGAATCATATTCATAATCGGTGCCATACCCAGCAATTCTGGAGGATATACTTTATAGAGAAGTTTAATCATGGCAATGGCGTATACTTTGATAACCAGCCCCGACAGTACAGCGGAGGAAGGTGACGGTGCTGAGGAATGGGCGTCAGGTAGCCAGACGTGGAGCGGGAAAAGGGCCGCTTTGACACCAAGGCCAACCAGGAAGAGGGCTAATGACACCAGGATATTTAAGGGATATAAATCCATCACCTGGGGAAGCGCCTGTGCCACATAGGTGAAATTAAGATGTCCCGTGACCATGTAAATCATGGCGATGGCAAGGAGCAGGCACCCAGAGCCTACAGCCGATAACACTAAATACTTAAAAGCCGCTTCAATGCACTCCCGGCTCTCTTTAATCGATATTATGCCGCAGGATGCAATAGCACAGATTTCCACGAAAACAAACATGTTAAATAAATCATTTGTCAACACCATGCCAATCATGGACGCCATCAACAGCAGATAAAGGGTATAATACCAACCCATAACCTGCTCTTTTAACTCGTGTAGCAAATCCTGGGTCCCGTAGTAAATAACGATTAACCCCACTATTGTGATGGTCATCGTAGCAAAAACAGCAAGGTAATCAATGGAAAACTCAATACCCCACGGCGGCGCCCAGCTACCCATTTGGTACATAAAGGGGCCTGTAGTCATGACCTGCCACATCATGTACAGGGACGCAATCAGTGAGAATCCGATGGCACCCAAGGTAGCCGGCACACACCATTCTTTTCGCCAACGCATAAGAAGAGGCATTAGATAGGCAAAGAGCAGAAGAACGACGACGGCTAGAACAGGGAAATGATTGACGATACTCACTGGATGTCACCTCCCCGGATGCGCATAATCTCTTCTGCGTCAATGGTGCCATAGTGTTTATAGAGTTTGACAATTAAGCTAAGCGCATAGGCGGTCACGCTGACGGCCACAACAATCCCGGTGAGAATCAGCGCCGATGGCAACGGATTTACATAGGCAGTATAGGGAACGCCGGGCTCCAGGATTGGGGCCCGCCCACCATTGACGTATCCAATGGCAACAAAAAAGAGGAAAATTGATGTGTCCATAATATTCATGCCGATGACTTTTTTAATCAGGTTATTATGGGAAAGCATAGTATGAAAGCCAATGATGAAAAGGATAATAGCAAAAAAATAATAGCTGTTCTGGTGTAGCCGCAGCAGAATATCAATCATGGTCATGGCTATGATCCTCCCCTTCGATTAGGCTGTAGAACAGCGTAATCATGGTGCTGGCCACTTTAACGCCCACACCAAACGTGATAATCATGATGGCGCCGCTGCTAAACAGATTCCCCGGGGTACCGATGGGAATGCCTGCGACCTTGTTGCCTAAAAAGTTTGTCCCCAGCAGAATTGCAAAAATCCCCATCCCGGCAAAAAGCAATGCTCCGCCACTTTCCAACGCAGATGAAACATCGTGTGAAAGTTTTTTGGAACCGGCCGAGAGATTAAAGGCCAGGGCATATAGTATCATACTGGCACCGATAATAGCACCGCCGGAAAAACCGCCGCCGGGCGAAAGATGGCCATGCAGAACTACATAAAGCCCGTATAACTGCACAAACGGCAGAATAATTCGGGTTACATAACGTACAATAATATCTTCCACAGATAAGTCCCCCCACTCCGACGTTAATGCGCTTTCAGATTGGAAATAGCGGCGGCGATAGCCACAAACAGGACTGTAGCTTCACCAAGCGTATCAAAGGCGCGATAATCTGTAATAATGCTGGCAATCACGTTAAGCGCACCGGTTTCTTGCAGGCTGTCTTCTAAATACCTTTGGGGCACTTCATTGTTAGTTATATTCATCGGATCACCAATGGGAGGCATCTCCAGCACCGTGGCCACCAACGCTACGGCGATTACGGCCAGGAAGATGAAAACTAAAAGTTTGCGCATCATTCTTCCCTCCTTGTCTTAGTGATAGCGGCCACCAAAAGCAGTGTAGTTACGCCGGCGCCGATGGCAGCTTCTGTGATAGCAATGTCAGGTGCGGCCAAAAGCTGCCAAAGTATGGCCATAATCAGGCTGTACGCGGCAAAAATAATTACCGCAGATAACAGATCCCGGGTCTTTGCCACGGCAATGGCACAGACAACAAGGAAGAGCAGCAGCAAGTACTTGAGTACTTCAGTCACGGCACTGCACCCCTTCCGTCTTGTCCAACTCATAGGAGCCTTCACAAACTTTAATCTTATTCCGGTATGCAGCACGGGCAATCACGTGGGCAGAGGTGGGGTTCGTTAACCAGATAAAGAGAATCATAAACATCAGCTTTACACTGGCATTGGAAAAGCCCGAATATAGGACAAGGGCAAACAGAATCAGCCCGGCACCTAACGTATCGCATTTTGTGGTGGCATGCATCCGGGAATAAACATCGGGAAGCCTGAGCAGGCCGACAACTCCGACGATAAAAAAGAAGATTCCCGCAACCAGGATCGGTATAATTATAAAGCTCATCGCTTGTGCCTCCTTACTCCAATGCGCCCTTTTCCATATATTTAGCAATACCGATAGTCGTTATAAAGCTGATTAACGCGTACACTAAGGCCACATCCAAAAAGAACTCCTGGTGAAATACAAGTGATACTAATGCAATTATAACGACCGTCTTGGTGCCAACGATATTAATAGATACAACCCTGTCAGCCTCGGTCGGCCCCACCACAGCGCGATACAGGCATAAAAATGCTGCCGCTGTGAGAATTACCGCTGTTACAATAAAACTCTGTTCAAGAAACATCTTTTTCCATCTCCTCGATCTCAATCAGCCTGTCCATCATGTACCAGGCAGAAACATCTTCTGCATTGGCACGGGTTATGGCATGAACGATATAAACATCGTCTTCCACCTCAACTGTCAATGTTCCCGGCGTTAATGTGATTGAGTTAGCCAAAATTACCCGGTTAACGGGTTTTTTTACGTTTGTCCTAAACTTTACAAAACCAGGAGAGATGTCTAGCTTCGGATTCAGAACAATGGCCGCCACGCCCCAGTTAGCTTTAAAAATCTCCACCACCAGGATATAAAAATAGCTAATCCATTTTTTTATTGTTGTTTTTAAAAAAAGTGGTCGTTCCGCCGGGTCTAACAGAATATCCTGGTTGAAGTGTGCGACTCCGAATGAACAGAGAATACCCACCAGCAAGTGCTGCCAGTGAAAACGCCCGGTAATCAGTATCCAAAATAGTAAAAGAGTCAGAAATGTGCCCCAAAACGTATAGCTATACTTCTTCACGTTCATCCCCGCTCTCTCCTTCCAGCCTACGGAAATATCCTGATTTGCCGCCCTGCTTTTCTATGAGTCGAATATTTCCGATAACCATATTTTTATCTATGGCCTTACACATGTCGTAAACCGTTAAACCAGCCACGGAAACAGCAGTTAGAGCTTCCATTTCCACACCGGTCTTCCCCGTCGTGCTAACTTTGGCCTCAATTTCCAGGCGGTGATCTTCCCAATGATAAGCAAACGTAATATTGATTCCTGTCAGGAATAGCGGGTGACACATGGGCACAAGCTGCCATGTCTGTTTCGCTGCCAAAATTCCCGCGACCTGGGCAACAGCAAGGACATCCCCTTTGGCAACACCGCCGTCAGCAATTCTTTGCAGTGTAGAGGAAAGCATGGTAACATCTCCCCGTGCCACAGCGATACGGATTGTATCCTGCTTGCCGGAAACGTCAACCATTCTGGCCCGTCCGTCATCATTGATATGTGTTAACTTATCCATGTTTCCTCCGTCATCGCTTCACGTCTGCACGCAACCTTAAGTGTACACCCGGCACAATATGTTGTCAACGGAAAAACCTTCAAGTAAATACCCTCACTGGAAAGTACAGCACATCATTTACTGCAAATACTAGAAGTGGTGCGAAAGGAATCCTTCCGCACCACTGTTTATCTAAGCAATAGTGTTGCGCGGGCAGACTTCCACACAAGTGCCACAGTTCGTACAGATATAACTGTCGATAATCGCCAGGTTGTCTTCCATCCTGATAGCATCGGCCGGACAGTTCTTCACACAAAGCCCGCAGGAGATACAACCCCGCTCACAAACTTCCCGGACTTGTTTTCCTTTGTCCTGGGACTTGCACTGGACATAGTGGTAAGTCTTACTGTTAATCAGGTCAATAACCTGACGCGGACAGGCATTCTTGCACTTCCCGCAGCTGATACAGGCGTCTTTGTCAATGATGGGTAACCCTTTTTCACTCATGGTAATCGCGTCAACCGGGCATACCCTGACACAAGTTCCCTGACCCACACAGCCGAAACGACAGGCGCTGGGGCCGCCGCCAAACATCAAAGCAGCCTTACACTCGGGCACACCGTGATACGTAAACTTTTCCTTGGCTACGGCACAGTCACCCAGACAGACCAATTGTGCCACATGTCTGGCTTCCGCTTCTGGTGCCGCCATCCCCATTAATTCCGCAATCTTACCAGACACCGCACTGCCACCCGGCGTACAGCCGGTCACGGGAGCATTTCCTGCTACTACTTCCTCTGCGAACTGCGCGCAGCCCGCATATCCACAGGCACCACAGTTGGCACCGGCAAGGTATTCCTGAACCATCTGGACCTTCGGGTCTATTTCAACGGCAAATTTCTGCGCGGCGAAAGCCAGCACACCGCCAAAAAGCAACCCTAAAGCGCCCAGACTGATGATTGCTACTCCGATCATATTATATATTCCTCCTTGGTTACATCATGCCCTGGAATCCCGTAAAGGCAATGGAAAGGATTCCGGCGATAATCAAAGCGAGGGAAACACCCCGAAAGTGCTCAGGGATAAAGACCAGTTCCAATTGTTCCCGAATCCCGGCCATAATTACCAGTGCCAGCGTAAAACCAATAGCCGCTGCAACACCAAAAACGATGGCTTCAAACAAGGTGTAACCAATTTGAATATTCAGGATCGCCACACCAAGCACGGCACAGTTGGTAGTAATCAGGGGCAAAAAGATCCCCAAAGCCTGGTATAGTGTGGGGCTGACCTTACGAATGACCAGTTCCACAAACTGAACCAGGGAAGCGATAACCAGGATGAAAACGATGGTGCGCAGATACTCCAGGCTGTTGGGGACAAGAACATAATACTCAAGCAACCAGGTCACCAGCGAGGCCATCCCCATTACGAACGTAACGGCCATACCCATGCCGACCGATGTCTCGACCTTCTTAGAAACGCCAAGAAACGGACAGATACCAAGGAATCTGGAAAGCACAAAGTTGTTAATGAAAACGGCACCGAAAAAGATTGTAATAATATTCGCCACAGTCTACCCCTCCTTTACTCCAGCTTGTATTTCTTAGCTAACATATTCATTAACGCCATCATCAGTCCCAGGGCAATAAACGCACCGGGGGGAAAGCCGAAAACTTTAAACGGTTGGTAACCGGAGCCCAGAATATTGACTGAAAAAATTGTACCGTTACCTAACAGCTCCCGTACTGTTCCCAGCAATGTTAACGCCACTGTAAAGCCGAGCCCCATACCCAAGCCGTCGGCGATGGAGTTGGTTACAGAATTCTTAGAAGCAAATGCTTCTGCCCGGCCCAGGATAATGCAGTTAACCACGATTAACGGCACAAAGATTCCCAACTGGGAATGGAGGCCAGGTTGATAAGCCTTGAGGAGCATATCCACCATGGTAACAAAGGTGGCAATGATGATAATGAAGGCGGGGATGCGAATTTTATCAGGAATCGCCTTCCGTAACACGGCAATTACCAGGTTGGAAGAAACCAGCACCGCTGTGGTGGAAAGACCCATACCCAGACCGTTGGCAGCCAATCCGGTAACAGCAAGCGTGGGGCACATGCCCAATACCAGCCGGAAGACCGGGTTCTCTTTTACAAACCCCTTGGAAAAATTACTCATAACATTCATTTTTTCACCTCCGGCTACTGCGTCAGCGCATTTAACACGGCCTGCATGATGGCATCACTGCTCATCGTAGCACCACTTGCCGCATCAACCTGCACTGACTGCTTTGTGATAATCTCATCACGTACCGACTCCGCTTTCGCAAAACGGTCGGGAGTTTCATTATGATCCAGAATCTTCACGTCAGTAATTTTACCGGAAGCCACGGTGACTTCCACGGTAATATCGGATTTAAACCCGGCCGCTGTACCGGTGTATGTGCCGTCGGCCACAGCATCCAGACTAAATGACGGTGCGGCTGCACCCTCGGCACCCAAAAAGCGCACCGAAATATCCTGTAATGCTTTTTTTACACCGTTTTCCATGGCACGGGCAGAAATGGTTGCACCGGAAATGGTGTCTACTTTGAAGTCGCTGTCTGCAGTCAGTCCTTCGTATTGCTTACGATATCCTGCTTCTGTAATTTTTGCGCCCAGACCCGGCGTCTCAGAGTGTTCAATAATGTCAAGCTCCACAATTTTACCTTCGCCGTCAACAGCTAAGTTAAAGCGAATGGTGCCACCGTAGCCCTCAGCCCGGCCTTCGGCCAGAACGCCGACCATCTTGCCGCCAGCATCAAATCCTACCGTGCCGGCTTGACCATCGACAGTCTGGTCTTCCAGTTTATCCACTGTGGGGAAAAGGCGCTGCATGGATGAGACTTTGGCCTTTTCTTCATTTATCCTGATAATCTCGGATGTTACACTATTGGTAACCGCCAGGGCACCTGCTGCCACAGCACAAATAATCATCAGTGTTATAGCGAGTTTTATAATATCTTTCATGAGCTTGTCACCTCCCCATACTTTCTGGGTAGCGTCAGATTATCAATAATGGGAGTAACGGCATTCATGAGCAAAATCGCGAAGGTGACGCCTTCGGGATAAATCCCGTATAAACGAACCAGCATCGTCATTACGCCGCAGCCGATACCAAAGATTAATTTGCCGCGCGGGGCAACCGGTGAGGTGACCATGTCGGTGGCCATAAAGAGTGCCCCCAGCATGACTCCGCCGGCAAGAACGTGGAACAGCCCGGTGGAAATCATACTCATAACAGAACCGTAGCCTTGCAACAGAGTGCCCATCACAAATACTGTTCCGATATATCCGCCCGGGATACGCCAGTCTATGTGGCCTTTATAGAAAAGCCAGGCGGCTCCCAGAATCAAGGCGAAGGCGCTTGTTTCTCCCAAAGAACCGGGGATAGCACCCACAAACAAATTCATAAAGCTGGTAGACGCCCCTGCCAGCGGTGTTGCCGCCGTGGCTAAATCGATGGGACGGACCCAACCGGTCATATGGCCTGCCCAGGAAATCATCAGTATGGCCCGGGCAACTAAGGCCGGATTAAAAGTATTATTGCCAATGCCGCCAAACACGTGTTTACCAATAGTAATCGCCACAACCCCACCGATAACAACGAGCCACCAGGGTGGTGCCGGCGGCAACACCATTGCCAGCAGCAACCCGGTTACAGCGGCGCTACCGTCGCCGAAAATATTTTTTTCTCTGAGAATCACCGCTTCCGCGACCATGGCGGAAACCATTCCAAGAACCATGGTTATAAGCCCCCGCCAACCAAAAAAGATCACACCTGCCAAAGCGGCGGGGAATAATGCCACAAGCACGTCAGTCATCACACTTTGTATAGATTCCGGTGTACGTATATGTGGTGATGAAGATACGACAAGTTTAAATTCCATCTGTTCTCCCTCCTTTACCCAAGCTGATTACTTCCGGCGCTTTGCTGCAATGTCGCCCTTTGCCATACGGATCCACTGAACCAGGGGCCGCTTGGCGGGACAGATATATGTGCAGCAGCCGCACTCAATGCAGTCCATCGCGTTATATGCTTCTGCTTTTTCATACAATCCCTGCTCTACCGAGGCGCCGATAAAGAGTGGCATAATGCTGACCGGGCAAACATCAACGCATTTTGCACAGCGAATGCAGGGTGAGATTTCGTACAGGTTAACCTCAACATCGGTTAAACAAAGAATTCCTGATGTTCCCTTAATAACCGGGAGGTTATCAGGCCCGGGCTGTGCCAGTCCCATCATAGGGCCGCCAAGCACCATTTTTTTGATATTCGGCCTAAACCCGCCGCACTGCTCGATGACTTCCTCAATAAACGTGCCGACACGGACCAGCATATTCTTCGGTTCGGTGATGCCGGAGCCGGTGATTGTGACAATTCGCTCAATCAATGGCTTGCCGAACCGCACCGCGTCGGATATGGCAATACATGTCCCCACGTTTTGCACGACACAACCTACGGCCGAAGGCAGACCGCCGGATGGCACTTCCCGTCCGGTGAAAACGCTGATTAACTGTTTCTCCGCACCTTGCGGGTATTTTGTATGCAGTGCGTGGACTTCAATGTTGGAGATTCCTTCGGCCGCCTTTTTCATCACTTCCACCGCATCAGGCTTGTTGTCCTCAATGCCGATATATCCCATAGGAGCATTGACGGCTTTCATGACAAGCTGCAAGCCAATAACGATTTCCTCGGGGCGCTCCAACATGGCACGGTGGTCTGCAGTCAAATACGGTTCACATTCTGCCGCATTAATCAGGACATAGTCAATCTTCGTGTCAGGCGGGGGGGAAAGCTTTACATGGGTTGGGAATGTTGCACCGCCCATGCCAACGATTCCCTTTTCGCGAATAATCTTTTTCAACTCATCGACAGTCAAATCTCTGTAATTCGGATTCGGTTGTACATCCTCATGCCAGGTATCCTGACCGTCTGATTCGATAAACACAGACTGGACAGGACGGCCGAGCGCATGATTGCACATGCCGATTTTCACAACCTTGCCCGATACACTAGAGTGGACCGGTGCGGAAACAAATCCCTTGCTGTCTCCAATTTTCTGACCCATCTTCACTTCATCACCGACAGCAACCAGCGGATCACACGGCGCACCAATATGCTGCGACATGGGAATTGCCACTGTTGTCGGCGGACGGGCGGGTACCACAGGCTTTTTCTCCGTAGCACTTTTAAAATGCCCGGGATGGACGCCACCCTTAAACGTTTTAAAGCTCATATGTTCAATTCACCCCTTTAAAATGAAAATAGAAAGTATTTTTGCTGAACATTGGGATATTCGAGAAAACTATCTAAAATCCTGCACTCATGCTTTCTTTTTCGTCAATCTTTTCATGCAGAATTGCGACATATGTTAGCGCGAAGCCTGGCTTAACGCATTTTCCAGCGCTTCACTAAAACCCTGTGTTGTTTTTGTCGCCCCGCTAACCGCATCGAACGTAAAATCCTGTGCTTCCAAGGCGCGGGCAGTTAATTCGGCATAGGCAGCACCGCCTATACTATCCGTTTCAGAAGAATCAACAATTTCAATATTTACAATCGCGCCCCCGGCAACCGTGACTTCTAAAATAATTTCACCATTATAACCCTGCCCGGAGCCTTCATACACCCCGTCTGTATAAACCACCGCTTCTTCCGGTATTTCACCGTCCGCTGGCGGATCACCGGCACCATTCTCCCCCTGCTCAGGCGGTTGCTGAGGCGTATTCGATGCCGGACTGCCGCAACCGACTGCGACAAAAACAATGACAGCCAGAATAAGGAAAAGGTATCCATTTTTTCTTAAAAACACTGCCAATCCCCCTCTATATCACCAATATAAAGCCATAAACATAAAACGTATTCAACAAGCGCTCATAAATCCCTTCTCCGACTCCAAAAATATATTAGATATTAAAAAAAAATATGACTCTTGTCGCCAAGAGTCACGGTTAACTGCTAGTTTATACCTATTATTTGTTTAAGAGTTTCCCTGGCCTCACTGATGGTATAAAGAGAACCGCAAACACAGAGTGCTTCATCAACCCCGGTCTCACGGAGTGCCCTTCTTACTGCATCAGCAATGTTTTCCTCCACCATAACCGGAGCAGAAGTATACCGGGAAGCGATTTGGGCCACAGCATACGGATCAGCGGCCCGGTAATTATCCGGCCTTGTGATAATTATGCCGGCTGTGGCAAGCGGGGTAGCCAAAGAGATAATCTCGTCCACAGCCTTGTCACCCAGAACACCCAGTACGACGCGCAGTTTTTTTCCCATTAAAAGGTTAGGAAGCGCAAGTCGCAGTGCCTGAAAACCATCGGTATTATGAGCACCGTCTACCAGCACTAGCGGACTACGCGAGAAAACTTCCAATCTGCCGGCCCATTGGGCTTCAGCTAAGCCGGAGCGAACTGCCGATTCATTGATAACAGTCTCATCAAGCAGTTCTCTGGCTGCCAGGGCAGTTACGGCATTTCTAACCTGATGAGCACCTAGCAGACTTATCTTCATGCCCGGATACGTATGCTGTGAACTCTTGTAATCAAAGCTCTGTCCATCTAAATTAGAAGACTGTATTGTATAGCAGATATCAGTATCCACCTTATACAGAGGGGCATACCGTTCGGCCGCCACATCCGTTATCACAGCCAATGCTTCGGGCTTTTCTGCCGCAGTAATCACCGGGATTCGCTCTTTAATGATGCCAGCTTTCTCCCGGGCAATGGCACCGATGGTATCACCCAGCACCTGGGTATGATCCAGTCCGATATTTGTAATTACTGAGACGGCCGGGATAATCACATTGGTAGCATCCAGACGCCCCCCCAGCCCTGTTTCCACAACTACCCAGTCCGGCTGACAATGGGCAAAGTAGGTAAATGCCATAGCCGTTACCACTTCAAATTCAGTAGGTTGACCAAATTCTGTTACAGCAATTTCCTCCACCAGCGGCTTTACCCGTCCTACCAGCGCAGCTAAACTGTGCTCATCGATATCAACGCCGGCAACAGCCATCCGGTTTGTAAATGCCTCCAGGTACGGGGACGTATATAAACCAACCCGACAACCTTCCGCTGCTAACATGGACGCAAGAAATACGGCGGTTGATCCTTTACCGTTGGTACCGGCAATATGAACACAACGCAAGCGGTCCTGGGGATCACCAAGCATCCGTAACAACTCCCGGATTCGTTCAAGGCCCTGGTTAGAGCCAAAACGGGCAAGCCCGTGAATCCAGTTGAGTGCTTCCTGATAGTTCAATAAATGTTCCTCCTGCTCTGGCTATTTGAGGTTTTCAATGCGTGCAAGAACTTTTTCGTGTAGCTTCCCGTATTCATCAGCCTTAGCCCGCTCCTCAGCGATTACTTCATCCGGTGCTTTTGCTAAAAACCCCTGGTTTGCCAGTTTATTACGGGAACGGTTTAGTTCACCGTCCAGTTTTTTTAGTTCCCTTTCCAGGCGATGCAGCTCCTGGGATAAATCTACAACTCCGGCCAGGGGCAGAAAAATATCAACACCCGCCACTACCGCTGTTAATGATTGCTTTGGCTTCTCTGGCAGTTCAGAAACAATTTGTACCTCTCCAATAGCAGCCAATCTTTTTAAAGTGGCTAACCCTGCGTGGAGAGCGGCGGCTGTTTCATCTGAGGCCTGAAGGATTACATTCACCTTCTTACCCGGCGGCAGTTGAACTTCACTGCGCAGATAACGGACTGTTCGTGTTACTTCCATGACCGTATTCATTCTTGCATGAGCTTCGGGAAAATCCAGGCCGGGATCATTCTCAGGCCATGCCGACAGCATGACAGTCTCGCCAACATGGGGTAATTGCTGCCATATCTCTTCAGTAATAAAGGGCATAAACGGGTGAAGCAGCCGGAGCGTTCTGTCCAGGACAAACGTTAAAACGGAACGGACCGTATTTTTTTCCTCTTCGTCTTCTGCGGCATACAGAGGAATTTTAGCCATTTCAATATACCAGTCACAATAATCACTCCAGAGGAAATCATATACGGTACGCGCGGCTTCACCGAGTTCGTACAGATCCATGAGACGACCTACTTCGCGGGCGGTCATGTTATAGCGGTGCAGTATCCAACAGTCGGCGTCGCTCAGGTTACTGAGGTTAACCTGCTCCACGGAAAAGTCGCCCAGGTTCATCAGTACAAAGCGGGAAGCATTCCAAATCTTATTCGCAAAATTTCTGCTGTTTTCCACGCTCTCCAGACGAAAACGCTGATCATTTCCCGGTGCCTGGCCTGTTACCAGTGTAAAACGGAGTGTATCGGCACCATATTGCTCAATAATTTCCAGCGGGTCAATCCCGTTTCCTAAAGATTTGCTCATTTTCCGACCGAGCGCGTCCCGGACAAGGCCATGAATGCAGACAGTATGGAATGGAATTTCTTTCATAAATTCCAATCCCATAAAGATCATCCGGGCAACCCAGAAATAAATGATATCGTAGCCGGTAACTAAAACATCCGTCGGATAAAAGTGGGCCAGATCTTCGGTCTCATCCGGCCATCCCAGTGTGGAAAACGGCCAAAGTGCCGAAGAGAACCAGGTGTCCAGGACATCTTCATCCTGAGACAGTACATTGCCGCCACACTTGGGACAACCAGCGGGTTCTTCCCGGGAAACCACAGTCTCTCCGCAATCACAATACCAAGCCGGGATACGGTGTCCCCACCAAATTTGCCGGGATATACACCAGTCACGGATATTTTCGACCCAGTTCAGGTACGTCTTTGTAAACCGCTCCGGTACAAAGCGAATCTCACCGCTCTTTACCTTTTCAATGGCGGGAACTGCCAGGGGCTTCATGCGCACAAACCACTGCTTGGAGAGGAGCGGCTCGATAACTGTGTGGCAGCGCTGGCAATGGCCCACAGCATGGGTATGGGTTTCGGCCTTTAGTAAGACACCTAACGTGCCCAGATCCTCGACAACCCGCTTCCGCGCCTCATAGCGGTCAAAACCTGCGTATTTTCCTGCCTGATCTGTCATCGTACCATCATCACCAATTACCACAACAGAAGGCAATCCATGCCGCTGCGCCATGGCAAAGTCGTTAGTGTCATGGGCCGGTGTAATTTTAACGGCGCCACTGCCAAATTCCGGATCAACATATTCGTCGGCTATTACAGGAATCAGCCTGTCCATGAGAGGCAGATGGATGTACTTTCCAATAAGATGACTGTAGCGCGAGTCTTGGGGATGCACAGCCACAGCCGTATCACCCAGCATAGTCTCCGGCCGGGTAGTGGCGACAACCACATGTTCGTCTCCGTCTGCCAAGGGATAGCGGATAAATGTCAGTGTCCCTTCCTTGTCTTCGTGTTCTACCTCAATATCGGAGAGTGCTGTATGGCAGCGCGGACACCAGTTAATGATATAGTCCCCGCGGTAAATCAGGCCTTTCTCGTAAAGGGAAACAAATACTTCTCTTACCGCGCGGGAACAGCCTTCATCCATGGTAAAGCGCTCCCGGGACCAATCACATGACACACCCAGCTTATGCAGTTGTTTGATAATCCGGCCATGATATTCCTCTTTCCACTCCCAGACCCGCTCCAGAAACTTTTCACGGCCCAGTTCATATCGGTCTGTCCCATCATCAGCCAAGTGTTCTTCCACTTTAATTTGCGTAGCGATTCCGGCATGGTCCGTCCCAGGCAGCCAAAGGGTGTCAAATCCCTGCATCCGTTTACGCCGGATAAGAATATCCTGAATGGTATTGTCAAGAGCATGCCCCATATGTAGCGATCCAGTTACATTGGGTGGGGGGATAACAATGGTAAATGTTTCCTTGTCCCGATCTCCCGGAGCACGGAAATACTCCCGCTCCAGCCATTTCTGATAGAGCTTGTCCTCTACATCGGCCGGGGAATAAACCGGAGCTAGATCTTTTTTAACAGTCATAGAAAGGCCTCCTTAAATAAACAACAGGCTGGAAAACCTGCAAAAATATCATTCGGCTACCATATGTAATATAAATCCTTTTTATCAATATATCTAATGGGCAGATTGATGTCAAGAAAACACGACTTCCGGCCCTCAGCGGATGCTTTGTGCCGGAAGTTACCACGCCTTATCGTTTAACTGCTCTTTAAATATTGGTTGATTCGCTGCCAGAGCTCGTCCTTCCCCTCTCCGGTAGTTACGGAGAAGAGAATTATCGGTCCTTCCACCCCAAGCCCCAGACTGTCCCTGATTTGTTTCATGTGTTTAGGCCGGTGCATGCGGGAAATTTTATCCGCCTTCGTAGCGACGATAACGGTCGGGAGGTTAAAGTGAATTAACCATCGATACATGACGAGATCATCAGCACTGGGCGGATGTCGGACATCCACAAGAAAGACAATCAGCTTAAGCGGTTCCCGGTCTTGCAGGTAACTTTCCACAAATTGCCCCCAACTTGATTTTGTCTCCTGAGATACACGGGCAAAACCATAGCCAGGCAAGTCAACAAAGTAAAATGCATCGTTTATGATAAAAAAATTTACAAGCCGGGTTTTCCCCGGGGTTCCGCTGGTCAGGGCCAACTTCTTCCGATTAATCAGGCAATTTAAAAGAGAAGATTTCCCCACATTGGACCGACCGACAAATGCGACCTCCGGCAATCCCGTATCAGGGTATTGTTCCGGCTTTACCGCACTGGTAACAAACTCTGATGATTTTATCTTCATAAACTCTGTTCCACCATAGCATGCTTTAAGACTTCATCCATATGTTCAACAAAGATAAAATCCAGTTTGCGACGGACATTATCCGGAATTTCTGAAATATCCTTTTTATTCTCCGCCGGCAACAGGATGGTTTTAATTCCCGCCCTGTGAGCAGCCAGCACTTTCTCCTTTACCCCGCCGATGGGAAGTACCCGTCCGCGCAACGTAATTTCGCCGGTCATTGCTACCGTCCTCTTGGTGGGCCTCTGGGTTAACGCCGAAATAAGGGCACTGGCCATGGTAATCCCGGCCGAAGGGCCGTCTTTGGGAATGGCTCCCTCGGGAATGTGAATGTGAATATCCTGCGTTTCATGGAAATCTTCGGCAATTCCTAATTGCTTTGCCCGGGTACGGATATAGGACAGGCCGGCTTGGGCAGACTCACGCATAACCTCACCAAGTTTACCGGTTAGCAGTAATTTCCCTTTGCCTTTCATCAAGGTCACTTCAATAACGAGGGTATCACCGCCTGCTTCTGTCCAGGCCAACCCTGTGGCCACGCCTACTTCATCCTCTTTTTCGGCAATGCCGAAACGGAACCGGGGAATGCCCAGGTATTTGTCAAGATTTTGCACAGTAACCATGGTGCGGTTTTTCTTGTCCCGAACCAGTTCTTTTGCTGACTTACGGCAGATTGATGCAAGCTGCCTTTCCAGGTTTCTTACACCTGCTTCACGGGTATACTGGCGGATTATTTTGCGCAGTGTATTTTCCGAAATGGAAAGTTGTTCGCTATTTAAGCCGTGTTCTCTTAACTGCTTGGGCTGTAAATACCTCTCAGCAATTTTTACCTTTTCTTCTTCTGTGTAGCCCGGTATATATATCGTTTCCATCCGGTCAAGCAGAGGTTGAGGAATATTATAGAGCGTGTTCGCGGTCGTAATGAACATTACATTTGAAAGATCAAAGGGCATTTCCAGATAGTGATCTGAAAATGTGTTATTCTGTTCCGGATCGAGAACTTCAAGGAGCGCCGCGGAAGGATCGCCGCGGAAATCTGTGGACATTTTATCAATCTCGTCCAGAAGGAAGACCGGATTTTGAGATTTAGCCTGCCTCATGGCCTGGATAATTCTGCCCGGCATAGCGCCGACATAGGTACGACGGTGACCGCGCACTTCCGCTTCATCCCGGACGCCGCCCAGGGATATACGCACAAAATTACGTTCCAACGCCCGGGCGATAGATTTAGCCAATGATGTTTTTCCCACACCAGGAGGCCCTACCAGGCAAAGAATCGGTCCCTTTAATTTTTGTGCCAACTGCCTGACAGCCAAATACTCAATAATTCTTTCTTTTACTTTTTCCAGACCGTAGTGATCCTCATCCAGAATCTGCTCGGCAGCCGTCAAGTCCAGTCTGTCTTCGGTCTGTTTCAACCAGGGCAAGGAGAGAACCCAATCAAGATAGTTACGGATAACCACGCCTTCGGCTGCTGCCGGCGGCATTTTTTCCAAACGTTCCACTTCTTTGAGGGCTTTTTCTTCCACATCCTCGGGTAGTTCAGCTTCCGCTATCTTTTCTCTGTACTCGTCTGCTTCCGCCATCCGTTCATCTTTTTCGCCCAGTTCTTTTTGAATCGCTTTCATCTGCTCGCGCAGATAATATTCCTTTTGTGTCCGCTCCATCTGCTTACGGACACGCAAGTTAATCTTCCGCTCAATTTCCAAAATCTCCATCTCATGGCTGAGTATCTCACTAAGCTTATCCAGGCGGTCCCGGGGTGCAGTTGCCTCAAGGATTCCTTGTTTCTGCTGCACTTTTAATGTCAGGTGAGATGCAATAACATCAGCCAGACGGCCCGGCTCCTCAATAGCCGAAACAGTAACTAATGTTTCCGGAGGTATTTTTTTGCTCAGCTTAATATACTGCTCAAATTGATATAGTAAGCTGCGCATTAGAGCTTCCACTTCTACATCTTTTGTTTCATCTTCCTCGACTTCTTCTGCTCTGGCCTGAAAGTACGGTTCGGTGGCAATCATTTCACTGACATGCGCCCGGGACAATCCTTCAACCAAAACACGGATGGTACCGCCGGGTAGCTTTAACATCTGTTTTACTTGGGCAATTGTGCCCATTATGTAAATATCATCGGGGCCCGGTTCATCGACCCTGGCCTCCTTCTGTGCTACCAAAAGGACTTTGTTATCTTCAACCATGGCTTGTTCCAGGGCGCTAACAGAACGCTCCCTTCCCACATCCAGGTGTAGGACCATGTTGGGAAAAACAAGGATTCCCCGTAATGGCAGCAGGGGCAAAACTTTAAACTTTTCACCCATGAAGTTTTACCCTCCATTCTTGTATTTTTTCAACCATGAAATCATTAAACTCTATTCTAGAAAAAAAGTGTATATCCTTTTTGTCTCTTTGTATTATAACCCGACTGTCCAAGAAGTTTCATTAATGTAAAGTGATATAATTATACAGTATGAAAAACCCCGTTATGCAAACGGGGCCATGCTATCAAAGCAAATCAATATTTTGCAACCCGGGGACGGTTCTCGAGTTGCAGTTTTGCAAATTAGGAACCGTCCCCGGGTTGCAAAGCTAAACGGAAGAAGCTGTGAGAATCCTGCCGGGAACATGTACAGGGCTTTTTTCTTCTTTAAGCAGAGCCAT
The DNA here is from genome assembly GCA_018335855.1 of Clostridiales bacterium. GTDB lineage: Bacteria > Bacillota > Dethiobacteria > Dethiobacterales > Dethiobacteraceae > UBA7523. The sequence goes on from JAGXRM010000027.1 coordinate 47,865, forward strand.
CTCCAACACCTCTGCCAGGGTATCAACAGGTATTACCTCAATGTCAGTGAGCTTATTGAAGGCTTGCTGCCAGTTCTCCTTGGGAATAATAATCCTCTTTGCACCTGCTTGCCGGGCTGCTTCTACTTTGCAAATGATTCCGCCCACAGGTCGTACATATCCTCGTACTGAAATTTCACCTGTCATCGCTACTGTATGCATAACAGGAATTCCCGTTAAAGCGGAATAGATTCCTGTAGCAATAGAAATACCTGCTGACGGACCATCTATCGGCATGCCGCCGGGAAAATTAATATGTATGTCAAAATCCCTGGGGTTAACGTCCAGGTAATCCTGGAGTACCGTTAGCACATTTTCGACGGATCCCTTAGCCATGCTCTTTCGCCTGATAACGCGGCGGGCGCTACCCATTTCTTCTTCTTCCACCATTCCGGTTACTTGCAGTTGCCCCCGACCAGACTCTACTGCATGAGATGCCACTTCTATCTCTATCAATGTACCCATATTGGCCCCATAAACTGCAAGTCCGTTAACAAAACCAACCTGAGGAGAGGATGGTATTTTCTTTTCCGGACGGGGAGACATCTGGCTGGCACTGACAACCCACTCCATGTCATGGATGGTCAGTGTTTGTCTTTGTGCATCACACAAAGCAATGCCGGCTGCAATTTGCACAGTATTAACAGCTTCCCGGCCATTGACAGCGTATTTCTTAATGACAGTCAATGCGTCTTCTTCCAGGATAAAGTCAATCCGTTTCGCAGCGTTCTTGGCTACAATGCCGATTTCTTCAGGTAATAAGCCGCGGAAAAATACTTCCAGACAGCGGGAGCGGATTGCAGGTGGGATATCATCGGGCAATCGGGTCGTTGCTCCAATCATGCGGAAATCAGCGGGTAAGCCATTTTGAAAGATTTCGTGGATATGCAGGGGAACATTTTTATCTTCCGCGTTATAATAGGCACTCTCCAGAAATACTTTCCGATCCTCTAACACCTTGAGCAGTTTATTCATCTGGGTCGGATGCAATTCGCCAATCTCGTCAATGAACAGAATCCCACCATGCGCTTTACTGACCGCACCGAGCTTGGGCTGAGGAATGCCTGCCATACCCATAGGACCTGCCCCCTGGTAAATGGGGTCATGAACAGAACCAATCAACGGATCAGCAATTCCCCGTTCGTCAAATCGTGCAGTAGTCGCATCCATTTCAATAAACTTGGCATCAGGTCCAAAGGGAGACGCATCATTGCGTTTCGCTTCTTCCAGTACCAACCGTGCTGCCGCCGTTTTTCCAATTCCAGGAGGCCCATAAATAATGACATGTTGAGGGTTAGGTCCACACAGTGCTGCCCGCAGTGATTTTAGGCCCTCTTCCTGTCCGATGATTTCGGCAAATGTAGCCGGTCGTGTTTTTTCACTTAACGGCTCAGTTAAAGATATCTCTCGCATTTTGCGGAGTTGTTCCATTTCCTTGCGGGATTCTCTATCCACGGCCACTTTACTGGATTGCTGCGAGCGCAACAGGTTCCAGAAATAAAGGCCGATGACTATGGCAAAAAAGATTTGTACAACACCAATAACCGGCGCAAGATTCGACATTTGGTTCCCCCCTTGGAATTTGGGAATGTTACGTTTATGTTGCCGTTAGTATTTCCAGAGGATAAAAAAAAAACCGTCTTTTCAGACGGTTTAGGCTGATTCTTCTTTTTTCTTCTTCCTTTTATCGGCTGTTACTAATATTGGCTTTTCGTGGTTGAGTATTACATCTTTGGTGATAATGCATTTACCTATATCATCCCGAACCGGCAGTTCATACATCACATCCAGAAGTATACCTTCAAGGATGGCACGTAAGCCCCGGGCTCCCGTACTACGCCGAATCGCTTCTTCAGCGATAATTTCCAGTGTGCCGTCTTTAAACTCCAGTGCTACCCCGTCCATCTCAAACAGTTTTTGGTACTGCTTAATCAAGGCATTCCTCGGTTCCGTCAGAATACGGATTAATGCTTCATTATCTAGGGCATCTAATGTGGCGATTACTGGTACACGTCCTACAAATTCAGGAATTAAGCCAAATTTGATTAAATCCTGTGGAAGAACATGGCGAAGCACTTCGCCGATGTTTCTGTCTTCTTTACGGATCATTTCAGCACCAAAGCCGATGCCTTTTTTACCGATCCGATTATGAATCAGTTTTTCTACACCGTCAAATGCACCGCCGCAGATAAAGAGAATATTTGTCGTATCAATCTGCATAAATTCCTGGTGAGGGTGTTTTCGTCCTCCCTGTGGAGGGACGCTTGCTACGGTGCCTTCTAAGATTTTCAGCAATGCTTGCTGTACCCCTTCACCGGAAACATCGCGGGTGATGGAAGGATTATCTGTTTTACGGGCGATTTTATCAATCTCATCGATATAGACAATACCCTTTTCCGCCTTTTCCAGGTCGTAATCAGCGGATTGAATCAGTTTAAGCAAAATATTTTCTACGTCTTCACCGACATAGCCGGCTTCCGTGAGGGACGTTGCATCAGCGATAGCAAAGGGTACATTTAAGATTCTGGCCAATGTTTGCGCGAGCAGTGTTTTACCCACACCCGTTGGTCCAAGAAGCACGATATTGCTCTTCTGAATCTCGATGTCATCCGCTTTTTGTTCGGTATTAATGCGCTTGTAGTGATTATAAACGGCAACCGCTAAAGACTTTTTAGCATCATCCTGGCCGATTACATACTGGTCGAGAATCTCTTTAATTTCAGTGGGCCGGGGAAGCTCAATTAAATCAAGCTCCATTTCCTCGGAGAGTTCTTCTTCGATGATTTCATTGCACAACTCAATACATTCATCACAAATGTATACACCGGGTCCCGCCACTAATTTGCGTACCTGTTCCTGAGTCTTGCCGCAGAAGGAACATTTAAGTTGCCCCTTCTCGTCGTTGAATTTAAACATTTACATTTTCCCTCCTAGAGGAGTCTAACGTTTTTCCAGTACGCCGTCAATTAAACCATACTCTTTCGCCTGTTCTGCCGACATAAAGAAATCACGGTCGGTATCTTTGGAAATCTGTTCGATAGTCTGACCGGTATGCTTAGCCAGAAGATCATTTAAGCGTTCCCGAATACCTAAAATTTCCCGGGCATGGATTTCAATATCGACTGCCTGACCCTGTGCACCGCCTAATGGCTGATGTACCATAATGCGCGAGTTTGGCAAAGCGTAACGCTTACCCTTGGCACCCGCACCCAGTAAAATTGCCCCCATACTGGCGGCCAACCCTACACAAATTGTGGATACGTCCGGCTTAATATACTGCATCGTGTCGTATATAGCCAACCCCGAGTATACGGAACCGCCCGGAGAGTTGATGTATATATTAATATCTTTGTCGGGGTCCTCGGACTCAAGGAAGAGAAGCTGGGCGTTAACCAAGTTAGCCACCGTATCATCAATGCCGCTGCCAATAAAGATAATACGATCCTTTAAAAGCCTGGAAAAAATATCGTACGCCCGTTCACCACGATTTGTTTGTTCAACAACCATCGGTACCAGATTCATGGAAATGTCCTCCTACTCTGCTTTCTCTGATGCAGGAGCGGTGACTGTTGTAATGTTGGCCTCCGCAACAAGGAAATCAATTGCTTTACGATAGCGAATTTCCTGACGAAGTACATCTGACTGCCCCTGAACATTAAAGTATTCTTTAACCTTTTCTACTTCCTGCCCATAGCTTTCCGCAAATTTCTGTATCTTTTCGTCTACTTCTTCATCTGTGGCGGCAAATCCTTCTTTTTGGATAATAGCATCTAATACCAAATTTGCTTTTACACGGGACTTTGCCTCTTCCCGTTTATCATCCCGAAGGTCATCCATAGTCTTGCCCGTAAGGGCAATAAACTTATCCAGTGTTAATCCCTGCATCCGTAAAAATTGCTCCATCTCACCGGTCATGCGGTCAATCTCTCTCTCTACCATCACGTTAGGTACGGCAACATCGGAATTAGCCGCGACCGATTCAATTACACTCGTTTCCAGTTCGGTTTTTACCCTATTTTCTTCCGCCTCTTTCAGCTTATTCAAAGCATCTTCTTTTAATTCAGCCAGAGTGGCAAAATCGGAAACTTCAGCGGCAAAATCATCACTAAGTTCCGGAAGTTCTTTCCGTTTCACTTCCTGTAACTTAACCTTGAACGTTACCGGTTTTCCTGCCAACTCTTCCGCGTGGTATTCCTCGGGGAACGTCACCGATATTTCCTTTTCCTCGCCGGTTTTCAGGCCTATAAGCTGCTCTTCAAAGCCGGGGATGAAGGATCCTGAACCTATTTCCAATGAGTAGCCCTCACCGTGACCGCCTTCAAAAGGCTCGCCGTCTTTAAAACCGGTAAAATCAATTACTGTCATATCGCCCTGGGCTACCGCATCTTCCACGACATGAAGCTTAACATGCTGTTTGCGTAATTGTTCTAATTTCGCGGCAACGTCGGCCTCTGTAATTTCTTTTACTTCTCTGGTGACTTCTACGCCCTTGTACTCGCCAAGGGTAGCCTCCGGCTTAACTTCTACCAAGGCTTTAAAAATAAAAGGCTTACCTTTTTCCAACTGTACCAGATCGATTTCCGGTTGGTCAATCGGGTTGATTCCTGTCTTTTTTACCGCTTTATCATAAGCGTCCGGGACTAGAATCTCTAAAGCGTCCTCAAAGAGAACCTCTGAACCGAAGCGACTTTCCAGAATCGGGCGGGGTACTTTTCCTTTACGGAATCCAGGCAAGCTAACCTTTTTCACAACTTTTTTATAAGCTGTATCCAGTGCTTCTTCAACTGTCTGAGCTTCCACTTCAATTTCTAAAGCAACTTTGCTTTCGTCTATTTTCTCCAATTTTACCATTGCTATGCTCCTTTATATGTATTTATATTATGCCTACAGGGTAACCCTGTGTCTTTTGTTGTCCGGTAAAAAACGGACCTGACAAGTATTTTACCATTATTTCACCTAAAAAAAAAGGAAAAGGAAGAAATATTCTTAAATATTTAATTACATTATTTTTTTTGTCTTCTCCTTTTTGTAATGCTCTTATTTCATCTGTAGGAGCGAGTTCCTTACAGTGTAAGTAGTCAACACCAAGCATTTTTAATTTTTTTTGCAGATATGTACTATTAACAAAAGAATATTTTGAACCTCGCATTCCTCTACGAATTCTTATATCAATAAATAAATCTATGTTGTTGTTTTGCAATTTACTAACTTTATCACATACACTAATCATCAATGGAAAAAAGGGCCGAAGCCCTTTAAAACTAATTGGTGCGGGCGAGAGGACTCGAACCTCCAAGAGTTGCCCCACTAGATCCTAAGTCTAGCGCGTGTGCCAATTTCGCCACGCCCGCTCAGTAAAATAAAATTGGGGTGGATGATGGGACTCGAACCCACGGCCCCCAGAGCCACAATCTGGTGCTCTAACCACCTGAGCTACACCCACCGTGTTAACATAATAGAAATATTGTGACAAAATGGCACGCCTGGCTGGGATCGAACCAGCGACCCACGGATTAGAAGTCCGTTGCTCTATCCGCTGAGCTACAGGCGTATGCAAAGAATAGTATAGCGGAAAATGCCTATAAAATCAAGGTTTTTATTCTCTTAATTTTTTCCAAGTGAATTGCAAGTGAATTGCAAATATAAATTTTTTCCACATTACCCTTTTGGCAAAGAAGTGTGACAAAAAGGTTAATGTTTTTGCGTACTTGCTTGTAGGCTGATTCCTTCACCGCAGTGCGGACAGTTGAGAAGACCAGCAGGAAGATGAACTTTCTTAGCAGCCAGCGCTTTATCCGGGGCTTTGATAATCATGGTTATTATGATTCCCAGGGTGCTTAACACGGCAGAAACGGCAAAGGCCACGCCGTACGTTCCCGTTACATCACGGACCATTCCGCCAAGCAGCGGGCCAAACACACCACCCGCACCCCAGGCAGTGAATACCAGGCCGTAATTAACGCCCAGATTTTTCACCCCAAAATAGTCACAGTAATCGCCGGGAAAAGACTGAGCATGCCGCCGAACGCGAAAGCAACAAAGGCAGTACCCACAAACAACGTAAACGCTGTTGTAAATTGAGAGAAGAAAGCAAAGCAAAGAACCTGAATAATAAAAATCATTAAAAGTGCCATTTTACGTTTTAATTTATCGGAGATAAAACCACAGCCAATCCGCCCGATAAAGTTAAACAACGCGTAAACAGACACCTTTTTTGTAGGAATTATTTTATAATATTTTCAGGGAAATTCTTTCCTTACATCAAAAAGCCACCCAATTGGGTGGTGTATGGGTTTAATATGGAGCGGGTGATGGGAATCGAACCCACGTAGCTGGCTTGGAAGGCCAGTGCTCTACCATTGAGCTACACCCGCACATATATGGTCGGGGCGACAGGATTCGAACCTGCGACCCCTTGGTCCCAAACCAAGTGCGCTACCAAACTGCGCTACGCCCCGAATTTTTTAAAGCTTAATTATCTTACCATACCAATATAAAAAATGCAACTGGTAAACAATGTACAATGTACAACTTATGATTTTAAAAACGCTTCCGCATTTTGCGAGAGCAACTTCTGTTTAAAAATATGATTGCCAAAAAGAGTCTCAATCTCATCAAAACCATCTTCTAACCGGTGGCAAATCAGCGGGAAATCGCTACCGTATAGGACTCGGTCCGGGAAACGCTCCATGGTGGCAAGTACCTGCTGCCCCGCTTGCGGAAATCGGGGGTTTCCAAGAAGAAACGCTGTGTCCATATACACCCCCGGATACCGATCCATAATCCACCAGAAATCTTCGACTTCATAAAGACCCAGATGTGCCACAAGCACTTTCAGTTCAGGATATTTTTTCATCACAGCAAGCAAACGTTCCGCACCCAAATGTGCCCCGGCGGTTGGAAACGTACCAATATGCATAACCACAGCTTTCCCGTAATTTATTGCACCTTCATATACCGGGAAAAACCGGGAATCGTCGGGGCGATACACCTGGACATTAAAATGAAGCTTAAACCCGGCAAAATTCCAATCCTTTAAGCATGTCTTTACAAGGATCTCCGGTTCTTCATCCTCCGGGAAAAAGCAGCCAAACGGCAATAAAAACGGATTCTGAAGGCATAAATCACGGGCCCACTGGTTCAGTTCCCAGGACATACCGGCTTTGTGTGCATAAAGAAGTAAAAAAGCCTTCTCCACATTTCTTTCTTTTAGATAGACCAATGCTTCCTCTGTGCCGGAGCGGAACGGAAGACACCAGCCGCGCCGTTCAAAGTAGGAAAAAATAGCGTTCATTAATGTTTCGGGATAAAGATGGATGTGCGCATCAATGTGTTTCATATCCTCCGCCTGAATATTCTGACTTATATTGCTACTATTATACGTCTTTATTTTGCTTTTTTCAACGTTGCACGCAGTCTGATTCAGGAAAATTCATGCAATATACTTATAGCCGCCGCCAAGGCATGAGCCCGGTGACTGATTTTGTTTTTTTGTTCGGCTGTCATTTCAGCAAAGGTTTTCCCCTGGGATGGTACATAGAAAAGGGGGTCATAGCCAAATCCGCCCGTACCGCAGGGAGTTAACGTTATCACGCCGTCGCAGCGCCCTTCCGCCAGTTGGGTTGGTATGCCGGGTGCGGCAATGGCGATTACACAACGGAAACGGGCTGTCCTTTTTTCTTCCGGGACAGCCGATAAAAGGTCAAGCAATTTGTGATTATTGGCTTCATCCGAAGCCGGTTCACCGGCAAACCGGGCCGAGTAGACACCGGGGCTGCCATGTAGTGCGTCAACCTCAAGACCTGAATCGTCCGCCAGTGAAAGCTCCCCCGTATATTGAGCCACAGCCTCTGCTTTAATCGCGGCATTTTCTGCAAAGGTGGCACCGGTTTCTTTAATTTCAGGGATACCGGGATAATCTGCCAGCGAAGTGACAACAAAAGGAAGCCCGGATAATAGGCTTTGAAATTCCTTTAGTTTTCCTGCGTTATGCGAAGCTAATATTAATTTTCTCATTTCAGGTCGCTCATGATAATCCGTTTCTGATAATCCATAATTTGTGTAATTCCCTTTGCGGCAGTATCAATCATACCATTCATAATCTCCCTGGAGAAAGGCTCCCCTTCTGCTGTACCCTGGACTTCCACCAGACTGCCGTTGCCAGTCATCACCACGTTCATATCCACCTCTGCCGCACTGTCTTCCTGATACGCCAAATCCAGAAGAATGCGTCCATCCACAACACCGACACTAGTAGCAGCAAGGTAGTCGGTGATGGGAAGTTCGGCCAGCGCACCGCACGCCACCAATCCGGCCATTGCCTGATACATGGCAACGAAGGATCCACTGATGGCCGCTGTTCTTGTACCACCGTCAGCCTGGATGACATCACAATCCACCCAGATTGTTCTCTCCCCCAGGGCCGACAGATCTACCACCGAGCGCAGGGCTCGTCCAATTAATCTTTGGATTTCTGAACTCCTGCCGGAAATTTTACCCCGTTCCCGGGCAGTCCTTATTTGTGTTGCCCGGGGAAGCATGGCATATTCCGCCGTAACCCAACCTTTGTTTTCTCCCCGTAAAAAATGGGGAACTCTCTCTTCCACAGTAGCCGTACAAATAACCTGGGTATCTCCTACCTCAATAAGTACAGATCCCTCAGGAAATTTTAAATAAGCAGGTGTAATTTTAAGCGACCTCATTTCATCAGGCCGCCTTCCGTCCACTCTCATATGTAACCTCCAATTTTCAGATCATTCATACCAGGTTTCTTATTATACCTTTTTTACTGTAATGTATCAAGATTTTCCCTGGTGGGGACATAATTCCAGTTCTTCGGTCTGCTAAATGATGATGGGAAACTGACTCCCGCAGCAAACTGAGGAGCTTTGTCCCGGACCAGCACTTCTATTTCCATAACTCCGGGGATTTCCGTTAGGGTAAGAGCCAACTGATCACGAATTTGATCTGCCGCCACCTGCCCGCCAACGGCGGTTGAAAAATCACCGGCCATCCGGATCGTTACTTTCCCGCCTGTGACAGTTACATTTTCCAGTGCAACGGAGCGAGGAATAGCACTAAACAGCGGGCTTCCCGGCGCCGGGCCTGTTATAAGCTCTTCCACTGTCCGGTCCACAACCTGACCGGTCTTGCCGATTACCCGTGTAACAGGGACATAAAACGCGTCTTGGGTAGTTTGATACAAGTAATATAGCGTAATCCTTTCTGTCTGGGCAGCATCTTGGGCTTCCTCGGCAATCTCCAGATTTAAGCCGTTATATCGGCTAAAGGGCTCTGAGGCGGCCATCCCTCCCGGCAGCGTCCCAAGATTGTTCCCTTCTACCAGAAATTCCACGCGGTTTACTGTGGGAAACTCAGTGAGCGTAAATACCAATCCGTAGATGTAGTTTCTTTCATTATTCACATCATAATTCAAGAAGGTACGATTAAAATCAACCCGGGCCAAGCCGTCCCGAATTGTCATTCCGAGAACTTCTGTCCCGGCGGGAAGAAGAGGAGCCAAGCCTAAAGCTGCTATTGCCAGTGGTACTTGCCCCTCTTCAGTATAGCCCAGCGTAGCCCTGGCAATTCCCTCCTGCCAGGGAATGTTGTATCGGACTGGAACAATAACCCGCCAACTGCTGTCCGGAAAATAAAACACGGTTTCCCTTAATTGAGAATCTTTCTGCGGAAGCCTGTCCTCTTGCTGCGGTACCGGCTCCGTTGTCTTTTTCTCCCAGAAAGAACAGCCGTTTAACAGTGGTGTTAAAACCAATAGTAATCCAATAAAGAAAATTGCTTTTCGCATTGATCTTCCCCCCGCTTCTTTTTTAAAATATTATGAACGGGATAGGAAAGATATGCCACTTTTAAGGGGATGAATACTGGCACGCCGATTATTTTGCCTTGATTTTACTAAAATAACCCCCGAAAATCTGTCTTGTGTCCATCACACTGACAAACGCATCTTTATCAATTTGTCGGGCCAAACCGATAAAACAGGGTAGGTCTTTTCTCTTTAACAGTATGTGCAGTATCTGGTGTGTTCCCTGCTTGCCACATCCTTCAAGAACTGTGACACCAAAACCCTGATCCCGCATCTTTTCTGCCATGAGATCAGAATTTTCAAGGGAAATAACCTGGGCCGTGGCAAACCCGATCGCCAACCGCTCTTCAACCCGGCTCCCCACGAAGTTGCCCGTAGCAAAACCCAGAGCATACACAATCAGACGAAGAGGTTCATTCAGGCTGCCGATTACCTGCCCCAGTGCCAGAATATAAATGATGACCTCAAAAAAGCCGATAACAGCAGCATTGATAGATTTACCCCGCATTAACATAAGAATTCGCATTGTAGACAGCGTAACATCGCTGACTCTGGCGAAAAATATAAATAAATAACCCAATACAAGTATCCACATAAAACTCACCCTTTTATTTAACCTTAGGCCACTTATTCTTTGGCACTATTATTTTTATAGGTGCCGTTCGACAAATATCTGTTCCCGTAAACGCTGTAAGCCCATACGAATTGCTCTGGCCCGAACATCACCAATACCGTCTACGTCGTCCAATAACTGTTCATCCGCGTCCATTACACCCTTAAGAGTACTGAAACGGGCAATTACGTTTTCAATGACAGTCATGGGTAGTCGTGGAATTTTATCTAACACCCGGTAACCCCTCGGAGTGGCAGGTAAATCTGCCACCGTTGCGTTGGCATGACCCAGCATTTTTGCCAGACCATGATTATCCGACAGTCCTTCTCCCGGATCCTGACGCATTTTGGCTAACACAACTTCCGGATTCATATTTTCATCCACACTGTAATCACGGATTAACAGTTGCGCTTCTTCTTCCACATTTCTTAACAATTCTTCCAGGTGCATTTCTATCAGGCGTCCTTCTGTACCTAATTCCACAATATAGTGATCAATCAACTGCGCGACGCGGAGTAGCATTTCCACACGCCTTAACACAATAAATACATCATTATAGCTGACCAGGTCTTCAAATTCCAGAGCGCTTAGGTTTACCAGTGTCTGCTGCAGGACATTCCTGTATTTTTCCAACGTCTGCAGTGCTTGGTTAGCCTTATTTAGTATAACACCCACATCCCGTAAAGCGTAGCGGATTTGGCCCTGGTAAACGGTAATGATATTACGGCGCTGAGAAATTGAGATGACAACTTCACCTGTCTGCCGGGCAACCCGTTCCGCCGTGCGGTGCCGGATACCTGTTTCCTGAGAGGGGATTGTAGGGTCCGGGTTTAACTGGGCATTGGCATACATAATTTTCCTGCACTGTGAACAAAGGATAATAGCGCCATCAAGCTTGGCTAATTCATACAGCCTGGCAGGTGTCAAATCCACATCGAGCTTGAAACCGCCTTCCATCATATCTTCAATTTTAGAATTCCAGCCCATGATAATCAGAGCACCAGTTCTGGCACCCAGAATATTTTCCAACGCTTCCCTGATTTGAGTCCCCGGTGCTAAACGGCGCAGGATGACTATTAATTGCTGCTCATCGTCTGTTTTCTTTTTCAACTTCTCTACCCTCCCGTCCTAACCGCCTCATCCAGAGTGGAAACACCAACTAATTCAAATCCGGCACGTTCACGCAAACCCGCCATGCTGTATTTGGGGACGACTGCCCGGCCAAAACCCAGTCGTGCTCCTTCATGCAATCTCACTTCCAGAAGCGGAATTCCCCGGATTTCTCCTGCCAGGCCCACTTCACCCAGGAAGAGCGTGTCAAGAGGCATTGGAATATCCCGGAATGAACTAGCCAGGCTTGCGGCCACCGCTAAATCCACAGACGGCTCCAGCAAACGCACCCCGCCAACCACATTGACAAAAACGTCATAATCCATGATATGCATACCAACATGCCGCTCCAATACTGCCAGTATTAAAGATACACGATTTAAATCCAATCCTGTAGACATGCGGCGGGGATTCCCAAATTTACTGGCTGTGACCAGCGCCTGAATTTCAACAAGTAACGGCCTGGTTCCCTCCATGGTTGCCGTAACGACAGAACCCGACGCATTCTTTGGCCGCTGGGACAGGAGCCATTCGGACGGATTTGCCACCTCACGCAACCCGGAGGCGTCCATGGTAAAAATACCAATTTCATGAGTAGAGCCGAAGCGGTTTTTGACCGCTCGCAAAATTCGGTATAGATGATGCCTGTCTCCCTCAAAGTAGAGAACACTGTCAACCATATGTTCCAACAACCGGGGTCCGGCAATCTGGCCCTCTTTTGTAACATGGCCGATAATTAAAATGGCAACCTGCTGCCGTTTGGCCAATCGCATCAGTGCCGCTGTTGATTCCTTCAACTGGCTGACGCTGCCTGCAGCAGACGTTAATTCAGGCCGGTACACGGTTTGGATGGAATCTACAACCAGAACATCAGGCTTAATAGACAGAACCTGTTCCTCCAGTACATTCATATCCGTTTCAGCCAGGATTAATAAATTCAGTGTATTCACCTGAAGTCGCCTGGCCCTCATTTTTAGTTGTGTCGGCGACTCTTCTCCCGTCACATACAACACTTTTTTCCCGGAAGCTCCCAGACCCTGCGCAGCCTGCAAAACCAGTGTGGATTTACCAATACCCGGGTCTCCTCCAATCAAGACAAGAGAGCCGGGGACAATCCCACCGCCCAGAACACGGTCAAACTCACCGCAACCGGTAAAAAACCGCAGATCCTCTTCCGTACCGCGCATCTCAGCGAGTGTTTCAATTCTTGCCTTTCCACCGGGTGAAGCCTTCCCGGTTACCGGTTGGCGCAACTCCTCCACCATTTGGTTCCATTCATCGCAACCCGGACACCTGCCCAGCCATTTTGGCGATTCATATCCGCAACCTGTACAAAAATAAACGGTTTTTCCCCTTACCAAGACTTCACCCCATTTTTTCCTCTATTTCCAGCCTATTTTATTTCCCGGCTGTAGTCAAGAGCTTCAGACAAAGTACAGTAATTTTCCCTGCGGAAAATACTGGGGGAGCAAGTCCGTGAAAAATAATTTTGCTTCTTCCATCTCTTCTTTTGCATACAGATATTTTCCGTAGCCGAACTGTCCGAATTTAAATCGGCGCTCACCTTCATCCAAAGGCAAATCAGATCCCGGGAAAATTGCGTTGATATTCGCTTTCCCCCGTACTGTAAAGCGAAGAAAAAACACCCCTTTTCGGCTAGCTTGCCCGAAAGAGGTGTTCTTCACTCAATGCCATTATAGAGTTAAATAAAGCGCAACGCTTCGGCGGGATCCAGTTTTGACGCCTGCCGGGCAGGATACAGACTGGCCAACGCACCGATGAAAAGAGCCAGCAGCACAGCTCCAAAGAAGATATCTGCTCTCCATGGTACGGTAATTTCCATGCCGGACAAGAGCGGCCCTGTTATCCGTGCCGCCACCATTCCCGCCACATATCCGATGACACCGCCGATTAGGCTAACCATGGCACCTTCCATGAGAATAATTTTAGTTACGTGGCTTTTGCGAAAGCCGATGGCACGAAAGATGCCTATTTCACGGGTTCGTTCGCGGACGGCACCGGACATAGTCAGGGTGACCACCAACATGCCTACAAAAAGCACAAGAATGGATACGGATGCACCAAAACGTGTCAGCCTGGTCAGCATCTCATCCCGACCCAGCGCCGCTTGACGCAAGCTGGTTACCTCAGCTTGGGGCAGAGCGCCTACCAGTTGAGCAAGCAACGTGGCCTCTGAACCCAGGCTATAGTCGGCAGACACTTCAATCACAGTCACCTCACCGGGGCGCTGCAGAATCTCCTGGGACACCGCCAAATTCATCAACACCTGGTTATCCTCAGCAGAGCCCATCTCCTCTAGTAGCGCAAAGACCTGAAACTCCCTGCCAGCAATCTCCAGCGTATCACCGGGCATTACGCCTAATTCTTCTGCAATGGCGGCGCCCAGTAACACTTCACCGTCGGTTAATATCAGCGTGCTAATATCTTCACGGGCCAAGTTTAGTTTCTCATAATCCATCTCGCCGGCATCACCGGTAACCAGAATTGTTTCTCCCATCTCACCGGGCTGTTGTAACCGGAACCAGGGTTTAATGGTAAACTCGCTCTGTAAGTCACTGCCCGCGACAATCACGTTTCTGCCGCCTGTGTGAGCCACTCCCAGTAACTTTGGCGCCACAGCCCGCACCATCTGACGGGCAGGAATTTCATTTATTTTATCCACATCTGCCATTGACAGCTTTTCCACATCAAAAAGAACTTCAGGGATGGTAATTCCACCGTAAGAAAATGCCAGTTCACCCGTGTCCGGCGTAATTACGATATTTGCGCCAAACTCCGCCATTTGCCGCGTCATTTGCTCTTTCATGCTCTCCACCACATTATAAACGGAAACGATGGTGGCAATGCCGATGACCAGACCCAGCACAACAAAAACCATTTTGGATTTACGCCGGCGGAGGTTATTTATAGCAATTTGAAATAAAGTCATTATGCACCTCCGTTATCTGGCTTTCCTGGTAGCAAGCTGCAGGATTTCCGCCTTATCTGTACATAACTGTCCATCTTTCATAATGATGGTCCGACCCATGGAAGTAGTATTCTCCGGGTTATGGGTAACCATCAGAATGGTCAGACCTTCACTGTTAAGTTCATGGAAAAGAGCCATGATTTCCTCTCCGGTTCGGGTATCCAAACTGCCCGTGGGCTCATCGGCCAAAACAAGCGGCGGTTCGTTCACTATAGCACGGGCAATGGCTACCCGTTCCTGCTCACCGCCGGACATTTGGTTGGGCAGCCGGTTCATCTTTCCGGCCAGTCCCACCCGGGCAAGGACGTGTTCCGCCATTTCCCTTTTCTGTCTACCGGAATGGCTGGTCGTCGTCAAAGGCAGCATTACATTCTCCATAGCCGTCAAATACGGAATTAACTGGAATTGCTGAAATACAAACCCCAGATATTCCCGACGAAAATCGGCCCGCTTCTCCTGGGAAAGAGCATACAAATCAATCCCGTCAATTTCAATTTTACCGGTAGATGGGGGGTTTAACCCGCCGATGATGCTAAGAAGCGTACTTTTACCTGAGCCTGATTGGCCCATGACAGCCACCGATTCCCCTTTGTAGATTTCCAGGCTGACACCGCGGAGCGCTTCCACTTCATCTCCGAACGATTTATATGTCTTCCTTAAATTGTCTGTTTTAATGAGTACTTCTGACATGTTCTTCCTCCCTTTCCCCGTCCTTAGATGAAGCGGAGCGCTTCAACCGGATCCAGTCGAGCAGCTTTCAATGCCGGATAAATACTGGCAGCAACTGAGAGCGCCGCGGCCAGGATAACTGAGGGTAATATCATTTCCGTATTCCAGGGTACGCCAACACTCATTTGTGCCAAAAACGGCCCGGCCGCACGGGCAACCACATTTCCCACAACAAAGCCGATGATACCGCCTAAAACACTGACCATAACCGCTTCAAGCAAAATAATCTGCATCACATGCATCTGGCGAAATCCGATGGCCCTGAAAATGCCGATTTCCCGGGTCCGTTCATTTACCGATGATAGCATGGTGGTTAACACAACCAGGGCGGCGATCAACAGAACCACTCCTGACAAAGCAATGCCGAAAGAACTAAAGCGATCAATGGTTTCTTCACGAACAAGGGCAGCCTGCCTGAGCGCCGTGACCCGTCCGTTTGGCAACACATCTGTTAATTGCGCCACAATTTCTTCCACAGGGCAGAAGTTGCAGTATGCCGACACTTCAATCATGGAGAATTCGCCGGGGCGTCCGAGCAGTCCTTGCACAACGAGTAAGTTGCCGTACATCAATCCGTCTTCCTCGGTACCAAGCTCGTTTAATACACCAAAGACCCTAAATTCCCTGCCGTTTACAGTCATTGTGTCACCGGGTGCCACACCAAATGCACGGGCCGCACTACTGCCAAGCAGGAGAGAATCTTCGGGAATATCAAGGAGGGCCAAGTCCCTCACTTTCTGTCCGGGAGCTAAACCGGCCTGTTCACGCAATGAAAACCATGGTTTCATTGTAAATTCCCGCTTTGTGTCCACACCGACAAGGAGCGCGTTCTGGTCGTCAGCCATCACGGCACCAACTATTTTCGGTGATATAATATTTACACTATCGCCATCAGGAATTTCCCTGATTTTAGGCAAATCCTCTTCGGTAAGTAATTGCACATTGAAGGAGACTTCGGAAACTTGTGTCCCCCCATAACTGAGTTCCATACCTTCGGAACGGGGTGTAATCACCACATTGGCCCCAAATTCATCCAGGCGGTCACCCAGCTCCAGGCGCATGGCCTGGACGATGCTAAATAACGCCACCACCGTGGCTACCCCGACCACCAGGCCGACCACCAGAAATGCCATCTTAATTTTTCGCCGCTTCAGATTGTTAAAAGCAATCTGGAAAATACTCATCGGTGCACCTCACGCATGTTAATATGACCAGTGTTAAAGCGCAATTTCGTATACTTGTCCGTTCCCGTAGCCAATCTTCTTGATCAGCTGGCCATCTTTATAAATATGGACTTCCTGATGACACCCGAAATCTTCCACCTTTGCCTCAACTTCGGTATCATTGTAGTTAGCCACATAGTATTCCAGTCCGACTTGACGTAGTTCTTCGGTAGAAACGGCCGCACCGCCGCCACTGCAACCACCGCAACCACCGCCACCGCCTGCGGCGCCAAAACCGCCACCAGGGTTTGTTCTGGCGAAAATGTAATTGTTAAATCCCATAAAGATGATCACAGAAAGCAATCCCACAATAACGTAATCTTTAAGCGTCGTCAGACCACCCTTATTTGCCGTATTGCTTGTTCTGCTAACTGGATTACGCTGTGTAACTTCCTCGCATTCTTCCATACCAAACTCGTCATCGTTAATAAAATCTTTTGGCATATTTACACCTCCGAGAAATTTTTGTGCGTATTACAGCGACCGTATACGCCAATTCAGGACTTCTGCTTCTTCGATAATAATCATGCCATTCTCCACCACCGGGTTCATGTTAGAAGGCGGGTACTGACCGCAGGCAGTCGCACCGGAGATAAACTTATGGTCTTCTATGGTGTACGTAGTCCGGCATACGTCACAAACCAGCGTTTCGCCAGCCAGTGAAAATGTCCGACCCCGGCAGGGTTCGCACATGCTGCTCCCGGCAAAAAGCCTGCCCGAAGGTGTGATATACGCCATCAGTGGTACCAGTGTGCCTTCATCGTTCTCCAGCTCAAAAAATACAATATTATTTTCTTCAACTTCAGCCAACGGAATTTTAATCTGTCCGTTCTCCACAACCGGGTCCACCGCTGTCATGGAAATAAACTTTCCTACATAGGAACGTGGGGCAACAACGGGCTCGCCAAAATAATCTACACTAGCCTGTGCAGGCTTAAAAAACGTAAACGCGGTTACGGCTGCTACTACTAGAATCGCAACCGCTACCAATATGAGCGGAAACTTACTCTTTTCAGGTTGGGTGAACTGCTGTTTCTTACCCGGTGATTTCTGTTTAGACACTGTGTATTCCTCCTTATGTTCTACTAATGTGTGTAGTAGCTAATTCCTATTATAAATCCGCATCCTGGAAAATACAACCCTCTAAATTTGAACATTTTGTGAACAATCACACTAACTCATTTAAATAAAAAAGGACCAACAGGCCCTATTTTCAAAAATTCTTAGCAGATAAAACCCAAATACAGTACCGTACCGCTAAATACAGCTAAAAGCAGTGTTGCAAATAAAACGGCAGGAAGCATTTTTTCATTTCTGAAATCTCCCAGAAGGCTGGTCACCCTCTGTTCCAGGTCATTCTTCCCGCCAGTGAAACCAAATGCCAGGCCCAGTCGCATCTCCCTGTCATGTAACAGCAGACGCCAGACTTTCACCAGTGTTGCTGCATAGGCCCGGGAATTACCGGTAAGATTTACCGTTTCTCTGTCACAGAGACGCTCATTCTCTTGTAAATAACGGTTTAACAAAATTCGGCTAAACGGACTGAAAAACATGGCATCACGCAGGAAGTAAAGGAGCCAGCCCCTCAAAGTATCACCACGGCAGATATGCACTAATTCGTGAGTTAAAATATCATCCAACTCCCGCTCTGATAGCTGTGGAAGCAGATTTGTACTAAGGATAATAACCGGTTTAAAGACCCCCGCCGCAAAGGCGGCAAATCCGTCCCGTCCACTAAAAATTACTTCAGGGACACCGATATTTAGTGCAGAACTGCGTATATTTAAAATCCGCATCACGCGGTTTCTTTGTTGCTCATCCATAGGGACAGCGCGTATACGCATACGATTAACGAGCAGCGCACTCGCTACTGCCTTTAATATGCCTGCAATGAGTAAAACAATCAGTGCCGGACCCAGATAGCGGACTGCAGCAGTGCCAAGGCGGCAAAAAGAATTGAAAAGCATCCAGCCAGGACCTGCCGGGTATACCCCTGCCTGGCAACGTTTTGTAAGAATCGTATGATAGAGGGCATACCCGGCGAACGGAGTCGCCAACCCTAATAAATAAAGCTGCATCCGCTGAAGCGGACTGCGAATATTAAATACTTTCAGGCAAATAAGAATAGCCGGGAAAATAAAAAAATAACCGAAAAAAACGTAAATGAAGAAAGAGTGAAAATCACTTAGCCTCATCGTCTTCACCGTCCTGAAAATCGGCCAGTAATTTTTCCAGCTTGGCAATTGTTTCCCGGTCTTTATTTCCTACCCGTGCGATAAAATGAGCCATGGTGGCATCGGCAAAATCTTCTAAGAGGCTGTCAACCACGTTAACGACCACATTTTCAGCAAACTCTTCCCGGGTCATTGCCGGTACAAAGTATGAAGTGTTGCCTTCCTTGCGCTTTTTTAATAAGTTTTTATCAGTAAGACGGCCCATGATGGTCATAACAGTGGTATAGGCAATCTCCCGCCGGGATGCCAATTCTTCAAAAACATCACGCACACAAACTTCACATTCCACACGCCAGATAATATCCATAATATCGCTTTCCAGATTCCCCAGTATTTTATTGAGTCCCTGCATACCGGGCTTGAAATCTGTAGGTACATGCTTCATCTTCACGGCCTCCTAACAATCCTGTACTGCTATTATACTGCAGCTCTCTACTACAGGCAATAGTGAGTTTAGCAGAAGACGGTCAGGGTGTGCTTTAACTTACGATTTACGGCTACCCGGCTTAACAGCCGGCGAGCCCGCAAGGCAGAGGGGGCAGTCATCAGGGTCATATGTTTCCACATCGACTTGAATCAGGGATGCATACGGCACACCGAAATCGGCCGTTCCGCCGCTGCGGTCAACAATTGTACCTACGCCAACCACATCGCCGCCCCATTCCTTTACCAGTTCAATGACTTCCCGAACAGAACCGCCTGTCGTCACCACATCTTCCAAAACGAGCACCCGTTCTCCGCGCTCAATGGTAAAGCCGCGGCGAAGTGTCATGGCCCCCTCTTTATCCCGCTCCGCAAATAAGCCGCGGACGCCAAGGTTCCTCGCTGTTTCATACGCGATAATCACACCACCCAGCGCCGGCCCGATACATAAATCAGTTGTTTCTGCGGCAAAACGTTCCGCCAGAGATTTACACAGTGTTTCTGCATGCTCCGGATATTGAAACACTCTGGCACATTGTAAATAGCGACCACTATGTTTGCCTGATGTCAGTTGAAAGTGCCCTTCGAGCAGAACACCAGTTTGAGCAAATATAGCAAGAATATCTTCTCTGCCAATCATCTAAGCACTCTCCTCTTCTATTTCCGCTAATAACCGGCGCGCCGCATCTCCCGGGTCTGCAGCCGCAGTCAGGGGACGTCCGATCACCAGGTAATCAGCACCGGCCGACAACGCGTCTTTTGGTGTGACAATGCGTGTTTGGTCATCAGTGGCCGCCCAGGCCGGACGGATGCCCGGCGTGACAATTAAAAATGATTCTCCACAGGCCCGACGAATCCACGGTATCTCTCTGGCAGAAGCAACTACACCGTCAAGGCCGGCCTTCTGGCAAAGCGATGCCAGGTGTACCACCTGTTCCTGCATAGAGCGGGAGGCCCCAACTTCATCATGGAGTTCCTGCTCCGACATTGACGTCAGCACAGTGACTCCAATCAGCAGCGGCGGCAAGAAGCCTGCCTTCTCCGCCCGGGCATGGGACGCCTGCACGACAGCCTTCATCATATTGATCCCTCCGGAAGCATGAACATTAAACATAAACGAGCCCAGACCGACCACTGCTTCCGCCGCCCTGGCGGCTGTATTGGGGATATCGTGGAATTTTAGGTCAAGAAATACCTTTGCTCCTGCATCCACAATTTTTTTAATAATCCCCGGTCCTGTATTGTTATATAGCTGTAGCCCCACTTTAAAAGCGCCGGTATAATTCGCTAGGCTTTCAACCAGACGCATAGCTTCATTCTCTGTATCAACATCAAGTGCTACAATTATTTTTTCCCGCATCCACAAACGCCTCCTGTAACAGGTCTTAACGATTCTTTGGCCAAACCCACAATCCGGGACACAGACTCGAAACCGTTTTCGCTCAGATAATCAGCAATGCCGTCCACAGTCTCGGGACATACCATGGGATTGGTAAAATTAGCGGCACCTATTGCGACTGCACTGGCTCCAGCCAGTAAAAACTCCAACGCATCCCTGGCGCCAGTGATTCCACCCATTCCGATGACCGGTATCTTTACCGCGGAGCTGACCTGCCACACCATACGCAGTGCTACCGGCTTGATGGCCGGCCCGGATAATCCCCCAGTGATATTAGCCAGCACCGGGCGTCGGGTAGCAGTATCGATGGCCATACCAAGCAATGTATTAATCAGCGAAACAGCGTCCGCGCCAGCGCTTTCAGCAGCCCGGGCAATCTCGGTAATATCCGTAACATTGGGGGAGAGTTTGACAATTAATGTTTTCTTTGTGGAACGGCGCAGATTTCCCACCAGTGATTCCACCACACAGGGTTCTGTCCCAAACGCCATTCCCCCGGCAGAAACGTTAGGGCAGGAAATATTCACTTCATAAGCCGCCGCCTCTTCTTCTTCCTCCAGGAAGTCAATCACTCTCAGATAGTCTTCTGCGCTGTGTCCGGCAACATTAACAATAACAGGGACGCCGCAGTGTGCCAGTTCACGGATTTTTTCTCTTGCTGCCTTAACCCCGGGATTCTGCAAACCAATGGCATTTAACAGGCCCGCCGGCGTTTCTGCCAGTCGAACCGGATGATTACCCGAGCACGGTTCGGCAGTTGTCCCTTTAACTACAATAGCTCCCAGCCTGCTCAAGTCAAAAAACGGGGCATATTCTTCGCCGTAACCGAAACAGCCTGAAGCGGGCATCACCGGATTTTGCATCGTCAACCTGCCAATGTTAACGGTCAAATCAGGATTCATCGGAATACCTCCTCACCGGAAAACACGG
Organism: Clostridiales bacterium; assembly: GCA_018335855.1. Classification (GTDB taxonomy): domain Bacteria; phylum Bacillota; class Dethiobacteria; order Dethiobacterales; family Dethiobacteraceae; genus UBA7523. The sequence goes on from JAGXRM010000027.1 coordinate 69,380, forward strand.
GGCCGTCTACGCAAACCCGTTGATATGCTTCCCCGGAATTCTGAAATGTCTCCACTACGCAACCCAGACAGGCTCCAACTCCACATGCCATCCGTGCCTCCAGAGAAACATACGTCTGAGCATAATATTGGGCGGCCACCCGAACCATTGCACGGAGCATCCCTTCCGGCCCGCAACCGTATACCGGCACCGCTCCCTTTTGCAAGAACTGCTCCAAAACTTCCGTTACCGGACCGTGATGGCCGGCAGAACCGTCATCGGTTGCTGTCTCCAATACGGTCAAAAACGGAGTTATTGCTTTAGGTATGTACAACTGATCCGCTTTCTGTGCGCCGAAAAGGAAAATAACCTGTTTCCCTGCTTCGCATAGTGTCCTTGCCAGATAACAGAGAGGCGCCACGCCAATTCCTCCGGCCACAAGGATGGCAGCAGGCGCATCGGTTACGGGGAAACCATTCCCCAGAGGCCCAAGGATATCCACCGAATCGCCAGGCTTTTTTTCTGCAAGCAGACGGGTTCCCCTGCCACTGGCACGGTAAAGCAGGACAAGGCCGCCCTCTCCATCATCATGGACACTGAGCGGCCGCCGCAGGAAAGGATCCAGAGTCGGTGACACAGAAATTTGCACAAACTGGCCCGGCCTGGCATAAATACTGTCATCCAGGACCATACGCCGGATATCTGGCGCTACCAGGGTATGCTCTTTAATATACATTACTTTCATTTGCGGCATAATTATCTCCTTAATTTGCAACTATCGTTCCGTTGCGCATGATTACCCGCCCTGCCACCATAGTTAGCATAGGAACTCCGAAAACGGGCCAGCCGTCAAACGGTGTGTTCTTACCTTTGGATAGAAAAGCCTGACGGTCAATCACCCGCTCATTCGTTACATCAATCAGAGTTAGATCTGCGGCATATCCGGTTTTTAAGCTGCCGTGGGGTACACCGAGGATTGTCGCAGGGCGGCATGACATCCTGTCTATAAGTTGATCCAATGACAGCAGTCCCCGCATAACCAAGTGGGTATAAAGAAGGGGGAACGCTGTTTCCAAACCTACAATGCCGAACGGTGCAGATTGAAAATCTCCCGCCTTCTCAGCCTCTGTATGAGGGGCGTGGTCTGTAGCCACAGCGTCGATGGTGCCATCGGATAATCCCAGGCGCAGTGCCTCAACATCGGCAGCGGTACGCAGAGGCGGCTTCATTTTCGCCAAAGAATTAAAACCGTCCACCGCTTCTTCCGTTAATAACAGGTGATGTGGCGTAACCTCTGCCGTCACATGAAGCCCCGCTTCTTTTGCCTGACGGATCATTTCCACAGCCTTTGCGGTAGACACATGCATAATATGTAGGCGGCCGCCGCTCTCCTCCGCCAACAATAAATCACGGGCCAGCATGACTGTTTCTGCACTTACAGGGATACCCGGCAGACCCAGCTTTGCTGCCACAAGTCCTTCATGGAGCTGTCCGTCTCTGGCCAGGGACTCCTCTTCACAATGTTCCATTAAAGGTATGCCAAACTGTTTACAGCATAAAAACGCATTCTTTAAAAGCCTGGCGTCAATGACACCGCGGCCGTCATCGGTGACAGCTTTAGCTCCGGCCCGAACCATGGCGCCGATTTCCGCCATTTCTCTGCCAGCTGAACCTTTACTGACGGCTCCCACCGGCCAAACACGTACGAGGTCCGCTTGCTCAGCAAGCATATTGACATAGTTTATCGTCCGCCAGTCGTCCATCACAGGGTTTGTATTGGGCAGGGCTGTAATCCCGGTGTAGCCCCCAGCTGCTGCTGCACGGCACCCTGTCAGCACCGTCTCTTTGTGCTCACCGCCCGGTTCACGTAAATGGGTATGCAGGTCTATCAATCCGGGAACCACCAGTAACCCAAGCGCATCAATCACCGTTTTACCGGCAGGATCAATCCCGCTGGCAATTTCAGCAACGAAACCGTCACGGATTAAAAGATCAAACTGTCCATGCATGCCTTGGCTAGGGTCTATCAAAGTACCACCCTGAATTAATATATCCACTCTGCAATCACCAATCCTTCCCTGCTGCTCATGTATTCAGCAACCGGTGTAGTACCGACATTCTCATAGCCACACCGTTATTTAACATTCCCTTTAGCAAGAAGTCTTTGTGAAACAGCAATCCCCAGCATATACAGAGTAGCCGTGGGGAGATGGGCAGACGCAGATGCATCAAAAAGTATATTGGCTGCAGCAGGAAACTCGTCATCTCCAGCCCACAGGATAAATGCCAGAGGAATTAGCGGAAATGCGGGAATGACCAAGCCTGTATGGCCCATATCAGTGGTCGTACCACCCAATGCAATAGCTGTCCGGCGGAACTGCTCCGGAAATGCACCAAACTGTTTGGCCAGTGGGAAAATCGCTTCTTGCTGAAAGGGGGCAAAGTGATGCGGGCCTCCCGGCAGTTCCAAAAATGAAAGCCAGTGCCCGCGCGGCGGGATACCGGCGGCTCCGGCCAAATATTGTAGTATAATAATTTTTTCCTCATGGGGCGGTTCCCGCCAAGTATCAAACAATATTTCTCCTGCCGGATATGTGACCGTACATGGATGCCCGCAATAAGAAAATTCCAGACCGCCGCCACTGCGATACTGTGCTCCGGACAAATCCGCCATATGGAAAGGATCCTTGTTGGCAAACCCGTGCAACGCTTCCAAATAAGCTTGTTTATACTGCATAATTCTCCTCCCCGGTATGTGTTAACTAGTTCGGCACATATTTACAATTTTCCTTTTTTACTGTTACACATTGCTTATTCAATAAATTTGATGACTACACCTTTCCTGAATATGCCCGTTATGGTAAAATAGAAAAATCAGAGGAGGGTTTTATTTGCAAAAACAAAAATCAGCCCTGGTCTATACCACGGCACTGATGGCATTGGCGGTTTTGCTGTTCGCAGCGTTTTTTCTCAATCTGCTTCCCTGGACAAGCGGTTCACCGGTGGACGGCAAAACAATTATCGAAAAAGAACCTCTCCCTGAATATCCACCGGAAGCCGAAACACCGGCACCCGAGCCCGAGGAACCGGATAATGTCCCCCTTTTTGAAGGGAATATTAATCGCCTGCCACTGGAAATGATTGTGGACAAGCTCTCATTCTTTCAATCACCGATTAAGGGTGCACATATTGGCATGACTGCGGGACAGTTACCCGGGGCGCCGCGCAGCTACAGAAACGGAACCCACGAGGGCGTTGATTACTATAACGGTTTCTGCGGTGTTAAGATTGTTCGCGGAACCCCTGTTCTTGCCGCTGCCGAGGGCGTAGTAATTCGCATCGATCATACATACGAAGAAATGACAGCAGAAGAACGGGTAGACTACCGGCGCATCTCAGCCCAGTCGCCAACCACGCCTGAAGACATATTGGACAAGTTTCGCGGCCGTCAGGTTTGGCTGGAGCATCAGGGTAGCGTGATATCACGCTACGCCCATCTGGATACTGTCAGTTCAAAGCTTACCGTTGGCGATGCTGTTTATGCCGGAGAGCAAATCGGAACCGTAGGTAATTCCGGTACTCCCCCCGCTATTACAGGCGGCGACGGGGAAATGCACCTCCACTTTGAAATCTGGCTGAATGAATCTTATCTGGGAGAAGGGTTACCCGCCGAAGATGTCCGATATCTACTTCGTCGTATTCTTAAGTAGTCAGGCCACGGGCAAAACAATTTTCCTGCCAGTTTTTCCTTTGCGAAACAGTGGATGGAAAAGTACTTCATGATTAACACGCCACAAATTGTCCTGATAGCGAAGAGCCAGACGCATACAATGGTCGGGAAACCGCTCATAGCGCAACAGCGAGGCAACCTGATAATAAAACTCCCGTCCTTCCCCGGTCAAAGCCAACTGCTCAGGTACTAACATCTCATTTTTCTTTAAGTCCGCAAAAATCCCCTGAACTTCAAAACTGTGAACACCGGTTGACCCCTTATAGAAATCATATCGGATACCGGGACGTTCGCCCGGCGCACTACTCGCCGTAGCCAGAAACAAAAAATTATGTATCGTTCGGGTGCGGTCGAAGTTGAATGTGGCTAACAATTTTAATAACAGCACATGGTGCAGCGTATATGTAAACGAGTAGACATTCATATATCATATCTGCCCTTTCTCAGCATTTAGTATCAGTTTTACTCAAAGAAAATAAATTATGCTGAAACCATAGAATCAGAATGATATAATCTTACTCATAAACACCCCACCGTTCAATATACGGCGGGGTGTTTCCATTCGTTTTTCTTTTTTATCATCCATCCTTTTTCAACGGCCTGCCTAGAAACCCTGACGTAATATATCCAGCTCCTCAAGAATTCTCTGCAATGCCTGCCCGGCAGAACTGCGAATAACAACCCGGGCTTCTTCATCATACGGAGTCGTACCGCGATTAATAATCATGAGATTTTTGCTGTAACGGGGAAGGAAGCCTACTGGAGCAACCTGCAAGCTGGAACCGACGACCAACATGCAATCACATTTTAGTGTTTCACGGTGAGCACGCTGAAAATCATCGGGCATCTCTTCCCCAAATAAAACGACATCTGGCTTTATAACCCCGCCACATTGCGGGCAGTCAGGTTCATCCCCACGGTCAAGAACAAGTAAAAGATCTGCCAAGTCATTCTTCTGTCGGCATGACTGGCAAGTCCCTGTTTTAAATGTACCATGCACGTCCAGGACGCGGCGGGAACCGGCCTGCTGATGCAGACCGTCTATATTCTGTGTAATTATGATTTTTATCCGTCCCCGTTGTTCCAGTTCCGCTAAAACCTTGTGGCCGTCGTTGGGTTCTGCCTCATTAATAATGGTAAGCAGTGGCCGAATCCTACGGTAAAATGCCCCTGGATCCCGGTTGAAACTATCAATTGTAAAATCTTCAGGGTCTTCTTTTTCCCAAAGGCCTGTTCCGGGACTGCGAAAATCGGGGATTCCGCTTTCAGTTGAAATCCCAGCCCCTGTGAGAACCACGGCATGACGGGCTTCTTTCAGTATACGCGCCGCTCGGCGAATCTTCTCATCTAATGACACAGTCTCTCCTCCCGTTTTATCTTAATGACGGGGATTATTATTGACGATTTTTACCGCTTTTGCTAATGCAGTTAAAACATCCACAAAACGCTGTACCTCTAAAAGGTCGGCCTTGGAGTATGTCTCTCCCCGTTGTGTTACCACATAACGGGGTGGCAGGTCATTTAAAGCTATGGCGACCATATCCAAACGACACTGTTCGCACCGGCATATTTTATTGCTTTCCTCGGCTAAAACTTCATCCAGCCTCTGCGTTACTAAACCTTCCATCAAATTTCGGAGTTCCATAGTATATACCCCTTTCTCATCCTCTTCACTGTTAATTCCATAGACACCGCCATTTTCCTGCAGAAAATTACGTGACAGGAAAGACTGCGCCAGAAAAAGCTGTTGTTTAAAATCCATGGTCTGGCAGCACTCATCAATGAGTATTTTCTCCAAATTTACGCAGGCGCGCAGTCTGGCACGCACTGTTCGAAAGGACTGTATCACAGTAAGCCGATGATCCCCGTCCAACACCAGACTGCACGGCTCCGGCTCTTGTACCACACCCTGCACCGAGCGGAGCCTAAAATACCCATACGTCGGATCTCCGCTCACACGGGGTATACGAACTTTTACCGGCACAAAAACCACAAAAGGGGAAAGCACCAGTGGAACGAGATTCGTCTGCCCGATAAGTGGACCATATTTCCTACGCATATCTTTTACGCTTACGGCAAAAAACTTTGCAAGCCCACCCATAAATGAGCGTAATCCCTGGCTCAGCCAGCAGGTCGTTCCATCATTATAATAAATCATCAGCCCCTGTCCCACGCCCTCACGATAATCAGGGAGAAACGCGACAATTTTGGATATATCAAAAAATGACAAGCTCAATAAAAAAACCTCCTTACGTTTATGTAAGAAGGTTTTTTCAATATATTCCGGTAACCGTTATTTTGTTCCCTTACATACTATCCTCCTTTTAAATATGCAACCATATTTCTATATGCTTTCTCGTCAATAAGTAACGCGCTGTTAATTTCTTTAAATTTCCCAGATATACTCCCCGGAGAAACCAGGTATTCTTCAGCCAGTTCTTTTTGCGTCAGGTCAAGGTAGTGGAAACGAGCCAGGCTGTATTCCAAAGCAGCGGCCCAAGTCTCTACCTTTCTGATGGTAGGAGTTTCAGGATAAACTGTATTAATATAGTCCAGCCAAATTGCCTGGACATCATCAAAAAATCCCTCATCGTAACAGTTACTATGACGCATATTTTCAATGGCCCGGTCAACTACATCCTGCCATTCCTTCCGCCAAACAGGCATGCGAATTGGATAGCAGGCAAGATCCATTTCTTTTAATTCTCCGCTTAGGAACACCTGCACTGTTCCGCTCTCCCCCAGATTCTTCAGTTCAATTAGCGCAAGCTGGCGAAAACGTTCTTTAATCCATGGATTCTTAACAAAGTCGAAAAGTACCTTCTTCTCCCCGTCCCCACCTAATACACCGTAAAAACGCAGAATATCTTCTTTAAATTCATCAGATCTATGGTAAAGACGGTTATTTAAAGCCTGCCTGAATCCGGCACTGGTCACATACAGATTATTCAATTCTTCCGAACTACCTGAGCTTAACACCCGTTCCATTAGGACATCTTTCTCCGTGTATGCAGGCAAGTTATCGTAGACTGAGTCTTCATCCATAGCATCGAGCAGTTCCACTGCCTCATATGACATCTCTCCGTCCGGTTCAGCCTGCAGGTAACGCTGCAAATACTCTCTGGACTTATCCAGGTCTTCGAGCAAACCATAGTTTATCGCCAGCAAAAAATAACAGTCTGCCATCGAGCTGTCCAGAACACTGACAATATGCACAAATACCTTGTTGGCTTCTTTTAATCGTCCCAACTTGCTTAGCAAACAGGCAAGATTGTACTGATTGTAAGGGTTGCGTGGTTCCGCTCCTACGGCACGCTGAAAAAACAACAGCGCTTTATCCAGTTTATTTTTCTGGTAATTGAACATGCCTTTTTGTAAGTAGTACCCTGCATCCCGCTCAAAGGGTACAACTTTACTCTTTTGCTCAAGCCGGCTTTCTTTTCTCTTCACGTCTTTCATGTTCTCACCACCAAATCAAACTGTTATTCTGCCTTGCCCAAATATACGCTCCGTTCCAGCAACCGGTCCCAATCCGTCCAACCATTGTCTTTTTCTCCCTTTTTGACCACCAGAGAAAATTGGTTCAGTCTTGCTGACACTAAATCGGCATGAAATAAAGCATAGGCGGCAAACGTCTTGGGAATCTCCGGAGAACCCCACTCTTTCTGACCATGATGACTGAGCAGCATATGCATAAGCTCCAACCTGTATGCCTCCGGAAACCCCGGAACCGCCCTTATCCGCTGCTCCAACATTTCCTGACCAATCATAATATGGCCCAAAAGCTTGCCCCGGTCAGTCAGTTCAAATGTCAGACTCGTACTGTCATACTCCTCAATCTTCCCCACATCGTGGAGCAGTGCCCCGCAGTATAAAAGAGACAAATCCAGTTCGGGATAACCCGCCGCAAACTGCCGACAGAGAACCGCGACTTCCAGAGAATGCTCCAGCAACCCACCGACATAATTATGATGCACCGATCGGGCAGCCGGCGCCTTGGTATACCGTTTAAAAAACTCACTGTCGGAAAAAAACTCCTGCAGTAGTAAAGCAAGGAAGGGGTCACTTACTCCGTCCAGGACTGTCTTCAGTTCCGCCAGCATCTCATCGCTACCTGTCGGCGCCACACGCTGAAACCAACCCCGCTCCACCTGGGCCTCTTCCACAGGCTCAATACCATAAACAACCACCTGCGGTCCTTTATACTCACCGACTTCGCCCCGAACACGAATAACATCGCCCACCTGAAATACCTTAGCATATTCCATGCCTTTCTCCCAGGCAACAGCCCTGACAGTACCGGAAACATCAGCTAACTGCATCCTCAAAAACTGCTCGCCGGAACGATTGGGTTGGTTAAACGCCACCAGCGCTTTTTCCGTTACTAAAAACGCTGAACGAACTTGGTCGCCTACTTTTAAATCCCTGACAAATTGTTTTTCCACAAGTGCCTCCATACTATTTCTTCTTTACACTATATTCAGCACATCCGCATGATTTCCTCTTTCGACAAATAACATGAAAAAGATAAAAAAAAAGCCGGCCGTTAGGCCGGAAACAGTATGTTGCGCTTCTTGCCACAGAACTCACACCATACCACTATTATTATACTCAAAAACCAGAAATGTATAACATTGTCAATTGTACAATTTTTTATATACCTTTGTCCTTTCTTGTAAGAAAAACGCGTTTATTCATGTATACCGCTGCCGATGCAAATCATTATAATTTACTACAGTATAAAAAAAGAGGCCGGTCAATTGACCGGCATAAGGTGATAAGTGCGCTTCTTGCCACAGAACTCACACTATCACCTTTATTATACTAGTTAACATAACAATTGTAAAATAGAATATAATTCATGAATTACCAAATAGTAAATGCACTATTTATCATTTGAGAACATCGGTCTCCGCTTCGTGACATATGTGGCTGCCGCCGCCCGGTTTGACAAATTAAGCTTGTCAAAAATCTTCGAAACATAATTACGTACTGTCTTCTCCGCCAAAAAAACAGCTTCGGCAATTTCCTTATTTGTTTTCCCTTCAGCAATCAGCACCAGTATTTTTTTCTCTGTTTCCGAAAGCTTCGCCTCGTTTTGTTTCTCCGTAGCAATGGATTTCATCCGGCTAAGTACCTTGCCGGTAATATGGGGATCCAATAGGGATTCCCCTCGGGCCACCCGCTCAATAGCCTCAATCAGTTTGTTATTGTCTGTCTGCTTTAATACATATCCGGACGCTCCTGCCATAATTGAAGCGTAAATAGCTTCATCATCGGCATAGGACGTCAGCATAATCACCTTGACTTCCGGATTCTCAGCCATTAATTCCTGACACGCCTCAATGCCGTTCATACCCGGCATACGGATATCCATAACTACTACGTCTGGCTTATACGTTCCTGCCATTTCCAGAGCATCTTCGCCGCAAGCAGCTTCCCCAACGACGTTAAATTTATCATGAAGTTCAAGAAGCGCCTTTAGTCCCACCCGGACTACTGCATGATCGTCAACAATGAGCACCCGTATCATTTAATCACCATCCTGAACTTAATTTTGTTCTAATACCCTTTGGAAATACTCAGGATTATCAACAAACACGCCCCCGGCATAACTGAGCTTTTTGTACGGAAGGGTAATTTCGTAATGAGTTCCCTGACCTGGTGCCGTATTAAATACGACTGTTCCCTGCAACATACCTACACGGTAAAATATATTTTTCAATCCTTGCTTTTCGCCGCCCCGGGTTTCCGTTTTTAATGATTCCGGATTAAACCCGATTCCGTTGTCATCGATGCGAATGACAATATCCTGTTCTTTAAATAGCACCTTTACCTGTACTTCATCTGCCAGGGAATGTTTAGCGGCATTTGTTAACAACTCACGCAGCACTTGCAGCACATTATTTATTTGCATAATGTTCAATTCTCCGCACTGCTGCCCCTCAAAAATAAGCCCTATCTTTAACAATACACTTTCCCGGAATTCACGGATGAGTTGGCTGATTCCCTCTCTCAGTGAAACACACGAAAAGTCCTCCGGCTGCAGCTCCTGAATATAATCACGGATATCATGAATAACCTGGTTTAAGTCACTTTTGGCTAATACAATCTGTTTCTTCGACTCATCCTGACGCTTCTCGGCAAGGATACTTGCCTGTTCCAGCTTCAAACCTACCCCGTAAATCGACTGAATAATACCGTCATGCAATTCCCTGGCGAACCTTTCCCGCTCATTCATTAGTACTTGCTTCCGAAGTGCCTCCTCAAGCCGGCACTCCCGCTCCACTTCAAAGACATCCACAGTCCGGAGCACAAAATATGTGATAAATACCAAGAACCACGATCTGAAAAATATCACAGGCACACCCAAAGCTTCCAAGAATGTCTGCCTGTTTAGAATCTGCGCCGGCCAAAGCACAGGTTCATTAGCAACCATCCCGACAATAAACGCGCCAACAAAAAAAGTTATGGCCAAACCCCTCAGGTTATTTACCAAAGAAGGGATTTTATACACTTCCACATCCCGGATCTGGGCCCAAAGCCCAATCGCCGCCAGCAGAAAACCGGGGAAAGCAAACATATATCTGGACAGGTTATCAGCAACAGCAAGATACAGTTGATTTTCACTAAAACCAAGCGTATATACAGCCATACCAATCCAGGTTAAGCTGATGACAGCTCCGACAATTTTAAGGAAACTGTACTTTTCATTATAATCAGTAATCAAGCGGATACCCAACCAGAAAATAAACATAAAAGAAAACGCCTTAAACATCAACTCAGTACTTCGCATTGCAAACAGCATGGAGGGCGTAAGCTGCGCCTCTTTCACTCTCATAACAATAATCACCAGTTCATTAATCCCATGGGCAAATCCGTATCCTGCCAGTAGCCACATACTCTTGGCCAGTTTTAACTGGCTGTTCTTATTTACTTTCAGTACAATGGCAAACCCCAACAGAAAAAAAAGAATCGTGTAAATCACCAGCATGATCATCATATTACTGAGGAAGAATTGAAGCATATATTTCATCTCCCCACGGATTTAACATAATACATTCAACTTAATAATATATGAAAATCGCATCATTCGCAATCTTTTGACAGCCCATATTTTTTCTCCATATTTTTCTGTTACATATCCCTAGCGGAAAATCGTCACCACAGATTTGTCCTTTGACAAGAGGCACAAACGTTACTCACTCTTTAAAATTTTTCAAGTGCTTCTTGATGTGCCCTATAAAGCGTATTTAGTTGCTTTAATGCTTGCTCCTGTTGCTGTTCAGTAAGTGTCGCAAATAAATCAGGTGTGTTAAGTAATTCATCCTCAAAAGTAATCAAATTCTCCAGAATTTGAACCTTATCCTTATCCCCAAATTCAGAAATATTTCTTGAAATATACCATAGATTTTTATGCTTTCTAACTATTTCAATACCAAATAAAGCAATTTCCTCTTTATTTCCAGCCGGAATCAGCCGTATATGGGCCACCACCGCCAAGGAATCGTTCTCAGAACCCGGCATCACATTAATAAGCCGTGCACTTTCCGTCCTTGTCGTTCTGATTATATCTTTAAATTCTTCCTCTGACAGCTCTAGCATAGAGGAAGCCGTCAACAGCGTATACGCCTCTTCAGCACGTCCACGGGAGATGAGTTCAAAAAAAGACAAGACGGTCGCCCGGGGGGAATCATGACGTATAACAATACCCGTCTCTTTATCCACCCGTTGGCTAACGCTATTACTACCTCCACAACCGCCTGCAATACTTATAAAAATAATAATTCCCAAAATTAATATCTTACTTTTCAAGGCCATCCCTCCCGCTACCCCCTGAGGGGTAGAAGCACACCGAGGGGTGTGCTTCTGGTTTGTTAATCACAGAATGATACTATGGCTACTACTTCTTAGTTGCTGGGTGAGGAGCGTTTGCAACCGGTGATGACGGATTGTAAATGAGCCCGTCATAAGTTTCTCCATCTCCCAGGCGATCCCAGTTAAAGATATGGGTGCGCAGGTCGTAATTAATACCGGTCATTGTTGCATAGGGCATTGCCTTGCTGTAGTCCATACCACTGCCGTGGCATGCGCCACAGGTCTGCGCCACTGTCCGCTTCAGCGATGTGTTGTCCACAGCATTGTACTTGTGAGAATCGTGGCAGGTTGCGCAGCTTATGACTTTACCCTTCGCGGAACGAAGTCCGTCATTCGCTACGTCAAATGCACCCCAATTTGAAGAGGGAACACCAAGCAGTTCCTGCCACTGCATGCGGTGCTGCTGGCCGATCCAGCTGTTTGTGCGCAGGCTGCTCGTGTTGATCTCAACATAATCGGTGAGCTTATCGCCGGGTAACATAACCAGGGGAATTGGATCCTGACGGACGCCGCTGGGGTTGCCGGCGTTTAGACCAAAGCTGTCAATGATTTTGTTGTTACGTGCATGACAGGCGCCGCAGAGGTCGTTCTGACGGTCAATTGTCAGGCGGGCCGGGTTTACGATGTTCTTTTTGGTCGGAGCCTGGGCGTGGTTTGCACCAGGTCCGTGGCACGCTTCGCAGGTAATACCGTAGTCGGCAATATGGTTCTTAACACCAGTGACCGGATCGATGGGTAATAATGTGGGTGCATCATTATAAGCATCCAGATCGAAGCCGGTGCTGTGGCAGCCAATGCAGTTCTGCTGCCAGACTTGTGATGCGGTGTGAGTACCCCATGTGGGAGCGGTCCATGAACCATCAGGACCACGATTTCCAGTGTTATACTGGAAGTTAACAAAGAGAACGCCTTCCCTCTTGGCAACAGGAATTCCGGAAGTATCATATCCTTCATCAACCAGCTTCTGATAGCTAATGGCCGGACGAATCTTCCATTTGTCACCAAAGATAAAGTCAATATCATCTTTATCGATATGCACGGAATTAGACACGTTAAGTGTCCCGCGACCTCCGGCGGCAGCTCCTTTGTTAGCATCCCAACCATCATAGAATGACTTGAAGGGTTCCGGGGAATCGGGCTGGCCCCACTTGATATCGGGATCGTCAGCCGGACGAGCCTTCTTGGTGTGCAGATGGTCAAGCTGGGTTGCATACTTAGTGTGGCAGCTTGCACAGGTTGCACCGCCAACGTATTCAGCACTTAACACACCTGTAATCGGGTCACGGGTTGCGCTCAGTGCATCATAGACGCCGGGAGCCAGGTTTGTTTCTTCCTCGTAATTATGGGTGGATTCAACGTTGGCCCAGTAGCCGTCGTTGCCGTCGCCTTTCTTGTGACAGGCTTCGCAGGTACCCATGTTGGGCTTGCGCTTCAGGGCGGAGGAACCAGACAGTTCGGTAAGCATGTTTACTGTCCAGCCGTCCACGCCGGCATCTACCAATGTGGTTTCCCAGTAGTCTTTATCGGTACCGTGGGCCACGTGACAGGTGAGGCAGACAACGCCTCTGGTCAGGCCGGCACCGTTTTGAAACTTCAGGCCGCCAACATCATTGTACCAGTCAAACTCGACCCGGTGGCGGTAGGCCTTGGAGTAGGAACCGGTCAGTTCACTGCCGGCGTCTGCAATCTGAGCGTTGTAATCAGTGTGGCAGGCGCCGCAGAAATTGTTGATGCCGCGCTTGTAGGTGACAGATTCTTCTGCTGCCAAATAGTTTTCGATTTGCATGGAAACACGCAGGGATGGGACGAAATCAGCGGTAACTGCGCCTGCCGGAGCCTCATTAAAACGAATGTAGCTCACGCCGGTGCTGCTATCCACAGTGAAGCCGCCGTATTGCCGGACTCCGCCCACGTAAATCTTCAGGTCCTGGGAATAGGGATACCCTTTGATCATGGTGTAGATGTCGTCACCGTTATAAACGGCGTAGGTTACGCTGTCAATCCCAGTCGCAACGGCACCTACAACTTTATTCTGCTTCTGGACGCCATTGGGATCCGGATGCAGAATGCGGGCGTTGCCGCCCTGGCCGTGCGGGCTGTGACAGCTGCTGCAGCTGAACTCGCCGGTCCAGGTGCCGAAATCATCGGCTCCGTTTTTCAGCGCGCCGCCGGGAGCGGCATAGATGTTCAGAGCACCTGTGACATTATGATTGGACAGGGATGTTGCCGCGGCATTCTGGCCGACCATGAGGCCGAACTTACCGCCGCTGGTAGCTTCCCCTGCCGGGTTAAGTCCTTGGACAACGTTATAGGTGGTTGTTACCGTACCGTCGTGACAGGCCATGCAGGTCTCATAAATCGAGTACCACTGCAATAGGGCCGCGCCGACGGCGCTGTGGGTGGCATGACAAGAGGCACAAGCGTCGGTATTCTTGCTGTAGTTGGTGTGAATCCGGTAGCTTGCCGGATCAGCCGCATTCGGCAGATAAATGCCGGTGGGATAAAGGTTGGCATCTTCGCTGAATACAGCGGGAGTGCCTAAGTATTCGTAACCATCGGTGTAGTCATTCTCCATATCAATGCGGACCTGTTCGGCCATCGCCAGACCGGAGAAAGCTGCCAACACGATGAGGGCCACGAGTAAAACCAAGCTAAATCTCCTCATAATGGGTCTCTCCTTTTGTGTTCTTATTTTGTTGGTTTTCTTTGCCATTCCTATGCACCTCCTTTCTCTGGCAAAATGGTAACGGCCTTACGGCCGGAAAACCCTGGAATGTCCTGCGGATTGGTTGACAATTGTCCCCGCTTCCGCTACACTATTGATAAATCCGGGGAATAAAGAGATTAGACGTTGCTTTTGACAAGAGGCACAAGCGTCGGTATTCTTGCCCCCCGGATTTTTATGCTTAGTATTAATCAAACGTTATACTGATACTTTTTGTAAGACCTTCGCATACCGCTTCCACCGTTACAGTTTCGGAACCCTGAAGCCAGACTAATGCTTTTCCGTCAACGCCGGTTTGCACCGGTTCCCCCGGTGTCAGTTGTATGCTAAGAGATGAATCCCTGTATAATGTGCCGGAACCGTAAACTACCGCAAAGACCACATCCCGCTCCGACAGCGGTGTCACGTCTCCGGTAAAGGCAAATGCCTCTATTTCTGCGTCGTCATTTACATACGTGCTTACCAGGAGCAGTTTAGGCACACAGGGTGCGTGGATTCCCTCCAGGAAGTTATTTCCCGGTGTCCTGCTGTGACAGTCGCTACAGTAGCGACTGGGTTCAGTCTCGTAATGATTTTCCACACCGGCCGGCAGGTTCTGCACAGACACTCCCAAGATAGTAATTCCGTAGCTGTGGCATGTGAGGCAAAACTGCCTCTGCTCATATTTGTAGTTTATATCCTCAACGGGGCGCGTATAGAAAACCGCGTTGTTAATAATCTCATCGTCCATGACTCCCAGATACTCTTTAATTAATGCGGCATTTTCCGAGGCGTGCGGTGAATGGCAGTGGGAACAGGACAATTTCCAGCCGGAAGGTTTTAACCCGCCGGAACTTTTCAGAAAATGGCCGCCATCCACGCCTTCTGCAGTACCCGTATAGAAAGTATTTATATCGGCGGCATTTTCATAGCCGGACCCGGTACTGTGACAGTCAAGACACTGCGTGTAGCCGCCAAGCGGGTATTCGCCGTAAACATCGTTATCAACTGTCTCCAGGGTATACTGTTCTTGGAGTAAAGGACGGTAGTTATACGGAGGATGCACCAGATGGCATGTATTGCATGACAAATTCTCATCGGCGAAATAATGAACCGATTCGCCCTGATATTTCACCATTGATGCACGCGTACCGTCGTGACATACCAGGCAGGTTTCCTCAACAGTGGATTCTGTCATGAGACGTATACCGGTTCCCCTGTGAGGAGAATGGCAGTTCCGACAGGAATCCTGATTTTTATTAAAATCATGTGGTATGGCTGGTATGCTGGCATACACAGTAACGTAAAAGAACAGAAGCGTAAGCACGAATATCATGGCTGTCAAAGAAATAAACGGACTTTTGTCGGTTTGCTTACGCAATTATTACACCCCTTAAGCACCTCTTCCTAACGGTATACGTTGACTCTGCGATTGCTTGTGTCAGTAACGTATATGCGACCCTGATTGTCTATGAAGAGGCCGTTTGGCAGATAAAACTGGCCCGGTCCCTGGCCCATGCCTCCTACAACATACTGGAGTTCTCCTTGTTCATTCATGGCAAGCAATTCATGGGTCAGGTTGTTGACCAAATAGATGACTCCCTGAGGATCCATGGCCAAGCCCCTGGGATTAATAAACTGCTTATTTTTGGAGACCCCACTGATATGCCCAATGTATGTCCCCAGTTTGTTAAAGAACTGAATACGGTCGTTTCCGGTATCGCTGACGATTACATACTGTCTGCTTACGGTGACAGCATTGGGAGAGCGGAACTGCCCCGGCTCTGTACCTTCGGAACCAAATTCCAGAATCTTCTCCCCCGACTCATCAAAGACTGAAATTTTGTGCAAGCCAACATCTGCCACATAAATTCTTCCATCATCAGCAAACAGACCGGCTGGACTGCCAAAATCCAACGACGTGCCAAAGTAGTGCAGGAAATCCCCGTTTGGCGTAAAGACCGAAACATTGTTGTTATACATATCCGCAACGAGAATGCGTCCGTCACTGTCTGTGGCTACACCGTAGGGAAAGCGGAACTGCCCCGGACTCCTTCCGTTTGAACCAAAAGATAACAAGTGGTTCCCGTTATAATCATAAACCTGTACCCTGGAGTTTCCGGTATCCGCAACATAAACCCGGTTTCCCGAAACCGTTACAGCCATGGGCTTAGCCATCATCTCATCTGCATTCGGTCCGTAAATAGAGTACAGAAACTGTGGCATTGATGTCCCCGGTAAAAATTGCTGTGTCAGGCGCAAAGGATCTCTATTCATTAAATATAAGATTAAGAACAGTATAACCAATGCTATTGTTAGGCCGATTTGTGCGCGTCTCAGCTTTTCCCTGTCAAAATCGCTAAATGTCCGGCCAAGCCTTCCTGCAAACTCACTCATGATTTTTCCCCCTTAATTTGTCGCGCGCAACCGACTGATAGCGTCTTTTACTGCTTCATTATTTGGATCAAAACCCAAGGCGGCCTGATACCGGATTAGCGCCTCATTGTTCTTCCCCTGCGCTTCATAAACCTCACCCAGACTCAACAAAATTTCAATGGCACCCGGCCGTAGGCTGTAGGCTATTTCCAGCGACTCTGCAGCCTTTTCGAGTTGTCCGTTTTTATAAAACGCGATGCCCAAGTTCATGCGTGTCGCATAGTCACGTGGCGAAAGGGTCGTTGCATGCTGAAAAGAACGGATTGCCAGTTCATACTTTTCAACCTGAAGATAAGTCAGCCCGCGGTTATAATAAGCGGGAAAATGCTTTTCATCCAGTTGGGCAGCTTTATCATAGTTGGTAAGGGCCTGGTTGTAATCCCCCATTTGGAAATACGCCCAACCCAGTGCTACTAAGTTTTCCACATTGTCCGGGTCAGCCGTAACCCTTTGCTTGAGCGCTTCGAACTGCTGCATATAAAACGGGTCGGCATTAAATCTCTCCCAAAAAAATAATTTACCGATCCCCCAGCCAATGCTAGAAACAACCAGTGCGGTAACAATTAGTATCGTCCATGCGTATAACGGTGCAACCTTTTCCTTGTTACGGTTTTTCTTTACTTCTCCAGCATAAAAATCCATTGCTGTCTGATGTACGTTTTCAGTCATTTGTGTTTACCCCCGGCAGTTTTTAGTAGATTATATGGCATCTCCCGCAGTAGTTGCTGCCATGGCAGCGCAAGCACTCATACCCGTATTTCTGTCCATTTACATTTGTTGGATGCACAGCCTGCCACCCTTGTTTGTGTTTTTTATAATGGCATTGGGAACAAAATACCCTGGAAAATGGCGGGTCTTTTACGGTGTCCAATATGGCACGGTTAAAATCATGGCATACATAGCAACCGAATTTTCCCTGGGTACGGGCCTTAGTAGCATGCATGCCTCTCCAGAGCTGTGTGTGCCCTTCAGGACGCTCCAGATGGCAGTCTCTGCAGAATATGTTGTTCCGTGCGTACTCTCTCACCGGATGGATGCCATAGGCTAGCATATCCGAATCTTCTATTGCCCCCCTTGTCCAGGAGTGACATCGGTCACAGGAGAGAAGGTCATTGTATGCTTGTAAACCGTGCTGAATTGTAAACGTTTCTTCCACATGTGATTCGGGAAAATATATATCCTTGTGACAGGCGGCGCAATCGAGAGTTGCGCGACGCAATTGATGACACTCAATACAACCACTCATTGAAAGGTTGCGATTTTCGTAGCTCATTTGAGACATAGAAAACCTGCGGGTCCAAATATTAACGTCAACAGAAAGAGCCATTTGCCGACTAGCGATGTTGGCGTGGACCACACCTTTGTGGCAGGACATGCAGTCTACCCGGACTTTTTCGTGGTTTTTGTGGGGGACAATGAGGTCGCCCGAAGGTGACATCTCCCGGTTTAATGCGTGGCAGTTGGTACAAGATTCGGCGGACATTTGCTCCCGCATGGCAATGGGCAAATAGTAGGTGTTTGTCACATACTTATAGGCCATTTCAGCGAGGCTGACCTGAAATCTGATGACGCCGTCGAAGCCGGGGCCCTCGTGACAAGTGACACAATCGGTGCGCTGGTGAGCCGATGCTTCCCAGGTACGGACATGGGGCACCATAACATGGCAGAGGCCGCAAGATTCGGGATTTCTGTAATCCTGACTGTACACCAGCACGATAAATAACAGTAAAACGGCCATTACTGACGCAACAGCCCTTCGCTTGATTCGGGGGTCCCGTCCGTCAGGAAACTTGAATTTAAACGGTTTTGGCTGGCCCATGATGTCCCTCCCCGGTTAGCTGGCCGCACCCCCTACAGATTTCGACAGATTGTGAAAATTCGTACGTTAATGGTGAATAAAAAAAACTGTACCCGGCATTTCAGCCTGATACAATTTCTCTATTTTTGCCTATTCTTCCTTGAAACAACTGCCCTTCATTGGCGGGGACAACTGCCTGCATTAATAAATGATTTTTAGGTATTTTGTCCCGTCATTGGCTATTATCGGCAGTTCGTTGCCACTTGTTGTCCACGTAATTAATTTTTACCTGTTTTTCGAGTCTGACTAGATGTTTTTCTAACATCGTTTGTTCGAAAAATTGGAAGAAAAACTTTGGTTCGGGATGGTGGGGGTAAAAAATGAATTGACTGCTCAGTTCCTGCAGTGAAAGTGGTTTATCTAATGCATGTACTATGGCTGCGTCCCGTGCCGGAATTTTAGCAGTGTATTCTTTTAACCTTTGGGTAACAGCGTGTGTGATATAGCCTTCTTCATGGCCGCTGATAAATCGGTCTGCGCCCAGGGCAATTATTTTCTGCATGGACCGTTCAAATTCATTAACATCCGATAACGCGTGGCCGTACCAGGGACCAAACGGTGTCAGGTCGATGTCGCCACCGATAAGGATACCGCTGTTTTCATCAAGGAAACAGCAGTGGCCGGGGCTGTGGCCCGGTGTGTGGATGACGCGGAGTTTTGTACGGCCTAGGTCAAGGAGCTCACCGTCGGAAAACATGCCGTCGATACGGGACTCCCGATAGTCGATAATCGGCATGATTTTGCTAAACTCTTGTTCAGTAAAATGTTCGAATCCGGTATAGTGCAGCATTGTTTTGTAGTCGGTTAGTGGTGGAATATCTGCTTCGTGGCAAAGTATCTGCGCATTGGGGAACAGACCGTTGCCGCGGATGTGGTCGGGGTGGTAGTGGGTATTAATTAAGACGTCTATTTTGTCTATTACGGGGGCGAGATTCTCTTTGCCGGCGGCGCTGTCAATCAGGACGTTGACCTCGTCTTTGATAAAGACACAGTGACAGAAAGGAAAACGCCCTTTATTCCTGCCGGGAATTACGTAGATGTTTTCTGTGATTTTAATCATGTTGCCTCCTAAAGAGAAAGCCCGGCCTAAACGGCCGGGCATTTTTAAACAATTATGCCGCTAAAGCTTAGTCGAATTTAGGTCTGGGCAGTAAGCCGGCACGCTCGACGATCTCGGGGACGATTTCTTCCCAGGCGACCGCCATCAGGTGTACACCGGCCACGCCTTCTATGGTTTTTAGGTGTTTAATCATCTCCACACAGAGCTTTACGCCTTCTTCTTTTTTGTTTTCGGCAGCTTTAATGCGGTCAATGATTTCGTCGGGGACGATCATACCGGAAACGTTGTTCTTCATATAACGGGCTGCGCCCAGTGATTTGATGGGGATAACGCCGGCCAGGATAGGCACTTTTTTATGAATGCCCAGTTCACGAACTTTTGCCATCCAGCGCTCGAAACGGTCCATGTCGAAAATGGCCTGAGTCTGGATGAAGTCCACGCCTGCTTCCACTTTTTTGGCCAGGCGGTAAGCGCGGTATTCAAAGGGGTCGGCGAAGGGGTTTTCCACCGCACCGATAAAGATGTCGATGGGAGCTTCCAGCTTCTCGCCGCCGATGAAGACCTGCTCGTCACGCATGTTTTTCAGTGAGCGGATTAGGTTCATGGAATCTAAATCGTTCACATTTTTGGCGGCGGGTTCATTGCCAAAGTTGGCATGGTCACCCTGCAGGCAAAGAATGTTTTTGATGCCCAGGGCTACTGCACCCAGGACGTCGGACTGAATCGCAATCCGGTTACGGTCGCGGCAGGTAATCTGGATAACAGGATCAATATCCATATCGACCAGGATTTTACCGCAGGCAATGCTGGATGTGCGCACGATGGCCGTCTGGTTATCTGTCAGGTTAACAGCATCGACGACGCCACCGAGAAGATGACCGTGATGTTCAATTTTTTCACGTTCCGCACTTTTGGGAGGGCCTAGTTCGCCTGTAACCACAAAAGCGCCACTGTTTAAAACCTTTTGCAGGTTGCTCATTGTCATTACAGTTTCACATCCTCCCTAATCATTTTCCTCGGCCCACCGGAGTGGGATGTTGACCAGTCTTTGGGAGGCTTGACTTCTTCGAGGGCGGATAGTTTGTCAAATTTCATGAGCCGCTCGACTATCAGGTGCCAGCCACAGTCTGTCTCTTTACTGACTTCACACTTGCCGTCTTGGGAACCGCCGCAGGGGCCGTTAAGCATGCTCTTGGAACAGCGGGCAATGGGACAAATGCCCATGGTCTCTTCTAATACACAGTTCCCGCAGCCCAGGCAGTTTTCCACCCATACTCCCTGTTGAAAGGGCATACCCATAAAGGTGGTGTTAATGCCGGGCAGGGTGCGCATGTCTTCGTAGTGCATATTCATGGTCTGTACACCGACGCCACAGGCCAGGGAAACGATAACGTCGGCATCTTCGATTAACTTGCGTCCAGCTTCCAGATACTCGAACTCACATTGTCTTTCAATGGTGTGGCTTTTTACTTCCACAGGCTTGCCGGCGCGTTTGCGGGCTACGGAAATAGCTAATGCTGTTTCCTTGGCTTCTTTATCGCCGCCTGCCATACAGACAGTGACACATTCACCGCAACCGAGGACAAGAATCTTCTCGAAGGGTTCTACAGCTTTAATAATTTCCTGTAGGGGTTTGCGTTCACCGACGATCATTCGCTTTCACCTCCCCCACCATTTAAAACATGATTGATTTTAGTCAGGAAACCTTCTGCTACCGGAGCGAAGTTACGAACTTCATCCAGGGAAAGGGTGAGATGTTCCACACGGTCTTTTTCCAGACCCAGTTGTTCAAGAATTTCCTGGGCACGGCCTACCCGTTGTGAAGCCCACTTGCTTACATTCTGGTAGGTGCATTCTTCTTCTTCACTGCAACCGGCCACGAAAACGCCTTCAGCGCCCAGGTCGAACGCCTCCAGGATTTTTGCCACTTCCACTTTGGCCACACAGGGGACACGTACTATAGCCAGATTGGTTGGGCGACCGTTATTGATATAGTTGAGGAAATCACGCTCGGCAAACGCGCCGTAGCTGCAACAGAAGACGACGGTAGCCGGACCGTTTTGGGCGGCCAGTTTTAATGCATCTTCCATCTGATCTAATGCGTGCTGGGCGTAATGGTCACGGAAGCGAATCGCGCTGGCCGGACAAATGCCGACACACAGCCCACAGGCCTGGCACTCCTCATTGCGAATGGTGAAGACACCGTTCTCATCAATGTGGGGTACGTCGTAGGGGCAGGTGCGCAGACAAGTCAGGCAGACGGCACAGATGTCATCGATACATTCGGCACCGGCGGCACAGTCCATACAGCGGCGGCTTTCGCAAAGCGCCATACGCTCATCATAGCCGATTTCCACATGGTCATTGTGCTGAGCACGGGTTTGGGCAGGGAGAACAGGCACATGAATTCTGTCAATGCGCTTTACTTTCTCCACCGTGGATTCCGAAAGATCATTAAAGGTTGTAAACTGGTCTGCGAGGTTTGCATCAAAGGGCACATTGTCCAGGAAGCTCTGTACGGCCAGAGCTGTTTTACGTCCTGTGGACATGGCCTTTACAGCGGAACCGGGACCGAAGACCAATTCACCGCAGGCAAACACGCCGGGGCGGGTAGTCTGCATAGTCCGGGGATTGTAGTTGAGAATTCCTCTGTCTGTTAGTTCAATGCCAAAGTCTGTCAGGTAAGACAGATTGTCGTTACCCTGCCCGATGGCGAAGATGACAACATTGGCTTCAATGATGTTCTTCTTGTCACCCATTTTAGGGTTAAAGCGCTTGTGCTCATCAAAGACAGAGAGTACTTCCTGTACTTCCATGCCGGTGATTGTGCCGTCATCAGCAGTGATAATCTGCTTGGGACCCCATGCGGGGAACATGATGACGCCTTCTTCCAAAGCTTCTTCGATTTCCCATTCGAAGGCGGGCATTTCGGTACGACACTCAAGGCATGCCAATTGCACGCTTTCTGCGCCACAACGAACTGCGGCACGGGCCACGTCCATGGCTACGTTACCGCCGCCGACGACAAATACGTGACTGCCCGGCTCAAACATAAAGTTATTATATTTGGCTTCGTTAAGGAAGGGAAGCGCCAGCATTACGCCTTTGGCATCGGAACCGGGAATGGGAATGCCTTTACTTGTGGGCAGTCCCATGGCCAGTACAATAGCCTGATAGTCATTGGAAAGTTCATCAATGGTAAAATCTTTGCCTAATTCGACGCCGGTACGGATTTCCACGCCAAGCTCGGCGATGCGGGAAACATCGTTGCGCATGGAATCCATGGGCAAGCGGTAATGGGGTATGAAGTTAGTGATGGCACCGCCCGCTTCCGAGGAACGTTCAAAAACTGTTACGGCAAATCCCTTTTGTACCAAGTCTTTCGCCACTGTGAGGCCGGCAGGACCGCCTCCCACAACGGCTACTTTTTCAGTACGGGTTGCCTGAGCTTTATTCACTGTAGGCCAACTGCCGTTCTCCACGGCAAAGCGCTTTAACGCACGGATAGAAACCGCTTCGTCAACATCTTTGCGGCGGCATTCCGTCTCACAGGGATGGGCACAGATGGTACCGCAGACGGAAGGCATGGGGTTGACCTCGCTGATAATCTCCAAAGCCTTGTCGTAGTTGCCGATAGAAATCTGACGCACGTATTCCTGAGCGTCCTGATGAATCGGGCAACCGGCCTGGCAGGGAGGATACTGCGGGACTGTCCCTTTATTGTTATTCAATGACTTTTCCTCCTTACTGCAGCTCTATTTCTGCTTACGGTAAACATCCACATAGCTATCGCAGTAGATATCGATATTCATGATAATCCGTGAGGTGGCTATAGATTCGATGAGTTCATGATCGCAAGCATCAGCGACGGCTGCATCTAAACCGTTGGCAACGCCCATGACGGCAAAGACACGGTTAATTAACTCACGGCTCTTCGTACCCTGTGAAATGTTAGAGAGACCAACAACGGTACGGGGGGAGGGATCAGCCAAAAGCTTAATCTGACGCAGAGTCATCATAACTTCAGGGCCGTGGTCCTGACCGACGTTGCAGGGCAGTACCAGCGGGTCAATATAAAGGTCTTCCATGGGAATCCCGTAAGAATCGGCGCAGGCTACCAGTTCCATGGCCAAAGCGACCCGGGTGTCAGCATCCTTGGGGATGCCCTGTTCGTTCATCGCCAAACCGATAACGGAGGAGTTAAATTTCTTTGCCAGGGTAAACACGCGCTCCATCTTAGGCCATTCAGCTGGTACGGAGTTGATCATGGCCGGGCGCTTGCAGACTTCCAGGCCGGCTTCAATAGCGTCGTAGTTAGTCGAATCTAACGCCAAGGGGAGATCACTGGCTTCCTGGGTTACTTCAACCAGCCAACGCATGGTTCTAACGGGGTCTTTAGAAGCGGGTCCCGTGTTGATGTCAAGGTAGCGGGCGCCGGAAATATCTTGCTTTCTTGCCCACTCCTGTACTGCACGGGGATCCTCATCCTTAATCGCCTGGGCGATATCTTTAAACATACCGTTAATTCTTTCACCGATAATAAACATCTACTCTACCTCCCTTTATTTCGGAAAGAGGGCGCTCCAAGCGAACGGCTACGCAGCTTATGAACGCCCTCTTAGCAGATAATTCAATTGTTTTTTATTTGAGAATTACTCGTCGAAACTGGTTTTAACCATCAGCTCTTCAATGTTTTGCTTAATCAGGGTCGCAGCTTTGGGATGGCGCATGACCACCACATCGATACCGGCCTGCAGCAGTGCCATAGCTGTGGTTGCTTCCCACAGAATACCACGGGTTTCCTGTTCGCCCCAGGCAGGGAAATCGGCGGCGGAGGCATTGGCTTCCTTGGTACGCCATACTTCAAAGCCTACATTGCCGATCATCGGCATACCGAGCATATTGTCACCCTGCAAAGCACCATTGCGGGCCCGCTCCATGATGGAGTAGCCGTATTCCACACCGTAGCCCAGGGCTGCGATGGTGGGGTCAATGACGATACGGTTAGCAGGCAGGTTCATATCGGTAATCAAAATGTTAAGCTGCTTGCAGATATTGATGTCGATTGGCGACTGGGCAATAATATTGTGTTTATGAACCATACACGCCGCAGTCAGAGACTTATAGTTATCCTGCTCGGCAACGCCAAGTAGCAGGTTCTCGCCGGCTGCAGTTTCTGCAACCAAAGGTAGGACGAGATTATCCTTTTCCGGTTTGCCGCAGCCGATAACAACCAGCGGGCAGCCTACGGCAGCCAGCACATCTTTTACAACTTTGGCGCAATCCTCCGGAGAAGCATCTTTGATATCGGGGTCAGCACCTTTAAAACGGAGAACGATAAGGTCAGCACCGAACTCCTCCACACATTTTTTCGCCCAGGCTGCCGGATCGTTCCACACGTCTGCGTAGAAAGGCTTAAAGCAATCATTCCAATCGGTGGGTTCTACGTCCCAAATCTCCAAAGCGACCACAGGACGGTTTGGAATGTCTCCTTCAAAATGAAGGAAGGGTAAGGCAGCTTCGCCACCTACGGTGATTGTATAGGCACGGGTGCCTCCCTGCTCTTTTGTCGCGCCGAGAACCACTTCGCCTACTTTACTTCTATACTTTTCTTTCACTGCGTTAAAAGCCATGAGGTTACTCTCCTTTCTGATCGTTATTTGCTACCACCGACGGAAACAGGCTCATATCCGTATGGGGCAAAAAGAGCGCCGATACGAATTCATCCATAAAATCATTCCCGACGGATAGTTCAAGATAAGTCATTTTTTTACCCAGTTCCTGTGCTTCTCTGTAGGCATCCTGCGAAAGCAGGGCAAGCCTGGCTCCCTTTACGGAAGAGTTGCCGATAAAGACATACTTTTCCGGAGGCAGATCAGGAAACAGCCCAATCGTGATGGCATCGCGAATATTGATGTAGTTGCCGAAACCACCGGCGATCAGGACTTTGTCAATCATTTCTTCTTCAAGCTGCACCGCTTTGAGCATACTGCGGATGCCGGCATAAACGGCTCCTTTGGCGCGGAGCAGGTTTTTAATATCGTTTTCGGTAATGATAATGTCTTTGCCGCATTCCGTCACATCGCCCCAGACAAGGACAAACTCCCAACCATCATCTCCCTCTCGCATACGGGGAGTATTAATATCGGTTTGCAGTTTGCCTGCTCTGTCAATAATGCCAACATCGCGGAATTTGGCCAGACAGTCGATAAGCCCGGAACCACAGATTCCCATGGCTCTCGATTTACCGATGGTGCTTACTTCCACCTCAAACGTTTCAGAGTCAATCCTGACATACTCGATGGCACCTTTCATCGCACGCATGCCAAAGGTAATGCCTCCCCCTTCAAATGCGGGGCCCGCTGAACATGAAACGGAAACAAGCCAGTCCTGGTTGCCAAGCACCATTTCCCCATTGGTTCCGATGTCAATAAAGAGGACAATCTCTTCTGCCTTTGCCATGTTGGTGATTAACGTTCCGGAGACAATATCTCCGCCAACATAGGACGCAACAGACGGGAAACAGGCAACATACGCGCTGGGATTAATCTTTAAACCAAGCTCTTCCGCTTTAACCGGCGGGGTGACTGACGCTAACGGGATATAAGGTTCCAATCGGATATACTTAGGTGTCAGGCCCAGGAACAAGTGGGTCATTGTGGTATTACCGGCCACCACCGCAATATGGACGTCATCCTCGCTGACATGGCTTTGCGACAATAACTCGTCAATCAGCTGATTAATGGTGTTGACAACAGCCAAATGAAGGTCGTTTAGACCACTATCATCCGAGGCGTGTATCATCCTGGTTATCACATCGTCCCCGTAACGGGCCTGCTTATTGTATGTCCCCTTTTTACCCAGCGTCATTCCGCTTTCTAAGTCCAGCAGATAAACGACGACTGTGGTTGTACCGATGTCTATGGCGAGGCCATAGGATGGCTTCTCGGCATGGCCTGGTTCCAAATGAACGATGTCTGCACAGCCGTTGAGCTGTGTGACAGTAACGGTCACCCGCCAGTCACCTGTGCGGAGTGTATCAGCCAACCCCCGAAGCGTATGAAGTCCGATATGAATGTCACCGCATTCCATTTCGTTGCGTAATGCAGCCTGCAGGCGGTTAAGATCGGAAACGTTTTCCGTCAGCGACGGTTCGCTCAGAGTCAGCTTAACCTTACGGCAAAGCGGTTTGAAGTCATACCCGGCCGCTAAATCCTCGTCCCTCTCCATCAGGATGTCTTTTTCCTCAAGGAGTACTTGATGCTCATCAAGTCGGGAATCCTTAGGAATATCGATAACAACATTATCGTTAACCGTAGACTGACAGGCTAATACCAAACCGGCTTGCTTGGCTCTTTGGGAAATGCTGCCTGTACTCTTCACATTGACCCGGCCGTCTTTTACTTTTACCAGACAGCGCCCGCAGGTACCGTCCCCGCCACAGTTGCTCTTCAGTTCCACACCAGCCAATGTGGCGGCACGGAGAAGGGAAGTGCCGGGTTCTACATGGGCAATCAGATTATCAGGAAAAAACAGAACCGAGACTTTTTCCATTATTTGTCACCTTTTCTACGTAGTGTCTATGGTGCGTACGATTACTTGGCGAAGTTTTCTTTAGCGAATTTTGTAATGCCGGAAGCTTCACGGGGACCAACTTTAATATTCCAGCCGGTTGCTTCCTCTGTGCTACCGGAAAGAACTGCAACATAACCGGGCAGAACCAGTGTTTTATGATTCACTTTGGATTCCATATCGTTTATTTGCAATGCTTTGGCGATGGATTCTCCGGTAAGCTTGCCGGCAGCCCATGCGGTCAGAACTGAAATGCCGTCGGTGTTGACGGGAACGATATAGCTGGGCACCTTACTTCCTTCCACTTCACCTTCAACGATATAGTAGGTAAGGGAGAAGTTAGTGGTAATATAAACGGGCGAATCAGGAGTTACGTCGCCTATGGCAACGGCTTTCGGTTCTACCTGAATTGGTTTTTGTGGATCTGTAAAGAGGTTCTGGCGCCAGGATTCAAGCGGCAGCAGGTTCTCTTTCTTGTCGGCTTTTAATACAACGATACCGGCATACTTGGAAAGGTAAACGCCAGCCTGAACAATTTCCTCCATAGCATCTTCTTTTGTGGTGAAGGCCATGGTGGGATAACCAAAGGGACGGAAACGCTTCCTTATTGCTGAACGGCGGATTTGAGTCAAGTCGGCCAGCACCTGGGATGTTTCCCGGTTACCGCTGTCCAGAACCAGATCTTTGTAGCCTAGTTTGGTGATTTTCTCTACCAGTTCAGACAAGTCAGCCAGGCCGTTTCCTTTAACGGCAAGGGGACAGCTGTATTTTTGTGCAAGAGCAGTCATTGCCTCGTAGTTGTCGTTTGTAGCGGCATAAAGCAACGGCTTGCTGTCCGCAACGGCGGAGGCGGCTGCTTCCAGGGCGGCCACATCTTCACTGATTAAAATAAACGGCTTTTTTGTACCTGCTACGACTGCCTCGGCGGCAGCTTTGAACTTTGCTGCATCCCCGGAGGCGTTAGTCAGTGCAACCATATCTGTGACATAATGAAGGCCAACGCGGTCAAACTCCAGTTCATTGAAGTTTGCTACTTTGGCTGCCACATCTTCGGTGTCTTTAATTGCCACTGCAATAGCTGTGGGATGGTAAAAACGCTTGTCATGCCGGAACAATTCAGTCTCATCACCCAGTTCGACCACAGTGTCGCCTGTCCCCACTTTGACCAGCTTAATTGGAGGAGCGGC
The DNA here is from genome assembly GCA_018335855.1 of Clostridiales bacterium. GTDB lineage: Bacteria > Bacillota > Dethiobacteria > Dethiobacterales > Dethiobacteraceae > UBA7523. The sequence goes on from JAGXRM010000027.1 coordinate 97,784, forward strand.
AGCGGCACCCAGTGTTTCCTTTGCTTCTTCCGTAACGTGTGGACACTTGTCCAGGGATGCTTTACCTGCGGCCATCGCCATAGCAAACGCCAGGCAGGTTGGGAAACCGCAGTCCCCGGTATTTGTTTTGGGTAACTGCTTAAAAATATCAAGACCTGTTAAACCCATGATTTCGACTCCTTTCCCTTAAAAAATGTGGTTGTTATTTCTCGGTGTCTGTATGTTTACTCATGGTGAATTAAAGAAAGGCGGGCAGGCAAGAAACCGGCCCGCCTTTAAATACTGAATTACATCAATGGGTCCATGGTCAGTGCCGGGTGGCTTTTTTCCTCTAGGAAAGGCATAATCTCATCGGAAGTAGTGCCGACAGTTTCATCAGCAATCTTGTCAACGAAATCTGCGCCGAGACCGGCTTCTTCTGCACGCTCGCGGAAGGCTTCTCCCAGATAATCTTTCAGTTCTTTGGGCATCCAGACGATACGGCCAAGACCGCCATCCGCTACCAGGAACTTCTTAGACAACAAGTAGGAGCGACCGATTCCCATAAATCCGGGAGCCTGCACACCGCCGCCCACAGAGCCGGCCAGTGACGAGAAGGTCATGCCGCTTGGTGTGTCACCGGAATGCTCACGGGTGGTGATCATTAAGCCGTTTGCTTCGGGGACAATGGCGAGAATCGCTTCAAAACAGCCGCAGGATGTCATCGGCTTATCCATCAGCGTATAAAGGTTTACTTCTTCTACGCTGCGGTTGGTTGTGGTGTAGACATACTCGTTAACCGATTGCCACATACCTTTTTCAGCGTCAATGACCCCTTCTTTCTTAATGGGGCGGTTGGGTCCGTTGGGATCAATTTCAAAGGACGCTTTGGCATCAAGCCAGCTTACTGCGCCGCAGAGGCCTACGCGCTCCGGAGAGACAACGCAAACATGGTTTGGTGCGAAGGACTGGCAAAGGATACAGGAGTAAAGCTCTTCCACTGCTTCGTCGGTGAGGCCTTTTAAGCGGGCATCACGGAACGCGTAACGCTCACGGGCTACTTTAAGACCTTCTTCTACTTTGGCCTGTTCAGTAATCAGCGTTACTTCAACCCGGTCAACGATGGCAGGGAATTCATCTTTAAACTTAGCAATCAGGATTTCTCCGTAGTGCTTGATTTTAAAGCCTTTGGCCACAGCTTCCTTGGATACACGCAACCAGCAGATATCCCGCTGGGCAACGTGCCACAAGCCTTCGCCATAGTTAATAAAGTAGTGAATGCGGCGCTCAAGTACTCCCTCGAAGTCCTCCTGCATCTTACGGCCATAAATCTTAACCATAATACCCAGGGGCAACTTGTCGCCTTCCTTGATGTCGTCAATCTCCGGCCCGATTACAGTAATCTTGCCGTCTTCAATCTCATCTTCGTTGACCATCTGCACCAATTCAAATGCTGTGGTACGACCGCCACCTATTTCCAGGTACATATCACCTTTGCGGATGGTTTCTCCTTCGAAAGCAGGGCCAATGGTGATGGGAACAGGGATATCAAGAATCTTCAGCTTAATGCCCCGCAACTCCATGCAGTACTTAACAATGGTGTTATAGTCAGTATGGGACACATACCAGTCGGCGATTTCTTCTTCCAACTCGGTGTCGCAGATAACAGGGAAACCGATGAAAATCGCGGCGAAGTGGGCCGCTACCTGAACATCGTCAATCTCACCAAGATGAAGTACAAAAGCCCGGACACGGCGATGCTGGTAATCACGGTGCTCTTCACGCAAGCCAGGTTGAATTCCACCAAAAGCCATACCGGCACGAAGCGCGTAGTTAACGGCGTGGATAACCTGGGTAAAGTTACCCAGCGGGAAAGCAATATAATCCACACCCAGTTTCATGTTTTGTTCAAGTAACTGCTCGATCACTTCGTTGACCAGGAAGATCATCATCCCCTTGGCCTGCAGTTCCTGAACAATCTTAGCGGCAGCTTCGCTGGTTTTCGCTTTACCAACGATAACAGCCTGGCCGGGGATTGTCCAGTCTACGAGCTGAATACCGAACTTACGAAGAATGGGGTCTGTCAGATAACCGGTCCAGGGCTGAACATGAGGCTGAGCGCCGTTGATGTAGCGCAGTACCTCAATAATTTCTGCCGCATAGGCGGTGGACTCTCCGTACAGACGGGCGTTCTCAAAGGTTAACTCTTCTTTAATCTGGCCACGCATCCTGTTGAGGATGGGGGGTAACTCACCCAGCTTGGTCACTTTTTCTCCGGACAGACAGCTGATTACCGGCAGGTAATAAGCGGTATCAGGATAGCTTACAGGCTGGTCGGGACCGTACTTGCGGATGGCCTGAGATAACAGGATCTCCGCATAGCTTGTGGCAGTAATCGCACCGTTATAGGCACGTTGGAACAGCTTATTTGGAGCTTTGGCATCATCGGGGATCGCCCCGGCATAGATTTCATCAAAGGCTGTCTTGGACATGCTCTTTCCTCCCTTTCACGTAAAATTACTGTTTACCAGGCAGCGGAAGCGGTAGTTTCAAATCTCTCAGCGGTTTGTGCGTGAACTTTCAGCTTCCAGCTACGGTAATCTAAAGCTTCAAGAAGTTTATCGGCACCTTTTTTCCCGTCAGTTTCCCAAATAAAGTAACCGCCGTAAACATCATGGGCAACTTGCAATGCGATACCATTAACTAATTCACTGCCGGTCACAGGGGGAACAACACCAACGTGAACAGGCAGACCCATGGCCACATTCCACAGGCCGATGGAAATAGCTTTTTCACTCATTGCCTCGGGAGCGCTGGCTGCGAACGGAATCTTAGGAATGTCCACACCCAGGTCGTTGGCAATGGCGGTCGCTAAGTTAGTAGCACGTGTATTGTCTACACAGGAACCCATGTGGAAAATCAATGGTAACTTGCCTTGCAGCTTGTCAGCGTTAGCATCATTTAAGCGGTTAATAAACGCCTTGAGGCCATCGCCGGCATAAAGATCTACAGCTTCAGGAGAAAGCATGCCAAGTTTCGCGTACGAACCGGCGGCGCAACCTGTAGCTAACAGCAGAACATTATTTTTTGCCAACTCTTTGGCCATGGTGATATGGTTTTCATCATGGATGCCTTTTAAGTTGTTACAGCCGGCAAAGAGAACGACACCGCGCAGCTCACCTGAGGCTAAAGCCTCGGTAACTACTTTAATGGGGGCGTCGGCATTAATGGCACCAAACAGGCTGTACATAGCTTCCAGGCTGAACCCGGCTACTACTTTGTTCTTAATAGCCGGAATGATACATTCAGCATCGCCGCGCTCTTTATAGGCATCGATGGCGATACGGATAACTTCTTTAGCTTGGTCGAGAGCCTTTTCCTCATTGTAATCCACATAATGCGAACCGGGGATCTTCGCGTTCTTTGATGTGGTAACAATACGGGTGTGATAGCACTCAGCGACTGCCTGAAGACCGGGCATGATGCACTGGACGTCAACAACCATGGCGTCAATGGCGCCAGTCATAATCGGCAGTTCCTGTGACGCAAAGTTGGTTACGGGCGGTACGCCCTGGCGCATTAACACTTCGTTACCAGTACAGCAGATACCCATCAACTGGATGCCTGCGGAACCGGCAGCTTTCGCTTCGCCTTCCAGCTCACGGGCGGCCTGTACAATCATTTCGGACAGAAGCGGGTTGTGGCCGTGTACGGCGATATTAACTTTAGCCGGGTCGATTACACCCATGTTCGCTTCGGTATAAACCGGAACAGGGATGCCAAACAAAACGTCGGATAAATCGGTGCCAATATGCATACCGACATAGTCAGCCAAGCCGGCTTCCAGCGATTTAAATATCAGGTTAACAGGGTCTGCGTCCATCCCCATATGGGTTTGGGCCATGGCACTGGCAATGGTTTCAAATACACTGGTGGGCATAATGTCACAATCGTTAAACTTTGCAAAACGACCGGGAGTGACAGTTTTTTCGACCCACTTCACTTTGCCGCCTGTCATACGCATATAATCATCCATACCGAGTTGTACCACATCGGCGAGAATTTCTAAATCGGTACGACCTTCTGCGGGAATTTCAAAACGCTCCGCAAGAGCTTTTAATTTTTCAGGGCTTTCAATTTTGTAGTCAGGAGCGTGCCCATCCAATAATGCTTTTAGTGTTAGCAGGATGTGCTTGGAGTGGTCAGAGTGGGCCGAAGCTCCACCCACCGCGGAACGAACCAAGTTCCGAGCTACGATGGTATAAGCGGTTGCCCCACAAATACCTTTAGGCGCTTTCGCGGTAATCCGGCAGGGACCTTGAATACAAATACGGCAGCAAACTCCGGTATCTCCGAATTTACACTGCGGCTGTTGGGCCACGTAACGGTCATAAGCTGTATCCATAGGAAGTTCTCTGGAAAGAACTTCTAATACAGCCGGGTCGATAGCACGGTTGCGATCGACAGCTTTCTTTTTTACAACATCAGACATGCTTCACTAACCTCCCTTTAGAATAAATCAAGAGAAAACAGTGCGCGATAAGGCGACAGACTTAAGCCACGCGCAGACGTACTACGGCTTGCAGGTCACCTCCCTTAAAATCTTTTCTAATATTTCCTCGATTCCAGGCATAACTCCAGAGCCGGCAAGTAGTCCGCTCTCTTCTTCCATAGCGTTCTCCAGCACAGCTTCATCAAAAGACACGATTCCCAGCAGTTCCTCATTAGTAAACTGGGAGACCACAAAATCTTTTTCCTTATCGGTACGGACTTTGTTGGCCAGAATTTTAACGCGGCAGATACCCAGTTCTGTTGCCAGCTTTTGTACAATTTTTGCCGTCTGCACGGAAACACGGGTCGGCTCTGTAACAATAATAATCATGTCCACGCCGCGGGATGTGCCCCGGGTTAAATGCTCAATCCCGGCGCTCATATCCATAATTACCACATCTTCTTTATCAAGCAGAAGACTGTTTAAAACAGCATAGAGAAATGAATTCTCTTTACAGTAGCAAGCAGTACCGCCCTGCTTGACGGCTCCCATGCGCATAAACTTGATATTTCCCTGCTTAACTGTAAAATCATCCACGATATCATCAACTTTAGGATTCAGCGAAAAAAAAGCACCGCTGCCGCCTGAACGCTTTTCAACAATCTCTTTCATTTCGATAACTGGTCGCAGCGCAGCCAGTTCTTCAGCGGGAAGTCCCAGCGTTGATCCAAGACTTACGTCCGGATCGGCGTCTACGGCATATACATTAAAACCACGCTTAATAAAGGCGGTAATCAAGCTCGCTGAAAATGTGGTCTTACCCACACCGCCTTTACCCGAAATCGCAATTTTCACACAAATTCCCTCCCCGAACAATGTGTCCCTCGTTTGCACGATGAGACACATCTATTTTTATTCGACGACCGGCTAAATAATCCTTTTTTTTTGAAAAAATAGTTTGTTTACGTCCATTTTCAGTTATTAGTGATGAGTAGAACCGGTATTCTCGCGCCTACGAAGAATAGCTACCGCTTTAATGTGATATTTTTCTCTTTTGCGTACTTCACAATATTTCCCGAAGGTTCTTCTTTTTTCAACATAAGCCGACTACTGTTCCATTATAGCACACTTTCATCCCTCACTAATGTGTCAATATGAGGCAACAATGGCTACTATCAGCCAATAAAAAAACTCCCGCTGACAACAGTCAGGGGAGCACAGAATACATGAACTTATTCTGAAGGCACAGGTTCACTTTTACGAAAAACCAGATTGTCATTTTCCATGTCTACCAGAATCGTATCCTGATGCGTAAACATGCCGCGCAGCATTTTTTCGGAGATCTCATCCTCTATACGCTTTTGAATGACACGTCGTAGCGGCCTTGCCCCGTAATTAGGATCGTACCCATCTTTAGCCAGGAACTTTTTCGCCTCACCGGTAATTTCCATGCGAATCTCATAGTCAGCCAGACGGTGACTAAGCTCAGCTAACATCAGCTCCACAATCTCCGTCAGATGCTCTTCCGCCAACGGGTGGAAGACGATAACCTCATCGATGCGGTTAAGGAATTCCGGACGGAATGTCCGCTTCAACTCATCCATAATCTTGTTCTTCATGTCTTCGTACGTCTTATCCCTGTCATCGAGGCGGAACCCTAGGTTGGCCTGTTTCTTCAACTGACTGGCACCGACGTTTGACGTCATAATAATGACGGTATTACGGAAATCGACGGTACGCCCTTTGCCATCGGTAAGGCGGCCGTCTTCCAGCACCTGAAGCAGAACGTTAAACACTTCGGGATGGGCCTTCTCCACCTCATCAAAGAGGATGACTGAGTACGGCTTACGGCGGACTTTCTCGGTCAACTGACCGCCTTCGTCATAGCCCACATATCCTGGAGGAGCTCCGACTAAGCGGGATGTGGTGTGCTTATCCATGTACTCAGACATATCCAAACGAATCAAGGCATCTTCGTCACCAAACAGACTCTCCGCCAAAGCTCTTGCCAATTCAGTCTTACCTACGCCGGTTGGGCCGAGGAAAATAAAGGAGCCGATGGGACGCTTGGGATCTTTGAGACCTGCTCTGGCACGGCGTACTGCCCGGGAGACGGCTTTTACCGCTTCATCCTGGCCGATGACACGCTCGTGTAGAATGGTTTCCATATTCAGCAGCCGTTCTGTTTCTTCTTCCGCCAGCTTCTTTACAGGAATGCCGGTCCAGGCGGCTACAATCTGCGCGATATCATCTGCATAGACGGCAGATGTATCAGTCACTTTACGTTGCTCCCATTCCTTTTTCAGATTTTGCAGCTCCTGCTTTAACTGTTGTTCCTTATCACGGAACTTAGCCGCCAGTTCAAATTCCTGGCCACGGACAGCCGACTCTTTCTCATTGCGCAGCGTTTCAAGCCGCTCTTCCAAAGCTTTCATATCAGGCGGAGCGGTATATGCTTTCATTCTAACCCGGGAAGCTGCCTCGTCTATCAAATCAATAGCCTTATCCGGAAGAAAACGGTCGGGAATATAGCGGTCCGCTAACGTAACGGCTGCCTGCAGAGCTTCATCCGTAATCTTCACACGGTGGTGAGCTTCATACCGGTCGCGCAAGCCTTTTAAAATCTCAAGAGATTCTTCCAAGGTCGGCTCTCCTACGGTAATGGGTTGAAACCGTCGTTCCAATGCCGGATCACGCTCAATGTGTTTCCTATATTCATCCAGTGTTGTCGCGCCAATCGCTTGCATTTCTCCCCGGGCGAGAGCAGGCTTTAAAATATTAGAAGCGTCGATGGCGCCTTCGGCGGCCCCGGCACCGATGAGTGTATGCAACTCATCAATAAAGACAACTACATTGCCGGCGGTACGCAGTTCTTCCATCAGCTTGCGAAGGCGTTCCTCAAATTCGCCGCGGTACTTCGTGCCGGCAACCACAGCTGCCAGTTCCAGCGTAGCCACTCTTTTATCTTTGAGCGTTTCCGGAACATTACCTACAATAATGCGCTGAGCAAGCCCCTCGGCGATTGCTGTTTTACCAACACCCGGTTCTCCGATTAAACAAGGGTTGTTCTTTGTCCGTCGTGAAAGCACCTGAATAACCCGTTCTATTTCCAGGTCTCGACCTATCACCGGATCCAACTTTCCTTCCCTGGCTAGCTTTGTTAAATCCCGGCCAAACTGGTCCACGGTGGGTGTGGAAGAAATGTTTTTTGTGTTTGCTTCGGGAAGAGGTTCATCGTCGCCGCTAAGAAGCGATAGCACCGATTTACGTCCCCGGGCTAAATCTACCCCCAGATTGGTCAGCACCTGTGCTGCAATTCCTTCCCCTTCACGGATAAGTCCCAGGAGAAGGTGTTCGGTACCTACATAATTATGTCCCAGGTTTTGTCCTTCCTCGATGGCTAACTCAATCACCTTCTTAGCCCGCGGGGTGTAGTTTACTCCCTGAGGAACAGACCGCTGATCCCCTTTACCAATCAGTTTTTCAATTTCAGAACGGACACTGTCAAGTTCCACCCCGAGGGAAAGCAGAACCTTGGCAGCAATGCCTTCCCCTTCCCTGACCAACCCCAACAGAATATGTTCTGTGCCTACAAACGTATGATGAAACCGTCTTGCCTCTTCCTGAGCCAAAACCAGCACTTTCTGCGCCCTTTCCGTAAATCTGCCAAACATAAACATCTGCACTCCTCCTTAAACTCTTACTTACTGATTCTCCATTCCTAAACGCTGGCGAATGAGACGGGCTCTCTCCCTGTCACGTTCCATGCCGTCCAACTCTCTGCCAGCCTCTGTTTGCAGGCATGCCGGACGCAACAGGACCATTAACTCTTTCAAAATATTAGCTGACACTTCTTCAATTAAGCCCAAATCAATTCCTAAGCGGACGTCGGACAAAAGTTCCATAGCTTCCTGGGAAGACATTAAGCGTGCGTGGCTAAGTACGCCAAACGACCGGTTCACTCTGTCGGAAAGCCGGTCACGCCCTTCATTTAATAAAAGCTGACGGGCACTAGATTCCTGCTCCACAATCTGCATAGTTACACCGTAAAGGTTTCTGACTATTTCATGCTCGCTCTGCCCCAGAGTGATTTGGTTGGAAATTTGCACAAGGTTGCCGATAATCTCGGTTCCCTCTCCATATAAGCCGCGGACGGCCAAGCCTACCTGGGCAATCGCAGAAAGTACCCGGTTAATTTGTTTCGTCAATGTCAGCGCCGGCAAGTGGACCATAACGGATGCTCTGAGGCCTGTACCTACATTCGTCGGGCATACCGTGAGGAATCCCCATTGTTCATCGTATGCGTAATTCAGTTCCCGCTCAAATAAGTCGTCATATCTGTTTGCTTCTTCAAAGGCCTGCTCTAACTGTAGTCCAGGTAACAGGCACTGAATTCGCAAATGATCTTCCTCATTAATCATAATGCTTACAGCCTGATCAAAACGCAGCATAACTGCAGAATTATGGGACTCCTTCACCAGCAAAGGGCTAATTAAATGCTTCTCCACTAATACCTGACGCTGCAGCGAGGGAATCTCACTCATACGCAGAAATTCAATATCCCCCAGTTCGTCTGAAAGCTTAGCACTTACCTGCTTCAACTGATGATTTACCGATTCAGTCTGACTGTCGGAAGCAAGATAAGGAAAAGGCAGTTCCATAATATTTCGAGCCAAGCGTATACGGCTGCTTAAGACAATTTCACCGTCGGGGCCTGTACCTTCCATCCACTTACTGGCGCCACACCTCATGCCTTTATCATTTGGCATGTGTATCCTCACCGCCTTCTTCCAAACTGCGGATCTGGTCACGAATTCGAGCTGCTTCCTCAAATTCCTCCCTGGCAATAGATGCTTGCAGGTGAAGTCTTAATTCGTCAATACTACGGCGCAACTTTACAGCGCCTCCTGCCCGTACCGGAATCTTGCCGACATGCTGGGTGGAACCGTGAATCCGACGCATCAGCGGAAGCAACCTTTCTCCAAAGTTTGTATAACAACGGCTACAGCCGAAGCGTCCAATCTGACCAAATTGTGCATATGTCAAACCGCAATTTTCACATTGAATTTTACCCTGATAAACAACCTGCCCCGCAGGAGATGTTTCCATATTCATCAGGCCGGTTAGTAAATTCTGTATCGAAAAGGGCGGCGATGCGTCAAAATTAAATTCTCCCTTTTCACGAGCACACTGTTCACAAAGATGCTGTACATTTTGCTCGTGATTAATGATTTGTGTCAAATGAACTGTCGCCGGTTTTTTTTGACATACCTGGCAAAGCATTATTACCGCCTCCTGTTACGAGTCTTGCAATAATATTTCTAACATACGGGCCAACATTATCGCCCTGGTACTACGCAAAAATTCCTCTTCCATCTGTCTCGCATCCTGGCAGACTGCAGCCTTTATAAGCTGACCTTCCCGGCGTGTTACAATACGGGCATCCGTGAGGCGACCGACAAAATCAATAGCTTCCTGGAAAGAGATGCCGTCTTCCACCAAACCTCTTAGCATTTCCAACAACTGGACAACTTTATCCCGGTTTAGATCGAGGCGTCTGATGCGCAAATAACCTCCGCCGCCACGCCTGCTCTCCACAAGATAACCCCGCTCTGGAGTAAATCTGGTAGAAAGGACATAATTAATTTGTGACGGTACACACTGAAAACGTTCAGCCAACTCTTTTCTTTGCAGAAGAATGGCAGCATTTGGACTTGCGTTTAACAGGCACTTAATGTAGCTTTCTATATTATTTGCTAAATTACTCATGGGCGCACCTTCTTATCTGACCTTATCTGACCATAGTTCCATTATAAGTTTTACATGGCAATTCTTCAATAGACAATACTTCCCATATAAATGCATGGCAGTCTGTTACTGACGGATATATTTAGTTATCTCCAAAAAGCTCACTTTTTTACATAATAACAATTATCAATACTGCCATAGCATGAAATCTCCTGACAAAAAGACCCCGACATACGTATGCCGAGATCCACAGTATAAAAGAATATAATTTTTTTTAATTCTGCAACCCGGGGACGGTTCTCGTGTTGCATTAATGCTAACTCGAGAACCGTCCCCGGGTTGCAAAAGTCGGGTGTTTAGCGGGGAATTGAACATACTCCGGTATCCTCGCCTTCCCAGGAAACTTCTAGCATTCCGGGGACACGGAGGAGTTGCTGCATTAGATTGTGAGAATTAAATCCGGTGGGGATATTCACTAAAAGTTCAATGACAATCGTTTCCGCTTTATATGTTTCCATAAAATTAGATTCAGATAGCGTTACATTAATAATACTGACACCGTAGTCACCCAGCACTGTGCCTACCCGGCCCAACAGCCCCGGCTGATCCACAGCCCGAATCCATAGAGATTTTTTACAGCGGCCTCTGGCCAGATACTCTTCTACTCCTGAGAGTAAGTAGAGACTGAGTAAAACCAAAATAGTAGTTGCTACAGCTGCCACATAAAGGCCAATTCCCGTCGCCAGTCCAATGGCTGCCACAACCCAAAGACTGGCCGCCGTCGTGAGGCCGCGTACGGCACTTCCCTGACGCATGATGGTACCTGCGCCGAGAAAACCTATACCACTGACAACCTGTGCCGCAATTCTTGCCTGGTCGCCGCTTGCTCCCATCCCTCCGCCAAAACCGGCCACAGAAACAATCATCACTAATGATGAACCGAGACAGACTAAAATATGTGTCCGTAAACCTGCCGGACGGTTATGTCTTTCCCTTTCATATCCGACTAGTCCTCCCAGCACGCCGGCCAGAAGCAGTCGTATAATAAGATCTACATTGCTAATACCGGGCACGGTTTCACCTCTTTTATAAATGTTATCTTGTATTATATGTGATTATAGACATTGATGTCGATTACGTCAATGATTTCCTTAATTTAACAGGATAACTTAATGTTCCAGCATAAACGTTCGTTGCCTGTAGAAACTAATAACACTTCATAAAAAAAGGTGGTGAAGCATACATGGCTAAGGCCAATAAAAAGAATCTCGGCAAAAAGAAGGCTGACCGCAACTGTAAAGTAAATCAGAACTGTAACATTTCCGATGTAACCGATTCTGTGGAATTTGCCAATGAACCTTTCGAAAATGTAAAAAAAGAAAAGTGTAGCCAAGACAAAAAAACGGATAACCGTTGTAAATAACTCTCAATAAAGCGGAACTGATGTTCCGCTTTATTTACTTTTAACTTACGGTAAGGTGCCCATCTGGAGTGATTGAAATTTTTTCCGGTTTTCCCGCAGTTACTCGCCATGTATTCTCAATGCCGACCATCCCATCCGTTGGAAAGATAAATTTTGGTTCCAGAGCGACAACATAGTCTTCCCCTAGCAGATGGGGTGAACCTTTGGCAAGTATCGGGAATTCATCAAACTCCAGACCTAAGCCGTGGCCAACAAACTTAGCCTGTGTATCGCCAAACCCCATAAAATTTTCACTAAGCCCTGCTTTTTGCGCTACTGCCACTGCAATTTCAAAAATCTCATTTCCGGATATGCCGGGTGCCAAATTCTCACATATTCTTTCCTGAATAAGAAGTGCTGCTTCAAATGCACGCTTCAATTCTTCCTTAATTGGCCCGACAGAATAAAGGCGGGTTTGATCCACAATATAGCCGTTATGAATGCCGCCGTAGTCCACGGTAACCGGCTCACCACGTCTAATTATTTTTCTTCCCGGACCCTGGGGTTGCGCCGGGGAAACACCGGGCCCACCGGTTGGGCTGTCCAGGAAGCTGGCCATACCACCGCTGATACCGCTTAACACATGTCCGAAAAACATTTCCTGGTTAAATCCACGCATCCTGGCAATGCCCTGATGCCCCAACCTGCGCAGAGAATTTTCCAGTTCAGCGGCAAAAACCAGTTCTTCTTTCCCCTCTACCAAAAATTCCGGAATTAAACGATGCATTGCATCCACCTGCCGGGCTGCCTGTCGTAGCTGTTTTAACTCATACGCTGACTTTACCTGCCTTGTTTCCCGGACAGCAGTACTTACATCTGCCGTTTCACAGGAAAAAACTTTTGCTATGCGCAGGTAGAGAGCGGCAGGCATTATATCCAGCTCCAATCCTAAGCGGGACGGCTTTTGCCCTGTTTCGGCCAGTAGTGATGGTAGTCCGGAGAACCCGGCCAAACGTCGGAGAGGAACAGGTGTCTCTTCACTGGCCCGTTCCATATTTCTGCGCACTAAGCCCAGGCAAGGGCCGGTTGCAGGCACATAAACATACTGGCACTGCATCGTGCCGGTAAGGTAGTACATGGTCATATTTTGAGCAAGCAGAGCACCGTCCATATCTTGTAATTGTAGCTTTTTCTGCAGAACATCCCTTCTTCGGTCCAATTCTTCTATTGGGATATGCAACATTTTCCCCCCTAATTATTATAAAATTCTGTAAACTTTTCTCGTTCACGTTCTCTCTTTTTTCATGATAATTATACCATAAACACTTTTACCGTACCAGAAGCCGTTCATTTTACTTTTTTATTGCTTTTAGAATCGTGGTGGCTAATTGACCATCAGTTAAGACTGGGGTAAAAAGATCACCTTTTTCTTTAAGCCGCTCCATAATATTCTTTATGGAAAAATCTCCGGGACGTACCTTCCCCTCATAGACTTCATCCCAGGATAATGGCGTGGAGACAGAAGCCCCGGGGACAGGGCGGACGGTGTACGGGGCATTAATTGTCTTTCCCCACAGGTTCTGCAAATAGTCCAGATAAATTGTGGCGCCGCGTTTTTTCACCATTCTTTCCATCGTAGTCAGAACCGGTTCCTTTTTATGAACCAGTGTACAGATATACCCAATAATATCCCGTACTTGCTCATACGTGTAGCGGGAACGCAACGGGATATAAATCTGCAGTCCGGTGGCTCCCGATGTTTTGGGATACCCCTTCAGGCCAACGCTGTCAAGAACCTCTTTCACAGCGTTGGCCACCTGTATCACCGCAGCAAACTCCACACCTTCCTGGGGATCAAGGTCGACAATTCCATAGTCCGGATATTTTATTGATTTTGTCCGGGAATGCCAGGGGTGAATTTCCAGGCAGGCCAAATTTATCACATATACCAGTGTTTCCAGGTTATCAACGAGAATATAGTGAATAACTCTCTCTTCTGATGGGATGGGAAATGTTTGAATCCATGACGGTGCGAAAGATGGGACATTTTTCTGATAAAACCGTTTACCTTCAATACCGTCGGGAAAGCGCTGAAAATTAATGGGGCGTCCGGCAAGGTACGGTAAAAGATACGGGGAAATATCGATATAAAAACGGAGAAGGTCGTGCTTGGTATATCCGTCAGACGGCCAGAAAATCTTCTCTAAGTTGCTAAGCTTAAGTATCCTGCCGTTAATTTCTATTTCCGACATCGCTGACTCCTCTCTTATTCCAAAACACAGTCTTCCGGCTTATCCCGGGTAAACCCTTTGATGACCGGTTGGCGCATGCGCAAATCTTCCGTCAATTCCTGAAACTCAATCAAGGCCACAAGTGTGGGATCCACCCAATATTTTTCCTTAGACGGTGATGCCCCGGTAAACGGAGGCGTAGCACGCTGCGTACTTAATAAAAATGGAGTGATTTGGGACCAATCCCGGTTACTCATTCCGGTAGCAACACGACCGGCATACAGCAGCTTTCCCTGATGATACACCCCGACCAAAAGGGCATTGGGTTGCCCGTGTTTAATTGTATACCCGCCAATCATAACCAGTTGCCGTTGCCTCACTTTGATTTTCAGCCAAGCCGGATTTTTTCTGCCGGAAAAATACCGCGCATCGATTTCTTTGGAGACAATCCCTTCCATTTTTTCACCCTTAATCACTGCAAACAGCGCCGCACCGTCAGTAAAACTTTCTACAAGCTGAACAACCGAATCTTCCCTGACAATTTCATGTAAACGCTCCTGCCTTTCCCGCAATGGCCGTGTGGTCAAATTCTCACCATTATGATAGACAATATCAAATATCATGTAAAATACAGGGACTTTAGCAGCAGCGGCCTTTACCCGTTTTGCGCCGCTGCTGCCGGCGGCACTAAGCAGATCCCGCTCAAGAATCAGCGGGAAGTTTGGCTTACCGTTTTTAAGTGTCACCATTTCTCCGTCAAGTATCGCCTCCCCTTTTACTATATCTTTTAACCGGGACATCTCCGGATAATGCTCCGTCCGTTCCCTCAGCTTCCGGTTATGCAATTTTACAGACTCACGGCCTACATGGGCAATCATTCTCACCCCGTCCCACTTGACCTGGTGAATATATCCCGCTCCCTCAGGTACGATAGATTGGGAGACAGGTTCCATGGGCTTAAACGGTAGATACAGCACTTATTCACCGGCGGCCTTTTTGCGCCGCTTACGGGTCGGTTTCACTTCGCCATCCCCCGTCTTTTTCGCCATCTCCACAGAAGCTTTGAGCGCCTCCATTAAATCAACAACTTTGCCCTTGGTTTGCGTCTCGGGAATAGCGATTTCTTCTCCTTCTATTTTCGACCGGATTAGTTCAAGCAGCTTTTTACGATATTCATCGTCATATTTGTCAGGAACGAACTCGGTGGCCAGATTTTCGATTAGTTCCCTGGCCATTTTTAATTCATTGTCATGAAGTTTAATTTCCCGCTCAAATCCCGGTAATAATTCAGGGTTCCTAATCTCATCGGGGTAGAAGACAGTTTCCATAACTAACAGATTTTCATATCCCCGGATGACGGCCAGTGATTCTTTATTTCGGATAACTACCTTAGCGACCGCAATTTTTCCTGTCTCCTCCATGGCCTTACGCAACAGGGCGTATGCTTTTTCACCGGCATCATTGGGGGCTAGATAATATGTTTTATCAAAATATACCGGATCAATTTCTTTGAGTGCAACAAAGTCCACGATATCGATGGTCCTTGTCCGCTCATCCGGAATTTTTTCCAAATCTTCTTCATTCATAATGACAAAGCGCCCGCTCTCATATTCATATCCGCGGACGATATCATCCTGGGTTACTTCCTGACCGCAGGCACTGCAAACCCGCTGGTATTTGAGCGGGGCCTGGCATGTTTTATGTAAGAAGCGAAATTTAATATCTTTTTGCTCTGTGGCCGGAAACAGTTTTATCGGAATACTGACTAAACCAAAGCTTATCGCGCCCTTCCAAATTGTTCTCATATTAACGCTCCTTGTTCTTTTTTCTTATTCTTCAACGAAAAAAAAAGTCTATACCCTTTTTAGGTATAGACTTGCACAGGTGCAGGCTGTTGAAAAACTGCGCATTACTTCGTCGCCGCGAATTTCCGGATCCTCAGCGTATATTAAATACGCCTGCGGTGCCGGAAATCCTTGCTTCTCGTTCTGCTTGCTTTTGAACAGCCTAGTCATATGAAGAGTTTGTTAACAAACTCATTTTAACTCTATTAGGCGCCAAAAACGTCTTCGGCCTTCTTCACCAGTTGCTCTTTGGGAACAAAGCCCACCTGGGTACCGACAGGGTCACCACCCTTAAAGAACATCAGCGTGGGAATGCTCATGATTTTATAGCTGCCTGCCGTGGTGCGGTTCTTATCCACATTCACCTTAACAATCTTCACTTTCCCCTCTAAATCCCTTGCAACCTCTTCCAGGACAGGGGCCATCATCCGGCAGGGTCCGCACCAGGCAGCCCAAAAATCAACAACTACCGGTATATTCGACTTTAGTACTTCTTCGGCGAAATTAGCATCGCCCACTTCCAATACATACTCACTCATTGTTTATCCTCCTTCTCGGTTAGTTCGTCCAGATACTTGGCCGCGCTGATAGCAGCAATGGCGCCGTCTGCCACTGCGGTAACCACTTGACGTAGTCCTTTCTCGCGAATATCACCGGCGGCAAATACCCCGGGGATAGAAGTTTCCATGGCATCGCTGGTAACGAGATAACCCTGTTCCGTACGTTTCAGTGAACCATTCAGAAACTGAGTATTGGGGACAAGCCCCACATAGAGAAAAATCCCGTCAATGGGGATATCCCATTGTTTATTCTGTGCCTTACTGCGAAGAGTTACACTTTCTACACGCTCTTCACCTTTAATTTTTTCCACTTCAGTGCTTAATATCAGTTCTATCTTGGCATGCTCTTTAACTCTATCCTGTAAAATACCGATGGCACGCAATTCATCCCGCCGGTGTACTACATAAACTTTAGCAGCAAACTTAGTAAGCACAAGAGCTTCTTCCAAAGCAGAATCTCCCCCGCCCACCACCATCACTGTTTTATCCTGAAAGAAAGAACCATCACAGGTTACGCAGTAGGAGACACCTCTTCCTTTTAATTCTTCTTCACCGGGAACACCTAAAGGCCGGGAACGGGTACCGGTAGCAATCAGCATCGTTCTGCCTCGAAAAACGCCGTCAGTGGTATGTACCTCTTTACTGTCCCCCAACAGCACAACTTTCTCAACTGTAGCCAGTGCCATTTCTGCACCAAAGTTGCGTGCCTGATCCTCCAGAAGTTGTCCCAGTTCCAGTCCGCCAATTCCTTCAGGGAAACCCGGGTAATTTTCAACTTTTTCCGTTGTAGCAATTTGCCCCCCTGATAGCATTTCCTCAATGACCAGAACTGATAACCGGGAACGGGATGCGTATATCGCTGCTGTTAAACCAGCCGGACCGGCACCTAAAACCAGCAAATCATAAATTTTATCTTGACGAGTCATTATTTTCCCCCTTTAAATAAACCATGGAGCTATGTTAATTTTACCAGAAGGTAAAAAGTAAAGCAACACGGAAACGTGATGTGGAAACGTATAATAATAAAGTCATCATTATTTTATCAAAGACCTCGGACAATAACATAAATAATATGTTAAAATTCATAATTTAAAAAAAAGAAATGGCATGTCTGTTAGCATGCCATTTCTTTTTTAATCACACTATATTTAACGATAAATCCAGAGCACGGTAGCCGTGGGTAAGATAGCCGAGTGATATTATATCCACTCCTGTTTCAGCCACTTCACGCAACCGTGTAAGTGTTATCCCGCCGGATGCTTCCACTAAGGCTTGGCCTGCCACCATCTTAACTGCCTCAGACATCTCCTCGTTTGTCATATTGTCCAGCATGATAATCTCCACATTACTGGACAACGCTTCCTTCACATCCGCCAACGACGCAGCTTCCACCTCAATTTTTACCGTAAAGCCTGCATGCTCCCTAACTCTTGAAACTGCTTCTTTAATAGATCCTGCGCCACGGATATGGTTATCTTTAATTAAAACCATATCCCCCAAGTGAAAGCGGTGATTCTCCCCTCCACCGACACGGACTGCATATTTCTCCAGAATACGTAGACCCGGAGTTGTTTTGCGGGTATCGGTAACCTTTGCGAGAGTTCCGGTTAGCTGTTGGACGGCGGATTGTGTCATGGTAGCGATTCCGGACATCCTCTGTAAAAAGTTTAGCGCCGTTCTTTCACCTTTTAAAATGGCGGCTATCGGTCCTTCAATCCTCGCCAGACAGTCACCTGGCTTGATAGAGTCCCCATCGTTGTGTTGTGGTGTAAACAAAACCCGGCTATCCACCTGCGCAAACGTTTCGGCGGCAACAGTCAGCCCGGCTACTACACCGGTCTCCCGGGTAACAATTTCCGCAATTGCCTGTTCATCACGAAAGATACTGTCGGTGGTACGGTCGCCGAAACTAAGATCCTCAGACAACGCCGCTGCCACAACAGCCCTATACTGCAATATATTCACGGGAATAGTCCCCCTTTTGTTTATTGGACCAACTTAAACGATGCATCCAGGCTGAGTCAGATGCAGGATAGTCAAGTCGAAAATGACCGCCCCTGCTCTCAGTCCTATGCATAGCGGCCCGCACAATTAAACTGGCCGCAGTAAATAAGTTTTGCAGCTCCCATTCCTGACGATTGACAGCTTTTAAGTTCAGCAATCTAGCGTTTTTCTCAAAAAAATGCCATAGCTCCTTTAAGTTGCTACCGTCACGGAGGACACCGGCCTGTTCGAACATACGCCGTTGCAATTCAGAACGCAACGTGCCGACGCCCTGTACCAGGGGTAAGGCCGCCTGTTCGTATGCCTGATTATTCATTTTTGCCGGGAGTGTTTTCCCTTTTTTCTCTATATATTTTACGGCACGTGCTGCAAAAACAAGGCCTTCAAGCAGAGAATTACTGGCTAGCCTGTTGGCTCCATGCACACCGCTACAGGCAACCTCCCCGCAGGCATACAGTCCGGGCAGGTTGGTTTCACCATTAACGCCGGCCTTAATGCCCCCCATGGCATAATGGGCAGCCGGTGAAACAGGAAGAAAATCACAGGATAAATCATACCCCGCCTGCTCCGCCATTTTACAAATTGTCGGAAACCTTTTTACAAGAAAAGACTTATCCCTGTGCGTAATATCAAGGCACACCTGATTGCTTTCTTCCCGCAGCATCTGATCCAGAATGGCCCGGGCCACAA
Organism: Clostridiales bacterium; assembly: GCA_018335855.1. GTDB lineage: Bacteria > Bacillota > Dethiobacteria > Dethiobacterales > Dethiobacteraceae > UBA7523. The sequence continues at coordinate 116,734 of JAGXRM010000027.1, forward strand.
CATCCCTGGGGCCCAGTTCAGCCATTTCGTGGTAGCTGTCCATAAATCTTTCACCCTTTGCGTTACGCAGAACCGCACCTTCACCACGTACAGCTTCAGAGATTAAAAATGTTTCTTCACTGCGATGGTCATAAAATACTGTGGGATGAAACTGGACAAACTCCATATCAGCAATTTCGGCACCGGCCCGATAAGCCATGGCAACACCATCGGCCGTTGCACAAACAGGGTTGGTGGTACGTGAAAATACCTGGCCTAAGCCGCCTGTAGCCAAAATAACCGACCCGGCCCGGTAAATCTCTCCGGACAAGGTTTTGACACCGGAAACTATCCCCTGTGAAGAAACTAAATCCGTAACAAATATATTTTCGCAGACAGTAATCGCTTCATGGTCAATTACTCTTTGCTGCAACGTTTCCTGAATCATACGTCCGGTAGCATCCCCGCCGCAGTGTAGCACACGATTTCTGCGATGGGCACCTTCTCTGGTTAGTGCTATTTTACCCCGGGAAGAATCGAAAGGAGTGCCAAGCTGAATTAGTTCCGCCACATGAAGCGGCCCTTCTTCTGCCATAATAGCAACAGCATCCCGGTCGCAGATTCCCGCTCCGGCCTCCAGTGTATCGGCCAAGTGCTGCTCGGGGCTGTCATCTTCACCGAAAGCGGCCGCAATTCCGCCCTGAGCCAGCCAGGTATTCGTCTGGTGGAGCTCTCCCTTGGTTAACAGGCAAACACGGGAAAACTCGGCCGCTTTTAGTGCGGCATATAGCCCGGCAATGCCGCTGCCAATAACCAGCACATCATATTGATTCTTTGTAAGATACACAGTACCACGCCCTACTGCACGGCCAGCATGCGCATCAGCGCCCTGCGAGCCGGCTCCCGAACATCGTCGGAAACAGTAATCTGCGGCTGCATTGTTTCCAGCGCAGTAACAACTTTTTCTAAGTTTGTGTATTTCATATTCGGACAAACCAGCCCCTGATGCAACAGAAAAAACTGTTTGTCCGGGTTCTCCTGACGCAGGCGATAGATAAGACCCATTTCAGTGCCAATAATCATTTTTTTATGCTCAGTTTCCCTGGCAAAGCTCAGAATCCCGCTGGTGGAGAATGCGTAATTCGCAGCTTTTACCACTTCCGGCCGACACTCGGGATGAACAACAACAACAGCATCCGGGTGAGCGTTGCGGGCAGCCGTAACATCAGCGGCACGAACACGATGATGTGTTACACAGTATCCTTCCCAGAGAATCATCCTCTTGTCGGTGCGTTCAGCCACAAAATTGCCCAGATTCATATCCGGGACAAATAGTATTTCTTCGGCATCCAGTGAATTAACCACATTCACTGCATTTGAAGAAGTTACACAAATATCGCTTTCCGCCTTGACGGCGGCTGAAGAGTTGACATAGGTAACAACGGCCGCATCAGGGTGCTGTTTCTTTCTTTCCCGCAGCGCATCAGCCGTAACCATATCAGCCATCGGACACCCGGCAAGGATTTCCGGTAAAAGTACAATCTTGTCAGGAGCCAAAATTGAGGCGCCTTCCGCCATAAAATGAACACCGCAGAAAACGATGACATCGGCATCAGTTTCCGCGGCGACTCGGCTTAAACCGAAGGAATCTCCCACATAATCGGCGGCATCCTGGACTTCATCAATCTGGTAGTTATGGGCCAGAATTACCGCGTTACGCTCTGCCTTCAGCTCTTTTACCCGTTCAAGTAAGTTTGATTCTTGCTTCGGCATAACAGCAAACATCCTCTCCCGTATTTGTAATAGATTATCGCACGGGACATGTGTCTTGTCAACTGTAAATACATCTCATTACCGGACTAAGAATCCTGCCTGATTCAGTTGGGAGAAGATCTCTTTAATAATTGTTTGGGCAGTCGCCTCTATTGTATGCAGATGTACCCCATCAGTCAGTGCAGACAAAGGCTGGGCTTCCGTCTTGCTCAGGTGCTCTAAAAATATTGACAAATCACGGCGGCTGGCAATCATTAAGTTGCCTCGCATTTCACCATACACAGGGTGCTCCACAATCACGTCCAGCACTTTCCCACCCAGGTCCACAATGATACCAATCTCTTCTTCAATCTGTTCCCGTGAATGGCGACAGGCTACAACAGCCCTGACCACCGGTTCGAATCTCGCCCGGGGGATTAAGTACCCCTGCGGTGTGGCCAAAACCTTCTCACCGGCCGCTCTTAAAATAGCAATATCCTGGACGACAACCTGCCTGCTGACACCAAAACGTTTAGCCAGTTCATTACCTGTCACAGGCTCACCGCCTTCTTGCAGAAGTGTTAACAATTCCCGGCGTCTGTTCTCCGTTTCCATGTCCATCACCCCTCTTATATTGCTCAAAGAGTTATTTAACTATTATAAACGCTAAAGCAAAGAGCCGCAATTACTTGCAGCTCTTTTAGAAAAAGTTCTGTCATTAGCACTTGGCATCGGCGGCGGCTCCGCCAAGATAAGCATTTCTTACATCTTCGCTCTCCAGAAGTTCCTTGGCCGGGCCCTGAATAACTATTTTACCCGTCTCAAGCACATATCCTTTATCAGCGATGGAGAGTGCCATATGAGCATTCTGCTCAATCAGCAGAATCGTTGTGCCTTCTTTGTGGATTTCTTCAATTATGGAGAAGATTTGTCTGACAAGGATTGGGGCAAGGCCCATGGAAGGCTCGTCCAACATCATCAGTTTGGGTTTGGACATCAGAGCGCGGCCCATGGCAAGCATTTGCTGTTCTCCGCCGGAAAGTGTGCCGGACACCTGGTTACGGCGTTCATGGAGACGGGGAAAGTGTTCAAACACCAGCTTCATACTTGCAGCGTTAGCTTTTTTGTTTTTAGAAAGATACGCACCAAGCTCTAAATTCTCCGTCACTGTCAGGTTTGTGAAAACACGCCGTCCCTCGGGGACGTGGGAAATGCCCATTTTTACAATTTCCGTAGCAGGTAGAGCGCCGATATTTTGTGACATATATTCAACGGTACCTTCTTTTGCTCTTTCCAGACCGGAGATGGTACGTAGTATGGACGTTTTTCCGGCACCGTTAGCGCCAATCAGTGTAACGATCTCCCCTTCATTAACTTCCAGGGAAACACCTTTGATAGCGTGAATAGCGCCGTAATAAACATGCAGGTTTTCAATTTTTAGCATTATACAGCCTCCCCGAGATAGGCTTCAATTACTTTGGGGTCACAGCGGATTTCGGCGGGAGAGCCATGAGCAATAATTTTACCGTAATCAAGCACATAAATGCGCTCACACACACCCATGACAAGAGCCATATCGTGCTCAATGAGTAAAATTGTCAGTTTAAACTTGTCTCGAATGAAACGGATCAGCTCCATTAACTGCGAGGTCTCCTGCGGGTTCATACCCGCCGCAGGCTCATCTAAAAGTAGCAGCTTGGGGTTTGTAGCCAGTGCCCGGGCAATTTCCAGACGCCGTTGTTCTCCGTAGGGCAGGTTTTTTGCCTGCTCATCCTTTTTGCCGTGCAGGTTAAATATCTCTAAAAAGTCTATGGCTTTTTTCTCAATTTCTTTCTCTTCCGCCGCATAGGGTCCGGCGTGCAGGAAAGCTGGTAATAATCCGTATTTTACATTCTGGTGGTAGGCAATCTTTACATTATCAATAACGGAAAGCTCTTTAAACAAGCGGATATTCTGAAATGTGCGCGCCATCCCCTTCATCGTAATACGGTATGGTTGCAGCGCCTTTCCGGCGGAGCACAGAGCTTCGTTACAGAAGGAAATCGCCCCTTCGGTCGGTTCATACACGCCGGTCAGCAAATTAAACACTGTCGTTTTGCCTGCGCCGTTCGGTCCTATAAGACCAACCAGTTCGCCGTCTTCCAGACAGATATTAAAGTCGCTAACAGCCGTCAAACCGCCAAAACGGATGCATAAGTTTGTTGTTTCCAGTACTGGCATTTGAATTCCCCCCTTATTCGGAAGTTTCCACCGGATTGTCTTTTTTCACAGGTCGCTTAAATTTTGTCAGGATACCTGTCATTGTCTTATTTATGTCATGGAGCGATATTTCTTTCGTTCCCAGTAACCCTTTAGGACGGAAAATCATAATCACAATCATCATTAATGAATAGAGAATCATGCGGAACGCGCGGAAGCGACGCAACGCTTCATTGGCAAACGTTAAAAAGATGGCGGCGCCTACTGAACCACTGATACTTCCCAGACCGCCCAACACTACCATAAGCAGAATTTCAATAGACAGCATAAACGTAAAGCTGGCCGGGCTTACCATCCTGTTCACATGGCCCATCATTGAGCCCGCTGTGCCCGCAAAGAACGCAGCAATAACGAAAGCGATAACCTTGTAACGGGTGGTTGGCACGCCCATGGTTTCTGCAGCAATCTCATCCTCGCGAATAGAAATACAGGCGCGTCCATGCGAAGACTGAATAAAATTACGGATAATCACAATGGTAATAATAGCCAGAATATAGGCCCACGTAAAGTTGGTGTATTTTTTCAGGCCAAAGTAACCACTGGCACCGCCAACAAATTGCCAGTTAAGCAAAAGTATACGTATAATCTCACCAAAGCCCAGTGTGGTAATTGCCAGGTAGTCACCGCGCAGGCGCAGTGAAGGCAGGCCTACCAACAGACCGATAAATGCGGCTACAATCCCGCCGATTAACGTTGCTAAGAAGAAGCGGGGTTGTCCGGAGATCATGGCGGGCACAAACAGAGACGTGTTTTTCGTAATAATTGCCGCAGTATAACCACCCACGGCCATAAAACCGGCATGGCCCAGTGAAAACTGACCGCAGATACCGTTAATCAGGTTAAGACTTACGGCTGCGGTAATAAAGATACACATATTTGTCATGACATGAGCATAATACGGGTTTATCATACCGTTGTTTATCAATACTTGTAAAAAAAGGCCGATGCCTACCGCGATAAGAATCTGTAGCAGTGACTGAAAGCGCTTCATGGCTACACCTTCTCCCTGACATTTTTGCCGAATAATCCGGCCGGCCTTACCAGTAAGACAAGAATCAAAATGGTAAAGGCTACGGCGTCACGAACCATCGAATAGCCAGCAGCACTGACAGATACTTCCACAATACCAATCAGCATTCCTCCCAGCATGGCTCCGGGGATAATACCAATTCCCCCCAGCACCGCCGAGACGAACGCCTTTAGGCCGGGCAACAGCCCCATCTGGTACACAACCACACCGTAATTTAGCGCAAACAGAACTCCCGCAGCGGCAGCCAGGGCAGATCCAAGTGCGAATGTAAAGGATATAGTTTTGTCCACATTTATGCCCATCAATTGTGCCGTATCCTTGTCCAGCGAGACGGCACGCATTGCTTTCCCCATTAAGGTCTTATGGACGATAAACTGCAGTAAAAACATTAGCAGCAATGCTACTCCCATTGTCAGGAGCCTGTCCGAAGTTATAGAAACATTCTCCATGATATGATATCTCTGCACTTCAATAACTCTTGGGAATCCTTTTGGTGATGCGCCAATCCATTTGAGAGCAATGGCTGCATTCTGAAAAAACATGGAGACGCCGACAGCGGTCATCAGCGCAGCCACACGGTGCGCTTTGCGCAGTGGCTTATACGCCAGACGTTCCACAATCATGCCGAGGATGGCACAAAAAACCATGGCGATAATGATGGCGGCAATAAAAGGTAAACCCAAAACGGTAATAGCAAAATAACCAACAAAAGCTCCAATCATAAACACTTCGCCATGGGCGAAATTAATCAGCCGGATGATACCGTAAACCATGGTGTAGCCCAGGGCAATCAGAGCATAAACACTGCCCAGTGAAATTCCGTTAATAAGCTGCTGAATAACCTGCTGAGTTATGGTCAAGCGATTTTCACTCCTTGCGTTAACTTTGAAAGAGGGGCGCACTAAGCGCCCCTCTCCTTAGGTGGTCGCAATCAAATTAAGGTTGGATTGTAGCCTTATAGACCTGTGTCTGGTTCTCGATGCCGACAATGACTCCGGTTTTCACGGGGTCACCATTTGCGTCAAATACGATGTTGCCGCTGACGCCGGTAAATGTGATTGCAGCCAAAGCGTCACGGATGGCTGTGCCGTCGGTGGAACCGGCAGCGTCGATGGCGCGGGCCATCAGGTATGCTGCATCATATGCCAGCGCGGCCAAGGCATCGGGTACTTTGCCGTATTCAGCCATGTAGGAAGCAAGGAATTTCTTTACTTCAGGTGAGTCAATGTCTGGAGAGTAGTGGTTGCTGAAAAAGCCGCCGTTCGCTGCATCACCGGCGAGGTCGAACAGGTCGGCGGAATCCCAGCCGTCCCCGCCGCCAAATTGAGCATTCAGTTCCATATCTTTGGCCTGACGGAGGATGGGGCCTACTGTGTCATAGTAGGACGGAATATAGACAAATTCTGGGTTCTTCGCTTTAATGTTGGTGAGAATAGCGGTGAAGTCTTTGTCCTGGTTGCTGAATTCCTCGGTCTGAACGACTGTGCCGCCGCCAGCTTCAAAATGCTGCTTAAAGAACTGGGCTAACCCTTTGGCATAATCGCTTTCCTGTTCCACGATCATCGCTGCAGTTGTAAGACCAAGCTCATTTAGGGCAAATTTCGCCATCATTTCTCCCTGGAACGGGTCAAGGAAGCAGGCGCGGAAAATGTAGTCGCCGATTAGTGTCACGGCAGGGTTTGTGGAAGTGGGGGAGATTGTCGGAATTTTGGCATCCTGAGCGATGGGGGCACCGGCCAGGGAGTGGCTACTGGCCACGGAACCGATGATTGCAACAACTTTCTCCTGCTCAATCAGTTTCTGGAATGCAGTAGCGGTTTCTTCCGCCGTGCTCCGGTTATCTTCGTTATACAGCTTCAGTTTCTTGCCGCCTAACACTCCGCCCTCGGCATTAATCTCTTTGAAAGCCAGTTCAATAGCTTCCACTGAGGATACGCCAAAGGTAGCGATGGCGCCGGTTACCGGCATAACAGACCCGATTTTGATAAACTCTTCAACCGGTTGTTGAGGTGTGGGTGTGGTGGCATCAGGCTTTTTGCCGCAACCTGAGAGTGCAAGGGCAGCGATCAGCACGATAACCAGAACTAAAAACATTTTTCTCTTCATTTTTTCCCCTCCAGTTTTTAATTTGAAAAGCTTAAGTAGCTTAACGTAACATAAAATCCCCCGATTTTACATTACGCGATATCATTATAATCTGAATATTTTGTTTGTGTCAATTGTTAATTGTTCTCACAATCTAACATCTCAACTCCGCTGTCAGAATTATTTTGCAATTCTCTTCATACCCTGCAGTTTATTGCAGGCATATGCTGCAGGAAAAAAATCGCAACAACACTATGTTTTACCGCAGCAGGCCAGTCGTTCTATACCTTTCTGCTATTTATAACACGCAATTCCCATGCCAAAGTTTGCAAAAAAACTAACCCCTGCCCACTACGCTGAGGTTACTATTTCTTACTCTATGCTCAAATCAATTTGAACCAAATCCTGTATGCTCCCGTCCTTGGCGCTTTGCGTATAAAGCTCCAGCAGCAATTCCTTTACGCTTATGGAATCATCCACTGTCACGTTTACCAGAAAATAACCCCAATCTCCCATTGTAGCCGTTGTAAAGCCGCTTACTAAAACGGTATTGTTATCATCGTAGACCTTATAAAGAACATTACCCTCGAATACATTTGCCACACCTTCAGCGGTGAATTTCTTCCCGACTACTGCACCCGGCTCAGGGGCGAAGGCTTTAATACCGGCAGACTGGGCCACTATAGGCTTGAGTTCTTCTATGCCCAAAAGTAACGGGATGTAAAACTCATCGCCCGTGGGAATAAATTCCACAGGCAGGCCAGTTGCGTTGATAACGGCAAGGTCGTAAGGAAATGTAATCGCTTGTGTTACCGACTGGCCCGGAGCAGGCTTGGTAAACTCAACAGTTACAGCAATCATGTCATCACTTTCCAGAACATCAATAATATCAACGTTATAGCCACCGCTTGGCTTCATACCGTATGTTACAAGAAGATATTGTTGCCCATCCAACTCTTTAGATTGAGCTAAAAAAAGATTCTTAGAGTTCTCCAACCAAGCGTCTATCTCCGACGGCTCAAGGGAGTCACCCAAATCCGTACCGTTGTCAGGAGTATTTCCCTGATCCGCAGGAGGCGTATCAACAGGGGGAGGCGCACCCTGCTTGCCACAACCGGTAAAAAGTACTACCAGTAATAGTATCAGAAAAAAACAGACTGATTTCTTCATAATTCCCTCTCCTCCGACAATCTTCTGAAACCAATTTTACAGTATCTCGCAGAAAAAGAAAAGCTCTTTATATTAAATCTCAGAATTAAGTTATTAGCTAATACGGGTTTAACAATAGCGTTAAAACTAATACTAGAACTAGACGGTATCATTTAAAACAAGATCTTTTATAGCTAGAATAAACTAAGTTGAGGAGGCCACAGAATGAGCGAACTTATTAACAACCGCGAACACCGGCAAAAAATGCTGAAGGAAATGATTACAGACCTTCACTCTGGCCAGAGCGTAGAGAGCGTTAAAGAGCGGTTTAAGGAGCTTCTCGAACATGTCGGAGCCACGGAAATTTCTGCAATGGAGCAAATGCTAATTGAAGAAGGTATGCCTGCCGAAGAAATTAAACGCCTTTGCGACGTACATACAGCTGTGTTTAAAGACTCATTAGATGTACAGGAACAGGCGGAAGTACTCCAGGGTCACCCGATACATACCTTTAAGGAAGAGAACAAAGCACTTTCTAAGGTTATTGCTAATATTGAAGCAATCGTTTCCGAAATATCCACGGCCACTACAGGTGCAGATGTTGCGCCACTTTTACAAAAGTGGCGTGATCATCATGAATCCCTTTTAACTCTGGAGAAGCACTTCAGTCGTAAGGAAAATATTATTTTTCCCTATTTAGAAAAAAACGGCATAACCGGCCCGCCTAAAGTCATGTGGTCTTTACATGATGAGATTAGACGAGACTTAAAAAATATTACGTCCCTCTTACAAGACTCAGACACCCTGGCCGATAAAAGACTGACCCGTGAAATCACCGATCATGTCATACCCACGCTTAACACAATAAAAGAACTCTTCTATAAAGAAGAAAACATTCTCTTTCCCATGTGCCTGGAAACTCTGGCTCCGGATGAGTGGGAGGAAGTCTATAGTCAGAGTGATGATATTGGCTATTCGCTTATAACACCTAAGCCATGGACTGCAGATGCAAAGGGAAAATCGGCCGACGTTACCCAGGCTTTGGGATTTATAAAACTTGATACCGGGTTCTTTACCACAGAACAATTAAACAGCATGCTTAAAACTCTTCCCTTTGACATTACTTTTGTTGATAAAGATGACATCGTCCGCTATTTTTCAGCAGGAAAAGAACGGATATTTCCCCGTACTCCAGCAATTATCGGACGAAATGTGGAGAATTGCCACCCTCCGGACAGTGTCCACGTAGTGGAAAGAATTGTGGATGACTTTAAGAATAATCGTCGCGAGCATGCTGATTTCTGGATTCAGATGCAGGGAATGTTCGTTTATATTCGCTATTTCCCTGTTCGGAATGAAAACGGCGAATACCTGGGTGTGTTGGAAGTAACACAAAATATTAAGCATATACGCACACTGGATGGAGAGAAGCGAATTCTTGATGAACAGTAAATGAGACTATGACGCGGCTATTGGCAGATAAGGACTATTTCTGGTTTCTTTTTCAATTCATTTGGTGTATAATGCAGTATAGTGCCCTTTAGGCAAAACTGAATTGAGAGAGGAAAGTGATTCCAAGTTGATGCCCCAGCTTAACATCGGCCATATACATGCAAAATTTCCAATCATTCAGGGTGGTATGGCAGTGCGTGTGGCAACCGCAAAACTGGCAGCTGCTGTGGCCAACGAAGGAGCAATCGGCATTATTGCCGGCACTGGCCTCAGTGTCCAGGCCCTGCAGGAAGAAATTCGTAAAGCAAGGGGATTAACGTCAGGTTATATCGGCGTGAATGTTCTTTTTGCTGCTACTCAATTTGCCCAGTTAGTTAAAGCTGCCATGATCGAAAAAATTGATTTTATTGTTTCCGGGGCCGGTTTCTCCCGGGACGTTTTCGCTTGGGGCAGAGAGTTTAATGTCCCTGTATTTTCCATGGCATCATCAGCCCGTGTGGGGAAGCTCTCAGAAAAAATGGGCGCCGCTGCAATTATAGTTGAGGGTAAAGAGGCAGGCGGCCACCTTGGTACAGATCGTTCTATCTTTGACATTCTTCCCGAAGTGGTCAGTGCCGTCAATATCCCGGTAATCGCAGCAGGCGGCATAATGGACGGCTGTGATATTGCCAGAGCTTTAGAGTGCGGTGCCAGCGGCGTACAGATGGCCACCCGCTTTGTGGCCAGCGAAGAATGTGAAGCCAGCGATAAGTTTAAGGAACTGTACCTAAGCAGTTCTCCCGAAGACTCCGTACTGATAGACAGTCCTGTTGGCCTTCCCGGCCGGGCAATCCGTAATCGTCTCACCGAAAGGCTACTGGAACATAAGAACTTATTATCCACTCAAGAATGCCAGGGCTGCCTAAAACATTGTACACATAGCTTTTGTATTTTAGATGCTTTAGAAAAAGCCGTAGACGGAGACATCGAAAACGGTCTGGTCTTCTCCGGCGAATTCTTCCATCGCATCAAAGAAATCCTCCCCGTCAAAAAAATCATCGCTCAACTCATTCATGAATATGAACAATGCCAGAAAAAAGTCAACTGGGGTCAGGTTTGATATTTGATATTACTCAGGCATCTTGGGGTCAGGTTTGATATTTGATATTACTCAGGCATCTTGGGGTCAGGTTTGATATTTGATCTAACTGGTAGCAATAAACTCGTGCCAGAGCTAGGTCAGATATCAAACCTGACCCCTGTTTTAGCTATATCAAATATCAAACCTGACCCCAATGGTCCACCAAAAAAGCCTTGCACATTGTGCAAGGCTTTTTATGGCTCCCCGAGTAGGACTCGAACCTACAACCTATCGGTTAACAGCCGATTGCTCTACCATTGAGCTATCGAGGAATATACAGCCGGACCCAAGGGATTTCTCATCCTTGGGCCCGGGGGTTAAAAAAGAGTCTGGCGGAGACCTACTCTCCCGGGGACCTGCGTCCCAAGTACCATCGGCGCTGGAAGGCTTAACGGCCGTGTTCGGAATGGGAACGGGTGTGACCCTTCCGCAATTTCCACCAGAAATTCCCTCAAAACTACACAGCGA
>JAGXRM010000028.1 GCA_018335855.1 Clostridiales bacterium
CCGTACGTTTCTGTTAAGCCATAGACATGGGTAATATCAATACCGATGGCTTCCACGTTTTTAATGACTGTGGGTGAGGGCGGCGCACCGGCGGTGGCAATCCGCAACTTGCGCTTCAGCCTCAGGCTTTTGGCCGCGGGATCGCTGGCCATGGAGATTAAAACCGTGGGAGCAGCGCAGAAATGGGAGATATCTTCCTCCTCAATTAAACGGTAGATATCTTTGTTCACCACTGCCCGCAGGCAGACATGGGTGCCGCCCACAGCTGTCACACCCCAGGTGAAACACCAGCCGTTACAGTGGAACATGGGCAGTGTCCACAGATAATTGGTATACATATTCATCTGTAATTCCAGTCCTTCGCCTAATGCGTTCAGATATGCACCGCGGTGGGTGTACATTACGCCTTTTGGCATACCGGTGGTACCGCTGGTGTAGTTAACAGTGATCGCATCCAGTTCATCTTCGATAGGGAAAGGAATATTCTTCGGACTGCCGCCAGCCAGGAAATCCTCATAGAGTAGGCCATCCAGTTCCTTCCCATCGTTACAGTCACGAATGTTAACAATGGTTGCAACGGTTTCTAACTGGTCCAAAATCGGTTCAACGACATTGGTAAGGGCTGTATCAACAAATAGCATTTTTGCACCGGAATGGTTTAAAATATAGGCCACTTCCCGGGATGATAAGCGGGTGTTAATGGCAACCAGGATTGCCCCTGCCAGCGGAACACCGTAATGAGCTTCCAGCAGTGGCGGGATATTAGGCGCCAGGAAGGCAACCCGGTCACCTTTTTCGATACCGGCTTCTGACAGAGCTGTCGCCAACCTGTTCACCCGCTCGTTAAATTCTGTGTACGTGAAGCGCTGCTTCCCGTTAATAATTGCTGTTTTATCAGGATAAACAAAAGCGTTTCGGCGCAGAAAGCTCAATGGTGTTAACGGAGTCTTTGATACACTTGCAACATCAACCACATCCACTACCCCCTCTTTTAAAATCCAAAGCTTCTTACCATTTTTATTCTGGATTTTTAATATAATTCCTGCTTATTGTGTAAATATTAAGAATCTTTTATCTATTCAAAATGAGCCTTGGTAAAAAAAAGAGCTCCGCTGAAACGGAGCTCGAGCCTTTTATAGGGGGATATTTCCATGTTTTTTGCGCGGCCGGTCTTCTTGTTTGTTGGCTAGCATTGCTAAACCGTTTAACAAGTGTTTCCGTGTCTCGCTGGGGTCAATCACATCATCAACCCAACCGCGGGCTGCAGCGATGTAAGGGTTAGAGTACTTGTCGCGGTACTGCTGAACACGGCTGGCCCGTTCAGCAGCGGAATCTTCCGCCCCTTCAATTTCTTTGCGGTAGACGATATTGGCTGCTCCTTCCGGACCCATAACGGCAATTTCAGCCGTAGGCCAGGCTAATGCCAGGTCGCCGCGCAGGCAGCGGGCGCTCATGGCGATATAGGAACCACCGTATGCCTTGCGGAGAATCACGGAGATTTTGGGAACAGTAGCTTCGGAGTATGCATAAAGAAGTTTTGCACCGTGGCGGATAATGCCCCCGTACTCTTGGGTGACACCGGGCAGATATCCAGGCACATCCACAAAGGTAATCATAGGAATATTGAAGCAATCGCAGAAACGAACAAAACGGGAAATTTTATCCGATGAATCGATATCAAGGCAACCGGCCATCACTTTGGCCTGGTTGGCAATAATGCCCACAGAGCGACCGCCAAGGCGGGCAAAGCCAACAACTGCGTTTTGGGCAAAGAGTTCGTGTACCTCAAAGAAGCGACTGCCGTCGACGATCCGTTTAATAATATCGCGAACATCGTAGGGTTTGTTGGCGTTGTCGGGCACTAATGTTGCCAGTTCCGACGCATCCAGAGTCGGTTCTTCTGATGCCACCAATGGCGCGTCTACCAGGTTGTTGGATGGCAGGTAAGAAAGGAGCTCCTTTAACTTATCCATGCAATCCGCCTCATCAGCAGCTTTAAAGTGAGCCACACCACTGGTTTGGTTGTGGGTTTGGGCTCCACCCAGCGCTTCAGCTGACACTTCCTCGCCAGTTACTGCCTTAATTACCTGGGGACCGGTAATAAACATCTGGCTCGTCTTCTCTACCATAAAGATAAAGTCGGTAATGGCGGGAGAGTAGACAGCACCGCCGGCACATGGCCCCATGATGACGGAGATTTGCGGGATAACGCCGGAGGCAATGGTATTACGATAAAAGATTTCCCCATAACCGTTAAGGGCTCCTACCCCTTCCTGAATCCTGGCACCGCCGGAATCATTCAAACCAATACAGGGAGCTCCGGTTTTCATCGCCAGGTCCATTACTTTGCAGATTTTTGCAGCGTGCATTTCCCCCAGGGAGCCGCCAGCTACAGTGAAATCCTGAGCATACATATAAACCGGACGCCCGGCGATGGTGCCATAACCAGTCACCACCCCTTCACCGGGGTTATTAACGCCTACTTCATCAGCGTCCTCCAAGCCTGTTTGGACAAAAACATCCAGCTCTGTAAAGCTGCCTGGGTCAAGCAAAGACTGGATGCGTTCTCTGGCCGTTTGTTTACCTTTGCTATGCTGGTCGGAGATTCTCTTTTCCCCGCCGCCCTTTTCCACAAGTGCTCTGCGGTCATGCAGTAATTTCAATTTGTCTTCCATGTTTAGACCTCCTAATCTTCACGTTCACAAAGTTCAATCAGTGTTCCGTGGGTTTCCTTGGGATGAAGAAAGGCGATTTTGGCACCGCCTGCACCTTTGCGTGGTTTCTCATCGATCAGGCGAACACCAGCCGCTTTTAATGCTGCCAGTGATTCCTCAATATTATCGACGCGAAATGCAATATGCTGTATTCCCTCACCCTTGGCGGCAATAAACTTGGCCACCGGGCCTTCCGGGTCAGTGGATTCCAATAATTCAACTTCACTGTCCCCGATGGGCAGAAAAGCAACTTTTACCTTTTGCTCCTCCACCACTTCTGTTTCGGCAATCTTCAGGCCTAAAAGGGATTCATAGAGCTTTCTTGCTTCATCAATACTGCGGACCGCAATGCCAATATGATCAATTTTTTTGACCAACCGTAACTCCTCCTCTGAATTATACTCTCTCTTTAATATATTTTACAATATCAGCAGTGGTTGTTCCCGGTGTAAAAATTTCGGCAATGCCTTCCTCTTTCAGGTAGGGTATATCCTCCACAGGAATCACTCCGCCGCCGATAACCATTACGTCAGATGCGCCCTGTTCACGAAGGAGCTGTACAACCGGTGGAAAAAGTTGCATATGGGCGCCGCTTAAACTGCTTAAGCCCACAACCTGTACGTCTTCCTGAATTGCAGTCTCGACAACTTGTTCCGGTGTCTGCCGCAACCCGGTGTAGATTACTTCCATGCCAGCATCACGCAGGGCTTGGGCAATTACCTTGGCGCCGCGGTCATGTCCGTCCAAACCGGCTTTGCCGATTAAAACTCTGATGCGTTTGTCGCTCATCTTCTCTGCCTCCTAATTCCAATATTATAAGATTACCTGTTGCTGATATTCCCCGAAGACTTCGCGCAGAATACCGCAGATTTCGCCCAAAGTGGCATACGCTTTTACCGCCTCAATGATAGACGGCATAATATTTTCGCTGCTCAGAGCCACACTGCGCAGATTCCGTAGCGTTTCCGCCACCAGTCGGTGATCACGGGTTTCCTGCAGTTTTTTAAGTTTATCGACCTGTTGATTGGCAACGGCAGGGTTAACTTTAAGCAAATCTTTGGGCATTTCCGTATCAGTGATAAACTTGTTTACACCAATAACTACCCGTTCACCAGTTTCAATTTCAAGCTGGTATGTGTACGCACTATGATGAATCTCGCGCTGCATGAACCCTTCTTCAATAGCCTTTACAGCACCGCCCATGTCGTCAATCTTATTGATATAGGTCATAACATCTTCTTCAATTTTGTCGGTAAGCGCTTCAATAAAATAGGAACCGCCTAATGGGTCTACGGTGTCAGTGACACCGATTTCATAGCCGATGAGTTGCTGGGTACGCAGTGCAATCAGCACCGAAGGCTGACTGGGCAATGCCAGTGCCTCGTCACGGGAATTTGTATGCAATGACTGGGTTCCCCCCAAAACTGCAGACAAGGCCTGGTAGGCAACGCGCATGATATTAGTATCCGGCTGCTGAGCTGTCAGCGTGCAGCCTGCTGTCTGTGTATGGAAGCGAAGCATTAATGACTTAGGATTTTTCGCGCCAAAACGTTCTTTCATGATTTTGGCCCAAATGCGTCTTGCTGCCCTAAATTTTGCCACCTCTTCAAAGAAATTCAGGTGGGCGTTAAAGAAAAAGGACAACCGCGGCGCAAAATCATCCACATCCAACCCGACTTTTATCGCAGCATCAACATAAGCGATACCGTCGGCCAGGGTGAAGGCAATTTCCTGTACAGCAGTAGAACCCGCCTCACGGATATGGTATCCGGAGATAGAGATGGTATTCCAGTTGGGGACATTCTCTGCACAATAGGCAAAAATATCAGTGATAAGCCGCATAGACGGCTTGGGCGGGAAAATATATGTGCCCCGGGCCACATATTCCTTTAAGATATCATTTTGAATCGTACCATTTAACTGAGCCGGTGTGACGCCTTGCTTTTCCGCCATGGCAATATACATGGCCAGGATAACTGCAGCCGGCGAATTAATTGTCATTGAAGTGCTTACTTTATCCAGGGGGATACCATCAAATAATGCTTCGATATCCTCCAGAGAATCTATTGCCACACCTACTTTGCCGATTTCACCGCGGGCCAGGGAATGATCGGAATCATAGCCTATTTGGGTGGGCAAATCAAAGGCTACCGACAGCCCTGTTTGTCCCTGGTCAAGTAAATATTTAAACCGCTCGTTTGTTTCTGCAGCAGAGCCGAAACCAGCGTACTGGCGCATTGTCCAGAGGCGACCGCGATACATATTCGGCTGGACGCCACGTGTATACGGATAGTCACCGGGAAAACCCAGGTGTTCCTCATAGGATAAACCGTCGGTTTCCACCGGCGTGTATATACGTTCTACAGGGATATTTGAGTCCGTTTTAAATGCTTTCTTCCGTTCGGGGAAACGTTCGCATGTTTTGTTTATTTTCTTATCCCAATCTTCTTTTTTGATACGCAGCGTTCTGATTTTATCGTTGTCGTACAAGATTTCCTCTCCTCCTCAATGTTATTTCTTTAACGTTTTAGCAATCATTTCAGGGACCTGGAAAGGAAGCTCGGCCACGGGCACACCAGCAGCATTTAATGCTTTTACCTTACCGTCAAAAGTCCCTTTTCCCCGTTCAATAATGGCTCCGGCATGACCCATCCTTTTTCCGGGAGGGGCGCTCTTGCCTGCCAGATAAGCGATTACAGGCTTTTTAATATTTTGTTTGATAAACTCTGCTGCTTCTTCCTCTGCGCTGCCACCGATTTCCCCAACCATAACGATAGCTTCAGTTTCAGGGTCTTTTTCCATCTCTTTTAAAACATCAATAAAATTCAAGCCTACAACTCTGTCACCGCCCAGGCCGACAACTGTGGATGTGCCGTACCCTGCCGCAGTCAGATTACCAACAATCTCATAGCAGAGTGTCCCGCTGCGGGAGACCACTCCGATATTGCCCGGCACAAAAAACTGATTGGGCATAATACCGATCTTACACTTGCCGGAAGAAACGAGGCCGAACGTGTTCGGACCTACAACTATCGTCCCTCTGGATTTAGCCAGCGCCATGATAGCCATGGCATCCTGGACAGGAATATGCTCAGGAAGCATAACCAGCACTTTCACGCCGGCTTCAATGGCTTCAAACGCAGCGTCCTTGGCAAAAGGCGCCGGGATAAAAAGGATGCTCGCATCTATGCGGTGCTTTTCTGTTGCTGCGGCCACAGTATCATACACGGGAATACCGTCCAGTTCCTGACCGCCTTTCCCGGGAGAAACACCGGCCACTATTTTAGTTCCATATTTAACCATCTGCCGGGTGTGAAATGAGCCTTGATTGCCGGTCATTCCCTGCACCAATACCTGTGTATCGTCAAATAAATATATTGCCATTATTATACCCTCCTAATTCCCGCGAGCGATTTCTACAGCTTTTGCTGCGGCTTCGTGCATAAACTCATACGTTTCAATCCCGGTATCGCGCAGGATTTGACGCCCTTTTTCTTCGTTGGTGCCGACAAGTCGGATTACCACAGGAACAGGAATACCCATATTTTTCTTGACTGAAGCAAAAGCGTTAGCTACATCATCGCAGCGAGTAATCCCGCCAAAAATGTTAATTAAAATAGCTTTTGGATTTTTTGAAAGTAGCAGTTCCAGCGCTTTGGCTGTCTGCTCCTCGCCCGCACCGCCGCCAGCATCAAGGAAATTGGCAGCTGCTCCACCGTAATATTGGATGAGGTCAAGTGTTGCCATAGTAATTCCGGCGCCGTTGGCCATCACGGCAATATTACCATCCAGTTCCACATAAGACAGACCCAGATCGTGCGCTTTCTTTTCCGCATCAGTCCGCTCTTCTACCACAGGCAAATCTTTATGCCGGAAAAGAGCGTCATCATCAATGGTAACTTTCGCATCAGCAGCAATTACGTCTTCTCCGCTGATGACCAGCGGGTTTATTTCCACCAGTTCAGCATCCAGTTCACTAAACATCTTATATAGATTTAGTAAAATAGCAGCAATCTGTTTTCCTACGGGACCGGTAACGCCAAGTCTTCTTACAGCCTCTCTCGTCATAAACGGCTGCATGCCAATCGTAACATCAATGGGCATTTTTACGATATGTTCTTCCGGCACATCTTCAATATCCATACCGCCCTGAGCGGACGCCAATATCACCGGCTTTTTAGCAGCGCCGTCCACAGTAATCGCCAGATAAAACTCTTTATCAATTTGCAGCTTTTTTTCCACCAACACTTTTTCTACTATGAGACCACAAAGTTCACTGCCAAGAAGCTTGCCGGCAAATTCCCGGGCCTCGGAAGGATTGTCAGTAAAACCAATGCCCCCGGCTTTACCTCTCTTTCCGCTAAGTATCTGAGATTTCACAACCACCGAACCAATCTTTTCTGTTAATGCGGCAGCTTCTTCAGAAGTGGTTGCAACCCCGCCTTCAGGCACGGGGATTCCATACTTAGCAAAAAGCTCCTTCCCCATATACTCATACAATTTCATTCATTCTACCTCCCTATTTTATTGTTGTCTAAAAGAAAACGCCCGACTTCTTACATACTGGCCTTATATTTTTTCAACTTATTATATAAGGTAGCCAGTGAGATATTAAGCGCCTGGGATGCCTTTTTCTTTCCTTCCAGCGTCTCGCCAAAGCGGTTCAGAGCAGCCTTGAGCATCATTTGCTCCATCTTATCCAAGGGGACAATTTCAGTATAGACGTTGGTTGCACCGGCATTAAACTGGCCGATATATGGTGAAAGATGCTGCCGGCCAAATATGTCGCTGTCTACCGTAACCATGGCGCGTTCAATAACATTTTCCAGTTCCCGGATATTACCGGGCCAATCGTAGCTTGCCAAAAGTTGTAACGCATCCGGATCCACATTCTTTACCTTTTTCCCCAGCTTGCGGTTCAACTTGCCGATAAAATGTTCAACGAGAACAGGTATATCCTCCCGGCGATGCCTCAGCGGCGGCATATTCAATTCAATCACATTCAGTAAAAAGTAAAGCTCCTCACGAAAACGACCCTTGCGCACCAGTGACTTCAGCTCCACATTGGTCGCCGTTATAATTCTTACATCCGCTTTTATTGTTTCACTTCCGCCCACTCTTTCAAACTGACGGTCTTGCAACAAACGTAAAAATTTTCCCTGCAAATACGGGTTCATTTCGCCAATCTCATCAAGGAAGAGAGTTCCGCCTTTTGCCAACTCGACTTTGCCTAGCTTCGTCCTTACCGCCCCGGTGAACGAGCCTTTTTCATGGCCAAACAATTCGCTTTCCAACAATTCCTCAGGCACTGACGCACAGCTCACCTTAATAAAGGGTTTGCCCCGCCTGTTGCTGGCCTGATGAATAGCATGGGCGAAAAGTTCCTTGCCTGTCCCGCTCTCGCCTACCAGAAGCACCGGAGATTCGCTTTTAGCTGCTTTTTTTGCCATCTCCACCGTGCCCAAGAAAACTTTACAGTTACCGGTCAGGTCGTCAAAGGTGAACTTACTCCCGGTAATCTGGTCAATTTTCGCATATAGATTCTCAATGATGGTGGTGCTTTTCTGCAATTCATCCATCAGCTTAAGAATATCAGTAATCGGCTGAAAAACGACGACGGCACCTTCTACCTGTCCTTCAACCAGGATTGGGGCGGCATTGGAAATCACTTCAACGCCGGAACCACCTACTTTAGAGCGGTATCCCACCACAGGCTTTTGTTTTATAAGCGCCTGAGCCAACGCGCCATGGGGAGAAGCCTCGAAAATATTTTTCCCTACACGTACTGCTTCCGGAATACCGGTAACTCTGGTAAAAGCCGGATTAATGTACTTAATGAGGCCTGTGTTATCTGCCACCTCAATTGCCTCTTGCACAGAGTTAAGGATAGCCCCAAGCTCACCTTTTAGCTTCTTGACCTCAAGCAGTTCCTCTTTTGCCTGCAAGATCGTCATAAAAAAATTGCCAGCCATAGCTTCCATAACGGCTGCATCAGATGATTTTATCTCATAGATTTTTCTTTGTACTTCAGAAATTCCCGTAGCCTCTACAATCACATGAATTTTTGGATTCACAACAAGTTCCGTAAAATCATCTGTTGTGAATATTTTATCTCTGCGAGCCAAAATCATGCCCGGTGAAGCCGGGTTAATGTCGGCAAGACCGATAATTTGCACATTATCGACCTCCCGTAATACCCTGTACACTGAGCTTCCACGGTGACCTCCGCCAACAATTGCCACTTTTATTTTGGACAAGCATATCATCCCCTCGATGTTCTCTTTTAGAATATTCGTTAAAATTTAGAAGAATTCCTGCAACGTTCAAAGATTTTCCGCTTTTTCTTGTTCTTGGTATAACATAAATCCTGTGATATAATGATTCTCAGTAGCACTGTTGCCGGAGGGGAATCCATGCAGGTATACGCTTTGGTCGGGTCAAGCGGCACCGGAAAATCTCACCGCGCCTCCTACCTGGCTTTTAAACATCACATTACCCTGATTATAGATGATGGACTGCTTATCCAAGGCAGTTCTGTTTTGGCCGGCAAATCGGCCAAAAGGGAAGCGACCAGAATTGGCGCCATAAAACGTGCCATCTTCTACGATGACAATCATGCGGCTGAAGTTAAAGCAAAGATTGCCGCATCAGGTGCGGAGAGAGTATTAATTCTGGGGACTTCGGACAAAATGATTTATCGTATTGCCCATCGTCTGGAGCTTCCATCTCCGGAAAATATCATTAAAATAGAAGAAATTGCTTCGTCCCGTGCTATCAGCAAAGCCTTAGAGATGCGCCAAAAAGAAAACAGACACGTCATCCCCATTCCAACGTTCGCCATTAAGAAAGATTTCCCCGGGTATCTCGTTGACCCGCTTCGCTCCTTTTGGGGGAAAAGCAACCGTGAGGATGAACGAAAAGTAGTGATTGAACGGTCTATTGTTCGTCCCATCTTCAACTCTTTAGGTAACTTCTTTATCGCTGAGGCTGCCATCGTTCAAATGGTCTCTTATCTTGCTGCCAAAACACCAGGCGTTTCCCGTGTTGGCAAGGTCGAGGTCATCTCCAAAACAGACGGCGCATCCTTGCTAATAGATGTGAATATCTTCTATGGGGAGAACATCCCCCGTGTCCTCCAGGACGTACAGCGTACCGTTAAAGACGCCCTGGAATACATCACCGGCTTCACTATCCATACCATTCAGGTCACTGCCCGCCGCATCGAACTACCTGGGGGGCAGGTTTGACAACTTTTTAAGAGCCCAGCAAGAGTTTTATTCACCCTCGCTGGACTCTTTTATATTTTCCTCGCACTTAAAATATGTTTTCCAGCCTCTCTAACACTACCTTTATATCTCCCGCGTTTACATCCCGATGTGTCACAAAACGAACCGTATCCCGACCCATAGGACCGGCCAGCACACCTGCCGTTGCTGCCTTCTGTAAAAATTCCCCAACGGGATACGGGGAATCTTCTAACCGGGCCATCACCATATTTGTTTGCACCTTAGCCATGTTAACGTTTACACCAGGAAAGCTTGCCAACCCCTCTGCCAGTGCTTTCGCGTTGGCATGGTCATCAGCCAGGTGGGACGTGTTTTGCAACGCGATTAAACCGGCAGCTGCCAGTACGCCGACCTGCCTCATACCACCCCCGAGCAATTTCCGATAGCGACGTGCGCACTCAATAAACTCTTTGCTCCCCGCTAATAATGAACCTATAGGAGCACCCAGCCCCTTGGATAGGCAAAACATAACAGAATCAGTATAACAAGCCAGGTCGGCCACTTCACACTGGAGCGCCAACGCAGCATTAAAAACTCTGGCCCCGTCCAAGTGAACTTGTAAACGATATTCCTTTGCCAGGCGGTAGGCGACAGCCATTTGCTCCGCACTCATTACAGATCCTCCACCACGGTTCAATGTATTTTCCAGACAAAGCAATCTGGTTTTAGGCAGATACGACAAAGGCTCACGAATATGGTCTGATATAGCAGAGAGGCCTTCATCTGTATGGAGCCCCCTGACAGTATGAAGCTGCACACCGGACAAAACGCCTGCTGCCGCCATCTCGTAGTGAAACACATGGGCATCGACATCGCAAATAACTTCTTCCCCGCGTCCACAGTGGGTCATTAATGCAAGCTGATTACCCATGCTGCCACTGGGCACAAAAAGAGCTGCCTCTTTACCAACTGTTTCCGCTGCCAGTTTCTCCAGCCGGTTGACAGTTGGATCTTCCCCGTAAACGTCATCACCGACTTCAGCTTCTGCCATTGCCTGTCTCATTGCCGGTGTCGGTTTTGTAACCGTATCACTGCGTAAATCGATAATCTTCACTTCTGCTCCCCCGTTTCATCTCTGCATCGAATATTTATCAGTTATCATTTGTAGATACTCTGTCTGTATGGCTATAAACATTAAAGCGGCGGCCGCGTACAAATCCTATCAGTGTGATGCCCAGCTTTTCTGCCAGTTCAATACTTAATGTAGTCGGCGCTGAGCGGGAAATCAGAACAGGAATGCCGAGCTTAGCTGTCTTCACTAGAATTTCGGAAGAAATCCTGCCACTGCTAACCAGAATCTTATCCTCGATTGTAATACCGTTTTTCATACATAACCCAATAATTTTATCTACCGCATTATGCCTCCCTATGTCTTCACAGAAATATACTACTTCATCAGGTGTACAAAGTGCCGCGCTGTGAATTCCCCCCGTGGCCTTAAATAGTACTGCTTTTTCCTGAAGCAAGCCAAAAAGTCTTAGCACCTGCAGATAGCTGATGCACTGTGCAGAAGCCACAGGTTTTGTTTTTAGGGAATCCAGCACACTGAAAAACACTGTCCCTTTGCCACATCCAGAGGTAATGGTACGCTTACCGTATAGCTTCTCCGCCAGTCCGCCACCCTTTATTTCCACATAAACAAAACCTTTTACCTTGTCCACACGAAGCGAAGAAATATCGTCCATGCTGCCGATCAACCCCTCGGAACGCAAAAAACCCACCGCCAGCATGTCATCATGCTCCGGTGTACATAACAAGGTAACGAACTCATCCCCGTTCACATATATCGTCAACGGTGTCTCAACAATCACCTGATCATCAATATCTCTTCTCCCATCCCCATCCACACGCAAAACCTTCTCCAACCGCATCCTCTCGGGGTCAGGTTTAACAATTGATCTAACTTTTTCCACCCCCTAAACAATTACTCTGAAGTTTTATTTATCATGGTAAAATATTTTATATTATTTCGACAAAAATGAACTTTTTCCCTTTAGAACCCGGCAAAGAATTACACTCATCCGTTAAACTCTGGAAGAATGTTTTCTACTTATAGTATACAAGAAAATAAGCCTGATAAATCAATCCGCATAATAGATTTCACCCCCACAGGTGCAAAATTATATATGATTATATCGACGTAGGCATAGAAAAAGCCTGCCGACATTGACTTTGTCGACAGGCTGAAGCGAGCGGCAAAACCGCTCGCTTTTTTGTTTTTGTTTTATGCCTTTTCCACACGGACAGCACAGACTTTTAACTCCGGTGTTTTCGCAATGTGGCAAACCTCAGAGTTCGTCAGCAGGTTTGCGGCTGTTTCAGCAAAGTGGAATGTCATAAAGACAACACCGGGCTGAATCCTGTCGGTCACATGCACTTTTGACCGGACTGTGCCGCGGCGGGAAGTGACGGTTACAATATCGTCTTCGCCGATACCCAGTGCCTTGGCGTCTTCAGGGTTCAGTTCCATCAGTTCTTCCTTATGGAATTGGTTTAACCCTTCCGTTTTCCGCGTCATGGTGCCGGTGTGGTAATGGTACAGGCTGCGCCCTGTAGTGAGCAGGATGGGAAATTCCTCATCAGCCTGCTCCGCGGAAAGCCTGTAATCAACCGCACTGAACTTGCCGAGGCCGCGGCTGAATTTGCCCACATGCAGAATTGGCGTGCCGGGATGCTCCGGATTGGGGCAGGGCCACTGTATGCCGCCGTCTTCCAGGCGCTTGTAGCTGAGGCCGGCATAGCTGGGTGTCAGCTCGGCAATTTCGTCAAAAATTTGCTCCGCAGACTCATAGTTCCAGTCATAGCCCAGTTTTTGCGCCAGCAATTGGATAATTTCCCAGTCGGGCTTGCTTTGCCCGCGCGGCTTTAGGGCACGGCACACACGCTGCACACGGCGTTCGGTGTTAACAAATACACCGTCCTTTTCCGCAAATGTTGCGGCAGGCAGCACTACGTCAGCCAGCTTTGCGGTCTCCGTAAGGAAGATGTCCTGGACGACCATGAAGTCCATTTTCTCCAGGCAGTCACAGATATGGCCGCCGTCGGGGTCACTGAGAAGCGGATTCTCCCCCATGATATACATGGCACGGATACGGTCTTCGACCGCGGCATGGAACATTTCCGTCATTGTCATGCCCGGCTTGCCGGGTAGGGTTACACACCATGCTTTTTCAAACTTTGCACGCGCATTATCATCCGCTACAGGCTGATAACCGGTATAGACCCCAGGCAGAGCTCCCATATCGCAGGCACCCTGTACGTTATTCTGGCCGCGCAGCGGATTCAGGCCGGCACCGGGCTTGCCAAAGTTACCTGTGGCCAGCACCAAGTTGGCCAGGGACAGTACATTTTCGGTACCGCTGGTGTGCTGCGTCACACCCATGGTGTATAGGATGGTCGCGCTGTCGGCGCCAGCATAGAGCCGTGCCGCTCTTACAATATCCTCCGCCGGCACCCCGCTGATTTCTGAAGCGTATTCAGGCGTGTATTTTTCCACCGCCGCCTTCATGTCTTCAAAGCCTTCTGTGCGGCTGGCAATAAACTCGCTGTCAACCAGACCCTCTTTCAGAATGACATGAAGCATGCCGTTAATCAGCGCCACATCGGTGCCCGGCTTGAGGGGCAGGTAAACATCTGCCACATCCGCAAGGCGAATCTCACGGGGGTCGGCCACAATCAGCCTGGCGCCCTTTTTAACTGCCTTACGGATTCTATACCCGATGATCGGGTGGTTTTCTGTGGTATTGGAGCCGATTACAAAAATTGCTTTTGCATCTTCCACTTCACCGATGGTGTTTGTCATTGCACCGCTACCCAGAACAGTGGCCAGACCGGCCACAGTAGGAGCGTGTCACAATCGGGCGCAGTGGTCTAAATTGTTTGTCCCCAGCGAGCGGATCAATCTGGTGAACACATAGTTATCTTCTGTGGTGCAGCGGGCGGAACTAATGCCGCCCAATGCATTGGGGCCGGACTCGTCAATAATTTCCTTAAACCTGGAAGCCACAAGGTCAAGCGCCTCGTCCCAGGATGCTTCCACAAGTTCGCCGTCACGCTTAATCAGCGGTGTGGTCAGGCGGTCGGGGTGGTTAACAAAGTTATAGCCAAACCGTCCTTTGACGCAAAGCTGGCCTTTGTTAACGGGATTATCCTTGTCGCCACGGACAGACACCACACGGTCTCCGCGCACGCCCAGGTGAATGCCGCAGCCTACGCCGCAATACCCGCAGACCGATTTAACTTCCCGGTTCGGCCGCTCGTAATTCTTGCGGGCTAGGGCACCGGTCGGGCAGCGCTCCATACATTCGCCGCAGGATTCACAGGTTGATTCGGCAAGCTTTTTGTTCCCCATGGTAACCACGGCTGTATGCTCCCCACGGAAACCAAAGTCAAGGGCTGTAACGCCGTTTATTTCCTCACAGGTGCGGATACAAATTCCGCACAAAATGCAACGGGTGCGGTCAATATTGAAAAACGGGTTGCTTTCGTCAATTTCAACTTCGGTAACTGAGCGGCGTAGCATCGCCATCCGCTCCGGGGTAATCCCCACGTAGTTGGCAACTTCCTGCAATTTGCAGTTGCTGTCTTTTACACAGGTCTGGCAGTCTTCATTGTGCTTTGTCAGCAATAATTCCACAACCATACGCTGCACCTTACGGGCGCCTTCGGCGTCGATCCGAACCACCATACCATCTGTTACGGGAGCACGGCAGGCTGTCACCAGTTTACCGTTGGCTTCCACCATACATACCCGGCAGCCCCCAAACGTATGAAGTTCAGGATGGTGGCAAAGGGTGGGGATATATACGCCAACTTTCTGTGCGGCGTCAAAGATCGTAGACCCTTTTTCCACGCTAACCTGGATGTCATCAATATAGAGTGTTACCATGTCCTACCCCCCTTAATTTGAACTTTCGGTGCCGCCGGTTGTAATCAGTACCGCTGCAAAGCGGTCGGGACACTCGGAAAAACAGATGCCACATTTATCACACTTGTCAGAATCAATTGTATGCGGTGTTTTCTTCGCTCCGGTTATGGCCTGTGTCGGACAGGCTTTCAGACAGCGCCCGCAAGCCTGGCACTTCTCCGCATCAATGGTATAAGTGATTAGAGCTTTACATGCTTTGGCAGGACACTCTTTGTCGCGAATATGCGCCTCATATTCATCCCTGAAATAACGAATTGTGCTGAGAACAGGGTTGGGAGCGCTCTGGCCAAGACCGCAGATGGAGCCGTCGATAATGGCTTTACCCATCTCCACCAACAAATCGATATCCCCTTCACGGCCTTTACCCTGGGTGATATCTTTTAAAATCGTCAGCATCTGTTCTGTCCCCACACGGCAAGGCGCACACTGGCCGCATGATTCTTCCAGGCTGAATTCAAGGAAGTATCTTGCCACATCCACCATACAGGTGCTGTCGTCCATAACAACCATTCCGCCGGAGCCCATCATTGAGCCGGCTGCAGTCAGAGAGTCAATGTCAACAGGCAGGTTCAGCATATCCGCGGGCAGGCAGCCGCCGGAGGGCCCACCGGTCTGTACCGCTTTAAAAGCACGGCCACCAGCTACGCCACCGCCTATTTCGTTTATGATTTTATCCAGTTCTATTCCCATGGGTACTTCAATCAGGCCGCATTTATTAACTTTCCCTGTCAGGGCAAACACGGCAGTCCCGGGACATTTCTCAGTCCCGATGCTCTTAAACCAGTCGGGGCCGCGATGAATGATTTGTGCCACACAGGCAAAGGTTTTTACATTATTCAGCAGGGTGGGTTTACCCCAAAGCCCTTCTTCTGATGTCCTGGGACGGGGCAACGGTTTGGGCATGCCGCGCTTACCTTCAATTGAAAGAACAAGGGCAGTTGACTCACCGCAAACAAAGGCACCGGCGCCCTGGAAGATATCCAAATCAAAGCTAAAGCCGCTTCCCAGAATATTTTCGCCAAGGAGATTACGCTCCTTAGCCTGTTCGATTGCAATTTTTAACTGGCGGATTGCCAGCGGATACTCGGCCCGGACATATAAAATCCCCTTCGATGCGCCAATCGCATAGCCGGCAATAGCCATCCCTTCAATTACAGAGTGGGGATCACCTTCCAGAACAGACCTGTCCATGAATGCGCCGGGGTCACCTTCGTCCGCATTACAGATCACATACTTCTGGTCACTTTCAACCTGCAGGCAGGATTCCCACTTACGGCCTGCCGGGAAACCGCCACCTCCCCGGCCACGCAGGCCGGATACTTTAACTTCATCGATGATTTCCTGCGGCATCATCTCCAGTGCTTTGGCCAGTCCCATATACCCGTCCTGTGCCAGGTAATCGGTAATGCTGTTGGGATCAATATGGCCACAGTTACGCATGACAACACGAACCTGCAGGTCCTCATCGGGTGTCTCGCCCTGAACACAGATGGCCAGATCCTCTCTGGCGTTATCGTGGACAAGGTAGTCTTCCACCAATTCCTTCGCCAGCTCAGGTGTAATCTTGGCATACGTAATACGCGGCCGGCCCGGTTTAATAATATCTACCAGCACCTCTGAGTGGCACATGCCCACACAGCCGGTCTGGCGGACAATGGCATCAATTTCCAGTTCCTTCATTTTCTCGCCGATGGCAGCCATAACGTCCAAAGCGCCACTGGCCCGTCCGCAGGTAGCGGCACCAACCAGAATAATCGGTTGGCCAAAGCTTTGTAACTCCTGCCAGTTCTTAACTGCCTCCTGGCGAAGCGGCTCAAGTTTTATCCGCATAGGTTTCCAAAACCTCCTTTACACGCTTACTTTCAACGTGCCCGTAAACGTCTTCGCCCACCATCACTACAGGCGCAATGGCGCAGGCACCAACACAGTTCACTCTTTCAAGACTGAAGGAATAGTCATCGGTAATACAGCCGCAGCCAATGCCCATTTCCCTCTCAAACGCTTCCATTAAGCGCCCGGCACCTTTTACGTGACAAGCTGTTCCAAGACACACTTTAATAGCATGCTTGCCGCGACGGGTAAAGTAAAACTGCGCAAAAAATGTTGACACACCATAGACCTGGCTTTGCGGCACACGCAAAAAACGCGCGATAGCGCACATTGCCGGGTCCGTCAGGTAGCCATAAATGGCTTGGGTGTCCTGGAGAATTGGAATAAGTTCCTCCCTGTCACCTTTGTACCGTGAAAAAATCTCCTGAAACTTCACGTCTTCTTTTTTCATACCCACAGCTCCTCCCCTGACAGTATTTCCTGGCCGATTTATCACAATGTTTTGAAATATTTAAAATAAACATTATCCCGTACTACTATTCGACCCGGTACTCTTTTTTCCTTTTTTAAAATTACAAAAAATCAACTGCTCTTTATTTTGCAAAAAATTCCCGCGAAAATGGCACAAAAAATCCCCGGAAAAACACAGGTGTTTCCCGGGGATTTATATTACCGCTTCCGGCAGTCGATCAGGCGTTTTTCCGTGATTACCATATCCACCCGGCGGTCCCACGGCGCCACCGGCACGGCAGGCAAAAGCTGCACTTCAAACGTTACAGCCACCAGAGGCACCCCGTCGCGCAGCTCGGAAAAAAAGCGGTCGTAATACCCGCCGCCGTATCCCAGCCTGTTGCCCTGTTCATCAAAGGCAATCCCGGGAACCACAACAAAATCAAGATCAGATGGGTCCACCGGCCTGATCTTCTCCGGCTTCGGCTCCGGTATCCCCCAGAGCCCCGGAGCGAGGTCAGCTTCCATATCAACAATCAGTGAAAGAATCATTCTTCTTTCCTTGTGGACAGTTTTAGGCGCCACCACCCTTTTGCCATGAGCCAACGTTATGGGGACCATATCCAGCGTTTGCACTTCCTTACCAAAGTTCAGAAAGTACATCACCGTATCTGCTTTGATATACTCGGGTAAAGCAAAAAGGAAATCGGCAATCTTTTCACTCTTAGACTTAATCTCGTCCCAACTCAGCTGATCCCGCTTAGCCAACACTTCTTTGCGCAACACTTTTTTTTCCTGCATATCATACCGCCTAAAGCCGAACCAGTTCATAGCGGCGACTGCCCATGCCTAACTGTTCTGCATGGGCTAATTGCGCTTCATGATCTGTATTCGGATAAACACCTTTAAACTTATCCTCACCCGGTGCGAAGTTAGCCTGTAGCCTGGTATTGGCTAACCCGGCCTGCCCGTTAATCAGGTCCAGTGCCGCCTGATCAATGGCTACAGGGTCGGTGGACGCAAGAATCCCCACGTCGTTAACGATGTATGTATCGCTCCAACTGTTACAATCGCAGTCCGGCGTCACGTTCATAACAAAATTGAAAAAGCCGACTTTGCCTAGCTTATCTTTAATTGCACCCCACGCGTATTCCGCCATCCGTTCCTGCACATCCACGGTTTCACTCTTCCACTGTATCTTAATGGCCCGGCTCGGGCAGACAACGGTACATTCTCCACAGCCCAGGCACTTATCATGATCAATCACAGCAGATTTTTCAACAATCAAAATAGAATCTGCCGGACACCATTTCAGGCAGGTGGAACAGGCCGTACAATCATCGGCAGCTACCTTAGGCTTGAGAGCGGAGTGCATCATCTGTTTACCGCCCCGATTGCCGCAGCCCATGCCAAGATTCTTAAGCGTACCGCCGTAGCCTGTTATAATATGGCCTTTTGTATGAGACAAAACAATCATCCCGTCAGCATTGGCAATCTCACTGCCAATCTTCACCGCTTCAAAGTGCTTCCCGTTTATGGGCACATCCACATAATTCTTGCCAAACAAACCGTCGGCAATAATCACCGGTGCATTTACTGTGGTATAAGAAAACCCGTTTTCCAGCGCTGTTTGAATATGATCCACACTGTTAGCCCGGGCACCGACATAAAGAGTATTTGTATCCGTAAGAAACGGCTTCCCTCCCGCTTCCTTAATCCGGTCCACAACCTGCCGAACCAGTACGGGGTTGATAAATGCCGTACCACCCTTCTCACCAAAATGGAGTTTGACAGCAATGAGCTTATCCTCTTCAACCAGTTCGTCAAACCCGGCCGCCTTGAACAATTTGCTCACCTTTTTTGGCAGACTTTCATGTTTGGAATTCGCACGCATGTCTGTAAAGTAGACTTTGCTCGTCATCGCTCTCCCCCTCATTAAAATTCGCCGTCAGGCTCAAATGCAACTCCGGGACCCTCTACGAGTGCAACTCCGGGACGGTTCTCAAGTTGCAAATGTATCGCGCATAATAGAAAATGCATGGTCCAATGCTATGCTGCATTTCAAGCAAACCGGACGCTAGTAAGCGCGGGCGAAGTAGGCGAGGCGATCGGATGTGCCACCGCAGCGGAGGCATGGCCCCGGTTTTTCTTCCTGATTGAAAGGAATGCAGCGGATGGTCGCCTTCGTCTCTTCTTTAATGGCCTGTTCACATTCACTGTTACCGCACCAGCGGGATATAACAAAGCCACGCTTTTCTTCAATTATCTTCTTAAATTCTTCGTAATCGTCAGTCCTGTGTGTATTTTCTTCTCGGAAGGCCACCGCTTTGGCAAACATATTAGACTGAATCTCAGCCAATAAAGTGTTAATCCGCTCTTTTAGATCTACCAGGCTTACCGTTTCCTTTTCACCATTATCTCTGCGGGCAAGAATGGCCTGCCCGTTCTCCAGGTCGCGGGGTCCGATTTCAATACGTAACGGCACCCCTTTCATTTCCCATTCGTTAAACTTCCAACCTGGCGAATACTCTTCTCTGTCATCCATTTCAATACGAACGCCCGTTGCTTTCAGATCTTCGTAGATTGCCGCCACTTTTGGCAGCACTTCTTCCCTGACCTTTTTTGGTGCAATCGGCACTAAAATCACCTGGGTCGGAGCTACCTTAGGCGGCATAACCAAGCCCCGGTCATCACCGTGAACCATAATAATCGCGCCCACCAGACGGGTTGAAACACCCCAGGATGTCTGCCAGACATATTTAAGCTCTCCGTCGCTGTCCAGATATGTAATATCAAATACCTTGGCAAAATGCTCACCCAGGTTATGGGATGTACCAGCCTGTAGCGCTTTCCCGTCACTCATCAATGCTTCTATGGAGTAGGTACGCAGTGCTCCCGCAAATTTTTCATTGTCCGTCTTTTGACCGGTAACAACCGGGACTGCCAGGTCATTTTCCACAAAATCACGGTACACTTCAAGCATTTTGAGAGTTTCTTCCTGGGCGTCCTCTTCGTTACGGTGGGCTGTATGCCCTTCCTGCCAAAGGAATTCCGAGGTACGTAAGAACGGCCGGGTTACTTTCTCCCAGCGAACAACGTTACACCATTGATTAATTAGAACAGGAAGGTCGCGGTAGGATTGTATCCAACGGCTGTACATTTCACAGATAATCGTCTCCGAGGTAGGACGAACAACTAAACGTTCCGCCAGTTTCTCGTTGCCACCATGGGTGACCCAAGCCACCTCCGGTGCAAACCCTTCTACATGGTCTGCTTCCTTCTGCAATAAACTTTCAGGAATAAAAAGCGGGAAATAAGCATTCCTATGGCCTGTTTCCTTAATACGCCTGTCCAACCCCTGCTGCATGTTTTCCCAGAGTGTAAAGCCATAGGGACGAATCACCATACACCCTTTGACCGGGGAATAATCCATCATCTGCGCTTTCAAAATAACATCCAGATACCACTGAGAGTAATCCTCAGACTGCGGCGTTATTTCTTTAACAAATTCTTTATCCTTCTTAGCCATTCAATATCCTCCTCGCAACCGGTAAAAGCTGGTTATCGCCTAATTCTTTAAGGATTATACCATATAGCCCCAATAAGGGTCAATTTTAAAGGAGCGGTCCCCCGCTCCCAATGAGTACTTTTGCAAAATTTTCGTAAAATGTTTAGATTCTTTATCCTGCCAAATTGCAACTCAAGAACCGTCCCCGGGTTGCAAAACACATGCAGAATATCATGCAAGCGGGCTGTTCAAAAGTAGTGCAGTACTAGGCGCGAAGGGTTCCGACACCGCAGGCGTATATCTATACGCTGAGGATGTCGGGTTCCTGAGCAACGACGTAATGCGCTGCTTTTCAACAGCCCGCCCAGTTTTTATTCGGATCTGAATAGCTCCGTCGACAAATACCTCTCGCCTGTGTCGGGAGCAATAACGACGACCCTTTTGCCTTTTCCCAGTTCAGCGGCGACCTTCAAGGCGGCAAAGACAGCTGCGCCGCTGGAAATGCCAACAAGCAACCCTTCTTTGGTGGCCATTCGTCTGGCTGTTTCCATGGCTTCTTCGTTGCTGACGGTAATTACGCGGTTAAACGCTGCGCGATTCAGCACCGAAGGGATAAATCCGGCGCCGATTCCCTGAATCTTATGCGGTCCCGGCTGGCCGCCGGACAGTATCGGCGAACCGGCAGGCTCTACGGCAATTACTTTAACCGCCGGCATCTCTTTTTTAATAATTTCACCGACACCGGTGATGGTGCCGCCGGTGCCGACTCCAGCCACAAACGCATCAAATTGTCCGTCGGTCTGTTCCATAATTTCCATAGCTGTAGTTGTGCGGTGAATGTCGGGGTTTGCCGGGTTAGCAAACTGCTGCGGCACAAAATACTCGGGATGTTCCCGTAAAATTTCTTCTACGTGCTCCAATGTCCCCTTCATCCCTTTAGCACCGGGCGTGAGGACCAGTTCAGCACCGTATGCTTTCGCCAGGTTACGCCGTTCCACCGACATAGTGTCCGGCATAACAAGAATCAGCCTATAGCCCCGGGCCGCAGCCAACATGGCAAGGCCGATGCCTGTGTTGCCGCTGGTAGGCTCCAGAATAGTGTCGCCGGACTTTAGTTTGCCATCCTTTTCCGCACGCAAAATCATGCTCAGGGCTATTCTGTCTTTGACGCTGCCGCCGGGGTTGGCAGACTCCATTTTCACCACGACTTCCGCAGCACCCGCGACGGGCAATTTATTGAGCCTGACCATCGGTGTGCTGCCTATCAATTCCAAAACATCACCGGCTATTTTCATTTTATTCCTCCACGCTGTTTAGTTTTTGCAACAGTCCGTTGCGCCATGTTTTTAGAATATCGTTAAAATTCTCAAAGGGGTGAAAGGGCGTTCCCTGCTGCTGACAGTATTTCGCTAAGATGCCTTTGGCAAAAACGACGTCGGCCACGCCGCTGACACAGCGGTCTGAATAGCCGTCGCCGATATAAATAATTTGCGCCCCGTTTTTCTTAACCTGTTTGGCATAGTCCAGTTTACAAGTGCCACAGGAGCCGCATTGTGAACTGGCATGGGGGAAGTTCGCGTGCAGACTGCAGTCAACTACTTTAAGGCGGTTAGCGTAATATGGCACGTCCACTTTAAATTTATTAAATATTAAGTCTATGTAAAAATCAAAACCGTCGCTTAGCACGGTAACAGCTATCTTTTCCCGGCGGCACAGTGTTAGAAACGCCGGGAAGGATGGGTCCACAAAAAAATTCTCTTCAATAAAGCGACGCAATGTTTCTTCAGAAACGGTGGTTAATGCAAATATTTCTGCCAATGCTTCCCTGGAGCCTTTTTCTCCCCGCTGGTAAGCATCCTCAATTTCATGCCATCCTTGCCCGGCAAACGTTTTAATGATATTAAAGCCTATATCATCATTGGTAATAGTGCCGTCAAAATCACAAAGCACCTCGACATTAGATAAACGCATCGTCACTTTTCTTCCTTCTCCTCTTCCCGGTCCATCACTTTGTTAGAAACACTCTGGGAAAGCAAGACCCGGACAATCCAGGAGATTCCAATAAAGACGACAAGAATTACAACATATCTCCATCTGAAATTCATATCTCTACTCCTCCGGTACAACACCAAATGGTGCAGATTGTAGCAATTGTGACGCCAACGACGCCAGCTCTTTGGGCACTTTAACTACAACTTCACTTAACGGCCCTACAGTAAGGCCGTAAATTGAGCCAGCAGCTTCCCGTTCCAAGTGAACCGGAATATCAGATGCTTGCAGCAAACCTTTGACAATATTGGCCTCATCAATGTTAGCCGCTTCAAACACAGACACCCATGTGTCCAACCCTTCATATTTCATTCGGCCGTCTCCTTTCGGGGTATAGTGTTTCCACTATTATACCCCATTCTTTCCAGCGGCACAAATAGGCTCAACTTAATATCTGTTTAATAAATATTGTCGGCTCGCTAATCATATCTACAATCCCGGCCATATGACCGCCTTCGACTGTATCATCCTCTAGTATTTCCAAAACCGGGCGCAAAGGAAAGTCAGCATGAACCTTGATAACCTGTGCAAGCCGGCCGTCGCTAAGAATGACCCTGGTGCCCAGGGGATAAAGTATAATATATTTTAAGAATGCTTTTACGAGTTCGGTATCCAGCCGATTCAGTGTGCAGTCAGCCATTAGGATTTCGGCGCTTTCATGGGGCAGAACCCGTCCCCTGTAACAACGGTCGGAAGTGAGTGCATCATAAACGTCGGCAATGGCAATTAACCGGGAAAACAGTGTGATTTCCTGGTGGTGAAGGCCATAAGGATAGCCGCTGCCGTCTCCCCGTTCATGGTGCTGCAGTGCAACTTGCCTGACTCGATCGTTAACAAGTTCTTCCTGGCACAAAATCTGATAACCCTGTTCAGCATGTTTTTTTGTAATTGAAAATTCCTCAGGTGTTAACGAATCCGGTTTACGGAGAATCTCCTTGGGGATTTTTGCTTTGCCCACATCATGGAGAAGGCCGGAAAAACATATGTCCTTAATGTCTTGAATGGAATAATTGAGACATTTGGCTAAAGCTCCTGAGTAAAGCGCAACGTTTATCATGTGGGACAGGGTGTAGTCGTCTACTAGATGGACGGCGGCCAACTGTAAAACTATATTGCTACTGTCCATAATTTGTTCCACAACTACGTCTACTGTTTCCTTGGCCAGTTCAATATTAATCGGGTTCCCTTTTTCCAGGTTTTCAAAAATACTTTTGCTGATAACAAACATGTCAAGATACGCCCGCTTTATTTTGTCGTTTCCCAACTGATTAAGCAAATCCAGCCGGACCCCGGCAACATCCCTTTCCTCCGCAACAAGGCATAAACCGTAATAATTATATTTTTTCAGTTTGTTTAAGTGTTCGGCTGTTATGACAGTTCCCTTGTTTAGTAGCAGTTTATATGAATGGTCACAGCAAATAGACCCGGCTAAGATGTCACCTACTTTAAGATGATTTACTTTGATTTCCTTCAAAGTAATCCCTCCTGTAAAAACATGTTATATCATGTTTCGACAAAAGGGACATTTTCCCTTCCCTGTCAGGATTACTGATTTCCGACATATTTCAACAATTATTTCTTTTTGCCAAAAACGGAAGAGAATAACGTTTTGCCCGATGCCAGGCCAAACCCTATGAGAGACGTGTTTTTTTCAAATGTGTCGTTTAGCGCGTTTAATACTTCGTCAATCTGTTCCCTGGTGACAATCAGCGGCGGCTCAAGCCGAACCACGTTTGGATTGTTTAGAGTATACGCTGTGATAATCTGGTGATTGTTTAAAAGGACTCCGGCAACCATGGCTCCCAGGTACTCCGCAGAGAGCTTGTTTACGGCACCGGCTACTTTGGCAAGCATACCTTTGGTAGCTGGCTCAAACTCGATGCCTACCAATAAGCCCCGGCCGCGAACTTCCCTGATGATGGGGTAGGTTTGTTGCAAGGTACGCAGCCCTTCCATTAAATACTCTCCCAGTTGTGCAG
Organism: Clostridiales bacterium; assembly: GCA_018335855.1. Lineage (GTDB taxonomy): Bacteria > Bacillota > Dethiobacteria > Dethiobacterales > Dethiobacteraceae > UBA7523. The sequence continues at coordinate 24,744 of JAGXRM010000028.1, forward strand.
CACGTGCCGGTAAGTCTTCCTCAATCAGTACTTCCAGTGTGGCAATGCCGGCTGCGGTGGCCCAAGTGTTACCACCGAACGTAGACGTATGGAGTAAGCACTTTTCAATGCCGCCGTATGCTTTGTTCCATAGTTCCTGGGTGGTGATCATAGCACCGATGGGCATAATACCACCTCCCAGTGATTTTGCCAGGCAAAGAATATCCGGTTCAATTCCCTCATGTTCAGAGGCAAACATAGTCCCCGTCCTGCCCAGTCCTGTCTGAATTTCATCTGCGACCAACAGCGTACCGTATTTGCGGCATAAATTCTGAACTTCTTTTAAATATCCTTCGTGGGGGATGATAATTCCGCCTTCACCCTGAATGGGCTCCACAATAAACGCAGCAACATCCTTCGTGCGCAATTGTTCTTCCAGTTCTTCCAACTGGCAGAAATCAACAGTACTGCAGGCAGGTAGCATTGGTTCAAACCCTTTCTGGTACTTGGCTCTGCCGGTAATAGATAATGAACCCATTGTTTTGCCGTGAAAACCGCTGCCGCAGGAAACAATCCGCGGCCGGCCTGTGGTAATCCGGGCCAGCTTAATGGCCCCTTCCACCGCCTCAGCACCGCTGTTGCAGAAGAAGGTGTTATTTAACTTTCCCGGCGTAATCTGTGCCAGATTATGCGCCAGGGCGGCGGCGGTAGCGTTCATAGAAGCTTGGAGAAGGTTGGGCATTGTGTTGACCTGACGGATCGCTTCAATCACCCGGGGATGGTTATGCCCGAGATTTAATGAACCGTATCCACCTAAAAAGTCCATATAACGCTTATTTTCACTATCCCAGGTATAAACGCCCTCCGCTCGCACATAAAGCTTGTCAAAATCAAGGAGTCCCAAATAAACACTTAAGCCCGGGTTCATATACGTCTTAAAATTCTCTTTAACCTGAGCCCGGTTTAAATGCGGTAAATCAGTAATCTTAATTAATTCTTTAGTCAATGTAATCCCTCCTCAGAAACATACTTCTCAATTCAACGGTAATTAATAAATTCCTGCAAACCAACGCTTTATGGAAAAACCCGGACAGCGTATGAACTGTCCGGGAATCTTTATTAAGTCAAGGCGTTAAGCTTGTTTCGGTTTAATGATGGAACGGGCACGGTTTTCTTCACCAAAATGTTCCTGCAAGCGCCGGTTGACGTCTTCAAGGGTCAACTTCTGCAACACATCCAGGTAGTTAAAAAAGTTAATCCCCCTGAAGTGGTAAGCAAGAAAGTTGTTGGCAATAAACTCTAATGAGTTGAAACTCTTTAAAAAATCACCCATCATTTTCCGGCGGTGGTGCTCAAATTGCTCAGCGCTGATTCCGTCCTGCTGTGCCTGCTTTATTCCCGCTGTCAGTCGCGCAAACAACTTCTCGGGATTTGCCGTTTCTCCGCCGATAATGGTGTGGCCGTATTCTTTTTCAGCCACATAACCGGCATCGAATTCGTCATCAATTAAACCCTCTTCGTAGAGCTCATTGTAAAGCTTTGAACTGGAACCGAAAACAACATCAAGTACCAGCGCCGTAGCCAGTTCCCGCTGAAATAAACGTTCACCGTCATAGCCCACATCCAAATCCTTAAAGCCAATGTTCATGATAGTCTGAGATACCACCAGTTCCTGGACGACTTGCTCCTTTTCCAGTTCCCGCGGCTCTTCCGGATATATCCGCTTAATTTCCCCCAGAGGGCTGTAATTGCGCTTGCCAATATTTGAGGCCACCTGGTCAAGCACCTTGTCCGCGTCTACATCGCCCACAACAAACACAGCCATGTTACTGGGGTGATAAAATGTCCTGTAGCATTTATAGAGCACATCTTTATCAATATGGCTGATACTTTCCACGGTTCCTGCAATATCTTTCTGCACCGGATGCTTACGGTAAAGAGCTATCAGCAAGTTAAAGAAGATGCGCCAACCGGGGTTGTCTTCGTACATTCTGATTTCCTGCTCAATAATTCCTTTTTCCTTTTCCACACTTTCCTCAGTAAAATACGGATTTTGGACAAAATCGAGCAGGATTTCAAGGCATTCTTCAAAGTGATCAGTGCTGGAGAACAGATATGTGGTGTTTGTGAAATTGGTAAACGCATTGCTCGACGCTCCGAGTTTTGCAAAGCGGTCAAAGACGTTGCCTTCCTCATCTTCAAATAGCTTATGCTCAAGGAAGTGGGCAACGCCGTCCGGCACGATCAGTTCCTTGCCTTCCCCTTCTACGATGAAATGGGAGTCGATAGAGCCGAAGTTAGTAGAATAGGTGGCATACTTTTTCTTGTACCCTTTTTTGGGGAGGACGAAAACTTCCAAACCCGGCTCAATGCGCCGCCAGATAATCTTTTCTTTCAGCAGGGTGTTCTCAACAATTTTGTTCATGCCTGTTCACCCCCTTGTTGGAAAGAAAGAATACTGTATCCAGTTTTATGTTGTCGGCGACCCGTGCCACATCTTCCCGGGTTACGGCAGCCAACCGTTCCAGTAACTGGCCGGTATCTTCAACCCGACCGGAGAGCATGCCGTCCAGAGCGCGGTTAATCACCAACGCCGGATTATCTTCTTCCACCATAAATTGGTTGCGCAGACCGCTTTGGGTATTTTCATACTCTTCAGGTCCAAAATCGCCTTTGCGCATATCTTCAATCTGCTTCTCAATAATCTCCAGAGTCTGTTGATAATTTTTGTCTTCAATTCCCGCCGACACAATCATCAAGCCTTTATGTTTTTCCAAGCGCGAGTAGGCGTAATACGCCAGGCTGGCTTTTTCCCTGACATTCTGGAACAGCTTTGAATGGGGAAAACTGCCGAGAATTCCGTTATACATGAGGAGCGGAAAGTAATCGTCATCCGCATATGTCAGACCTGTCCGGTACCCTAAAACCAGCTTCCCCTGGCTTACATCCAGCTTTTCCGAGACATATTTTACTTCACCGTTATCGCCCTTTATCACAGTTGCTGGAATAGTCATTTCCGTTCCCCGGTCAAACTGCAGCACTTCATCAACGAGTGCAGCGACCCTTTCCGGGTCCACATCTCCGATAATATGGAGGTCAACAGGGCTCTCCGTCAAAAAATCCCTGTAAAAGCGGTAAAGTGACTTATTATCAATTTGCCGCAGTTTTTCCACGTCGCCATATTTGAATACACCAAAAGGCTCATCCTTACACATTTCCCGCAGACATCTCTCTACAGAATACGCAATTTTATCGTTAATCAAACCTTTTATTACTTTTTCATGTTGTTCTTTTTCCTGGGTGACATAGTCAGACTTAAAACCGTTACCTTCCAATACAGGGTCGCTGATCAAATCCTTTAAAATGGCCAGCCCTTTGCGTAACAGTTCATTTTCACCAGGAAGATATTGATCATGTACCAGATCCATAGTAAACGTAACAAACAGCCGCTCGCCCTTTTTTGACACATCGGCCATTAATTCACTGCCGTACAGTTCTTCCAGCTTATATGCCAACTGCTGTCTGGTCGGATACATGTTACTACCCCTCTGCAGCACGGATGGCAACAAGGAGCAGTCAGTTACATCCTCTGCCCGCAGGTGCCGATGGAAAATCAGCTGCACCAAAACAGTTTTAAACTTGCCGGTTGGGTGAATAAAGAGATTAATCCCGTTGTTTAAGCGTGTACGCTTAAATATTGTCAAAAGCCGCTCCTCCTTCAGTAATTTTCACACACATTCCATAAAACGGACAAAATACTATATTCCATTCATACCGCTGATTTCCTGCCTTCGCCAATATTTTACCCAGAAAAACTCCATACTTTCGGCAAATATCTCTCTTTTTTTACAATATCCTATTTTTGCTGGGAAGTGATATGTATTGTCTGTAAGTATTCCCTATCAACAGATTATGTTGCTTCTACAATCCTTCCGGAAAAAAGAATAATGGGCACCCCGGCATAAAGCAGCGTGGTTGCCGCCGCCACCACCCCGGAATCGTTAACCAGGAACGCTGTCACGCTACCTGCAATAATGCCGAGAAACCCTGCGGTCAGTTGTGGGTAACTACGGTGGATCTCCCGAAGTATGCCGTGGGGTCTGTAAAAGAGTACGGCCAGCACTGTAAGAAAAGCGAGAAAAGCACGGCTCCACTGTGAATATCTAAAAAGCCTTACATTCATTGCCGCTTTACGGGATACCACATCACGTAATGCCTGCCAGCCATCCCGTTCTACCATGGCCAATGTCCTGCCCAAATGGGATTGGTCACCTTGGGCTACAAAAACATTAAGTAATACAGCGATTCCCGCTATCAGAGTGGCTACAAGCAATGCCGCTGCAGCACTTCTCCACCCCGGACGAAACTGTCCCAGAATCGTCACCGTTACAATAAATGCAGTAAACGCTGTTACAGTCCCGCCAAAGTTGGCTCCCCCCCCAGGTGAAACGATAAGGATTACAAGAGCCAGAAGATATATCACAGATATCGGCAACAGCCACCGGCGCCAATGAGGGAAAAGTGTAAGCAATGCTGTCACGGCCAAAACGGAAGAACCAACCAAAACCCCCATATATTCATTCCCCAACCCGTAGAAGCGGGCACCGGAAACCGGGTCATAGCCGAGAACAGAAACTTTCATCAACGGAGCATTACGCAGCAGATCAATGGTTAACGATAAAGTTGTTACCACACCAACGACAGCCAGCTTTGCTACGATACTTGTAAAAAGTTTTTGCAAGAGAAAAGCAACTGCCACTGTAGCAAGTACACTTAACGTAAAGCCAACTGGAACAGAAACGGTGTGCAAAGGGAGATATAGTAGAACGGCAGGGAAAGCAATCAGTGCAAATAGCAGCGATTCAAATCTTCGAATCGGCAGAATGCGTATGAAAAGATTCAGCAGAGCGCCAAGTACGAAGACAATCTGAAAAAAAACATACGTCTTCATTAATGGCGGACGCAGCCGGAAAACTCGATCAATTTCTCTTTGCATACCCAGCAATTCCGCTGTGCCCCCCGGTGCGGCCAAACCCACAGGACGGCCAACCATGTTCCCCGGCACGCTAAGCCCCAGATTATCAAGAATCAGGGGCGCCACGTCTACCGCAGCGATAATACCAGGACGGCGGGTCGTCGCCGATGTCAGCAAACTTCCCGGAGGAAACCGGCCGCCCAATATCGCTATATAGCTGAGCAGCCCGCCGCCGGTTTCTCCCGTAGGCGGCGCTGGCGCCAGTATAATTAATGTATCTTCCAGAGAAAGAAGAGAAAACACGCGGGTAAGAAACCAGGACAAATCTGAAAATATTTCCTCCTGTAAATCATCCGCCACTTGCGCTCGCAACAGTGGCCGGTATTCATCAAGGCGGACTGTATTACCCCAGTCAACCAGAATTACATCGGCAGAGGGCCACAGCCTGTTAAACTCCAGCCATACCTTATCACGGTTTGTCCGCAATCCGAACGGAAACCGCGTGTCTTTCTCCAAAATAGCCCGACTGACGTCCCCCAGGCCAACCCTGCCAGAACTGTCGGCAAGAAACGCGGTAGATTCCCGGGAGACCGACGGCCCGTCCGCATTACCGATAACTGCCGTTACCAAGCCGGCACTACGCAACATGTCTCCGAGCAATCCCGGAGTAACCGGATGCTGAAACGTAAAATTTAGTTTAGCTATTTCAGCAAACGCCAAATGGAGAACGCCAGCATCCGTTTCAGTCCCCTGATGGCGGTGGTAGATCTCCCGCGCTATTAAGCCCGTCCATTCTTCGTCAGCATTAAACGCCAACCTGGTGTTATCCGTTCCTGCAGCCCGGGATCCGGCCCCCAGGGTAACGTAAACATGCTCTGTGGTAGGCCGTGCTGCCGTGGAAATATTAACAAGGGATACCGCGCCCCGCGCCAGCCAGGGAGCAAGGGACTGATCAGCCGCCACAGTACGTAAATTGGTCCGGTTGACGGAAACAATGACAACTTTTCCCGCGGCAACCGATTCAGCCGGCCACAACAAAAAAAACAATAAAATCAATAGAGCACGGGACGCCATTTTCAAACGAGCGTCCCCCCTTTCATCACACGATAGTAAGTGTTTCGTGTACTCTCCAACATATTACGGATATCATACCTTTCTGCAACTGTTGCAGCCTGCTTCGCCAGGCTTTCCGCAAGTTTATCATCTTCCAGTAATAATCTGACAGCATCCGTCAATTGCTCTATATCACCCGGTTCGACCAACAACCCGTTTTCTCCGTGGCGAATCAGTTCCTTTAAGCCTCCTGTTGCACTGGCAACCACCGGACAGCCCGCCGACATTGCCTCCAAAACTGTGATTCCCTGCCCTTCACTTAAAGAAGGTTGGACAAAAATCTTTATGCGAGCCAGAATTGCCGGCACATCCTGCCGATAGCCGGCAAAGTAAATCCGCCCGTCCAACCCCAACTGCCGGGCAAGGGATTCCAGTTCCCCGCGTAACGGGCCGTCCCCGACAATAATAAAACCCGTATGAGTGTATTGCAGTTGCAGTTTTGCCACAGCACGGATAAAGTATTCCACGCCCTTTTGCGGCGCCAGCCTCGCTACTGTTCCCACTAACGGCATATTGTCGGGGAAAGGCAGTTCCTCCTCCAATGGCATGTTCCCTGCCGGTCTGGCAATACCATTGGGAATAATGACAATCCGATCAGGGCTAACACCGTAAGCACCCTGCAGTTCTTCGGCAAGCCAGGCCGAAACTGCGATATAGCCTGTGGTCCACCGGGATAAATATCTTTCTGCTGCCAGATAAACCATGCGTAATTGCGACACGTTGGCGTGGGCAAAATCATTATGTACAGTAATCAGGCAGGGGACACGGCACGCCCTGGCCGCCATTCGTGCAACCATCCCCGCTTTGAATCCATGGGCATGGACAAGATCGAACGTTTCCCTGCGGAGTTTGCCTGTCATGCTACAAACTGCGGCCAGATCCTGGGCAGGATTTAGCGTTTTCCCCATGGGAACAGGAAATATTTCCGTTGCCAACTCAGTAAAATCATCTGCTAATTCAGACGGACAAGCCACGCAAAAGTTAAATTCATTAGATAGGTTTTCCAATAAATGCTTAACATGGACACGGATTCCCCCTGCCACCGGCCGCACCACAGTGAGAATTCTGGGTCTTACCATAAGCGCCTCCCCAACGTTTTCAGATAGTATGTCCAAACACTCCCTATTTTTACCTAAGCCGTCTGTTTGACTTTTGCCGCTAAAGATGTTATCATATTCTAGCATTGCGCCCGTAGTGAAAAGGATATCACGTAGGCCTCCGGAGCCTGAAGTCGGGGTTCGAATCCCTGCGGGCGCACCATATAGAATACATCAAAAAGCGATTGCAAAGTGCAATCGCTTTTTTTTGTACCTATGAATTATTGAAGCCTACGGCAAACCTCAGAAACTACGGGATGATAAATTTTGGGGAACGCCAATGTTTTCATTTCCCCGGCACTCACCCAGCGCCATCCGTCTCCGTCAGGCAATGTTAAACTGCTTGTTTTACCACCTGCATCAACATCCACTGCCGGAAATTCCCACAGACCTGCCAGCAAGCCCTGCTGATTCCGTTTTATTTCTTATTTAAAAAATACATGATCAGCGATAACTGTAGTTACCTGTTGCTGACGAACCCAGACATTTGATGTTTTTTTCGGATTGTAAAATCCTGTAGCACCCAAAGATGGATCTTGTCCATCAATAGCGTCTCGCACAGCCCTTCTTGCGCTTTCATTAGCCGGCAGATTAATCCGTCCGTCAAGAACGGGGCTATACTGATAAAACCCGCTGTCTATCTGATAAACGACGCCGGACATGGTGTTGGGATAACGGGAGCTGTCAATTCTGTTTAAAATGGTGGCCGCCACAGCTACCTGACCGATATAAGGCTCTCCTGCAGACTCGGCATGAACGATTCGGGCAAACAGATCCAGTTCACTTGCCGAAAAAACACGGCCGCTGCGGGAGGCAATGGGTGTTGGTGCTGCTGTAGGTGTTACTACTGTAGGTGTTGGTGCTACTGGAAGTGTTTGTACTACAGGAATGACTCCGCCGTTTGGAATAACCAACGGGGTTCCCACCAGTAGTAAATTGGCATTACCAATATTATTCTGTCTGGTCAAAGCATCCAACGTTACATTGTATTGGCGTGAAATCAGCCATAATGTATCCCCGGGGCGAACAATATGTATTCGCAAATCGGAACCGGGCAAAACCAGTGTCTGGCCTACCTCAATCACATTGGGGTTACTTAAACGGTTCTCCAATGTTAACGCGTTCACTGTGGTGTTATGACGCTGGGCTATCAGCCACAATGTATCCCCCCGTTGCACTACATAACTTCCCGAAGCATTTGCCACCTGTCCTAACAAGACAAGAATCAAGACAACGATAACTGCTTGCAATCTCTTCTTCAACATATATTCCCCTTTCTTTTTTACCCTCATTTGCCATTATGTTAACTAGGCTCATTATAGAGTAAAAAAGAACCAGCAGGCAACCGCGATAATATCTACCCACAGGGTGAAATGTTAAAGAATCTTAATATTATGTAAAGTTCGTTCCAGTATCCTTAATAATTTAATATTATGGGATTTCCTGCATGTGTTATCTATTTCATTTTTGAGGGTTCGCCGTCGGCATAAAAAATCCTAAAATGTTTACTAAACCTTTTCACACAGGGCAACGTAATAGTACATAACAACCGTTGAAGCATTACAAGGGGGATGGTAATGAAAAATCAAAAACTAAGAAAGGCGCTGGCCATGGGCGCTGCAACAATGGCCGGCACTTACGCCATCAAGCTTATGGGTCGTAAAGTCATTGATAAAGTCCATGATAATTCCGTAAAACTAATCTTGGAAGATCTGTATGACGAAAATATCTGGGAGCTGGTTACATCCACAAATCGCATTGGCCTCCAGACTGTCATTGAAACCAATATGCGGGCAACTGAGGGGAAAACCATCGCCCGCCCTATGGGATCCCCGAAAAAGTTTCCCGGACTGAATGATCTAATGCTGTCTATTGAGCAGCTTCACATCATGCCCACAGCTTTTGACCTAGAGGTGGACACCCATGTTACAATCGGCAAGAAAGCCAAAAAACCCTTTACCATAGACTTCCCCGTAATTATTTCACCCATGGCCTACGGAGTCGCGCTGTCTGAGAAAACCAAGATTGCTTTAGCACAAGGCGCAACAAAGGCTGGTACGGCTACAAATACCGGCGAAGGCCCTTTCCTCCCCAGTGAGCGTAAAGCCGCTAAATATCTAATCTATCAGTATCACCGGGGAGATTGGGACAAAACACAAGAAATCATCCGACAGTGCGACGGCGTTGAGATTCAAATCGGACAAGGTGCTTTGGCAGGCTTGGGGCACGTCATGAAAGCAAACAAGCTGGATAAAGAGCTGAGAGACGCGTATAAATATCCTAAGGGAAAAGACGTGGTGGCCCACTCCCGCCAGCCTGAAGTCCCGGATCCCAAATACTTGAAAAAACTAGTGGAGAAACTAAAAAAAATCGGAGAAGGTGTCCCCGTTGGCATAAAAATGGCAGCGGGGAAACATCTTGAGGCCGATTTAGAATGGGTCTGCAACGCAGGTGTAGATTTTATCGCTATGGAAGGAGCGGAAGCAGCTACAAAATCCTCTGCTCCCATCCTTCAGGATGATTTCGGTATCCCCTTGCTTTTCGCCATCAGCCGTACCGCGGACTGGCTGGAGAAGAACAACTTTAAAGACCAAGTCAGCCTGATTGCCGCAGGGAAAATCAGGACACCAGGCGATATGTTAAAAGTATGCGCACTGGGCGCCGACGCCAGTTATATCGGCGCTATTGCCTTGTTTGCTCTGACCCACACCCAGGCCCTAAAAGCGCTACCGTTTGAGCCGCCAACACAGGTTGTCTGGTATGACGGTCAATTCAGTAAAAAGCTCAATGTGAAAGACGCCACCGACGCTTTGTACAAGTTTCTGGAAGCCTGTAGACAGGAGATTGGCGACGGCATAAAAGCACTGGGAAAAACCAGCCTACAGGAAGTAAACCGCAGCGACCTGATGTCACTAAACGAAATGATTAGCAAAGGCACCGGCATCCCCATGGTTTACGAACCATTTAAATATTAACCTGTTTACTCTCAGTCCGTTCGTTATGACTCCCGGACCAAACTTTCAATATATAGTCCAGAATCCGTTCCTGTCCTAATAGGGTTAAGTCCTGAAACGTTAGGCCTAAGATGATCTGGCCTTCATCTCCTTTTTTTTCACGGACAACCTGTGCTTGTGTTTCCAGAACATAGTCCACTTCAGTAAGCGGAATAAGCACCTTAACAATATATTTGGCAGGAACTGATACAGGAGACAAAACGCTGGCCCCTCCCCGGGAGATATCCAGTAAACCTGCTTGTTGCCACGATGCGCCCGCCAGCCCGTTCCCATTATCTTCTTCCAGGGAAAGATACATGAGTTTGGCAGTTTTAAGCCGATAGTTCTGCCGTTGCTCCGTTCTCTTCAACGGAGTAACCTGCTCAAGAAGCAAAATCTGCGCTCCATCGTTATAGCTGACCACGTAACCGTCAAAGGAATAGATTGCATCCTCGGGGACCACAAAGCTAACTGTCATTTTCTTCTGGCTATGTAGCTTTTCATGGGGATATACAGCCGAAGCAAATAACTCCAGCATTAATGTATCCGCGTCGCATTGTACCACTTTAGCTGTGGTCTCCAAATCAGCATCTTTCCCTTGAATTTGTACTTTTTTCCCGATGAACAGCTTCTTTTGACGGATTGCTCCGATTACAGTAACTGCCACAATTTAACCTCCTCGGTTAATTACGTCTTTGTCTACCCGCCACAACAACATAGCTGAAGTAGCACCTTTTATTTCCGTAAAAATCCCGTCTTTAGCCTGTTTTGCTACGTAATCCTCAATAGCTGCTTCCACCGCGTCATTCATATCCAGCCGCAATGCCAGCACATTACGGATTTCATCTACCGCATCTGCAACCGGCTGACTGTGTTCCCGCTCCCAGCGAACATAATGGGCCGCCGGGCGGTACCCTGTGGCGTAGAGCCAATTTTGAGGGAAGAGAATATCCAGTGACTGGCTATAATAGACGCTGCCGTGCAAGCGCTGCCAAATCGCTTCCACCGAGGGCTGACTCCGCGGTCCTGCGAAGCGGCTAAGATAAACATAACCCTTGGAAGCATTTATGGCTTTCTGCAATGTGGGCACATTGTTTATCCCAGGCGTCATTGAGGCAAAAATTAAATCAAAATGCTTTTCCCAACCGTAATCTTCAAGTTCCAGAGGAATCCAATCTGCGACAACAGGGGTTACCCGTGCTTCGAGTTCCGGCTTTGTTTCCAGCTTCATGCGAAGCTGCTCCAACATCTTTTCAGCCGGATCCAGCGCCCAGACGCTGTGGCCCCGTTCCGCAAAAGCCAGGGAGAAATTTCCCGGCCCGCAGCCAAGGTCCATTATTTTTAGCTTCCTGTTCAGGATACCATAACTTTCCAGAAAGGCCAATGACGCATCCACTCTCTTTTGTCCTGAGTCACTGCCTACATTGCGTTCATAATTAGCGGCCCGGCGGTTCCAAACATCCACCGCTTTTTTTTCTCGTCTTTCCTTGTCTTTTATATTGGCCTCCTCCCAGGCTTTTTCCCAAAACCCCGAGGAAAACAATAGCGATGTGTCCAACCGTTTCACCTCCAACAAAAAAACTGCCCGGCGTAAGCAGTTTCTATACTCGCTTTGCAACCGGCTGTCTTGCTTTTCCTCAGCGAAGACCCATGGCTTTGCGTCCCTATTTTTCAACAGGTTTGCCTACCTATTCTATTGCTAAATAATTAACTAAGACAATACTTCCACAAAATTGTTTATTTTCCTTTCCCATTTTCTTAAATAATTTTAATAACCTGACACTTCTCATACGGCATCTCATATGATACACTAAAAACAAACATATGTTCGTATCAGGAGGCAGTTATATGAATCGATTACAAACATCTTACCCCAGCGGCGGTCATGATATTATTTAAGTTACTGCTAATCTAAGGGAATGTAAAAACGCCGCACTTCTTGCGGCGTTTACTTATTTATTGTTTTCTCTAAAAAGATTATTGATGGGCACTGCCAACCCTATTATTTCTTCCTGTTCCGTTTGTACCGTGGCAAAAATTACAGCTGCCACTCTTCCTTCGCTGTTAATAACAGGACTACCGCTGCTCCCTTTATGAATAGGAGCTCTGATCATTAAAACCGTTTCATCCCACCCTTTTAAAACTGCACTGCCAACAACCTCTCCCTCGGTCACTATAAATGAAAGCCATAGCGGGTTGCCGATAATCAAAACTTCATCTCCTGCAACCAACTCCGTTTCCGTTTCTATTTCGATAACAGGAAGATTTTCTCCCTCAATACGTATCACCGCCAGATCAATCTCAGGAAAATTTGCCCATATCTTACCTGTATACAGCGGCCCCCGTGTAAAGCTTACATTAACAATACCGGCATTTTTAATTACATGATTGTTCGTGATAATCAGTCCATTTTTATCGATATTAAAACCCGTCCCTCGGGAATCTGCTGAACTGACTATCACAACTGCTTCCCTCAGCTTATGTATTTCAGGATCCTGCACCAGTTGCCTGGACCTTTGCACAAAACCCAAAGGAGGTATGTTAAAAACCATAAACAGATTGTTGAAAGCTAAAACAATCAGCGCCAGAGCCGTTATCAGGCCCACAACCCTAATTCCCTTTGATCTGCCAACGGTTGTTTCAACCGTATCGTGACCATCATATTTCTCATTTAACTGATTGATTAAATCTTCATCTAAGTTCTCCATATCTTCAATGCTTACCGGAGTATTCCAGTTATCATCTTTTTTCATCTGTTTCCCTCACAGATAACGTATTTGCATAAACAACCTTACTGATATATTTATCAGCGAACCCATTTTCCCTCTAATTTTTTCTGAATGATTTCAATTTCTGCCATTGCTGGCGAAAACAAAGAAGACCGGTACTTTACCGGCCTTCTTTGTTTAATGCGTGCTATAGATTATTTAACATTAGTACCGTACTTAACTGCAGCGTCCATGAAGTAGTCTACGCTTTCCGGAGTCGCCGTTGGAGGGACTTCACAGGCTGAGGCCAGAATAAACGCCCCCGAAGAAGCGGCATCAGCGATACAGCGACGGGTTTCAGATTCAATTTGCTCTCTGGAGCCGCTCTCGAAAGCATTGGTATCCACATTGCCGATTACTACCGTTCTTTTATCTGCAACACGAATCATTTTTTCCAGCGAAGATATGGAATCAATGCTGATGGCGGGAGCCCCGGTTTCAACAAGGTCTTCCATAATCGGATTGACATTGCCGCAAATGTGGAAGGTCACCGCTGCACGTTTTTCTCTGAAATACTCAACCAATTCGATGTGATGCGCTTTTATAAACTTCCTATAGATGGAAGGTGAAATTACACTACAGGAACCGGTGGGCTCGGAGTAACTCAGGCCGGTACCTGTCGAAAGCAGGGCATCTCCAACTCGTTTGGCCACCATGGTGCAAAAATGAAGTAGCTCATGTACAAAAACCGGGTCTTTGAATGTATCAAAAATAATGTTCTCCACACCCCGCAGACTGGCCGCAATCGACCACGGTCCTGTCAAAACACCCCCGACAGGGGCATCCTTGATTTGGTTACTGATGATGCGACAAGCGTCAAGATAAAGCGGCAGGCGGCCATCTTGTAACGGATCGGGAATTTGCATCCGAGAAAGCGCACTTTTCTCCTCCAACACATGGTCTTTCATGTAACAGACGGCGTTGTCCGGGAAAGTCAGCTTGCCGCCTAATGCCTCCACTTCCATCAGCAAATCGGCCATGATTACTACAATATCAGGGCTATATCGTTGGTTGGCGGCCAGTTGGGCTGCCACCAGTGTCTCCGTATCCGTCAGATAATCTTTTACTGTTTTGTTGACAAGTTGGGCAGCAAAACCGCCTACAATGGGATACGCTGGTACACGGTCGGCAAACGTACGTTTAAATGCTGACTTAACTCTTTCCTTTCGGGTCATCATAAAACACGAATCCTCCTCTTTTCGCCAGATCTGTTAATGTGACAGGCGGTTCCCGCTGACACGTTTTTCTGCTTTAGATTATATAACTGTTGCTATCGTAACACAGACATACCTTCCTGGTAAACATCTACTGGTATCGCGTGGCATCTTTAACCTGTATTTCTGGAGGCCTAGCGCTGTTTTTCTGGCGGCCGCAAGCAGGAAATTCTATGTGAAGCGGCAAAGCTATTAATTATTAGGTATGACCATCGACATCCAACAAACGTACGAGGGAGGAAAAAGATGAAGTTTTCAGTGTCAGAGAGTGTTTATAAATTCCAAAGCTCGATAGAAGCAATGGTTTCCAGGGTTGCGAAAAAAAAAGGCCTGCCCAACATAAACGCTGTTGTTGACTTGTCCAACGCCGTGTCATTAAAATATCTGGTCCCGCTGGGCGCCCATGATCTGGATCAGGCTGATGACGACATCACAGTACGTTTTTCTGTTGGCGGCGAACAGTTTCGCCCCTTTGGCCAGACGGATACGGAAATACTGGATGCGGGCGAGCTCATTTACACAGTCGGTCCGCATGTCAGAACACGGCGCTGGATCTGGCGTCAGAGTGAACTGGGGAAAATAACAACACAGAGTAAAAACATCTTCTTCCCCATTGATGGCTTTACAGGAAAAAATGACACTCAGGTCATGGCAGCCCGTAACACACTTGCAGCACTGCTACAGAAGTCGTTTTCCTGTGACGTCACGGTAGGCTGTGTTGATCATAACAACCGGGAATTCATTTTATAAAAGTTCGTGCACTTCAGCCCTTTTTTAGTGCTGGGATATTTTTATTATCGATTGAAGTGTTAAATATTTTACTGCGTACTTCCCCCTAAAGGTATATGATAAAACTATAATCTTACATTACAGGGGGTATCGACATGAAAATTCTTGCAATTAGTGGCAGTTCGGTCAAGGGCGGCAACGTGGATAAGACAGTAAAAGCGGTAATGGACGCCACCGGCCTCGACGGAGAATTTATCCGCTTAGCTAGTTATAAAGTTAATCCCTGCATCGCATGTCTTAAATGTGTTGATGACAACCATTGCAAGCAAAAAGACGATTACAGTCAAATACTTGAGGGGAAAATTCGCGAAGCTGATGCAATAATTATCGGTGCTTACCCCACATTTGCTACCACCGATGCCCGGACAAAAACATTCTGCGAGCGGACCTACTCCTTGCGCCACTGCAACATGCAGCTTAAAGGCAAGCGGGCCGTCGTAATCGCCGGCGGCTATAAGAGCAATCAAGCCGTAGAAGACTGGCTCAAGCTCTTCTGTAAAGCGCAGGGTATGGAAGTGGTAGGCAGTATGCAGACCTGCGGTCATCCCACCTGCCTCTTTTGTGGGCACGGAGAAGAATGCCAGGTATCAAACGTCAAGGCACTCTACGGTGAAGGAACAAAAGTGGAGTCCCACATGTTTAAGGATTTTGACAAACTGCCGGAGTTGCAGGAAAAAGCGAAGCAACTTGGCATAATCTTGCGCGATAAGCTTAAAAATTCAGACTAAAACTAAACTGAAACCCTCTAAATGGACGCTAAAAAGTCCGTCCGGAGGGTTTCTGTGTTTTCTATATCAGGTTGACAGAGAACCCCTGTTGCTTTAGGCTAAGTTTCAGGAGGGATTATATGCGTTATGAAGGCATGGTTTATCGGCCACCCAGTGAAGCAAACAGTCTGATTATCCAGGCCACAGTAGGTTGTCCGCACAACCGGTGCTCCTTTTGTTCCATGTATCGGGAGAGCCGGTTTAAGATCCGTCCGGTTAAAGATATCAAAGAAGATCTGGATATGGCACGAGATTATTACGGAAATCAGGTCCGTTCCGTCTTTTTTGCCGATGGCAATACAATTGTGATGAAAACTAAAGAACTGGTGGAGATCTTTACGTATGCTCAGGAAGTGTTCCCCGGACTGGAGCGAATCACTGTGTATGGCTCAGCCCGGTTTATACTGAAAAAGTCGGTAGCTGAACTGCGGCTGCTCAGAGATGCAGGTCTACAGCGAATCCATTCCGGCATGGAATCAGGGGATAATGAAGTATTATCCCTGATTAACAAAGGGACCGACCGGGAAGGAATTATCCGGGCCGGCCTGATGATCAAAGAGGCCGCAATTGAACTTAGTGAGTACATTATTGTGGGAGTTGGCGGTAAGTCACTTACCCGGCAGCATGCCATAAACAGCGCTACAGCACTAAATGAGATAAACCCCGACTTTATCCGGCTACGTACGTTTATGCCATCAAAGGGCACACAAATGCATGCCATGTACAAAAACGGAGAGTTCTCTATCCTCTCGCCCCATGAGGCGTTGTTGGAAACAAAACTGTTTGTGGACAATTTGCAGAAGATTGACAGCCTGCTATATAGCGACCATGTGTCTAACTATTGCGATGTACACGGCAGATTGCCCCATGACAAGGAAAAGATGCTGCAGCAGATTGATTATGCTCTGACGTTGCCAGAAGCAAGTTTTCGAAACCCGGAGCGGGTTCAACTGTAAGGAATTATCCTCTTCCTTCCCGTGCAGAAGTTTGTTTTTTATTCTTTAAAGCATTTTCCATGCCTTCATTAAAAATTCTGCCTGAATTGTGCATGATGGTGTCCACACCGGCATCGGTCTGTTCAAATCTCATGGATGCAAGGCAGGGATAATGCAGGCACATCAGTCCCGCTGTAGGTACGGCTTTCTCCGCATCCATTCCCCGGACCCTTCCTACTGTATATTCGGTGGAACCGCAGGGAGAACCCCTTTTTACCTTTACGTCCGTAATTTTACCGGCTTCGTCAATTTCAGCCTCAAGTATTGGCTTGCCGAAGCAGCGGGCAAAGCTGCTGATGATATCATTAGTATATGGCTGCAAAGTTTCCCCGTAGCCAACGCTGGATTCATCAAGGGAGCAAAGCGGCTCCGGGAAAACAATGGTTATACCTTTTTTAGACAGTTCCCGTCGCAACTGGTTACGTAGCCCAACGGGTATCCACACTGAGCTGTCAATCGAGGCAATGACGGCTTTAGCGCCGCTTGCCTGGGCCACCGCCGGGATCAACTGCGCAGCCTGCTGAGATTCGGCAAGATGGAGAATCAGGTCAGCCGGCAGAATCTTCTCCGGCAAATAAAGCTCCGGCTCATCAATAACCTGCTCACTGATTGCCGGCACCTCAAAGATCCGCACTTCCCAGTCAGCAGGCCCTTTATCGCGTATATTGTCAGCAATTCTATGTCCGTAAATCCCCTGTACAAGGACCAGTATCTGCACTTTACCACCCTTCCAGTATCGTCATTAATTATTTATTTCCTATTTTCGACAAACCACGCAAAAAACCTTGTTTGCCCCTAGGTGAGAACGTGCTGATTTTTTATTAACAGAGAGCGAGATAATACCATGAATGCAAGCACACTTGTTAAACAACAATTAGCCCTACATGTGGATTCAGACAAGGCTCAATTCTTGCCCCGTTTTTTCAAGACCGGGCCCGGTGATTACAGAGCAGGAAAAAACTGATATCGTGGATTTGTATCTTTCGCAGACAGCCAACGTGAATAACTGGGATCTCGTAGACTCATCCGCTGATAAAATCCTGGGCGCATACCTGCTCGATAAAGACAAAAGCATCCTATACCGGTTGGTAGAGTCGTCGAACCTGTGGGAACAGCGTATTGCTGTTATCGCCACGTTCGCTTTTATCAGGAAGAACCAGTTTGACGACACAATAAACCTTGCGGAACATCTGCTTGACCACAAACACGACCTAATCCATAAAGCAGTTGGTTGGATGCTACGGGAAGTGGGTAAACGGGATTTCGCTGTGGAATATAATTTCCTGGCTCAGCATTACTCTAAAATGCCACGGACCATGTTGCGATATGCCATTGAAAAATTTGAACCGGAACTGCGGGCACAGTTTTTACAGGGCACAGTTGGAGTCTGATTAAGAGTTTCAAACCAACCCGCCGGGCATTTTCATGTACTTGAAAAGTAAAAGGTTTTGGTTCACTTCATGGTAAAAGTTTTATTATTTCAACTGTCTACCACAAAGGAGCATAATCAAAGATTCCAATATCTCGGTCGTTCATTCACTAAACTACATTGACACTTGTAGTCACAGTGGTTACAATATAATTACCGTAATTTTTTTAGGGGGTAAAATTTGTGTATGTAGGTATAAGGGAAGCAAAAGCAAACTTAAGTAACCTCGTAAAAAAAGTTCGCCAAGGCGCTGACATTATTATCACAGACCACGGTAACCCCGTTTGCAAATTAACCCGTCTTACGAACGAAGAACTACCGCTATATCAGCGGGTAGCCGCTCTGGAGCAGACCGGAATGATTATACCACGGGTCCAAGAAACGAGAAAGCTACCTCCTCCATTGCCTGTAGAAACAGATGTACAGTCAATTTTACAGGAGGACCGAAACCGTGGATAACGTTGCCATCTACTGGGATGCTTCTGCTGTTTTATCAGCACTATTCAAAGACAGGCACAGTAACGATGCGTATGCGAAAGCAAACTGCGATGGGTTCCACGTTCTAACTTCCTTGGCATACAGTGAAGTTTGTGCTGTTATTGCTCGCATGCACAGAGAACAAACGATTCCTGAGGTTTTTGTGTCGGCTGCCTTCGAAGCACTGGAAAACGGCCCCTGGCGATTTTTAACTCTCTCACCCGATATGGCTATTATGAGATCTATGTCTAAAAAATGGCCGCTTCGTGGTGCCGACCTTTGGCACCTCTGTACAGCGGTTACTTTAAAAAAGCAAATCCCCGAACTTAGCATCTTGAGCTATGATAATCGACTGCTGGTTGCCGCCGCAGGCGAAGGGTTGAATTGAACCTCCCCCACTTTCACTTCGTTTAGAAGAGGGGGGATTCCTGTTTCATCGAGGACCATTATGTCCGACTAAGCTATAAGATTTTTGATTGCTTTCGCAATTTCTGCGCCAAGGCGGGCATTTTCGTTAAGCAGCACAAGAGTGAAATTTTTAGTCAATAATCAGGATTTTCATCAAAGCAAACGTTGCCCTGGATGTAAGGAAACCCGCTCATTGCACTACATGAAGAAGGATGAGTAGCCTAGCTCTGCGGCAGCTACCAGTTCTGAAGCGAATTGTGATGGTTCCCATTGCCAATGCCGAAGACTACTTTATCGTAATATGTTTTTTACTATGACAACCGGGGTTCCCGCATCAGCGGAGCCGCTAACTAGGTCAGCCAGGCTGGCAATGACATCTTCAACACGTCTCGGGGTTGTCCCTTCTGTCATAATATGGTTGTGTTCAAACTGTTCATGGCATTTTTCTGCCAGATGAGCTTCAATTTCGGCCACACTCTTACCCTCGTCATAGCAAACGTCGGCCACATACTTGTATTTAATCCCTTCACGGAAGCGACCATGGAAACCGTCCGTCATGCCAAAAACGGGCATGGGATCTGCCAGTTCATAAATTCCGGTGCTGGGATCTTTGTAGGCGCCATCTCCGTACACCAGGACTTCCACGCTACAACCGGTGGCAGCTAAAATGCTATCGCGGAGGTTACGGGCAAACTCAGAAGCTTCACGCGGCGCTAACTTCAGCTTATTGCCTGATGACATATTGCTGCCCAACAGGCCCCATTCACTCCAACTGTCTCCTTGGTTGCAAAGATCCTGCAGGGTAATGCAGTTCTTTGTTTCTTCCAATAGTTTTTTACGTGTATTGTGCCGACTGTGGATATCGGCGGCTATCACACCGTCTGGAGAAAATTTCATGATCATCTTGGGGTCGTTGCTGAGAAAGATTGTGGCTTTAGCTCCCTGGCTCTCAATAACGTCCCGATACATGGCCAAATAATTGACTTTTGTAACGGGGTGCAGGCAATCTTCATACTTTAAATCCTCAAAGCGGATCAAGCCATCGCATAGGTTAAGGGTTTCGGCCACTTCCTGCAAGACAATTTGGTTTCCTACCTCATCTGCCGGGAAAGGCAATTGGACAATCACTTCGCCCTGGGGAACTGCACGGGCGATGCCTTGGAGAATCATAGAAAAGCGGTTACGGCTTGTAATGGGAAATACCACGCCAACCTTTCCGTTTTCTTTGAGTCCCAGTTTATTGCGTAGCTCTTTTGCCACGTCATCCACGGAAACGAAATTATTTTGCGCACGGGCTACAACCGATTCCGTTACACAAATAACGTCTGTGTTGCCCAAAAAATCATCTTCAGCTACTTTACGCAGTGCAGAAACCACCATACCATTCAAGTCGGTTCCTGGTACCACCACACCCATTTTTAAACCAAATGCCGCTGGTCCAAAATAATCTGGTAATTTAGGCATAAACAAGCTCCTCCATTTCATGATGCAACATAAATAGATTCGCTAAATCGCCACATTTTCCTGCTGCACTGCTTTTTCTAGTTTCCTAGAGTTCAATATTTTCCCAATACAAACAGAAGCTGCCCTTCTTTAACAATTTCATTGACCTGAATACAAATCTCTGTAACAATCGCGTCAAAAGGGGCCGAAACAGCCGTTTCCA
>JAGXRM010000029.1 GCA_018335855.1 Clostridiales bacterium
AGCCTCTTCGCGGAAGACAAACTGGGCAACCAGAAAACGTGGAACTGGACGTTTATTGGTGCTTCACCCCCTGTGATAGCCGGGGAAACCCCGATATTATACGGGGTGAGTACCATGACGCCCACTGTTTCCGCGTTTGTAAAAGGCCAGGGGGCGGCAGTTAACTGGGAGAGTATAGTGCTAACTTTAAATGGCACAACGGTGCTGCATGAAGATGACACAGCCACGGGCAGGATTTGGTATACGCCGACGCAGCCTTTGGCGAACGAGTCATATCATACTGTAGTCCTGTCGGTCAGCGATGAGACAGGGTTGAATGTAACCAGAACCTGGCGGTTCTACACAAACACCTTTCCGGATATGTATGACGCGAACATTAATTTTTGTATCATTTGTCATAAGGTGCCTCCGAGCAGCGATTTACGCGATCTGTATGTAGATGTCCATGCTAAGGAACTCTACTTTGGTGGCGACCACTTAAACAACAACTGCGACAACTGTCATGACTACATTACGGTCAATGCCGGGTGCGGCCAGTGCCACGGCCAGACATACAGTGATGAGGATTACCCGCACGGTTCACGGATGAGGCTATATGAGCCGAAAAATTTCAACGTATATTTCCCGTTGCGTGTCATGCGGAATCGGGAAATGTTTGACTGTGTGATTTGTCACCAGCCGGGGGCGGGGACGCTAAGGAGGCTTGGTGCGCCTCTGAACCATCATGATATTCCTGAATTGCACAAAGCAGAGATTTCGGCATGTTCTGCCTGCCATGCACGCTCCCTGACAAGGGAACATGCGCGGCCGGGACGGTTTGGTTCCGGCGGGACAATGTTTGACTGTAATACGTGTCACCTGAGCGGCAGTCCGCTGGTTTCTTCGGCTATTGCCGGAAAAAAAACCGGTTGTGACCAATGCCATGAAAATGCTGTGGTAGGCACGGCGCACGCGGAAAAGCATGAGACGGGATTAAAAGGCAAGTGTGCGGAATGCCACGGTATGAACATGATGAATGAAACGCAGTACCATAACGGAGATTGTTATATTTGTCATGTGACCGATGACCCAACGGTACAGGATGCGGTGTTAAGACAAAAAGACAGTTGCTTTGACTGCCATGAGCAGCCTCATGGTGTATATATGACCGCAGTACGCGGAGACATTCCTCTTTACGGCGGTGTTACATGGGGACTGCCACAAGACGCTGCGGTGTGGGCAGGAGAGAACTGGTTGCCTGAAGAACTGGAAAATGATGCGTCGAAAGTTATCTTCAGCAGTCGGGCCGATTTGGACATAGCATACGTTTACTTCTTTTACACGCAGGCTATGGAGCAGGCTGGCTGGACATTGCTGGAGAGCAGTTATGCCCTAGGAAGCCCTTATTTTGAGTTAATGTACAGGAAAGATCGGCGGTATGCTGCGATATGGTTCTTCCGGGGAGAAATCCCCAACACTGAAGGTAGTTTGAATGCCAGATTACAGATTGCGTACCATTAAGTTGTAGTCTATCACAGTGGTAGTTTTGTATAGCATCAGTTATAAACCGTAAGGTTGTCTAATATGATTATAGCGATATACCCTACAGTTAGGAGGGTCGGAAATGACGGAAAAAGTACGGCAGGTATATTCCCGTTTACACATAATTACGAGGTCGACAATCATTGTTGCTGTGATCCTGCTTACATTGGCCGGCTTAGTCTTTGTAGCCGCAGCTGGCAGTGGTATTAGTTTCAGTGGCCAAACCCCGGTCGGAGGAAGCGTGCTTTCCTCGGTGCCGCCTTTGGTATCGTTGGATATTGGTGTAAACCAGGGTTTACTGATAGTGGACGATATATTTATGAAACTTAACGGGTCTTCTGTTAATCCATCCTTGGATAGTATCACGGGAGGCTACCGGCTTTCCTACGTGCCTGGGACACTGGCTAACGGAGTGCATACGGTATATGCCGGGGTCTATGACTCAGTGAAGGGGACTTACGAAACAACGAATTGGAGTTTCACCGTCGATGCTGCACCAAATGTCCTGGAGCGATATCCGGCCTCAGGCGCTACATTAAACATCTCAAACCCACAGGTGACTTTGCGTGTTAGAGATACGTATGACAATCTTAATGCTATGTCTGTTAAAGCCAAGTTAAACGGCAATCCTGTGGCAACCACGTTTAAGTTCAAAGGCTACGAGCAGTATGACTCTTGCAGTAATACAACGACTTGGATTATCACAGATCGCAAGGAAGGGACGATTAGTCTTGACACCCCTGTGCTGGAGAACGGTACGCATACCGTTGAAGTGAGCATTGCTGATACTAATGGGAATGTTTTGGTGGATACATGGTTCTTTGATGTTGTATCACAAGTTAAGTTCAGCAATTTTACACCGGCCAATAATACGGTTACCGGTTTATCAAAGCCGACCATTTCTGTACGTGCTGTAGATGGAACGATAGACATGGAGAGTATTGAAATGTTGCTTGACGGTGTAGATGTTACAGCAGGCATTACGATTCAGCCTATAGTTAATGGCTATAATATTTCGTATACACCGAGTAGCAATTTATTGGATAAACAATACACCGTAATGGTCAACATGTTTGACACATATAAGGGTGTCTATGAGTCCACAAGCTGGAAGTTTACTGTGGATGCTGCTCCAAAGCCCAGCAAGTGGTACCCTGCTAAAGGCAGCACCCTTACATTCTCTAACCCGAAGATTTCTCTATACGTTAAGGATACATATGATAATTTGAACAGCACATCGGTAAGTGCCAAAATAAACGGAGTTCCCTTCGGTGCGACATTCGCATATGAGACTGTTATTGACGCCTGTACCGGGGCTGTGACCGCGATTAAGTATAGAGAAGGGACAATTGAAGTCAACACCTCAGTACTTGAGGATGGGATTCAGAATGTGGAAATAAGCATTGCGGATGTTGCAGGGAATGTGATGACAGAAACTTGGTCTTTCACTGTAGCTGAACTGCCAAAGATTAGCAGCCTGTCTCCTGCAAACAAAAGCGAGTTAGCTAGTGCATCCCAGGTATCTGCTGTTGTAACGGATAATGTTGGGGTGGACTGGAATAGCGTAAAGCTTTACATTAATAACAGTCACGTTCCCCACACCTATGACGAAGCTACAGGAAAGGTTACTTATGACAACGACTTCATAACCGGCAATTACAATGTGAAACTGGAAGCAAGAGATCTGCGTGGGAACTTGGCTACTTCCAACTGGAGCTTTATTGTCAGTTCAACAGGCCCGACGCTGACAAAATTCTTGTATCTTACAGAAGGTATGACAATCACAAATGGTATGCTTAGGTTACATGCTCAACTTAACAGTACGGTTGAAATCAACGATAATGTGATGTTAACGTTAAACGGTGAACCACTGGACTTTGCTTTCAGATATCAGGGGTATGTTGACTCTTGTACCGGAGTGTACATTATAACTTCCTTAAAAGAAGTATTTGTTGACTATAATAAGAAGGTAGCCGATGGGGACTTTACCGTTGTACTTACAGCGGAAGACAAATTCGGCAACCTTGCGGCATATACCAGATCGTTTACGGTTCGGACATTTCCTGTAATCTCAAATGTGGCTCCTTTTAAATATGGTCTACAGGAATTACAGCCAACCATTTCTGCCACTGTGACGGATAATGACTCGTTCCAATCTATTGTCCTAAAATTAAATGGGGTTGTAGTGGATGCGGATTACAATCCGGGTAACGGAAAGCTTACGTACACTCCGTCTGTACTGCTGGATAATGAGAGCAACTATACAGTTTCCTTGACGGCTATTGACCGGATTGGACTGACGACTAGCAAAACCTGGGGATTCAATATCAATACGTATCCGGATATGTTGGATTCCAATATAAGTATGTGCTTGCCCTGCCACGGGAATAAGAGCAACCGGTCGTTACCTTATGAAGCTGTTCACCTAGACTATTTCTGGGATCATTATGGTACTGGTTGCGACTATTGCCATAACTACGTCACAGCACTTGACGTTTGCGGCAGATGCCACGATTCCGGGTCGGATCTTTACCAAGCCGATAACTTTCCTCCGCATGGTCTCAATCCTAATAAAAAATACTCGCCGAAAAACACAACTGGTTCCTTCCCACTTAGGGTGACAACCAACAGGGAAAACTGGGATTGCATTATTTGTCACCAGCCCGGGGCGGGCACCAGATACAGAGTGTCCGGGTCTACCTTTAGATTGCTAAACAACCACGATATTCCACAGCTGCACGTTGCGCCATTGACGCAGGACAACGAGTCTTGTATCCAATGTCACGCAAGGTCACTGACCAGGGAGCATGCGAGGGAAGGGCGTAAGGATCGAGCAGGTCAGACTATTACCTGCCTCACCTGCCATGTGAGTGTAAATACGCAGGTGCAGGGTGCGATAGCAGCCAAAGATACGACCTGTACGGCTTGCCATGATATTAACTCGACTTCGGGACACTCTGATATGCATGTTGTCAGCTTAGGAGACCAGTGTGTTACGTGCCACGGCAATAACATGACTAGCGAGAAAGTATACCATCAGGATGATGGTTGCAAGGGTTGTCACAATAATTCAGAACCTCGGGTTCAAAGTGCCATTCAACTGCAAAACCGTACTTGTTTTGGCTGTCATGAGACGCCACATGGTGTGAAGATGACGGTGGTACGTGACGATATTGCCTTGTATAGTGGCTTGGTTTGGTCGAAGCCGGATCCGGCTGTTGTGTGGGCTGGGGAAGGCTGGCTGCCGGAAGAGTTGAACAATGACATGGCGCTGGTGCTCTTTAGTGCGGTGGTTTCTCTGGATAAAAATGTTGTCAGTTCCTTCTACAAGTCCGAGATGGTTGGACTTGGTTGGGTGCTTGTGGAAGAATCAGCGGACAATGGCGGATTTAGTCTGCTTTACAGAAAAAGCCGCCGTCATTGCCTGATCCGTTATGTCCAGACAGCGGGCGGCGGATACAGGGTGATTACCGCATATAACTAGTGATAAAAGAGGTGGGGCAGTGGTAGCTGCCCCGCCTCTTTTGTACAGATAGAGGGATGGCTATAATTTGGTACTGTGCAAGCTATTTACTGGAATCGGAATAAGGCATTATAATAGGTATAAAACAAGAGACAGCTTAATAGGAGGTAATACATGAATCTAAAGACGACGTTAATTGAAACCCGGCGTAAGTTGCATGCAGCCGCTGAAACGGGTTTTGAGCTTGATAATACAAAAAAACTGCTAAGACAGTTACTGAGTGACATCAGCATCCCTCCTCACGAACAGGCTGGAGGGCTTATCGCAGAGTTGGGGAGAGGGAAGAGCTGTGTTTTGCTGCGGTCAGATATGGATGCGTTGCCGTTGCAGGATGGGAAAAGTGTATCGTATAGATCTTTACAGGAAGGTTTCTGCCATGCTTGCGGGCATGATGCCCACATGGCCATGTTGTATGGCGGGGCGCTGCTTCTAAAAGAAGTGCATTTGGCTGGGAAGGTTCGCTTTATGTTCCAACCGGCAGAGGAATGTCCGCCTGGCGGGGCGCTTGGCATGATAGAAGCCGGTGTGCTGGAGGGCGTGGATATGGCATTTGCCTTGCATCTGGCTCCATGGTTACCGTATGGTACCATAGGGATTAAAGAGGGAGCGACCATGGCCGCTACGGATAATTTTAAAATAATAATACGGGGCAGGAGTGGCCATGGCGCTATGCCGCATGAATGTGTGGATGCGGTATTGTCGGCTTCACATGTGGTGACCGGATTGCAAGCGCTTGTGAGCAGGATGGCAGATCCGCTTGAGCCGCTGGTGATTACGGTGGGGAAGATTTCCGGAGGAACTGCGGCCAATGTAATCGCTGATAGTGTGGTACTGGAAGGTACGGCAAGGACACTCAGTAGTGAAATGAGAAGTAAACTACCTAACTGGATTGAAAACGTGGCGAAAAATATTTGTGCTGCTTTTGGTGCTGAATGTGAGTTGGATTACATGTTTGGTTATCCGGTGTTAAGAAACACAAATGGGGGAATAGAAATTGCCGTTGAGGCGGCAAAGAAGGTTGTCGGCGAAGAAAAGATTGTCAGGTTAGATCGTCCTTTAATGGGTGGAGAAGATTTTGCGTATGTGCTGGAGCGGGTACCGGGAGCATTTATATTCTTAGGAACCGGAGATGAACAGTATCCGTATCCATTACATCATCCCTGTTTCGATTTTGATGAAAAGATTCTGCCGGTGGGGGCAGAGCTGTTTAGGGAACTGGCAAAGATTGTACTAAGAGATGCATAGTATCGCATGAATACTTATAATAGTTAATATTTATCAAATAGAACTATATTTTTAATTTTTAAAAAACAAGGAAGGAATATTCTAAAAACTGTCGAAAAGAAAACAAGGGTAAAATTTGCTGCCTAGTTACAATAAAAGATTATATTAGGGAGGGTGAGGATAATTTGGAAATGATTGTTTGTATTAAACAAGTACCGGATACAACAGACGTGAAAATTGATCCTGAGAAAGGTACGTTGATACGTGAAGGCGTACCGAGTATTGTGAACCCGTTTGATAAAAACGCGGTTGAGGCTGCTTTAAAGATTAGGGAAGAAAAGGGCGGTAAGGTTACTGTTATTACCATGGGGCCGCCGCAGGCTGTGGACGCTTTACGGGAATGTTTGGCCATGGGAGCAGATGACGCTATTCTGCTTAGTGACCGTGCGTTTGCCAGTTCCGACACATGGGCTACATCCTATACGTTGGCCATGGGTATTAAAAAAGTGGGCAACCCGGATATTATCTTTTGTGGTAAGCAGGCGATTGACGGTGACACTGCACAGGTGGGACCGGGAATTGCAGAGCATTTGGGGCTGCCGCAGGTAACGTATGTTCAGAAAATTAAAGAAGTAAAAGAAGACGGCATGATTGTGGAGCGTTCTATAGAAGGCGGTTATGAAGTCGTTAGTGTTGGCATGCCTGTAATGATTGCTGTGGATAAATCCATTAACGAGCCGCGTTTTCCCACGATGATGGGGACGATGAAAGCTCATAAAAAAGAAATTCCCACTTGGGGCCTGGCAGAGCTGGGCGCTGATGAAGATAAGTTGGGTATGAACGGTTCTCCCACGCGGGTGAAACGTATTTTTGCTCCTGAGCGTAAGGGACAGGGCGAAATGATTCAGGGTGATGATGAGAGCGAAGTTTGCGCGTTGCTTATTGAGAAGTTGCGCGATAAAAAAGTAGTTTAGGAGGTGAAGCATAATGGCTGTTAAAATTATTGCAGAAGAATGTATCGGTTGTGAGTCCTGTATAGATGCTTGTCCGTTTCCAGGCGCGATTGTCATGGATGACGGCATTGCTAAGCTAACTGATAAGTGCAATGGTTGCGGCGCGTGCGCCGACGCCTGTGCGGTAGAGGCAATATTGGTTGAAGAAACGGAAGTTAAGAGCGGTATTGATATTAATGATTATAAAGGCGTATGGGTCTTTATTGAACAGCGTGATAACCATATCGCTAATGTATCATTGGAACTTATATGTGAGGGTCGTAAGCTGGCTAATGAACTGGGTACAGAACTGGCCGGTGTTGTCCTTGGTGACGGCGTTGAAGAACTGACCAAATACTGCTTTGCCTATGGTGCCGATAAAGCGTATCTGGTGGATGGACCGGTATTTAAAGACTACCGTACCGACTCTTACACCGATGTTATTGTTGAAATGATTAACAGATACAAACCGGAAGTTGTATTGTTTGGTGCGACCAATAACGGTCGTGACTTTGCAGCCAGAATCGCTGTCCGGGTTCATGCCGGCCTGACTGCTGACTGTACGGAGCTGGGAATTGACCCGGAGACCAAACAATTGATGCAAACGCGTCCTGCGTTTGGCGGCAATATTATGGCGACAATTATCTGTCCGAATCATCGCCCGCAGATGGCTACCGTTCGTCCGAAGGTTATGAAAAAGGTTGAGCCTGATTTTACGAAGACCGGAGAAATTATCCGTGTTGAGAATAGTGTGAAGGAAGAAGATGTAACCACAAAGATTCTTGAGATTATCGAGCATGCTACCAAGATGATTAACCTGTCGGAAGCCGAAATTATTGTGTCCGGCGGCCGGGGTATCGGTGGGCCTGAAAACTATTACCTGATTGAGAATTTGGCTGAAGTTCTGGGCGGCGCTGCCGGTGCATCCCGGGCGGCTGTGGATGCCGGTTGGGTACCGCATTACAGACAGGTTGGCCAGACAGGTAAGACGGTGGCTCCGAAGCTGTATGTAGCTTGTGGGATTTCCGGTGCGATTCAGCATTTGGCCGGAATGCAGACATCCGATGTGATTGTGGCGATTAACAAAGATCCGGAAGCGCCAATTTTTAAGGTGGCAACGTTTGGGATCGTTGGAGACATTCATAAGGTTGTGCCTTTGTTGACTAAGAAGTTTAAAGAGTTAAAGGAAGCAAACTAAGTTGTAAATTCCAAAAATTAAAAGCGTAAACAATTGTGTGGAGGGCGGGAAGCGTAGGCTTCCCGCTTATTTTTGTCTGAGTTGTTAAGGAAAAGTAACGTTTTTACGACAAATTATTGACGGAATGCTAATAATTGAGAGGAATTTCCTAGGTTGGCAGCGAATACGTAAACTGTAAAAGAACTTTTAGTAACTTGTTGTTTTTTTGCATATAAGGAAAGTTCTTGTATTCACAAGCAGGATGTTTAACCTGGGAAGGAATTTGGCAACGGGAACTGGCTAAAGGGGGAAGCGGTAGCGCAACAGCATGAAGCGAAAAACGTTCATAAAGGTTGTCCTAGTATTAGTGATAGCGTTAACTGCACTTTTTTTGTACTTATTCCTGACACGCAATACGCTTCTTGACAGAGTTCCTTTCCTGCCGCAAAGAAATCCTGTTCCTGTTTTTTTGTATTACCTGGATGATCAGGGGTTAAACGCCCCCGTTGGTGTGGCTACCGATGACTTGGACTACATATATATTACTGATACACGCAATAGCAGGGTGGTTGTTTTTAATAATAATGGTTTTAAATTACGTGATTTTGGACAGAACCATTTAGACCGGCCCGTATCTGTTTCTATCCTGAAAGGTTCCGTATATGTTGCCGATCTGGCGCTACAAAGGATTCAGGTGTTCACCTCACAAGGTACGTTTAGAGAAACGTTAGTTGCCAGCGGTGAGAATAAGGACGTGGGGGTCTTTATTCCCACAGCTGTTACAGTAGACGATGAAAAAGGTTTGTTGTTTTTTACTGACGCGGCTTGGCATCGTGTTGTTGTGCTTGACCGGGATGGTAATTTTCGTTTTTCTTTTGGAAGTTCCGGTTCAGGACAGGGAGAATTTCTTTACCCCAACGGAATTGTTTTAGATACAAACAAGAATATCTATGTGGCCGATTCAAACAATGGCCGAATCCAGGTTTTTTCGCCTGACGGGAAAGAGGTCATTCGGGTAATCACGGGCTCCGGAAAACAAGGGGGTACGTTTGCGCTACCCAGGGGAATGGCAGTAGACAAGTCGGGTAGGTTGTGGGTTGTTGATTCCCTGGCTCATAATGTTTCCGTATTTGACGACGAGAGGAAATTGTTTTCTTTTGGTAAGCTTGGTACGGAGCAGGGGGAATTTTATTTTCCCAATACTGTGGCTTTGGACTCGGTTGGCCGAATCTATGTTACGGAGCGGGGCATGAATCGGGTCAGTGTCTTTACCTTGTCAGGTAATCCCCTTGCACGGTAGGAGGTGAGTTCAATCAGTAGGTTGCTGCTTAGAAAAGTATTGTTGATTTTACTGATTGTCTCCGTCATGCTACTGCAGGAGGCCGCCAGTGACGGTTCGGCTCCGCGTCGGATAGAAGTTGTGGTTACACAGGAATTCGGCGAATTCACTGCTCCCACAGGAAAATCGTTTATTATCCTTTACTGGGAAGAGCTTGATAACACGGCAGTTCAGTCTGAGTATGCTGTCTTTGAATCAAAGGTGGATAAAAATGGCTTATCCTGGCTTGAGCACGGTTATGGTAGCCGGGTAACATCACCTGTGTCGGGCGAGGAAGGTTACCTGGGATACTATCGCTACCCGGGTATTGTTACTATTGAGTCGGCGCAAACAGATTATCAAAACTACACATACCATGTGGGTACGAATCCAGACAACAGTTATAGTTCTGCCAGAGTCTACCCTCCTTCAGAAAATTATCATGCCAACTACCAGAAGAACACAGCAACATGTCAGGGCTGCCACAGCACTCACTATGCGCGACATCCGATGCTTTTAAACGAACGGATCATGTATAATATTTGTATTGAATGTCACGGAGACACCGGCACTTTCAGTAAGTATAATGTTTTGCAGGGGACAGTTGAGATTTCTCCAGGCGTGAAGGTACCGTCTCCGGCCGGGGCATTTGATTCTGTCGAAACCACTTCATTTCATAACGTTTTTTTGGAGGACGACTTTGAGTCATCAAGCATGTTTCTATTGCATGCACCGGGTAGTGGAGGGGAAAAATACAACCTGACCTGTACGGATTGTCACAGTGCCCATGTGACTTCGCACAGTAGCGGTTACCGGCTGCTTAAATTCCGGACAACACCGGTTACCGCTTACTCATATGTTAGTGATGGTAAATATAATGTTTACTATGTCAACGGTATGAACAGCTTCTGTTCCAACTGTCATAGTTACTATAATTACGGCGACGGATCCGAGCACGATTTTCCGGAGCATGTTCTTCGCCAGGAAGACGGAGATGGAATTAAAAAAAGCGGGGAGTTTTACCGACACCCCACAAACATTCAAGTAAGTAACTGGTTTGATTCATATACAGAACGGAACTTTACATTGCCGTTGGAGTCCAGAGATGGTGGAAAATACATGACCTGTAAGACATGTCATTATGCCCATGGAACAGCAATTATTGGTGAACAGGTATCTCCCGAGCTTACGGCTATCGGTGAAACTAAGTACGGCTACACAACGGATGAATTTGGAAACCGTATAGCTGAACCAAAAGATACAAGTTCCATGTTAAAAAGACTGGATGGAATGGGTATCTGCCTTCAATGCCACCTTAGCCAGATTTGGTCAAATACTGCTTATGAGATGCAAAATTAAATAAGTAGTTAATTTTAAATAACAACATAGATAGTATGGGAGAGAACAATTATGGAAAGTGAAAAGCGGGTAGGTGCCATTCCCGTATTAGTAGTAATCGCGCTTATTTTACTGGGCGCTGCCGTTTTTGCCGTTTATTTTGAAGATCAGCTGTTTGGTGTTCAGGTACAGAGTAGTACAAATATGCAAGTGTTTGCACTGCAAGCTTATGTGGACCAGGATCCGTATAATGAACAAGCCAAAGTGAATCTTGGTTGGCTGTATTATTCGCAAGGTGAGTACGAACAGGCAAGAGAACAGTTGGAGCAGGCGGTTGAGCTTGACCCGGAAAGCCAGGTTGCTTTCTACAACCTTGGTTTGGTTTATATGGAATTGGAACAATATGATGCTGCGGAAAAGTGCTTGTTACGTTCATTAGATCTTGCCCGCCACCCAGACATCTTATATGTTGCACTGGGAGAGTTGTATCTGAGAAAAAGCGACTATGATAAGGCGCTGGAGTATTTGGAGCAAGGAGAACATTGGTTGTCCACTTCCCCGGACATATATATTCGCATGGCCAGAGCATATAACGGAAAAGGGATGTCAAAAGAAGCAAACCAGTATTATGAAAAGGCTTACAGCTTCGATCCGGAATTACGCGGGACAAAATGACACAACTGGGATAATGATTTTGGGAGGTCTGTGGCGGTAGCCAATCGTATATGAAAAAAAAGCAGTTTATTATTGGGGTACTGGTTATTATAATCGTCTTGCTTGCTATTTTTCTATATCTTTATCTGACAAGAAATGAGATATTGTACAACATTCCTGGCTTTTCCAGGGAGAGGGTTCCCACGTTTCAGTATTACTTGCAGGGCGATCCCCAGGATACTATGGACTCACCCATGGGGGTGGCTGTGGATGGTTTGGGAAATGTGTATGTGACTGATGCGGATAAAGACCGTGTGATTATGTTTGACAAAAGTGGAAAAATACTTCGTACATTTGGCGAGTCCGGCACAGGCGAGGGGCAGTTGGACTACCCCTATGGTATTGCTATCTACAATAATGAAGTGTATGTGGCGGATAAAGGCAATAATCGAGTGCAGGTGTTTTCAGATACAGGTGAATATCTACGAACTTTGGTACGTAGCACCGAAAGTAGTCCTGCGGGTGTTTTCGAACCAGCGGGAATTACGTTTAACCTACAAACCGGTGATATCTATATTACAGATTTGCTCGGGCATAGGATTATAGTTCTTAATAATCAAGGGCAGTTTATCCGTGACATCGGAGGAGCTGAGAGCGGTAGCGGATTTTTCCTTGCTTTCCCTAACGGGGTGGCGGTGGATGACAAAGGAAATATTTATATAGCAGACTCTAATAACGCACGTGTTCTGGTGGTTTCGGCAGACGGTAAGAGATTGCTGCGTGAGGTTGACGGAGAAAAAGATGATGAGGGCCGGTTCTCTTTACCGCGCGGAATTGGTGTGGATAGTACAGGCAGGATCTGGATTGTCGACACGTTGAATCACCGTGTCACCGCTTATCAGGGCGGGAACCGTTTGTTGCAGTTTGGCGAACTGGGTGTTAAAGAAGGTGAGCTGTATTTTCCAAATGGATTGGCTTTAGATAAAGAAGGGCGTATTTATGTGACAGAACGGGGCTTGAATCGCATCAGTGTTTTCGGGACGCAAGCCGTGATTAAATAGTAACGGAGGGTGAAGCATGTTTAGACGGGTAGCAGTTGTATTCATGGTTCTGCTTTTTGTAATAGGCGTCACTGTATTGACACGCACCCCCTCTGAGGCGGCGGCGCCCCGGAGGATTGAAGTATCTGTTACACCTGCTGGCAGCGGCCAATCCAACATAAGACTGCAATGGGAAGGTTCATTTACTGTGCAGAGGTTGAGTAGCATTAACGCAAACGGTGATACGTCGTGGTCAACGTTGGCATCAGGGGTTACCACTTTTAACCAGGATGTGGATGATTATAGGAACTATGTGTATCGTGTCGGTGATGGGATCACATGGCAGGAAGCCCGTGTCTATCCACCCAAAGAAAGTGCGCATACCAATTACTCTATGAACTCAGATACCTGCAAAGGATGCCACCGTACTCACTACGCAGTGCATAAAAAGCTGCTCTCCCATCGCATTGTTTTTGAATTGTGTATAACATGTCACGGGGATAGCACCGGGAGCAAATATAATGTGCTGACGGGTATGACCCGCATCGGTCCGGGGACAAATGATGTGGTTGGTTCGCCAGCCGGTGCGTTTAGTACTGCAGGAACCACTTCGTATCATAATGTGTTCCTGGAGGCGGAAGGCGAAGAATTTTCGGCACCGGGTGGCAGTAAGATGACACTTACCTGTACTGATTGTCACAGTGCCCACGTGACGCCTGACAGCAGTCCGTTCCGCCTGTTGAAGCTTATTGGTTCTGGTCCGGTGGATGCCTACTCCGTGGCCAACGGTAGCTCTTACACAACGGTTTACCGCCGGTACATGAATGATTTCTGCTCCAGTTGCCACGCTTTGTATAACTATAATACACACGCGATGACGGATAGTTGGCCCGACGGCAAAAGGCGGGGTGACGGGATTAAAGCTCATCCGTCCAGTGGGGATATTTATCGGCATCCGACGGATTTGGACATAAAGAAGTGGTTGGCTGATCGGGGATTAACAACAACCATGTCGTTACCGTTGGAGAAGCGGGTTGAAGGCAGTCAGTCTGTTCACCGTTTAAGCTGTATCACCTGCCATATGGCCCATGGTACCAAGGTAAGTGGCGTGCAGGTATCCCCTGAGCCGGGAGTTGTCAAGATTGATAAAGACGGGCAAGCAGTGCCTAACTCTACCATGCTAAAACGTACAGGATACATGAGTGTCTGCATGGAGTGCCATCTGGACATTTCATTTGTACAATAAGAAAGCAAAGATGATAGACATAGAAGATACTGACAGAGTCATACTAATGTTGGAGGTGTTTTTATGGAACAGGTCGGACAAGTGATAGAAGTGAACGGTGATTTTGCCAGAGTGATAGTAAGGCGCCATGATACCTGCAGCAAATGCGGTGGGTGCGGTGTGGCGATTGCCGGGCCTGGAGATAATTACGTAGATGCACAGAATGTTGTGAACGCAGTGGTGGGACAGACGGTAAAAGTCACCAGCGATACATCCCACGTGCTAAAGTCATCTTTTGTTGTATACATGATGCCAATTCTGGCGCTTCTGGCAGGCATTTATGCAGGCCAGGAGCTAAGTAGTGCACTGGGATTATTTGTACGGCTGGATATTGTGTTAGGTCTCGTTTTATTTTTCGCATCGTATCTGTTTGTCCGTGGGTACGACAAGAAAATAGCGGGAGGAAATTCAAAAGTTACGGTAACGGCGATTGTTGAAGAAGAAGACGTGCTGCCTAAGGATGCCAGATGTTAGTCTTGGGACTTGCGGGGAGCCCAAGACGGGGGGGAAACTCTGAGACTCTGCTGGATGAAGCGTTGGCCGGGGCAAAAGAAGCCGGAGCCACGGTGGAGAAGGTGGTCCTGTCTACGAGAAGTTTTTCTCCGTGTATCTCCTGCGGCGAGTGTGAGAAGACCGGGATCTGTGTAATTGATGATGATATGCAGGATATACATAAACTGATCAGTGACTGTGACGCCATGGTTTTTGCTTCCCCGATTTATTTTTATTCCGTGTCAGCCTGGGCTAAAGCGGCTATTGACCGCTCGCAGGCTTTGTGGTCTCGTAAATATATCTTAAAAGATCCCCGGTTCACTGCAGATAAAAAAGGTGTGTTTATCGGTGTGGGAGCAACGAAGGGAAGTAAGCTTTTCGACGGCACACTACTGACGATGAAATATTATTTCGATGCGGCCGGGTTTTATCCCGCAGGTCAACTACTAGTACGTGGCGTGGACGAAAAAGGCCAAATCCTCAACCACCCCGACCACTTGGCCGCGGCTAAAGCCTTGGGGTCGGGATTGCTCTGAAAATCAGGGGACGGTTCTCAAGTTGCACTTTTGCAACTTGAGAACCGTCCCCGGGGTAGCATCCCAAAAGTTGCAGAAAATTGACCGGACAGCCGGTCATTTTTGTTGTTGTACGTTTTTTTTTGCAGGAAAAAGAGAATTTATGTCAAAAAAGAATAAGGGGAGGGATGCGCTGATGGTTTATAGTCAAAAGTCAAACTGGCGTCTCTTTCTTTTTATTTTATTGTTTAATATATCTGCGTTTTTGATTGTTCAGCTTGTCAGGTTTCCTGAAGTTTCCGGCGCGCGGCAGGATGAATGGTCATATGTGCGGGGATTGGTTGAGTCTGACGAGATGTGGGAGCAGGAACATGGCCATTTGCCGGTGATGCGTTATGATGCGGCACAGCTATTTTTTGCGGTGGAACAGAGGGAAGAAGAATTTGCGGATTATTTGAATATATTGGTATCACAGGGGGTTTTCTCTGAAGAGGAGATTTGGAGAGAACTACTCCGTGAAGAATTGTACCGGCTTATGGAGCGGTTGGAACCGAGTAATGGCAATTCGCGAAACGAATCGTATTTTCTGGGTGTTGCAGACGGCGATTTCCCAGTGGACTTTTATGCGCGATTAGGTATTATTGATGTGCCCTTTGACCGGCAATATCGGCCCGATGATGTGGTGACGCGGCAGGAAGCGGTATTTGTTGCGGTCAGAGCGGCACTGCCGGCTTTACGCGGGAATAATGCGCCTGTGGTTGTGCAGCCGAAACAGTGGTACACGTATGAAACCATGAGGGCGGATCTTGAGCGTTTGGCTACGGCGTATCCGGAACTGTTGGTGCTGCATGTTATTGGGGAGTCGGTGGAAGGCCGGGCTATTTATGCGATGAGACTAGGCACGGGGAAGACGGAGATTTTCCTGGACGGGTCTAATCATGCCAGTGAATGGCTGACCACACCCCTGTTAATGAAAATGATGGAAGAGTATGCTCATCATGCTAAATACGGCTATTCTTTTGGCGGATATGATGTGGCAGGGCTTTTGGAAGAAGTTACATTTTGGTTTATTCCTATGGTTAATCCTGACGGGGTTACGCTTGTGCTGGAGGGGCCCGGTGCAGTGGAGCACGGTGCGTTTGTCCGGCAGGTAGCGTCGGCGCATAATGGCAGTGAGGATTTTAGCGACTGGAAGGCTAATATCCGTGGTGTTGATTTAAACAGGCAGTTTCCCACCGGTTGGCAGGGGATGGTTAATGTAAAAAGGGCTGCGGCACCCAGTCATTACAAGGGCATTGCACCTTTGAGCGAACCGGAGGCGCTGGCGTTATTTGAGTTTACGCTAGACAGGCGACCGGCCATGGTGCTTTCCTACCACCAGCGCGGTGAAATTATTTTTTGGTATTACAGGCAGGATGGGGAGCAGTTGGCGCGGGATTGGCGGATTGTTCGGGAGATGGCGACGCTTACTGGTTATAGTTGGGATTTCTATTTGACAAACGGAGGGAAGTATCGAGATTGGGTTATCCGTGAGTTGGGAGTACCGGCGTTAATTATGGAAGTGGGGCAAAGAATTGGTGACCTTGGTGAGTGGGACCGCATCTGGCGACAGAACCGTTACGGAGGATTGCGGGCTGCTGAATTGATTTTGGAAGAGTTGGATAAAAAAAAATAAACGGGTAGTAACTGCTTATTGGACAAGCTTTTATCCATTCCAAAGGGTTCGATAGCCTTAGAATAATACGCGAATAGGAGAAGCAAGGAAAAATGATTGATTTTCAAAAGGAACTGTCTAAATTTGATTTTTTTACAATTGATCGTGAATTTGCAGGCCATTATAACGAGACAGCACAGGTTATTGACGTTTTCAATGTAACCCTCAGGCGTATCGGTAAAGAAATGAGCAATGCGAATATTCAGCTTGAGGAAGTTTTGGTCCAGGCTATGGAAGAAAAGGAAAAGGACAGGTATATTGCAGAGCAGAAGGCAACGATAGCCGCTTGTGAGGAAGCAAAGCTATCCCTTGTCCAGGGGTTAGTGGCTGTGCTTGACCAGCTTGAAAATATATACAGGTATGCGTTGAAAAACGAACGAGGTAGTTGGTCTGAGCAAGTACAGTTTTTATGGAGTGATACGTCAGCGATTTTGTTGCAGCAGGGAATAGTACGCGTCGAGGGTGAGAATACTCTTTTTGATTCACGGCTCCATTCCGCGGTACAGGTTAAAGAGGGCAGCAACATCCCAAACGGACTGATTCTCGAAGTGTTGCGTTGTGGGTATATGTATCAGTCACGTCTGATAAGAAAAGCACAGGTGATAGTAAATAAAAATGACGGAGGTAGCGAAGGTAATGAGCAATATGGTAGGGATTGACCTAGGCACTTCTACATCGGAAATCGCTGTTTTAAAAGACGGGAAACCGTATGTCATCCCAAATCATCTGGGAGAATACATAACCCCATCGGTTGTCGGACTCTCGGCTGACGGAAGGATTATCGTCGGAAAAGAAGCCCGGGATCAACTGTTGTTAAAACCGGATGATACGGTCATTGAGGTTAAGAGGTTAATGGGAAGCGGCACGACCGTTTTTATGGGAGGAAAGGAATACACTCCGCAGCAGATTTCCGCTTTTATACTATCCTATCTTGTTGATTGCGCCCGCAAGTATCTCGGTGAAGATATTGACAGAGCGGTCATCACTGTGCCCGCCTATTTTTCCGATACACAGAGACGTGCTACCGTAGAAGCGGGGAAACTTGCCGGAATCAAGGTAGGGCGTATTGTAAACGAGCCTACCGCAGCAGCGCTTGACTACGGGATAGACCATATGCGGGAATGTCAAAATATCCTGATCTATGACTTGGGCGGAGGAACGTTAGACGTTACCGTCCTGGAAATGTTTGAAGGTGTTCTTGATGTCAAAGCAAGCTGCGGCAGCAACCGGCTGGGCGGGAAAGACTTTGACCAGCGGCTCATGGATTACCTCTTAAGCAGGTTTGCCACCCGCTACAATCTGGATGTTTCC
The DNA here is from genome assembly GCA_018335855.1 of Clostridiales bacterium. Taxonomy (GTDB): domain Bacteria; phylum Bacillota; class Dethiobacteria; order Dethiobacterales; family Dethiobacteraceae; genus UBA7523. The sequence continues at coordinate 18,105 of JAGXRM010000029.1, forward strand.
GGAGATAAAAGAGCGTTGATGCGTTTAAAAGATGCGGTGGAAAAATGCAAGATAGCGCTGAGCGATCAGGAAGAGTACCATTTGCTTATTCCATTCTTTGCCAAGGTGGGGGAAAATCCGGTTTCCCTTGAAGAAATCGTGAGCAGGGAGACATTTGAAAGCCTTATAGAAGAACTGATTGAATCCACGGCAAAACAAATCAACACAGCCCTGTCTGACGCGGGCCTTACTGCTTCCGATATTGACCTTATCCTGCTTGTCGGCGGCTCAACGCGTATTCCTTACGTGCGAAGTTTTATTGAGAGAACCTTAGGCAAAGTTCCCCAGTCACTGATTGATCCGGATCTGGCAGTGGTAAGAGGTGCCTCTGTTCAGGTGGGTATTCTGGACAACCAGTTATCTTCAGAGCAGGACATTGTTATAACAGATGTCTGCCCCTACACACTTGGCACTTCTGTGCTCGAATACATTGGCGGTTTTCCTGTTAGCGACGCTTATGATGTCATTATCCCGAGAAATGTGACGATACCGGTGGTAAAAGAAAAAATATATGGAACGGCCGCAGATAATCAAACCGTGGTTGAAATCAATGTCTACCAGGGAGAATTCAAGAAGGCATCCCATAATAACTTCCTGGGAAAATTCATGTTAAAAGGTATCCCCCCTGCTCCGGCTTTTCAAGAAAAGATTGCTATTTCCTTTTCGTATGATGTAAACGGCATTCTGCAGGTGGAAGGAAGAATCGTAAGCACAGAGAAAAAGGTCAGTCTGGCAATTGAGACAACCGGGGTGGAAATGGTCAGCGAGGTCGATACTGAAGGGTGGGACAAGGCTTCAGGTGCCCGCAAATACAAAGCGATTATCAAAAAAGCTGGCCGTATGCTGGAAACGGGAGAAGCACAGTACTATGCCATAGAAATGGAAAGCCTGATTCGAAAAATAAAAACAGGGTTGGTGCGGGGCGACGAACCGGAAATAATTGATGCGCTTAAAGAAGAACTTCATGAGATCATCTATGAGCTTACGGAGGGAAAGGATGTTTGAAAGTCTGTCCGGTTTTTTCTATAACTCAGGGCTGCGGCTGGCGGGAGAAGATCAAATCAGTAAAGCTGTACAGAACCTAGTTAAAGCTGTAAGTTATAACAGCGATAATATTGAGGCCTGGAACCTGGCAGGCTTGTGTTATTACCGTCTCGGCAAGTACAAAACGGCCGAATATTGCTGGAAGCAAAGTGTGAATAAACGCCGGGAAGGAAACGCGGCCAACGATTTTCTGGAGGATTTAAGAATTTCTCAGGCAGAAACCGCTCCGTATTTCTCCCAGGTTGCCTCTCTTTGCCAGCAAAGAAAATACGGGTACGCTGCCGGCATTGTGAGCAAAGAAATCTGTACCCGGTTTGATTTATCAGTCGGTTTACTAAACTTCCTGGGTGTTTTGCGGATGATTGACGGCAAGACAAAAGAGGCTGTTAAATGCTGGACAACTGTTTTAAACATGGACAAATCAAATGCTGATGCGGATCTGTACTTAACAAACATGGAAAACCGCCTGAGTTACAGGCTGTTAAAACTGTTGGACAGATTATACAAAAGGGAATGATTTCAATGAAGGACTATTATCGCACGCTTAACATTACCAAAAACGCAACGGTTGCGGAGATAAAAAAGGCCTATTTCGCGTTCGTCAGAAAATACCCCCCCGACCGGCATCCCGATGAATTTATGAAGATCCGGGAGGCTTATGAGGTTTTAGTTGACGAGAATACACGCCAGCAGTACGATGCAGTAGATTCCATGCCGGACATTGTAAAAGTATATTTTAAAGAAGGGCAGAAGGCACTGGAGAACGGGGCTGTCGCGGAAGCAATCCGGCTTCTGGAGCAGGTCGTCAAAGCGTATCCGCGCTTTTCTGTAGTGAAGAGCCTGCTGGGAGATGCATATTTAGAAAACGAAAACAGCGGTAAAGCTATCCGTATTTTTGAGGAACTTGCAACCGACGAACGCAATAATGCCGGGTTTGCCCGCCAGCTAGCCCAGGCCTACGCCTTGCGCGGCTGGTATAAGAAAGCGGTCGAACAGTTCAACAGGGCATTATCCCTTGATGAAGATAACATTTCACTTTGGCTGGGACTGATTGATTGCTATCTGGCAAGCAAAGATTTTGAGAATGCCAAAGAAACAGTCCAAAACGGCCTTGACGTCAGTAACCAAAAAGGCTGGGACAACCTGGAGCTGTATTTCCATATCGTTCAGATTGATATTTTTTCCGGCGACCATATTAACATGAAAAAGCATCTGGAAGAGATGAAAAACAAAGCGCTAGAAAAGGACGAAGAAAAAGCCCATGTAGCTTGGTTCTTAGGTACACTTTCTAAAAAGATCCAAGACATTGGCTTATATGAAGAATCAGCAGCCACAATTGAAGCGGCGTTCGCGTTGCAGCCGGATGACGAAGAACTTTACAAAATTAAACGGGAAATAGACGCACAGTATGGCATCTACGCCCAGCTCAGGAAGCTTGAAGAGGACACTGCTATAAAAAGCAGTTTAGCTGAAATGCTGGAATTTGAGTTGCATATTTGTGGCAATAAGTATTGCCTAGACTGTAAAGTTACACAATTATTTTTTGAGATGGATGTCATTGCGGAGATTATGCCTTACAGAAAAGATATATTGAGGCTGAAAAACTCCTACCCTGAGTTGTATAATTTGAAAAAGGACTTTTTTGATAGCGTACTCAACCACAAAAAAGAGGAATACCTGTTTGACATCTATCGGAAAAAGATTAATAAATACAAAAAGCTGTGCCCCGAGAGATTTGAACTAGACGATGCAAATGAATATGAATACTACAATCAGAAACCTTACAGGCGCCCCGAACCAAAGGTTGGACGCAATGACCCTTGCCCCTGTGGTAGCGGGAAAAAATATAAAAAATGCTGTGGCGGTTCGTAGCTTAAAGATCAAGCAAATCCCTGAGGTTTTGTTCCATGAGCGGTTTGAAATCATGGTATTCCTGCCACGTTGAAACAACAAATTCCGCACGAAAATCTTCATCGCATGAGAAAAGTACACGGCCCTCCGTTACATGAAAACGGAATCCGACAGTGGTTTGGTTCAGTGGCTGAACATCCACAGGCAGACCAAGTTCATGGCTCAGCTCCATTGAAAGAGACAGTGTGATATCATTTTGCTGGTCCTGTGTGACATTGTGTTTGAAATAAATAGCTATATCAATATCGCCTATAAGTTGTTCACCGGTTGCAGAACCATGCAGATAAGCGAAAGCAACGTCTGGCCGAAATGATAGTTTTGTTGTTATTTGTTTAATGATGTGATCCTTGTCAGCCTGGGTTAATTTAATTCTTGTCTTCATATTTCACCATTTCCTACTAACTGTCTCATGAATTCATCCTGATCCCGTGTGGCATAATTACGTAAGATGGTCAAAGATTGCTTGATATCAGCGACTTTCTGGCTTAGGCGAGTCAAGTTTATTTTGTCAGCGGGCATAAGTATCCCCCCATCAATCTTTTACTGATATTATAATGTTTATGGAAACGGATGGCAATAAAGAAAAGAAATCCTCCGTGATGAAGGATTTCTTTTGCTAGTGTCTATTCATTTTCAAGGATATGGTTATATAGATGCAGTTTGCCTTTCCAGGCGAGAAAGGCGGCTAAATCAGGAAAGGCCTGTTCCACCGTTAGACCTTGGGCATTTAGCTCTGTTTTCAGACGGCGGTAGTTGGCCAGGGTGGGATTGAGGCAGAAACTTTCCATGGCATTTTTTTAGTGTGAATGGGGATTGGCAGCTTGTCCACCTACTTTATTCTTTGTCTAGGGAATGTATTCGGTGGGTTTTACTAAAAGCCCTTTTCTTTTGCAAAATTTTGAACGAAATTATCTCAGATTTCTGGAGTTTGTGAGCATTTAGTGTAATTGACAGATATACTGATGTATGATAGAATTCATGCAAACTAATTCATGCCTCACCGTCGGGTGAGGTAGAGGCGCGGTGAGTCAAGAGTATGGTCTGTGTCAGTAAAAGTGCAGGCAGGAAAGGGGCCATCGCCGAAGCCGGTGCCGTTCCCCGCGGTACAGGGCTGGGCCGTCAGTGAATAACTGCCGGACTGTCACCGCGTGTTCCCTTGACACACGGTGAAGAGCTATCTCACAAAAGGGCGTTGAGGTTGAATGTCAAAAAAGGCCGGCGGCTGACATCAACCTGTTAGTCGTTTTTTGTTTTTTAAAAGAAATTATACGTAAATTAGATGAGAGTACCTGACAAATGGGGGTTGTTAGGAATCTTAGCAAACTTTTTGGGACTTAAATTAAGGAGGAACTAACATGTTTTTAACGGGTACGATGAGGTTTAATGAACAGGGTCATTTGGAGATTGGCGGTTGTGATACGGTGGAGTTGGTTAAAGAATTTGGCACACCGCTTTATGTAATGGATGAAGAGTTAATCCGTAAGAATTGTGCGGAGTACCGGGATACTTTTAAACGAATTTATCCCAACAGCCAGGTTGTGTATGCTGGAAAGGCGTTTTTGACCACAGCCATGTGCCGTTTGGTGGATGAAGAGGATATGGGCCTGGACGTTACCTCCGGTGGCGAGATTTTTACGGCGCTGCAAGCTGGATTTCCTGCACAGAAAATGATTTTCCATGGCAATAACAAGTCGCCGGAGGAAATTAAGATGGCGCTGGCTCACGGGGTTGGCCGCTTTGTGGTGGATAGCTTTGCGGAACTGGATTTGTTGGAAGAGACAGCAGGGGCTGTGGGTAAAAGGGCGGATATTTATCTGCGTATTAAGCCGGGTGTTGAGGCGCATACACATCACTATATCCAGACAGGCCAGTTAGATTCTAAGTTTGGCTTGGGGTTGTCCGACGGCCAAGCCATGACGGCTGTAAAGATTGTGGCTAAACTGAAGAATGTGGAACTGCGTGGTATTCATTGCCATATTGGTTCGCAGATTTTTGATTTAAAGCCGTTCCAGTTGGCGGCATCGGTAATGATGGACTTTATTGCGGAGATTAAGAAAAAGACGGGTACTGTCATTAAAGAACTGGATTTGGGCGGTGGCTTTGGCATCCGCTACCTGGAAGAGGATTCTCCCTATTCCCTGGCTGAGTTTGTGGAAATGATTGCGGCTACCGTGAAAGAAAAGGCTACTGAGCTTGGGTTGCCTTTGCCAAAGTTGTTTGTGGAACCGGGCCGTTCCATTGTGGGTGAAGCGGGAACGACGCTTTACACCGTAGGTTCTGAAAAGAATGTTCCTGGTATCCGTAAGTATGTATCGGTGGACGGTGGTATGATGGATAATCTGCGTACCGCGTTGTATGAGGCTAAGTATGCTGCTGTGGTTGCGAACCGGAAGGATAAGGAGCCCACGGAAGTGGTCTCCATTGCCGGGAAAGCTTGTGAGTCGGGAGATATGTTAATCTGGGATATTACACTGCCTGTACTGCAGCGGGGAGATATCTTAGCAGTACTTTCTACCGGTGCCTATCACTATTCCATGGCGAACAACTATAACCGTTTTCCCCGTCCTCCTGTGGTTTTTGTTGGCAACGGGAAGGCTGATGTGGTTGTGGCACGTGAATCATATGAGGATATCGTCCGTAATGATATTATTCCTGCCCGGTTGAGGAATTCTGGCGTGAGGGAAGCGGCCAATTAAGGAGGACGGAAATGCGTTTTACTAAGATGCACGGCTTGGGCAATGATTTTGTTGTCATCGATGATATGTCACTGCAACTCAAAAATTACGATGAATTGGCCCGGTGGCTTTGCGACAGAAACTTTGGTATCGGTGCCGACGGTATGGTACTGCTGCAACACTCTGACAAAGCGGCCTTCCGCATGCGGATTATTAATTCTGACGGCAGCGAAGCGGAAATGTGCGGCAATGCACTCCGTTGTATCGGCAAATATGTATATGAAAAAGGGCTGACTGCAGAGACAGTAATTTCCCTGGAAATGTACAATGATGTAAAGATACTGCGCTTACGTGTGGCAGGAAATACAGTGTCTACGGTGGAAGTGGACATGGGGGAACCGTATCTGGACAGTGACCAGGTGCCGGTAACCGGTGAGAAGCGCCGGGTAGTGGGAGAAGAAGTGAGCGCCGCCGGTGAAACGTTTACGTTTACGGCCGTTTCCATGGGCAACCCCCATTGTGTCATTTTCACCGATGACGCGGCCGGTGTCCCTCTGGAAACGTGGGGACCTGCATTGGAAACACACCCCGCCTTTCCTCGCAAGACGAATGTAGAGTTCGTGGAAGTAAGTTCTCCGGGGGAAGCCAGCTTCCGGGTCTGGGAGCGGGGTGTAGGGCCGACACTGGCTTGCGGTTCCGGTGCTTGTGCCGTACTGGTCGCTGGTGTGTTGAATAAGAAATTGGACCGCAAAGCAAAATTGCACCTGCCCGGCGGCCCGCTGGAAATTGAGTGGCGTGATGATAACCATGTTTACATGACCGGCCCAGCCACGGAAGTATTCCAGGGTGAACTGGTTACCGGAGATGATTTTGCAGACAAATACTTGAAGAAATAGGGAGGAATCTTTAATGAACGTTCAACCTGCAGACCGTATTCGTAAACTACCCCGTTACCTTTTTGCGGAGATTGATAAGAAAGTCCGTGCGGCCTTAGATAAAGGGGTCGATGTCATTAAACTGGGTATCGGCGATCCCGACCAGCCCACACCGGGTTATATTATTGAAAAAATGATGGAAGAAGTACAGAAGCCGCGGAACCATTCGTATCCCCCCGATGAAGGTTTGACGGAATTTAAACAGGCTGTGGCTGATTACTACAAAACCAGACATGGCGTGGACCTGGATCCGCAAAAAGAAGTCTGTGTTCTGTTGGGTTCAAAAGAGGGGATTGCTCATATTTCTGCTTGCTTTGTCAACCCCGGTGATGTGAATCTGGTTCCCGACCCGGGCTACCCCGTATACAGCATTGGCACCATGTTTGCCGGTGGTGAAGTGTACCGGATGCCGCTTTTGGCGGAGAACAATTTTTTGCCCGATTTGGCCGCCATTGATCTCGCTGTGGCAGATAAAGCAAAGCTCATGTTTTTGAACTATCCCAACAACCCGACCGGTGCGGATGCACCACTGGAGTTTTTTACTGAGGCGGCTGCGTTTGCTGCCAAACATAATGTTATTATCTGCCACGACCAGGCTTACAGTGAAATCGCCTATGACGGCTATAAGCCTATTTCCTTACTGGAAGCACCAGGCGGCAAAGATGTTTGTATCGAATTTGGTTCCCTGTCCAAGACATTTAATATGACCGGCTGGCGCATCGGTTATGCTGTAGGTTGCGCGGAAGTGGTGGAAGTGCTGACCCGCTATAAAACAAATATTGATTCCGGTACGTTCAGAGCAATTCAGTACGCCGGCGTGGAAGCGTTCACCAATGGCGAAATGGCATCTTTTAGTGAAAAGATGAGTAATATGTACCAGGAGCGCCGTGATGTTGTTGTGGCTGCACTGCGGGAAATGGGCTTTACCATCCGTGTGCCAAAAGCTACTTTCTATGTCTGGGCGCCTATTCCCGAAGGGTTCGCATCATCTACCGAATTTGTCAGCTTTATTCTGGAGGAGACAGGTGTGGTTATCACCCCGGGCCGCGGTTTCGGCGAACACGGGGAAGGCTATTTCCGTATTGCACTGACGGTGGATGCGAAGCGGATGCAGGAGGCCATGGACCGTATTAGTCAAGCATTGTCAAGCAGGTAGTGATGAGATGGGGGTAGTGAGTTGAAAAAGTATAATGTAGCGATTGTTGGGGCTACGGGTATGGTGGGGCAGTCATTGGTTCAAGTGCTTCAGGAACGGAACTTCCCGGTGGGGGATTTGAAGCTGTTGGCTTCGTCCCGTTCTGTGAACCTGACGATTGAGGTATCGGGTAAGGAGTACCGGGTGGAGGAAGCGAAGCCGGAGGCATTTGAAGGGGTGGATATCGCCTTCTTCAGTGCCGGGGAAGCGATCAGCCGGGAACTGGCACCGGAGGCGGTGCGCCGCGGTGCGGTGGTCGTTGACAATAGTAACGCGTTTCGGATGGATGAAGGAATGCCGCTGGTGGTGCCTGAGGTCAATCCTGACGCGTTAGCTGGGCATCAGGGGATTATCGCCAATCCTAACTGTTCTACCATCCAGTTGGTGGTGGCGTTGCAACCGCTACAGGAAGCGGTTGGTTTAAAGCGTGTGGTTGTGGCTTCCTATCAGGCAGTTTCCGGTGCGGGGAAAGAAGCGGTGGATGAATTGGCCGCTCAGACTCGGGCTATTTTGGATGGGCGGGACGATTTTCCCCGGGAGCGGTTCCCCCACGGTGGAGCTAAGGTGCAGCACCAAATGGCGTTTAATATGGTGCCGCAGATTGATGTGCTGACCGAAAACGGGTATTCCAAGGAAGAAATGAAAATTATCCGTGAGACCCGGAAGATTATGGGTTTGCCGGAGTTGAAGATTACATCAACCACGGTGCGTGTTCCTGTCTTCAACGGACATTCCGAGGCTGTCAACGTGGAGTTTGAGAAACCCCTTTCTGCGGAAGATGCCCGGGAGTTGTTGCGCAAGGCGCCGGGTATTATTATTATCGATGATATGGATGAGTTGGCTTATCCCATGCCGGCGGTGCTTGATGGCCGTGATGAAGTTTTCATCGGCAGAATCCGTGCTGATGAATCCGTAGAAAACGGCCTGAATATGTGGGTTGTTGCGGATAATATCCGCAAAGGTGCTGCAACAAACTCCATTCAAATTGCAGAAACGCTCATTGCCCGCGGTCAATTGTAGGAGGGTGCTATGAAAATTATTGTACAGAAGTTTGGCGGCACATCCGTGGCAAACCTCTCGTTGCGGGAGGAAGTGGTAAACCGGATCCGGGAAGCCCGGGCAAAAGGGTATAAGCCGGTGGTGGTTGTTTCCGCCATGGGCCGGTCCGGTGACCCGTATGCCACAGATACATTAAAAGATTTGATGTCATCCACTTGTGCCTGCGGCGACCAGTCTCTGCGGGATATGGATATGATTATGTCCTGTGGGGAAATTATCTCCGCGGTGGTCATGTCTTCCACGTTGTGTGCTGAGGGGATTGCTTCTCTGGCGCTGACCGGCGGTCAGGCAGGCATGATAACAGACGGTAATTACGGTGACGCCCAGGTAGTGGAGTTTCAACCGGAGAGGTTATTGGCTCACCTGCGTAATGATGAGGTGGTGGTGGTGGCTGGCTTCCAGGGCATTACTCCCGAGGGAGAGATTAATACCATGGGCCGGGGTGGCAGTGATACCAGCGCTGTGATTCTGGGCGCCGGCCTGGGCGCGGAGCGGGTGGAGATTTACACCGATGTAAACGGGATTATGACGGCGGACCCCAAGCTTGTTTCCGATGCTCGTATGATCGACCACCTGACTTATAACGAAGTTTGCCAGCTTGCTTATGAAGGGGCTAAAGTCATTCATCCCAGAGCTGTGGAAGTGGCCATGCAGCATAATGTATCTTTACTTGTAAAGCATTTGCGTAAGAGTGAAGAAGGTACAGTCATCGACGGTGATGTAACACCTATTGGTGAACCACGTTTTTCACAACGGGAAACCAGGGTGATTACCGGGATTGCCCATATGCCCGGCCTTGTTCAGGTGACTGTGGATATGGAGGCCGATGACGCTGATTTGGAACTGCAAATGTTTAACCAACTGGCCGAATCACGGATATCGATTGATTTAATCTCTATTTTCCCGGAACGCAAGAATTTTACGATTAAAGAAGATAACCTCTTTCAGGCGGAGGCAATCATTAAAAAGCTGGGGCTAAAATACTCCATGCAGACAAGCTGTGCCAAAGTCTCTGTGGTGGGATTAGGTATGCGCAATCTTCCCGGTGTGATGGCCCGGGTGATTAAAGCACTGAAAGAAAAGAAAATTAGGATTTTACAGACTGGGGATTCGAACATTACCATTTCTCTGCTGATTCGGGAAGAAGATTTATCAGAAGCCATTCGTACTCTCCATGATCATTTCAGATTGGCGGCTCCTCCCAGTGATGACGAGCGGGTCTTGGCCTAAAGCACTCATACCTTCATGTAAAAGCCTGCCGGTAATCGCCGGCAGGCTTAAATTAAATCCGGGTAAGGGCGGATACTATGAGAGAAAAATTATTAGGCTTTTGTAGAGGCAAAACACTGCCTATTTGTTGATAGAGCGGTGTATAGTGACTTTAAAAAGGTTTGCATTTCTTTCATCTTCAAAGTCGATATTTGGATATTCTTTCAGAGCCCTCCTAATTCCATTGCCTAGTCCACGATAAGGCAGTATCTTTGTTGCAAATGAAGTTAAAATCGGATTCCTGATATTTGAGTTACCACTTTTTATATTTTCAACAGTTAAATTATTAGGTAAATGCCCTGGACTTATAATCTCAATACGATCATCAAAGAGGAATATGCGAATAGGCGCTGAAACAAAATAATCCCTATGAATGAGTGCGTTGACTACTAATTCCTCTAATGTAACCTTAGGAATTTCAAGCTCACCGAGAGAGTTTACATTCCGCCCATTCTGTAGGCGACCAATATTACGAGTGATAAAACTCATCACTCGTGTAAACACATCTTTCAGCGAGCCCGCTATATCTTCGCTATCACGATATTCAGAAGAATGAATATTATTTCCGGGGTAAGAAACACACTTGACTATAAATACCGGCAATCGAAGCTGTGGAGTTTTTGTAAACAGCAAGGCTCCGGCAACATTAAGGATGCCGTTATTCATTAGATTCATATTTTCCAAGATAGTTGGTAAAGGAAGTTCTTGGGCTTCAAGTTCCTCTTCATATTGTTTACGGAAAAATTCGCGAAAGTAATCCAAATCAAGATCAGCAACCGTTAACCCATTTGCCGGGATTTGGTCGCCGTGTATTAGCCCGGAGCTTTGAAACATCCTCTGAATTTCTTCTCTCGATGTCACTTTACGTTTATCCGCTCCACTTTTGACCCAGATTGCACCGCTATTGTCCATATAGGGTTTACTGATACCTGGATGAATAGTAACAACCATAACTAACCCGTCAGGCATTTCTACATTCTCGGTTTGTGGATTGATGGGAGGACGAACTGACTGAGATGCAGTATTAGAAACAAGCGTATTAAGCCTTCCTAAATCAGCGCGTGTTAATCCTGCAATATTTCCGTCATTAGTAATACCTATGAAAATTCGGCCACCGCTTGCATTACTGAACGCGACCATTTCAGCAGCTAAGGCGTTTTCATTGTTGATATTTGCCTTAAACTGGTTTCTGCCGTCTTCTTCACGACCAATTATTTTTATTAGTTCCGTGGGTTCCATATCTGATAAATCTCCTTCCGCCTGTTAAATGCCTCTTCGCCGCCTTCCATAATATTTACAATTTCTTTTTGAATAGTTGGACTATCGATACTACCATTTGTTAACTCGATTTTTTCATTTGAATATTTGCAGGAATGGATTTGCTCCGCATCCCCAAGAACAGGGAAATTAGCGTTGTGAGTCGCAAAGATAAATTGGGTCTGTACTTTTATGCCTCGAATGAGTTTAATGACATCTTCATAGATGGTTTGGTTATCAAGATCGTCTTCGGGTTGATCGATTATAATCACATCATTTTCCCGTTGACTGAGGACAAACAGTATTAATGCGGAGGCTCTTTGCCCAAGGGAATGTTGTTTTAACTCCTTTTCACGGTATTTAATAGTAAATCGATTCGGCACCTGCCAGGTTAACAGCGCTTTTAGGTTTTCCATATAGTATTTCTCGAACAGTGCCGCATTAGTACCAGTCTCTTTTTTTGCCTTTTCGAAATCACGAAACATCGCGTTAAAATCAGAAAACTGATTTGCCAGACTCTGGAAAGTATTTTCTCTAATTCGACTTCCTTTAAACATTTCCTTCATGAAAGTTGTAAATGCTTCTTTATCGCCTTTATAGTCAGCTACAATGGTTAGAGCCGGCTGATTCTTATTAATTTTATCGAGCTCGGTTTGAATTAATCTAAACTCTTCGTGCCAAAGATCATTCAAAGCTGTCAGTTCACGAATTAGTTCATCATCAACTGTTGTTTTTTGTAATTGCTGCTTGTCCAGAGCATCCAACATCTGCTTTGAATTGTCAACAATCTTACGAAGTCTCAGGAACTCCTCTGGTCGTATGGACTGAGTGCCGCTATCTTTTAATTCCTCTGAAAGCTTACGTTCAATATTTGCAAACTCTTCTTTTAATCCTTTCTTTAAGTTTTCAAATTCTGCTGCTTTCTTCTTAATGTCTTGGAGATCCTTCTGTCCGGATAATAGTATTTGCTTGTGTGTGTCAAAGTTGGTTTTTAGAGTATCGTAGATTGCAAAAAAATCACTAAAAAAGATTTTGTTTTGTTTAGAATTGTAGAGTTTCATATTTGCAAAATCGTCTTCGAACTGACTGATTAACTCAGCCAAGGAAGCAAGATAGCTATTCAAAAATTCAGTAATCTGTTTAATCTTTCGTTCATCAGCATCAAAATCAACCTGTTTCTGAAGTCTTTCCTCAACTCCATTCTCTCTGAAAATTTTTAACCGGAACTCTGCATCCTGTTTTTTTAGTTCATATTCCTTTTTCTGTTCATCAACACTGGATAGTTTTTGTAAACGGTCAACCGTTTGAAAAACTCGGGACTTGTAATCTTCAATTCGTCTACGAAGATCAATAAGTTTTTCGCCAACCAGTTTTTCAACCAAGTCTTTTTCAAAGCCTTCCCCGGTACTAGAAAGATCTTTCTGCCCGAAATAAATTGGCTTATAAAGAATGGTTTCTCGGATTTTCACACCTGGGTACAGATTCCCTTCTGTATAGACATCAGGGGGTTCATTGATAATTCGACTAACTTCATACTCTGTGCCATGTCTGTCAACAGCAAGTATTACCGCTTTTCCGCCACTACCGAAAGTATGGCGCACCAGAGACTCTTTATATTTTTGATCTAGTGACTTTTCACCAAACGGAATGTCTAGCACATACCGAATTGCTTCTAATATAGATGACTTTCCACTACCTCGTATACCAATTAGAGCATTTAGTTCAGGCGAAAAATTGACCGTTTGGCCATTAAGAACACCACCTTCAAAAGAAATGGCCTTAACATAAGAATGCTTGTAAGTTATTGGCTCTGTTGAAACCCGATTTTTATAATCCCGCAGAGCGTACTTAACGGCTTCAAATGTAAAGTCGCCTAGCTTAAGGAAACACCTGTTACCTTTACCAATTTCATTAATTGATTTGCAGTCAGATCCTTCAACTTCAGCTGGATATCGATCACCTAGCCATCCTTGAACCTTCGAACGGCATACCCCATCATGTTTTTCATGGGTTCTAACCTTCTGAAATCCAAGAATAACGCGTTTAAAAAACTCGGTTTCGCCAAGTTCCTTTATACGACCGCCCGAAAAGCCTCCCCAAAGCCCATTCTTTGCTTCAACATGTGCAAATAACATAAAGAAATCTTTTCCAAACTTGTCCAACTCTCTAATAGTATCAATTAAGTCATGGTTAGAGCGAGCATTCTCATTATGGTAGTTGAATTGTCCGGCAAAGGTAATATTGAGAAAATTGTTTATATAGTCAGTATTGCCCTGATTAATGAACCAATCATCACTAAATATAACCAGTGTATGAATACCACTAGAACCATCTTTTACAGATAGCTCAACACCTGGCAGCAAAAAAATTTCTTCACTAATTGCTTTTTTACGTAAGGTAATAAACTCTTTTGCGTCAAATTTATTGTGGTTCGTTATAACGCCCACTTTGATGCTAGATTCTTTTAGTTTCTTAATATAATCCTTTAAAAATTGGTTATCTTCATCATTATATTCAAATTCTTTATCTGCTTTTGTGTGTAGATGAAAATCCGCTCTCAGCCAGGTACTTCCATTTTTAAAAACACTATATTTTTTTTGTTTTTCAGTGCTCATAATAGCTCCTCCATTTTTTTGGAATTATCCGCTAGATACTTCAGATATTCTATAACAAAATTGGTAAATCCTTCTTGTACATCTTAAACGTTTTGTGCATCTATGAATGAAACTATGTTAACATATAAGGCGTAAAGTTTTGTTAGCTAAGAATCCGTCGAAGGTTGCCAACTAATCTTTTAATTCATGTACACCACGCTATTATTATATACAAATCAACCATAATTTGCATACATGATTAACTTAACATTTCATAACTGGGAGTATCAGTCTAACAAAGCGTTACACAGGAATTATGAATAACATACTGTGAAAGTATTAACGATCTAAAAAAGAAACTGTGTAGTCCGCGTAACCTTTGTTAGGTTTTGGCAATAAATAAAATAAGTCTTGACAGTTGCACTGTCTCTGGATAAAATTAATGCCATACATATGAACGCGATGAAGAGGAATTAGTAGGACGCAGTTTGGATTACAGAGAGCCGGTGGCGCTGCAAACCGGTATCCGTGCGGGCTGAAATTACACCTCTAAGCGGCGGACCGAACGGTAACAAGTAGGCTCCGACGGATTCCCACCGTTATCCCGGGAAGGGGCATAATCCTGCTAAGCGGGCCGTGCCTTGTGAGTGGGTCGTCATGGCCAAATTGGGTGGTACCGCGGATATAATCCGTCCCTTCGGGGGCGGATTTTTTATTTTTTTTGAGGTGGTGGTTTCATGGACGTTGATTATGATTATTGCCGATACGGTTCTTTATCAGCACATGGTTTAAAATTGAGAGTATGTTTAAAACTAAAGAAGAGGTGAAAATGAAATGATTATTGTCATGAACCCTGGAGTAAAGGAAGAGGAAATACAAAGGGTTGTTAAAAAACTGAAGGATGCCGGTCTGGGTGTCCATTTATCCGTAGGTGAGTTTCGTACGATTATCGGCGCCATCGGCGATGAAAAATTGGTCAGGGAGATTGGCCTGGAGGCCATTCCCTCGATAGAGCGGGTGCTGCCCATTACTCAGCCCTTTAAACTGGTAGGCAGGGAATTTAAACCGGAAGATTCCGTCTTTGATTTAGGCTCCTGCAAGATTGGCGGCGACGAAATTGTGATCATGGCTGGCCCCTGTGCCGTGGAAAGTGAAGAGCAGTTGTTGGAGGCGGCCATGGGGGTTAAAGCTGCCGGTGCCCAGATTCTGCGGGGAGGCGCGTTTAAGCCGCGGACCTCACCGTATGCGTTCCAGGGTCTGGAAGAAGAAGGATTAAAATTACTAGCTAAAGTTCGGGAGAAGACGGGCTTGCCTATAGTTACTGAAGTTATGGATCAGCATACTGTGGGTATCGTTAATGAATACACCGATATTATTCAGGTCGGTGCCAGGAATATGCAGAATTTCTACATGCTACGGGAACTGGGTAAGTTGACTAAGCCTATTCTTTTAAAGCGGGGCCTTTCTGCCACCATGGAAGAATGGCTGATGGCCGCAGAATATGTGATGTCCGGGGGCAACCGTCAGGTCATTCTCTGCGAACGGGGTATTCGTACATTCGAAACATATACACGAAACACACTGGATTTAAGTGCTGTTCCTGTGGTCAAACATTTAAGTCATTTGCCTGTGATTGTCGACCCGAGCCACGGTACGGGGAACTGGCGGTGGGTACCGTCCATGAGTCGGGCGGCGGTGGCTGCCGGTGCTGACGGTGTGATGATTGAAGTTCACCCCCATCCGGAAATGGCTCTTTGCGACGGCGCCCAGTCGCTGACTGTGGAGAAGTTTAGTATTCTACTGGATGAACTGCGTAAAGTGGCAGCCGTTTTCGATAAGCGGTTGGGGACGGTGAGCTAATTGTCCCCGCTTTTCAAAAAAGTAGTTATCGTTGGGGTGGGGATGGTGGGCGGTTCTCTGGGGAAGGCATTGCTCACACGGAAACTGGCCGGGGAAGTGGTGGGCGTTGATCCTGCTCCCGGCGTGCTGGAAAAGGCGGTGGCATTAGGCGCTGTGTGCCATGGTGCCGCATCGTTGGCAGAAGGAGTTGCCGGAGCAGATGTGATCATTTTGGCTACTCCTGTAAGTACCACCCTAACGTTGCTGTCAGACCTGGGATCACTTGTGGGTGAAGAGAAAGTGCTGGTTAGTGATGTTTGTAGCACCAAGGCCCGGGTGGTCAGTCATGCGGCTTCAGTGCTGCCGCAGACGGCATCATTTATTGGCGGGCACCCCATGGCAGGTTCGGAAAAAGAAGGGGTGGAAGCGCTGGATGGGGATCTTTTTGAAAATGCGTTATATATATTAACGGCGGCGTCGGGAAGCGATCCCTTTGCGCTGGAAGCCATGGAGAAGTTGGTAAAAGGGCTGGGTGCGGTTCCCGTGGTCATGGAAGCCACACAGCATGACCGGGTGGTGGCTGCCATCTCTCACCTGCCCCATATGGCCGCGTCGGCCTTGGCGCAGACGGCGGCGGGCTGCACCGAATACCGCAATGAACTGTTGGCGTTGGCTGCTGGAGGTTTTCGAGATACAACCCGGGTAGCCATGGGCAATCCGGTAATGTGGAAAGATATTTGTCTTTCTAACAGTGATCATATTATCGCCATGATGGATCAGTTCAGCAAGGAGTTGGCAACGCTGCGTACGCTCATTGCTGAGGGTGAGGAAAAAGCACTGCTAAACTATTTTGATCAGGCACGGGAATTTCGCCGGCAGGTTCCCTTCCGTGGGAAAGGAATTCTGCCGCCAATCTATAATTTATATATATATATACCAGACCGGCCGGGTATTATCGGTGAGGTCGCTACCCGCCTCGGCGCATCGGGCGTCAATATCGCGGAAATTGAACTGCTGCGGGTTCGGGAAGAAGAAGGGGGGCCGCTTCGTTTGGGCTTCCTGAGTATCCACGGGCGCCGTGATGCGGCTGCCATGCTCAACAAAGAAGGATTCCGTACGGAAATGCAGGAGGACTGATTATTATATGAGTGTGAAGATTCAAGGGAAGGGCCCTTTGCGCGGAGAAGTCTCTGTACCGGGCGACAAGTCTGTATCTCACCGGGCCGTAATATTTGGCGCACTGGCCGAAGGAAGAACGGAAATTGAAGGCTTTCTTTTTGGCGAAGACTGCCTTTCCACCGTTTCCTGTATGCGGCAGTTGGGCGCCGCCGTTCATGTAAACGGTGAGACGGTCAGCGTAGACGGAGTGGGTTTGACAGGCCTGAAAGAGCCGGAGAATATTCTGGATGCCGGCAATTCAGGAACGACGGCCCGTTTACTGCTGGGAGTACTGGCAGGACAGCCGTTTTATACCGTCCTAACCGGAGACGGCTCGCTGCGTCGCCGCCCCATGAGCCGGGTGACGAAACCCTTACTGCAAATGGGAGCCGCCATTTCAGGCCGGGCCGGAGGCACGTTGCTGCCCCTGTCTGTGCAGGGGAGTCATCTTACCCCAACCACATACACATCTCCCGTGGCCAGCGCCCAGGTCAAATCTGCTGTTTTACTGGCTGGCCTGTTTGCCGAAGGAGAAACGACTGTGACGGAACCGGAGAAGAGCAGGGACCATACGGAGAGGATGCTGGCCGCGTTTGGCGCCGCTGTGGACGTGAGGGGTAACTCGGTTACCGTGACCGGACGGCCGAAGCTCCAGGGGCGGACAGTCCGGGTACCCGGTGATATTTCGTCGGCGGCTTTTTTCTTGATCGCCGCCAGTATCGTCCCCGGGTCTGACCTGCTGGTGCGCAATGTCGGCATTAACCCGACCCGGACCGGTATTCTTGACGTACTGACGGAGATGGGCGCAGATATGGAGTATATCAATACCCGGGATGAAAGCGGGGAGCCGGTAGCCGATATCCGGGTGAAGGCGGCGCCGTTACGCGGCGTGGAAATCGGCGGTGAGATTATCCCCCGCCTGATTGATGAACTGCCGGTGCTGGCTGTGGCAGCCCTTTTTGCCAAGGGAGAGACTGTTGTCCGGGATGCGGCGGAACTCCGTGTGAAAGAAACCGACCGTATCGCCGCCATGACCGAAGAATTAAGCAGCCTGGGCGCCGACATTGAAGCCCGGGATGACGGCTTTATCATCAGAGGCGGACGGATGCTGACCGGCGGTTCCGTAAAGAGCCACGACGACCACCGCGTCGCCATGTCCCTCTGCATCGCCGCCCTGGGCGCCGGCATCACCGTTGACCTGGATTCCCCCGACTGTATCGCCATCTCCTACCCATCATTCCTGGAAACAATAAAAACCCTGGGGTCAGGCTTGCAGGAGTGGGACAAGTAACCTGTCCCCATGTCCCGTTGCCGAAGCTTTTGCCACCCAAGAAATAAGCACGCCTCGTTGAGGCGTGCTTATTTCTTGGGAGAGTAATTCATGCAACTAGCTCTTTATTCTGAGCAGGGTACCGATGTTGAAACTTTTGGTGAATGGCTGTATGAAGAAGTCCTTAAACAAGTTCCACACAGGCAGTGGGTTTTCAGTATACCAAAAAGGCAAGACGGCAGTACCACTAAAACTTTTCTAGCCTTGGACTGGCTTGCTCACCTGATAACCCATATCCCCAATAAAGGTGAGCAGATGGCAAGATATTATGGCTATTATTCCAATAAGGCCCGGGGACTGCGTAAAAAAACAGACACCGCTGAGCTGGTACCTGCTTTGATTGACACGGATATCTCGAAAAAAGAGTTCCGCAGGAACTGGTCCCGACTGATCCAGAAGGTTTATCATGCCGATCCGCTTGTTTGTCCAAAGTGTTCCGGAAATATGAGGATTATTTCTTTTATTGAGGATGCGAGTGTAATAAAAGATATTTTGCTTCACCTGGATCTATGGGTTGTAAGAAACCATGGCCCGCCTTTGGGAAAGGCAGCTAAGAGGTATCTTCCGGAAAGTGTTGAGATTCCGGAAGAGCCACAGTTTTCTGATGAAGTTCAGTTTTTTATGATGGTGATGATTGTGACCAGTTCTTTGAGGATGACTACTCTCAAGTAATAGATTATGCCGAATAATTCACAAAATATCTCGCTCTTCTGTAAAATGTAAATATGTCACTGGATTAATTACTCAAAATGGTTCAGGACGTCCCTTTCAGGATGATCACTTTTCCAATGGCAACCTAATCACTACTTCTGCTAGCTGATTGTTTTCGTGGGTTCGTGTTTTGACTGAATTGGGTTTTTCGTTGCTCTTTTACTGGCTTTGCCCGTTTAGTGTCTAATGATGTGCTGCGAGATTTATTCGAGTCTGAACGTTTAGCTTTATCTTGATTACCTTTACTCTCTTGCATACTGAATTTGCTTCGTCGTTGTTCTTTTGCTGGCTTTCTCCCTAGAGTATCCTGTTGTTTTCTGTGATGCTTATTAGAGTCAGTTCGGTAAACTTTATCTTCACCAACAATCGTTCCTTGTCGTTCAATAGTCATGCCAATACCTTTTTCGATTGCTTGTAACTCTGCACTATCCCTTGGCGTTGCTAAAGTAATGGCTAATCCCTTTTCTCCTGCTCGTCCGGTTCTGCCAATACGGTGAATGTAACTTTCTACATCATGGGGGATATCATAATTAAATACATGCGATATACCTTCCACATCTAAACCTCTTGCTGCAACGTCCGTTGCCACAAGTATTTCTAGTTTTGCATCTCGAAAGCGCTTCATAACCTGCTCTCGTTTGGATTGGGATAAATCTCCATGTAGTTCATCAGATGAATAACCGTGCTCAAGCAAGGCTTTATTAAGCGCAGCAGTCCTTCTTTTTGTCCGGCAGAATATCAGTGTCAAGTATGGTCTAAAATCATCGATTAGTTTAAATAAAGTATCTTGCTTTCCCCTATCAGTAGTAGCGACAACCACCTGTTTAATCTCATCTAAGGTGATTCTTTTACTCTCTATTTGAATATCCACCGGATTTTTCATGTAGCGTCTTGCAAGATTACGTACGCTTACCGGTACTGTTGCGGAAAAGAGCATAGTTTGGCGTTTTGGAGATGCTTGTTTAATTATTTGCTCAACATCAGGCAGAAAACCCATATGTAGCAGTTGATCAGCTTCATCAAGAACTAACATGCTTAGCCCGGAAAGGACTATTGTTCCTCGACGAATATGATCTAATAGTCGCCCTGGTGTCCCAACAACAATATGAATTGAACCTTTTAATTTCTTGAGTTGTCGTTCCACATCCTGACCGCCATAAGCAGCCAAGGCTTTAGCATTGACCTTAAAGGCTAGTTTGTTTAATTCAGTAGTAATCTGTAAAGCTAATTCCCTTGTGGGAGTAATTATTAAGGCCTGTACATAAGGTTTATTTGCGTTTACTCTTTCTAATATTGGCAGTAAAAAGGCAAACGTCTTCCCTGTGCCTGTTTGGGCTTGTACCACAATATCCTTCCCAGAAAGTAAAATAGGAATTGCCTGCAACTGCACAGGAGTGGGAACCTTGATCCCCAGTTCTTTTAAGACTTCGTTGAGTTCAGTTCTAACCCCTAACGACAAAAAATCACTTGGCACTTTTCAGCTACCTCTTTCTATTCTTTAGATTTACTAATTAGTATACCAGATTACACCATTAATATAAATGATAGCTACTTTCGCCACCTCATAGCATTTTAGATGGGTGGTAGAATCTTGTCTTCAGTGGAAACATCGCTGAATAGATGGTTGAAGTGGTCACATTCTATGATATAATTCAAATATGCTATGGACACATCATTCAGGAGATTAATTATCTTCCCCCATTAAGACAGCATGGGAAATAAAAGTAAGAGCAAAATATTCAGATATTATAATGGGAAAGAGACGTGAAACTTTTGGATAAGAGACTCATTTATGATCAGATAAAATCACTTTATCCCTTTATGGAATTTTTTAATAGTGATCAAGAGAAATTATTTATTGCTAATATGTTTAATCGTCACTATTCACCCGGAAGTATTCTAATGGAACATGGAGTTAGCTGCAACGATATCTTTTTCATACTAGAAGGGTCCCTTCGGGTATCTGGGATATCCGAAGAGGGTCGAGAAGTTGTCCTATACCGAATTCACAAGGGAGACTTCTGCCTAATGAAAGCCTATAGCATTATGACTGAAACAGACTTTCCCGCGGTTGCTCAAGTGGAGACAAAAACAGAAGTAATCGCTTTACCTGCCAAGATTTTCAAAGATATCTTAAGTGAGAATCCGCAACTTCAGAACTTTATTTTTACAAGCTCTCTACATCGGCTGAAAGACGTAATCGGAGTATTAGAGAGTATTACTTTTATCGGTATAAAACAGCGGCTTGCCAAGCTCCTAATATTGCTCGCAACCCAACGCTCAAGCCATACTCTAAAGATTACCCATGAGCAGATAGCTTTAGAAATAGGCTCATCTCGGGAGGTTATTAGCCGAACACTGAAAAACTTTGGAGATGCGTCAGTTGTCCAGCTTTCCCGAGGTCAAATCCAGATATTATCTCTGGATTCTTTAAAAAAAATCTGTTCCAGTGACTAAGTCACAGAACTAACCTCTCTAATCTTGTATTATCTAACTACAGTGATGCTCCGGAGCACACAAAAGATTTTTAAGAGGAGAGGGAATAAAATGAAAAAGAATTGGAAAGTTTTTGGTGTTAGTGCTTTGTTGGTGATGTTTGTCTTTGGCTTCTTTTTTCAGTCGTCGTCTGCTTTTGGATTAGAGTTTCCCGGAAAAGGTAACAGTAACACCCCGTTTAGCGTAGATGATGAAGCGGAACAGCCACAAATGCAAATGATACTGGAGAATGAAAGCAAGTATGGTTTTGCTGAAACGGTAGAGTTGTTTGAACAAAATGTTGCGGAAGCTGGCTGGTCGGTAGTTGGTGTTTATGATTATAAAGAGATCTTGGCTCCTAAGGGCTTTGATATTCTTGACATTAAGATCATTGCATTATGCTCAGGCAAACACTCAGCTGCAATTCTAGAGCTTGACGATGAGCGCATGGTATCGCCCTTAATGCCTTGCACCATTTCAATTTACGAAAAAAGTGATGGTAAAACGTACATCGCACGGCTGAATGCCGGTGAAATGGCTGCACCTTTCGGAGGCGTTGTTGCTGAAGTAATGGAGACGGTTGCAGAAGAGACAGAAGCAATGGTACGTGACCTTATTAAGTAAGCTTTAACTAGACTAAGTCCACTCCCTAAGAAATTAGGAGAGTGGACTTTTTTGTAATAAGAATGAAAACAGGTGATTGAGCATATGTTCTGCTCTAACCACCTGTTTCGGACATTGTAACGATTCTATACCAACATTATACTTTAGCAAATTCCTTTTGCTTTGTTCTTGCAATGGTGACATTATCACTTGTTCGATCTCTTAGGGCCGCTACCGCATTCGGTGATACCTCTGCCCGGTAATCCTGACTCATCTTTTTCTGATGTTGGTCAATTACCATATGGCTAGGGACCGAGTTAATGTCATTATTTACCTTATTTTGGTACCAGAAGAATGTGTGATTATCTGGCAAGTCATTAACATTTTTCAAATCTTCTTTATCAGCGGTGAGTTCAATCTGCTCACCAAGAACTTTGCGTACATAATCACGTGTATCATGAAAATTATTGAGGATGCGAGTGTAATAAAAGATATTTTGCTTCACCTGGATCTATGGGTTGTAAGAAACCATGGCCCGCCTTTGGGAAAGGCAGCTAAGAGGTATCTTCCGGAAAGTGTTGAGATTCCGGAAGAGCCACAGTTTTCTGATGAAGTTCAGTTTTTTATGATGGTGATGATTGTGACCAGTTCTTTGCTTAAATCTTTAGGTATTTATTTTTTGTTGTTTTTTGTCTATGTGGGAGGAAAACGGATTGCAAATACGTCTTTATGGAATATTAT
>JAGXRM010000030.1 GCA_018335855.1 Clostridiales bacterium
CCGGTTAATTCTCAACGATCAACAGCTTGCTAAAGATAGCTCGAACGATTTCTAGTCCACCATAGGTTTGCCTGAGCAACATCGTCCGCTCCCAAGGGCCCTTTCAGGGGGTGGAATTTAGGTCTGCAAAAATTTGCGCTTCTTGCCGCCCTCTGCTTAGTGTACCCTTTTTTCAATGACCCGGCTAATTTATGCCTATAGTATATCATAAAAAAGCACTGGGCAGACGGCTTTTGTGTACTCCAGAAAGATTGTATGGAATTTAATCCTGCAAACTAGAAGTTACTTTTGCATTTGAGCTTTTAAGGAGGGTTAAAATGAACGACATTACTTATCTTAAGACTCCAGAGGAGGAGATCTTACGAAGGATTCGCAGGTTGCAGGTCGGTTTACAAGCATACAACATAAAGGCTGCAATAATTGTACAAAAAGCAGATTTGTTTTATTTTAGCGGAACTTGCCAAAACGCTCATCTGTTTGTTCCTAAAGAAGGCGAACCATATCTCTTCGTTAAAAAGAGCTTCAGCAGGGCAGAGAAGGAAAGCACTATAAAAAACATAAACCCCTTAAGGAACCTCCATGAATTTTTTGGCTTCCTGAATTCTCACGTTAGAGACTCTGATATAATCGGCATGGAGTTAGATATTCTGCCGACAAATTTGTATTTAAAGTATAAAGAGATGGTGAGTCCTAACAAGATTGTTGATATTTCCAAAATTATTCGGGAAATACGAATACAGTAACACCATTTATTAAATCTGATATACTTACATATGACATGGCGACAACACTAATAAAAGAGGCCGGGAGAGGCGGACTTACCGACTGTTACTGCCGTCAAGAAAGTCTACACTTAGGAAAGGAATGTGTTTATCCCTTAGACCTTTGTATAAGTCTTGGTGCGGCATCGGACTTCTTAATAGAAAAAGGGTTTGCTCGCAGGGCTTCTATTGATGAACTTTTAGAGAAGTTGGATATTGCAAAAGAACTTGGATTGATGCATATCTGTGATAATGTTATGCATAATGCAGCATTTATCTGTAATTGTTGTGGTTGTTGTTGCTGTTTTTTAGCCGGTATCACAAAGCATCAATTACCGCATGCAGTTTCCAGCACAAGTCACATTGCCTTGGTAGATCCGGAAACATGTACTCGTTGCGGTATATGTGCACGTAAATGTCAAATTGAAGCAATCACTCTATTACCTGATAATAGAGCGGATATAGACACCGTAAAATGCTTGGGTTGCGGAGTGTGTGCCAGCTTTTGTAAGTCTGGAGCCATTACTTTTACAAAACGAGAAAGAATGGTTATTCCACCGGTAAGCTTTAGTGAACTGATGAAACGATTAAAAGAAGACAGAAAAAAGCAGAGATAGAGCAGACAGAGTTTGATAAAAAATCAGTTTCCGCTGCTCTCCAGGCAGCGAGCGGGAGATTCCCTGTCAGTTAAGGTTATGTAGTGACGATAGATTAAGCATCTATGCTAAGAATAATAAGAGGGGGTAACGAAATGCCGGCAGATAAGCAAATTAAACCAAATAGATCGGCAAAAGATCTGGACGCTTTGAAAGAGAGCTTGCAGGAACAGCTGCAGCGTCTCACGCTCATTAATAGGAGGAAAGTCAGTTGGACAACAACGGAAAAGATTTCTTCAGCCAACCCATCAGATTGTGGCACCTGCTCGCTGCGCTGGTCTATATAACATTCCTTTTTGTTCAGTTGGAAATAACTATTGTAGTCGCAAGTGTAATTCTGTTATTATATATCGGGCAAACAAACAGTCCATATATTCACGGTAAAAAGCGAAAGGACTAAAAAGCACTTACTTTTGATATGCTCCCTTTGTGGTAGACAGTTTAAATAATAAAACTGTTATCATGAAGGGAGCATTTTTATGGGAAGAAAAAGTAAAGTCTCCCTGAGGGGCTCTTTAGGGCTATAATAATTCTGGCCAAGCTTAATGGAAAGACCAGATAGAATATATACAGTCATTATCTTAGATAAGGCAACCCCGAACCCTTTATGTAATATGGGAGACGGGGTTTTTTGTTGGAATTTATTATAGATGTGTTGAAAGAATACTTAAACATTTGTCCAGCATTTTCTGGCCTTCCTTATTGGTACTGAATCTATCTGACCGAGTGTAGGCTTCTGCCGCTATGAAAGTCCTGCCCTATAAAGGGAATCAGAGAAACCTGTAGAATACAGGAGAAAAAAGTATTATTAAGGTGAACTAATGACTAATCAAAACCTCTTTGACCATATCCCAGGAAATCTCTTTTCAATATTGGCCGGCCCCCTCAAAGAAGTACATGCCGGTCTTCTTATGCTTGTCTATGACCAGTACCGAAAGACAATCTATACTTTGAATAAAGACGTGTTGATTGATCTATTTTGTGAGTACCTGGAATCTTTAGATGAGGAAGCCTGGTTTGCTGTGGAGGAAGAAGAGGAGTATAAGGAGCTGGCCAGAAATGTTCGGGAGCGGTCAAATCAACTACTTCGGAAGCTGGTGGATGCAGGCTGGCTTATGCAAGAACAGTCTTTCGATTACTCTTTTAAAATGACCGTGCCAGACTATGCCCTGGCCCTGTTGGAAACTTTTCATAAAACCAGTACCGGCTACCGGATGGAGTTTAAAGGTCGGGTATTTAGCATCTACCAGAATCTGACGGGAGACGAGGGCATGTCTTATATCGCCCTGCAGCAATCGGCAGAGGCTACTCTGGAACTAAAAAACGGCCTTACAAGTCTAAATCACAGCATTAGAAGATATACTGAGAAATTGCTGGAAGCATGTGCCTGAACTCAGGAACAGGATTGAAAGGAGATTAATTGTTGAGCCACCGTCCTTTCAGGGAGACGGCAGCAGGGTGAGGATTGAGAAGGCATAGAGAGTACATAGATAAAAATCGGGAATTGACATTAAAAATGATATTAAATATAATATCATTAGGAAGTGGTGAAATGACAAAAAAAGAGAAGTTATTGGAAAAGATACGAAACAATCCGAAAACTGTAAGGTTTGGTGAATTAGATCTGGTTTTAAGAGACGTAGGCTTTGAGTGCCGTCAGCCATCTGGAGGATCCAGTCATTATACTTACATAATAAAAGATAAGACTCTTACCGTTCCTTTTAAAAGGCCATACGTAAAAGTAATTTACGTAAAGATGGCAATTAAGATACTTGATGAATTAGGCATATAGAGGGAGGATTACTATGGATAAGAAAGATCTGGACTATTATCTGTCCCAAGAATACCCATTCAAAATAGAGACATTACGTGAAGATGACGGTGGGGGCTATTTAATTACCTACCCTGACTTACCCGGTTGTGTCAGTGATGGGAAGACGGTTGACGAAACCATTGCTATGGGTCAAGATGCCAGGAAAGCTTGGATTGAGACCAGGCTTGAAGAGGGACTGACGATTCCGGAGCCTTATTCGCACAGTTATAAATATAGTGGAAGGATAGCCTTAAGAACACCTAAGAGCCTCCATAAGAGATTGGTTGCTAATGCAGAAAAAGAGGGTGTCAGTCTAAACCACTATCTGGTTTACCTGTTAAGTAAAGAGTCTGCCAAAAAATAATAATCCAAGAAGCATCCCGGCATGGGGTATGATAATCTGCTGAAGCATTAACATGTATTGGAAATGGGGTTTATCACTTGACTATGCCGAGAATGGCCTATCATGAATATGTGCCTTCACCAGGTTCGATGGCGATATCTTTTAGTTTTGCTGGAGTAATTGTCATTTAGAAGGTGACTTGAAAGTGTGGGGGGAACATTATGCATAAGAAAGAGAGATGGTAGGCATGTGTAAAGCATTGGAGAACTATGATAACAGAATTGCAAACAATTTAGGAGTCACTGTTGTTATATTGAGGTAAGAGGGAGTTTATACGAAAACTAATAGCTAAGGTATAACCTTGTAGTTAGCAGTAAGTTTAAGTCTGTTTTTGGTGGGCACATTGACGTAAAGGAGTATTTTATCGGCAGCGTTGTTTTATGCCGGGAAACCTGGGGAAGCCATTGAAAAGGCTGCACTTAGCTCCCTGACAACACATGGGGCCAGGACAGCTGTTGATGCCTGCCGTTATTATGCAGGCTTAATTGTGGGAGCTGTAAACGGGGTGGATAAAGAAGAGCTGTTAGCGGAGCTTTACAGCCCTGTACAGGGATTGTGGGAAAAGGAGCCCCTGGCGGGGAAATAGAGGAAGTGGCGCGTGGTTCCTTTAAGCTCCGTAGTCCTCCTCAAATCAAGGGTAGCGGTTATGTGGTACAGATAATTAAAAGGGGTATGGCATAACGCAATGCCGACCATAAAACGCTGAAGATTGCCTCCAGAGCCTCGGCGGAGCCCTTATTCTTAAGAAGGAGAAACCTGTGAAGGCGCCGAAATACGAAAAAAGATGGACGAAGGCAGGGCGTGTTGCATTGGACTTACAGAACTGGGTGAAAGCGGATTTGGCTGTGTTTGCAATAAGGTAGTAGTAATAGAAAACGGAAAGACGGGGATGGAGATGGAAAGGGAAGCAAGGGTTTTATTGAGTACTATGAAGCGGTATATTGCGCCCCATATTGTTGCAAGAGGAGAGGCTTATTATGAGTCGGGGTTGGTGGAAGATGTTAGCATTGACGGTAACTGGGCTTGTGCGGTTGTGCTGGGAAATTACGGAGACTATGAAGTCAGGGTAAACACCGTTGATTTTGGAGAAAGTAAATGTGACTGCCCATATGATACTTATTGCAAACATCTGGCTGCGGTCTGTTTTTTTGTTGCGCGGGAAAAGAGGAATGAGTTCAAGGTTGGAAAGTGTGTTGAGATTGAGGAGAAGCAGCCGCAAAGAGATAATGAAACAGCTGGTATTATGGGGCGGTTGGATAGTATGGAGAAAGAAGATTTATTGGATGTGCTGCGTATGCTAGTTGAGGACAATCCATTACTGTCAGGGAAAATAGCGTTGGTTTTAAATGAACGTCAGCATGTGGCTGAACTGCATAGTGACCGGGTCCGGCAGATGGGCCTGTACAGTTCATTAAAGTTTTACTCAGAAGCTATTCCCAGGGTGCTGAGTGAGTGTGAGGCTCTTTTTAGTGAGGTAGAAGGCTGTGATGATGACTGGGAAGATGGATATTACGATGAAGACGAAGTAACTGAGTGGGATTTTTCTGCCGGCCTGGAGCGTTTGCACAGATATGGGCGTGAGCTGCTGGATATGGTAACACAGCAGCATTATATTTCAGGGACGGTTGGCCTGTTGGTGGGGTTGCTGGGACTTGAAGACTGGAAAGATGAATATTTAGCTGAGTATGGTGACCAGGAGTTGGAAGAGGGATGTGACGAATTTCATTCCTATCTGTGTGAGGCGTTGGGCCGCGTTAAAGGGTACCGGCGTGCTGATGCCGCAGCCCAGGACTTTTTGTTTGAACTGATGGACTGGATGGTTCTGCAGTGTAATGAGCCGGGAGGCCTGGCGGACTGGGCATGGCTGTTGAGTGACTGTGTGGTTGACCTACAGGGTTTGCGGCACTTGGAAACTTCGATCAGGCGGCTTGATCAGGATTTTTTGCAAAGCAACCGTCTTGAAGATGAAAGGAAAAGAAGGCCTCTGGTATACTGGTGGGTTGATTTGTGCCTGCAGTATGACCGGGAGCAAGAGGCAATTGAGGCTGCAGGCGTTCTAAGGGACACAGGCGACGATTCGGTGGAGCGGCTATTTGTCAGGTATTATGAGCGGAATGAACGCTGGCAGGAAGCTGTGGTGGTTCTGGGTGAACTGATTAAAGGTAAAGCGGGGCCGGCGGATTACAGGTGGATGGCTGATCTCTGTAAGCAGGCAGGAGATTTGACCAGGGAAAAAGAGTGGCTGCAAAAATGGTTTCTGTCTTTTCCCGATTTTGAATTATTCAAGAGAAATGTTGAATTGCTTACGGAAAGAGAGGAACGGGAAAAGACAATTGAGTTCTGGCTCGCTGCTTTAAAGAAAAAGGAATATTTTGAACTGATAATCCAGATCTATTTGTTTCTTAATGACCCGGAAAGCGCCTGGAAAGAGTATACGCGGCATGGACAGCATGTTTTTGAAAATAATCCGATTTTACTAAAGCTGTTTAAAGAAATGAAAAGACGGGATCCGTCAAAGCTGATCCCGCAGTACAAGTCTTTAATTATGCACAATATAGGCCGGCGTGACCGTAGTTCATATGCCATAGCGGCCAGGTGGCTTAAAGATTTACAGGAAGTATGCTTTTTAGCCGGGGAAGAAGAAAAATGGACTGAGTTTTACCATGGTATCATGAGTGAATACAAAAGATTCCGCGCCTTGATGGAGGAAATCAGGAGGGTAATTAAGTGACAGCTGCTGTAGCTGACGGAAGAGTATTAGAGGGTGAATTAACAAGAAGGCAAGAAAAGTAAAGGCATCCCTGATAGCTGTTGTCAGATGCTTTTTTCTAACTGACAGTGAACTTTCCGATGAGGATATTCTATACGAGCTTGGAATAATTAAGACCACAGAAGAGCTGCTTCTTTCCGGACCTGTGATTGTAGAATTACGGGGGGAGCGGATTGACCTGAGTCCCTTTGCCTTCGGCTGATGCTGGAGTTAAGCATTAAGCTGGAACAGGAAGCCTTGCTGGCCGATAAAACCTGAAAATGAACGAAAATTCAGGCTGCTTAGGCAGGTGCGTTCATGTAACGCACGTTTCACTAAAAGGATGTATTATTTTAGCTGTAACAATGTTAAAACGACGGAAGAGTTCATATCAAGGAAAGAATTACTGAGAGCCTTTGGGGAGGACTCTGTATCAGTACTTATTATGTTCGGGTTCAATACGAGATTAAGCAAAAGGAGCATTACTGTGGCTATTTAATTGAAAAAATGGGATAAATCCTTTACTGATCAGCATTGTAACAAATAAAGTTGCTATGGGTCAAGATGCCAGGGAAGCTTGGATTGAGACCAGGCTTGAATCGGGAAGATAATACAGCTGGGTGGAGAAATGATAACTACGCTAGCGCCGCAGGAGCTGAGACAGCTGTTATTATAAAGAAGAGGGAACAATTAAGAGAGAAGAGGAGATTTAACTAATGTACAGAGTAAGTGAGAAGGACATTAGTGCTTCGGTCAATGATTTTACAGTGTTTTGTGACTTTGTGGAAGAAACGAAGCCTGTACTGTCCAAGCGAAGAGGTGTATTGGGGAAAAATGACCTGTTCGAAATAAATTCATTGCTGTATTACAAAAAGGAAGTTGATGCGCCAAATTATCAGCTGGAATCTTATCCGGTTATAAATCTGATTTTTAATCTTGCACTGCTTGGAAGGCTATATGTGAAAGCGGCAGATGAAAAGGGAAATGTTTATTTTACCAAAACGATAAGGAAAGATGAATTTGACGCTTTAAATATTTGTGAGAAATACGCGTTCCTTCTTGAAACATTTTGGACGAGATATGACATAGAGGAAACTATAAGGGGCTTTGAATAAGACAGTTAATGTCGTACTAAATCAAGTTGTCAGAGGCAGCTATGTTTTTAAGGTATCTCTTGGCAGAAGTGTTTGGCGGAAGATCTTGCTTTCTTTCAGGCATACCCTTGAAGATTTGCATAAAGCTGTGCAGGATGCTTTTAATTTTGATGATGATCACCTATACTCATTCTTTATGGATGCCAAAAGATATTCCAAGCATGTTTATCATTCACCGATGGTTGATGAAGGGCCTTTTGTTCATGAGGTAACAATCGGTGAGCTTGGATTATATGAAGGGCAAAGAATTATGTACTTTTTCGATTATGGTGATTCATGGGAGTTTGAAGTTCAACTTTTAAAAATTATTAAAGATGAAATTCCACCTAAGGTACCTAAGGTTATTGAAGAAAAAGGTGAAGCGCCAAGTCAGTACAGATACTATGATGACGATGGGGATGAGTACATATGATTGCAGCCGTCCTGTTATAGAGGGTACCGGATTCGCTCATCGCGATGGCTACCGACGCTCATAAAAAAAAGAGACCACGAAAATGGTCTTTTTTTTGCTCCTTCCTTTTCATAGGGCTGGTCAATGACGCATTTGATTATTACTGCCGGATTAAAACACTTACTCTGTTAATAAATACTTCAAAATCATTGAGTTTGGTAATTGAATATTCATAAACACGCTCATCTGAAATGTTTTGATAAAGATGGACCATTCTGTTGCGAAATCCTACCATAGCTGAGAAAATTTTGAATTCATCATCATTAATAACCTTATTGTTTTTTAAAATACGGAAGGCGTCACGGGATTCTTCAGGAGCACAATGATACTTTTTTGCGGCTAGATGAAAAGCTATATCTATCATAGATTCGATTGCCGTTTGCAGAGAGTATTTCAACCCTTTTACCAGAATTTTATCATTTAATATTTCTGTGGGTTCTTTTGCATCTGTCAGTGATTTTATATCACCGAGCTGTTCTTTGATAAAAGCAATCTTTTGCATTACCCTTTCGGTATCGACGGTCATATCGTTCACCCCCTGGCAATTAATTCTAAAGCCTGACGGAAACGGGGGTAGTTTTCAGCCCGCTGCCGGCTTATCTTTTCCATAAAATCAGTTATTGCTTCGGCGTCGGCTGTATAAATCAGCCTACCCTGAGTAATTACACGATAAGCAAAAATTGCAGAAGAGCTATTAAGCACAATAATGTCAAAAGGATGACAATTTAAAGGCGGTAATTCCAGGCAAATTTCTTCCAGGATTATTTCTGCTTCTTTTTCCGAGTATGAATTATCCGGTGCCAGTAAAATGCCGACATCAATATCACTGTCTGGACGGCAGAGTTCTAAAATTGAACCGAAAAGGTAAGCTCCTGCAATTACTTTCCGGGACTCAAACACAGGAGTTAATTTTTCTACAATACTATCTATATGCACACTGATTAGCTTACTCAAATAACTCTCTCCTCTTATTAATTATGAAAACTGCCTGACCTTAAAGTGGCACCATTTTCATTATACAGTATTTACCACAATATCACAAGCTGCTTGTAACCTGAGTGCCGGCGGCATTGACTCATCTACAAGTGGTTAAATGAATGAAAAACGATCACTATAGTAAGTGGTCATTTTTCTTTTAAATGAGAGGAAATAGACGGTTTAGCTCGAAAAATAGAAAGAGGGAAAGAAAAAAAACGGTAGAGGAGAGCACTGACAAGAGCTACGACTGTTTTAGTGAAACAAAAAAAAGAATCCATAAAACATGATCCATGTCAGATGGAGTCTTATACAGTAATTCTAAACGCTGGGAAGAGTTAGAGAAAAGTATCCTTTGGGTCGTAAAAAAATATTGTCCACCTCAATCTCGCCGGGCCTCTGAAAGGGTGGATGTTTCTTCCTTTTACCCTGATTTGGGCTTGTCTCCTTCGATGATACAGGAGATGGTAGTTGAAGAGTGTAAAGCCGAGGCTGTAGTTACGATAGAAAATCTGACATCCTTTTACCAGTATGTTTATGATGGTCCGGATAACCACTTGGTTATTTATCTGGGTGGGTATCATAACAGGCCACGGCGGTTGATTTTAACGAAGATCTGGGAATTTTTCAAAGCACAGAATTCGCCCACACCTTTTTATCACTGGGGGGATATGGATTTGGGTGGTTTTCGGATTTGGAACCACCTGTGTCAGAAGACGGGGATTTCTGTTAAGCCTCTGATGATGGATGAGGAGACTTACCTTGGCCATATTTCCCGGGGGCAGATCATGGATGATGGTTATTTAAAGAAATTGGCAGAGTTGCTAGAGAATCCTTCGTACGGACCTCTTCATCGACTTATTTACCTGATGTTAGAGAAGGGTATAAAAATTGAGCAGGAGACCGTTAACATCTATAATAACATCAATATACAAAAGTAAATACCATACCCGCAACCACAAGTCAAAGACCCCGCAAACCAGTGATGCCTCAGCTTGTGGGGTCTATTCGTATATATTTTTGCTATCCGACGTGATTCTATAGTATAGTGTGGAATTATTAATATGAAATATGGTATAATATAGTAAATATCTTAAAATTGGATATTTAGATGATGATAAAACCCACTGTGAAAGAGGTATTATAATGGAAAAAAGAATACAGGACGAGTTAAACACCATTAAAGATATTATAGTTAACACCATTCCTGTAGAGCAAATATTCCTGTTCGGTTCCTATGTTAGTGGTACACCTCATGCTGACTCAGATTTGGACATTTATGTTGTAATGTCGGAAAATGCGAATATAAGGGAAATTGATGCGATGAGGTTAATACGGAAAGCCATTCGAGATAAAAAAACCATGTCTGTTGACGTGGTGGTCAGCAAAGAAAATAAATTTAATCAGCGTAAAGCTGCCCCTTCTTTAGAAAGGCAAGTAGTAAAGGAGGGGCTGGTACTGTATGGATAACTTAACACAAGCAAAGGAATGGCAGAGACTAGCAGCAATGGATCTAGATAGTGCAGAGTATCTTCAGAATATGTATCCTGTCCCAATAGAAATAATTTGTTTTCACTGTCAGCAATCTGCCGAGAAGTATCTTAAGGGCTACCTTGTTCTACACAACATTAATCCGCCAAAAACACATGACTTAGATGAGTTGTGCAAACTCTGCTTACATATGTCCGATGCCTTTATGAATATAGCTGACCAATGTTCTGACCTAACGGCTTACGGCATTCAGCCAAGGTATCCAACGTCCCTAATGTTAGAGGAACAGGATATGAACCTAGCGCTTATAAGCGCGAAAGTGATTCGGGATTTTATTCTTGCCCAAGCACCTGAAATGAACCCTTAAAAGAGATATTTCGATTTGGAGCCTAGTTATCAGATTTTTATGCATAGATAAAATAGGTATATTAGGATCATGTTAACGATCTTTGAAACGTCAGCAAGCTCAGATTATTTAGTAGAAACCGGACTGCCTTGACAGGCAGGTCTATATTTAGTACCATATATGTATAGAGGTGAAAGCATAATGAATATAAAGAAAGATATTAGGTCTATCTCTTACATTAAAGCCAATGCTGCAGAGATCCTGGAGCAGGTGAACGAGACTCACAGGCCTATCTATGTTACTCAAAACGGAGAGGCTAAGGCGGTTTTATTGGATACTGAATCTTACGAAAATATGAAGAAGGCTATTAGTTTACTAAAACTGTTCAGTCAAGGGGAACGTGATATAGTTAATGGCAAGTTTATGTCTCAAGAAGACTTTTTTTCGACAATGGATCATTTTGAAGATTATAAGTCATGAGTAAAGGGACATATCAGATTTTTTGGACACAAACTGCACAGCATGATTTAAAGAAAATCATTGAATACATTAGAACTGATAGCGAGAATCAAGCAAAACAAGTTTATTTTGCTATTAAACAGAAAGCTGAGAATTTACGGCAAATGCCTCTTCAGGGAAGAATTGTTCCGGAATTACGATTTCATAATATCTTGACATACAGGGAATTAATTAGCCCTCCCTGGCGGGTGATATATAAGACTGAAGATAACAAAGTATGGGTGCTTGCTGTAATTGATGGAAGAAGAAATATGGAAGACATATTACTTGGTAGATTCATTGAGTAAGTTCATATAACCTTATTTCCAGCCCTACAGTAAAGAGGGGGGTAAAATATTGAAAAAGAAAAAGATAGCCATTTCTGTCTTCATAGCGATTGTAGTTGCCGCAATTTTCATTACAACCATTATCTTGAAAAACATTGAGTCAAACATGGAGCAATTAACAGGTTTAGTCATACCAAATTTTGACCTTACAGGAATGGAAGATGGCACATACACAGGTAAATACAGTGTATTTCCGGTTTCCGCCGAAGTAGAAGTCACTGTAGAGAACAATAGGATAAATGAAATTAGACTCATTAAGCATAGACACGGCCAGGGAGCGGCAGCTGAAATAATTCCAAGCAGGGTAGTCGAAACACAAACCTTTGAGATTGATTCGATCTCTGGTGCCACCTTTAGCAGTAAAGTAATCCTAAAGGCAATAGAGAACGCCCTGATTAGCGCCGGCAATTAGCAAAACTCTTGATTAATGTATTTCGGCATTATGTATATTAATGAATTTTATGAGGGGTAGGCAACCGGTGATGCCTTGATTCAGGTTCCGGCACTTAGGCAGAGGGACGGAGATACGCTTGCAATAGGTTTCGATTAAAAAAATAGGGGGTATGGAGACGAAATGGCTACTATAGTTTTACACAAGGAAACCGGTAAACAGTTTGTTTTAATCGGGACAGGATATGGTGCTTTTAAGGCAAGCAGGCCGAGCTTCTTCGGAGGAAACCTGTTTCCTCATGATGAGGAAGGGCAGATGCCCTTAGCGGCTGTTTGTGATAAGGCCGGAACCATTTATTGGATTTATACGGAAGAACTGAAGGTAATTGAAATTGATGGTGAAAGAATAGAAGATATCCATGGATTAGAATAGTAGTGAATTTATCTAAGACCATCTAATTGCCGTCTGTCCACTTTGAATCCTTTATAAGACCCACTGGTGGTAAGTGACAGGTCGATGGTGTTATTTCGATTTGGAGCCTAGGTATGGGATTATAGTTTAACTAGATCACATAATATATATTCCTGCCCAAAGGATCATGAAATGAAAAACCCCACAAACCCTAATAGGACAGGGTCAGAGGGGTTTTATTATGTTTCAGAAAAGTCATAATTGGACGAGGAGTATAAGGAACTCAGTTAAGCGTTGCCTTATTTAGCAACTCTAAGGTAGCTATCTGCAAACAATGTAGAAGGGTCAGCCGGAAGGAGATAGAAGCATGGAGCTGACCCCAAATTTAAGCCGGCTGCTGCTTTACACACAGATAAACATTGGCTATAATTAAGTTATAGTAGGAAAGACAATTGAGTGTAAAGGAGTGGCTTTGTGTGTCAAGAACGGTCAAGATCTCAAGCAAGGGGCAGATAACGCTGCCGGCTTCTGTGAGAAAAATGCTCAACGTTAAGCCGGGGGAATATGTCAGGCTGGTTGAAGATAGTGAGGGTATCCGCATTATGGTGGCCGAAAACGGAATTGAATATTTGAAGGGAAGCATTCGTGCCGATGGCCCTCAGGATATCGAGCAGGCGAGGCGTAAGGCTTTGCAGGAGCGAATCAATGAAAAGAATAATTGATGCAAATATTATTCTGAGGTTTTTGCTTAACGACCTTTCGGAACAAGCTGATCAATGTACACTATTGCTGAAACGTTTGGAAAGAAATATTGAACAAGCCTTTCTGCCGGATATTTTGCTTGGTGACATTGTCTGGACACTAGAAAAATTCTATCGTACTCCTAAGAGGAAAATTGGAGAATTACTAATCCCAATAATAAATCTTCGCGGCCTGCGTTGCTCTAGTAAGGAGACGATAAGGACTGCGATGCGGATTTATGCTGAAAAAAACATTGACTGGAGCGATGCATTTGTCGGTGCCCAAATGCTAGCCAGCCGGCAATATACTATTTACTCATATGACCACGACTTTGACAAAATTGACGGTATTAAGAGAATTGTGCCATAGTTTCCAGATTCCATCCAACGACAGGAGCTATCCGAAGGCAGAGGGGGCTATCATGGCCATGAGAACATCGATCCGCAGTAGCATCCCTTGACTGGAAGATCTATATGAAAAAAACCCTGCATGCCTTATACAAATACAAAGGTAGTGCAGGGTTTAATGCTGTTTTAGGATTAGTTATCTGTCAGCCATTCTGCTATGTCTTCAATCACATCCTTTAATACATTGCCAGGCTGATTATATTCGGCTGGTTTGCCTGGTCCTTCTCCGGCGAGGAGCAGATGGTTCAAAGCCGGGTAGAGTTTAAAGGTGACATCGCTGCGTCCCCCAAGTACTCTCTGCCAACGGTCAAAGTCTTTCTTAGTAACCTCATAGTCTCGTTCTCCCTGAATAATAAGCATGGGAACCTTCAGATTTTTTGCCGCTTCTGCCGGTCGGTATCCGTGGAGATCTAGCCAGTAGCCGGCAGGAATACCAAAGGGCAGCTCAGTCGAAGGTGTAGAGGGAGAGAGGTTCGGACTTTTCACAAGTTCCACCCTGCCCTTCATAACTGACAGTGCGGCCGCTTCTTTGCTGGTTATGGTGTCATCCAATTTGGCCAGATAGTATCTCTGTTCGAGAATGACATCCTCCAGGGGACGGGTGGGACCGGATAGAAGGATCAGGCCGGCTGTATTGACTTCAGCCGCAATACGGGGGGCCAGCATTGCCCCGAGGCTGAACCCCGTAATAAAGATTTTTTCCGAATCGATTTCAGGCATGTTTTCCAGCAGCTTGACTGCAGCAACAGCATCATCAATTGTTTCAGTATAGGGAGTGAGCGTCTCATAAGTCTCATCCATGATATCACTATATACCAGGGTGCGTTTGTCGTAGCGCAGCACAGCAATGCCCCTCGATGCCAGGCCCTAGGCTAAATCACGAAACGGTTTATTCGGTCCATAGCTTTGGTCACGATCACTGGGACCAGGGCCATGGACAAGAATAACGGCAGCGAACGGGCCTGCTGTTGTGGGAAGCGTAAGTGTGCCGGGCAATTCCCATTCCCCATCACCCACTGTCACCTCACGCTCAATAAAGAGGTGGGGATCCGCATAAGCAGGTGGTGTATAGACGGCCGCTGGTTTCACTGGCTGTTGAATAACACCAGGTGTACTATTTTCAGATACAGGACGGACTGGTGCAGCCGGTTGCCCGTTACTGCAGGAAATGGCTGTAACGGCTAACATCAATAAAACAAAGATAATATAATTGCAACGTATTTTTGCATATGTCTCCCCAATCTTCACTAATTCTCAACTGTATTGTACCATTTTTCACTGTAGTAATGAATACCGACCCATTATTATTTCTTTCGTTTCCAAAGTGAAATGAAAGAGTCGTCCATATGCTCTAATTTAATTGAGATAAGGTCACTCACTCTGACAGCAGTTGGAAGCAATGCTTCAAGAATAGCTCTATCTCTTAAATTTCCTGCAGCTTCTTCCTTAATATAGAAAAGTTCATTTTTACTTAAAGATACTGGTTCTCTTTCAATTAATTTTGGTAGTTTCATACTAAATGAAATGGGTCTATCAATAATATTTTTAGATGAACAAAATTTAATTAATGATGTTAAAGCATACATTTTCTGAATAGTTGCTACTTCTTCATAATTATCAAGCAGATAGTTTCTCCATATTAGAATGTCATCATTAGTTAAGTCACATATTTTTTTTAGGAACTAGCTCCACCGCAACCTGTAGGTCATGTTAAGGGGATTTTATATACCTAAAAGTTATCTGTAGAATTTAACATTTCAGCATTCGAGCTAAAGTGACAACATTTTTGTGGAAAGTGTGATAAAATTTTCCATAATGACAGATTAGGGAGGCTCGTATGCCAATAAAAATATCTGAGAGTGAACAGGTTTTGTTTGAGGCAAATTATCCCCGTGTTTTTCGGGTGGTTTTTCTATACTGTGGTTCATACAACTTGGCTGAAGAGGCTACGCAAGAGGCATTTTTTCGGGCCTGTAAAAACTTACACCAGCTTCGTGATAAAGCGTCTTTTTCAGCTTGGGTTACCACGATTGCAATTAATATTATAAAGACAGACTATAACAAACAAGCAAAGATTAGATTTGTAGACTTTGAAAAAGTCGCTCATGAGTTGGCCTGCAACAGGAATGACTATGAAATTATAGAACTTAAAGAAGAAGTGCGATATATGCTTAATTCATTAGATGATGATCACAAAGAAGTTTTAATTCTGCGATATATGTTTGATCTCTCTTTAAATCAGATTTCCGAAATGAAAAAACTAAGTAATGGGGCTGTAAAATCTAGGCTATTTCGTGCTAGGGAGAAGTTACGGAATTTGCAGTGGAAGGATGGGCTGGCAGATGAATAATTACAACAATGGTATATACGATAAGAAAATGAAGCAAGGGCTAGAAGAACTGGCTGCAGAAGTTTCCGTTCCGGATGTAACCCAGGCTTTTAAAAGATATAAGCGCCAAAAACAAAAAAGCAGGATTCGAAGTGTAGCTGTGGCCGCAGCGATACTATTGTTAATTCTCCCGGCGATTGTAGGTCCCGCCCAAGCTTTTACAGGATTTATCCGAATCGCAATCACCCGAATGATTACTGAAACATCTCAACTTTTTCAGCGTTCTGATGAGGGAGCCATAGGAGATATCGAAACTCTTCAAATTAAACAATTTGATAGTTTGTCAGAGCTAAAACAAGAACAGGCCGCAGGTATGTTTTTACCTAGCGGCCTGGATGAAGAGGGCTTTATTTTTGCTGAAATTGTATACAACAACGATAAAGTGAGAAGATTTGAAGTAGAGTTATTGCATTTGGAAGAACTGTTGCGCTTCATGGTTATTAATGCCGTAACTTCCGCACGAGCTATTGATATAGAAGACTTTATCGTTCAATCACTAATAGTTAATAATATAGAAGTAACATCTTTTTCTGATGACCAGGGTTTTACTTTGCTTGAGTGGGATGTAGGTCAGCATAGATTTGAGCTTTCCGGATATATGTCGGCAGAAGAATTGCTGAAAAGTGGATTGGTTCTAGGCTTATTTAATTGACATACCATGAACCAGTAAGCGTGTAGGTTGTTTCAGATACATTATTATGAGTAACATTGTGTATGCCATAGAGCCTATATTGATAGCCCCCCTGAACAGAAACCATTTTTTCAGCAGTGGCACTAGTAGCTTCGTGTCGTACTACACGATCTGACCAGTAATCTACCCAAGCTCCATTTTTATATTGTTGCAGAATTATTGTAACCTCTACCCGATTAACCACTTGCTTGGCCAGTGTATTTCCATATACATAGATAGAACCGTTACTTCCCGGCCCAATATCAGTGGTACCGCTTCTAAGATACTGAAAGGCCATTGGTTCAAACTCAAGCGCCATAGCAGTTCCGAACGACAACGACAACGACAACGACAACATCACAACTACAAAAACAACAACTTTGCTTTTCAATGAGATTCCTCCTTTGATTTGTTATGTAAGGTAGAGTGTAGTTCAGATAAAAAAGTTTCGATACTAAGGTAAAATTTTTTATTACGTAAAAATGATTTGGCAGTAGTGAATAAATCCTAGTACGATAATACAGACACTCAAGGTTAGCTAGCATCTTAGATCTTACAATTGTTTGAAGTTCACCATATGACAGGTCGAGCCAGCCTATGCCTGAGGACTGTCTAATCCCTGCATAATAAACTCCTGGGACTGTTTGAACAGTACCTCGAAAACGGACAGTGAAATAGAATACCCCTTATGGTAGCATTAAACAGCTATCATTGGGGGTATTTTGTATGGGCACAAGAAAGGGTAGAAAGTATTTCGGCGAACCAATCATCTAAAAAGCTGAAAGTCAATTCTAAGTGACATAAAACCGCAGGAAATTAATTAGTAGAAACTATGACCTAAAATGTTAAGAAATGTTAATAATATAGAATCGTAACTTTTCTGTTACAATATTACTCATTTATTAAAAGGTAAGCGATATTGTTCGAGTTTCTGACGGGCTGTTAATTAATCACGAACCAAAGTCCTGAGTTTAGACAATGATATCACAAACAATTATGTTTCCATACATTTGTGCACATAGAGTTGAAAGTGTTTAAGTCTCAGGAATTGGACAGAACGAATGAGTAATCCGTGTTAAGAGTAAGAGCGTTAGTAGAAAAGCTTATGGTTAGATATTCTGTTTGTATACTTCAAACTGTTTACCATTCATTCAAAAGGAGGGATGTGATAATTTAACTAAATAGATTTATAAACCTTAGAGTTGGGAGGTGTTTACAGGCGCTTAGGGACGATTACCATCTGTAAATTATAGCCGTATTAGAGTTTACCAAATCAATAACTTAAGGAGGAAACACTATGAAGAAGCTACGACTCATTATCATAACAATATTGTTAATCAGCCTTACTATGTGTTATACGCAATTCACATATGCAGCCAGTTCAGGCACCAATTATAGCGTTAATATTTGGTTGAATACGCATGATGGGCAATTCAAGTGCGTTCGGATGACACATTTTGTTGGTTATGATTATACGCTCGGACAAACAATCACTGCAACAACACATTACAATAATGGGTTAAAAAAAGATTATAAGCAATATGGTCAATATTATGGGTTTACTTGGGATGTACGACCTAGGTCGACGAAATGGATTCAGGAGGATAAAAGCACAGGGGCACAAACTATTAAGGCCAATTTTACATCTTTTACATCTCCTCCAAGTGGATATATAAATAACGATTCTATGTGGGGTGGGTATGCAACAGGTAATGTTACATATTCTTCAACTGTACCAAGCCATTTAAAGCTGTATATAGATGATGAATGTTTGTATGGTTCACTCTGGACAGACCCTGGAAGTCTAATTATCACGAATAGGCACACTATTTGGAATTAGGAGGCGAAATATATGTTGAGAAATGGCAAGATCAGGCAACTATTAATAATTGTAATTTTGCTGATGCTCTTTTCCCTTGGAACTGCTTTTAGTCAGCAATATTTAATCTCAGATAACCATACTCAGATAACTTCCCCGCAGACCGAATTTGTTCAAAGTAACAGGTCGCAAATCCTGAAAAAAATTAATGAACATGGCAAAAATAGTCCAGTTATTACTGTTAATGGTAAGTCCGTCTTGAACAAAAAACAACTTGCCTATATAATGGAAACTAAATTCGAATCAATAGATAATGAAGCGTTAAATACACTAGTAGATGATTTAATTACAAAAGAAATTTTATTTGAAGAAGCAGTTGCAAACAATTTATTAGTAAGCTTAGAAGACGCTAAGGCTTACAGAGATTATGTTCGAAAGGAGGTACAAGCATTTCACATTAGTTATCCTAACATGAAATTCTTTCATGAATTTTATTTAGAGGCTTTCGATTTAACAGAGGAAGAGTTTTGGGAAAACTCAATTATACTCTATCAAAAAGATTTGACAATTGAGAAACTATTTGAAGAACAATCTGAAAATGAGATTACAAAAAATGTTAATGAACGTAAGAAACTAGTTAACATATCAATTGACGATCAAGTAATCGCCAGATAACTTTAATCGGCAATATAGCTAGTCTAATAGCGTATCAATAAAATATTAATTGATACGCTATTTTTGTAAGGTATTTATTTTTATATTATGAAACTGAAATTCCACATACGCTAGATAAGAAAGTTATGCAAATTATACAATCATACGATGAAATTCCATCAGATTTGAAAGCCCAATAGAGCATTAAAACGCTTAAGGCTTAGAAAAAATGAAGAAGGTCTATATAAAAGTTAAATATTATGTAGGGATACTCATGGTAGCAATAACTACTTACTCTAAATCGATTTTATTTGTTGCCAGAGCAACGATTCTGGTAATAAGTGAGCCACATCGGTGTTTCGGATTATCCACTTAAAATGCGAAGAAGGAGTGAAAGTCATTCTAAATTTCATTTTGAATTATCTCTTATTGAATTATTTGTCAATTTTTTTACTGTTTGTAAAAGGTTTCCTAGCAGCATTGGGAATGTATTTAAGCTACAAAGGCCTGGCTAGTGGTCATAATCCAATTTATCGCTACACTTTTTGGACATTCTTATTAATGCTTCTGACGCAGGTTATTCCCATACTACAAACTTTGATTTCTTACTACTATCCGAAGGTTTGGATGTTTATGGTTTATCCAAGTATACTAGCGAGTATTTTTGCTATTGCTGTACTTGTGCTGGGATGCTATGTTGCTTTAAAAAAAGATAATAATGTTTAACTAGCTGGGTAAATTACCCCAGCTAATTAATGAGTTAAGGCCAAGTATCAGTAGTTGTCTTAGGCTGTGTGAAAATTGGACATATTCTATCGGGCTTCATCCAGATATTGTATAATAGAAACATAATGCAAAGCTTGGATGTGAGCTTGTTGGCCAGATATGTGCATGGGGAACCCAGGGTTTACAGCTGTTATCCCCGGAATTACTACAGAAATTGAATACTCCCTTGTTAATTGTACAATAATATATAAATATCATATCTTGCACAAAGTCATGCTGATGGGGCAGTGTATATGGGTTTAAGTCTGCGGTTATTTACAATTTTTAGATTCTATAAGGAGTCCGTACGCTTGGTACATAATTTCCTTTATTTCATCTGCATGGATCATCTATAATCCTTTTAACTTCAGCAAAGACATTCATTTTGAATTTACTCATCCTATTCCCATGCCAGTCTATCCGCAGCAATCTGTAGATATATTCCGTAGCCTTTGTATATCTGGCTGTCGTCTGCAGATTGCTGTGGCCGGCCAGGCTTGCAACCCGATCTAGGCGGCTTACACCAGCGTCCACCAACCCTTTACAGAACGTATGGCGTAGAGTGTGAGGTGTAACATTCTCCACAAAGAAAGTGCTGCTCTTCTTACAGCCCTTTAAGTACCAGATTTGGGGCGCTAACTAGCGTCCTTTTTCCGTTTTTATACATCTCGTTACCAAATGGAATGATGATGAATGTATTGGCATACAGATATGTTTTTACATATGAAAATACTTATCTGACATTTTTATTTATCAGTATACCCCGGAAAAGCCTTCCTTATCAGACGCTTTTCGAGGAATAATATCGGATAAGATCATTTATATGAGTATATGTAACTGGTTTATTAATCTTAGGTGCACACGTATTAAACTTTAAAAAGGTAGGATTGGAAGGAATTAGCAGGAAGTTAGTGGAATAAGTCGAAACATAGTATTGATTGGAATAATGAACCTAATGTCTACGCTGAGTGCTCTATGGCAACAATTTGTGGTTTAAGCAGGAAGCCTTAGTCAGTCTATAATTCCGGGCTCATAGCGCCAAGACATTCCGACCTTATGCCGTAGCAAAAGAATGCCACATAGACAAGGAGTTTTCATTACTTTTGCATGTTGATACACCTCACTGATAGTGCTTCGCGAGCTGCGGACACTGGCAGCAACTTGACGCTGACTGTAGTCCAAGCTACGCAACCTGAGAATTTCTCGGTAATTCAACATAATTACCAACCTCCATAATAGTTTTTTGCACAACTATTGTGCATGAACTCATTATAGAGACTAAAGTAATGATGGTACAGTAAAACGTGAGAGTGGTACTCGTTTTCCGTGAAGGTGGTCCTAATTTTCCGTCACAGCGGTCTTTTTAGACTGAAATATTCAGTTGCTCTGGAGCTTTACTGAAGTACTAATGGAAGTTGCAGATAATAGAATTCCAATTACCAAGCTTGTATTGACTGTAGTTTTAATTGCTCTTGTAGTTATCTCATATACTGCACTGTTAAAGTATAGATCTTTTACTCCGGAAGCTCTTAAAGATGAAAGCGAATTAGTAAAATATATTTTTAGGAAACAAAAATGTGGTTGGCAATATGCTCTTGCATGTCAGATGATGTCTGATAGGATAGAGGATATCGAGTTAACGTTGAATAGAATTACAAACGGTATAGATTTTATAGAGCCAAGAAAAATCCCACTTGAAGAGTATTTTAAATGGTTAGTATTGCGCCCAGAAACACTAAGGCGATTGGGTAAGTCTGTTGCTATACAATGCACCGAAGAATTTCCGAAATTTATTGGAAAATTCAAGTCCGAGGAACAATTAACTGAATTAAAAAGCAGAGTTTTAACTTTTGTTAGACTATATGATTACGCCAAGAACTTTGAGGTAGAGTGTCATCAGATCATTCCGCCAGAGCCTTATGTTCAGGTGCATGAAATGACATATGGATGGACTGAACCAATCCGGGACGGTATTAGTACTTTTATGAATATAATGCTAGAATTATCATCGATAGATAAGAAATCTCTTAAAGCCGGTACTGTTAATCCACCTAGCTTCAACATAGTATTTAGT
Organism: Clostridiales bacterium; assembly: GCA_018335855.1. Classification (GTDB taxonomy): domain Bacteria; phylum Bacillota; class Dethiobacteria; order Dethiobacterales; family Dethiobacteraceae; genus UBA7523. The sequence goes on from JAGXRM010000030.1 coordinate 21,966, forward strand.
GCTCCTAATAATATTTAAGAATTCAGCAAAAGACTTGCTGCCAATAGCATTTATGATTAGGGATTAGTTTCTATAAATTTGATACCCAACTAGCAAGTTCACATAATATATATTATCGGACGTTTTACTATGTTTGGAATTACTCTTAAGTTTATGGTTATAAGATATACATCCTCTCTGTCGTGCAAAAGCCGGCTATATGCCGGCTTTTTTTTGGTTTAAGATTGTTTGTTGCGAATTTCTTCGAAGCAATGTGAACTTGAAATGATGTTTATAAATATCTCTACCAAACGTGGTTCAAATTGTTTGCCTGAAGCATCTTTGAGTTGTCTCACCGCTTCTTCACAACTTAGAGCTTTTCGGTAAGGTCTGTCGCTGGTCATCGCATCGTATGCATCTGCTATCGACAATATTCGACATAGCAGTGGGATTTCCTCACCTGACAGGCCAAGCGGGTATCCTTGCCCGTCCCACCATTCATGGTGATGAAGGATATACTGGGAAATATGCGTTAGATCAGGGGATGACTGTGCTATTCTGAAGCCTATTTCCGAGTGTCGTTTCATTTCCTCTTTCTCGTTAGAAGATAAACGGCCTGGCTTAAACAGGAGTTTGTCTGAGATTCCGACTTTACCGATATCATGGAACTTTGCCAAGAGTATAAGGTCCGATTTGTCTGCCGATGCCAAGCCCACTGCATCTGCCATGATACCAGCCATAGTTTCCAGACGCTCAGCATGACCTTCAGTAATAAAGTCCCGTTCTGCCAGCATTGCCATCAAAGTGGCAATAAAATGGCTTTTGGCACTGCTGCTGCGGTGGAGTTTATCTTTGTTTAAGTTGTTATCGGCTTCAATAACTATGTCTCGTACCGGAAGTGAGCCGGTGGCCAGACCCATGGATAGACTTAAAGGGAACTCTGGATTGCTACTGTTATAGGAGTTTACACCATTTTGTATTCGTAAACAAACACTCTCTGCTTCCAGGGCATTTGTTTTCGGTAGAATAAAGGCGAATTCATCTCCTCCCACTCTTGCCAAAACATCAGAAGCTCGTAAACAGGATCTTATCACGTTAGCTGCGGCGATTAAAAGCTGGTCGCCTTTATGGTGGCCCATGGAGTCGTTGATTAGTTTTAATCCGTCTACGTCGCACATGATTACCGAGACTGGAGTAAATCGTAAGTTGTTGAGCCTTAGCAGTTCTTCTTCAAAATAGATGCGGTTGTACAGGCCAGTGAGCACATCATGCATGCTTAAAAATTTTAACTGTTCCTGTGTTTCTTTATATTCTGTAAAGTCTTTTATTGTGTTAATTGCGCCGACAATGGTCCCGTCGTTGTCACGAATAAGTGAAGCTGAACCCCATAAGTGAGCTCCCTTTCCTTCACGCAAGCAAGGGGCATACGCTTCTGCCACCAGTGTGTCTCCCTCACGCTTGAGATAACCGTATTGTTCGGCTGGAATATTTTTTCCGTCGAGGACGTAATCAATAAGTATTTTTCTTCTGTCGCAATATAACGCCAGAGAATATTCATAGTTTCCCTTCCCTACCATTTCTTCAGCTGGTACGCCGGTGAGCTGTTCAATTGCCTTGTTCCAGGCGATTACTTTGCCTGAACAATCAATGGCGAAGGTAGGATCGGGCAGATAGTTGACAATATTTTTAAAATGTTGCCTGGAAGCCTTTAATTCCCTTTCAGCGTGCTTAATATTGGTTATGTCCACTACGGAATTCTCATAGAAGAGGATTTTTCCCTGCTTATTTCTAACAACTCTGCCGCTGGCATGAACTACAATAGGTGTGCCGTCTTTCTTTTTCCAATCTAATTCTACATCGGTGTGTGAATCATGGTTGTTTACAGCAAACAATAACTGGGCCCTTTCTTTTTCACTTTGATAGATGTCATTTCCGACGTTTAGTGCCAATACTTCATCCAGTGTACTGTAGCCTAACATGGTGATAAAAGCGGGATTTGCAAGAATAATTTTCCCAGAGGGTGTACTTTGAAAGATACCTTCCTGCGAGTTCTCAAAGAGTAAGCGGAATTTTTCTTCGCTTTCAATGACTTTTTGTTCCAGTAGCCTGGTCTCTGAAATATCTGTTAAAGAAGCCACAGCCATTGTGGTATCAGGAATAAGGCGTATCTTAATTAAAACTTCTTTTTCAGTTTTGTTCCGATCTACGAAGGTAAATGTATATGAGCTTGGGGGATCGCCTTCTGACGTCCGGCGTTGACGGTGATATGTAAGCATTCTGTCTAAATCGCTGGGATGAATGAATTTAGTCATGCTGAGAATGCCTTCAATTTCATTCCTTGGAAACCCAGAGAGGCGTTCCATCTCCTGGTTTAGAAGAATGATAGTAGTTTGTTCATTAATGACTATCATGGCAGTGCCGGCTACTTCAAATACGTCTCTGTACTTTGCTGCAGTATTAAGAAAGAGTTTGTGGTTGATCTGTTCCAATTGAGCACCTCTTTATCTTCGACATAATTATCTAATAAGTCCAAATATTCGGTAAATTTATGCAATATCCTTTAAATCAGACAGGTTTTTTATCCACAAAGTAAATGCAAAAAGATACCGGTGTCATAGCCAGTATTTTCTATAAGTACTTTTCTAACTTTTCTTTAATTGCAGGGCGGTTTTTTAAGAAGACGCCCCGGGTGGCTTTGATCCAATCCTCCAGATGACGTTTTCGGTGTTTTGGCGTCCAGAAAGAATCGTTTAAGATTTCTTCTGGAATATGTATCGCTCCCTGACTGTCCATAATGCCTTCAACAAGGCAGAAAGGGCACTGAATCCGGTTATTGCCTAACAGGCGGAAAGAGCGGCTATAGCAGCTGGGGCACTGGTTTGGCTCCGGAATTCTGGCAGGTTTTTTATCTTCGATAAAATCTACCAGGTCGTGACCCAGATTGTGGGCTTTTTCGATGGTGTCGTCCTGGAGGAGGATTTCACCGGGGCCGGGTGCATAGGTTTCCAGATAGTTGAAAATGGGAAAGCCGTAGGATAAGGCCATTTGGTTCAGGACTTCCATGCCGATCGGGTTCCAGTCGGCTTTACCGGCTACTGAAATTGATAGTGCGCCCCGTCTTCGTTGGGACAGCTCATCGACGTAAAGAGCCATCATTAATGCCCGGTCCATCACTTTTTTTACCACAGAGGCTGGGCTTAAGAGGTAGATGGGAGCAGAAACAATTAAGCCATCTGCCGCCAGAAACTTTTCTACCAGCATATCCATATCATCCTGTTCCGCACATTTGCCGCGGAAAACGCAGCCAAGGCATCCTTCACAGGGTGATATGTTTAGTTTAGCGATATTTAGCAATTCTACATGGGCTCCGGCCTGCTCTGCGCCGGCAGAAGCCTCCCGGGCCAGTAACTCACTGTTGCCTGGGCTTCTGCGAGAAGCAACCAGTGTAAGGATCTTTGTCATAATCTCATCCCCCCTCTCTTCCATATTCGCGCCTGAATGGAAAAACCCTGCGGAAAAAGAGATAAAAAAAACAGGCTAATCGCCTGTTATGGTTCATTTACTTCTACTTCGTGGGTTTCTGTGTCGGCACCGTGTTTTTTTAAGATGTCTACGGCGAAGTGGGGTTGTTTACTGTCGGTAACGTTCACCACGACTGCGTAGGCATTATCTATACGGGTCTGACCTCCCATAATCTTTTCAGCGTCCTTCTGACTGTAGAGGTCGGAACTGGAGCGACCTTCCACGGCGATATCGCTGCCCATTACTCCCCGAGCATAAAAAGGCAAATTGCCGCCGTAAGGATTGTTCATTGGGTCTACCCCTTCTACATGTGCTTCCCCGATTTGATGAAAAGACACTTTAAGGTAGCCTTGTTCGCCTAGCTCCCAGATAGCCAGGCGTGCGTTATCTTTGGATACAAATTTGCCAAACACCAGGTTTACTTTCATGTAATCCCGCCTTTTTAAAGGTACTTTGCTTTAGTATCCCCAAAAGGAGAGAATTTACCGTTGGTCACATATTCAAAGGGTCTCCTCCTCTGCGAAGAGTTCGGTAAATGAAAACGTTGTTACATCAACCAGCCCCCGGTTTGTCAGGCGCAGCTCTGGAATTACCGGCAATGACAGCAGCGCCATGGTCATAAATGGTGAAACCAAGGTAGAGCCCAGTTTGCGCCATGCCGCGCTCAGTGCGGCTACTGCTGCTGCAACCTCTTCTACGGGACGGTCTGACATCAAGCCGGCAATGGGTAGTTCGACCAGGGCTAACACTTCTCCGTCTTTGACGGCCACCATACCGCCGCCGTGTTCGGCTAAAATATTGCCGGCTACAGCCATGTCGGCGTCATTGGTGCCGACGATTAAGAGGTTGTGGCTGTCGTGGGCCACTGTGGACGCTACCGCACCGGCGTTTAAGCCCAGGCCATTGACAAAGCCAAGGGCATGACTACCTTGGCCACTGTGCCTTTCAAAGACGGCAATTTTGGCGATATCCTGGGCGGGATCAGCCTGGAGACAGCTCTTAGTCACACGCATTTTTGTAAGCAGTTGTTTTGTTACGGTCTGTGCTTCTTCAACCTGTATCACTCTGACGGTGATCTGGTCTTTGCTGGCTGGGGCAGGGATTTGAAAGTCGCGTTCCTCCAGGACTTTTGCCAGGTGGACGGATTGGCGAACGGCATCTGGATATTTAAGGTCAGGAAGGTCAACGAGGATTTGGCCGTTTTCAGCGACCGGTATACCGGCAATAAATACTTGTTCTACGGTAACCCGGGCCAAATCTGAGAGGAGCAGCATATCAGCATATTTGCCGGGAGCAATACTGCCCAGATCGGTATCAACGCCAAAATAACGGGCTGTGTTAATAGTTGCCATTTGAATGGCCCGGATTGGGTTCACCCCTTCCTGGATGGCGCGAAGAATTACGTGATTGAGGTGGCCTCTTTCCAGCAGGGTGTCGGGGTGGGTATCGTCAGAGCAGAGAATACACAGGCTTGTGTCAATATTCGTTTCTGTCACGGAACGAATGGTTTCCTTTACGTCATGCCAGGCGGACCCTTCTCTTAGCATCGCGTACATGCCGAGACGCATTTTAGCCAAAGCGTCTTCTGCCCGGACTGATTCGTGACAGGAAGATACGCCAGATGCTATATAGGCTTGCAGCCCTTTGGCTATTTCAGGCATAGCGTAATGGCCGGTAACCACTTTGCCGGCGGTCAGTGTTTCCCTGGTCATTTCATGTACGCCTTCGTCATTGGAAAGGACGCCGGGGAAGTTCATCATTTCGCCTAAACCGGTGACTCCCTCCCACTTCATCGCTTCCCGCACTTCTGCCGGGCCGATAGACGCGCCTGTATCTTCAAAACCAGGGGCTGCTGGTACACAGGACGGGATAGTGGTAAAGACACGCAGAGGTACACTCTTGCCTTCCTCATGCATTAGTCGGACACCTTCAAGGCCAAGGACATTGGCGATTTCGTGGGGATCCATAAAAATAGAGGTGGTTCCGTTGGGGAGTACCGCCCGGGCAAAGCCGGTGACGGTAACCATACTGCTTTCCACGTGAAGATGGCCGTCCATAAAGCCTGGGGTCAGGTAGAGGCCGGCAGCATCAATAATTATTGTCTCCGGGCCGATGGTATGTGTGGCATCCCCTACTAAAGCGATACGTCCGGAGACGACAGCAACATCAGTATCTGGAATAATTTCTGCTGTATGTACATTGATAAGTTTAGCTTTCGTAATAACCAGGTCTGCATATTTTTTGCCCTGAGCTACGCTGACTAATTCTTTGGACACATCCCATAAACGGTTCTCGTAGTTCAAATATAATCTCCTCCTAGAGTTGATGCTCTTTCAGTTTAACCAGAAAAGGAGCCACTTCTTCTGTTGCCCCGGAGAAGTCCGGGGATACGTTTAATCAAAACGTCACCTACTTTCTTCAAGGCAACATTTCTACATCCAAATATCTTTTTCCTTTTAAGGCAGGACTTTTAAAGCTTTCGTCAAAATATTATGACAATGCGGAGGTGAATAAAAAGTGCCATCTGTTAAATTAGTACAAGCAGAAGAAGCGCTAATGCTGGTTAAAGACGGAATCCGTTTGGGTTTAGGCGGCAGTCCTTTAACGATGAACCCGGTTTCGTTGGTTGCGCACGTTATTGAGAAAGGCATTAAGGATTTGGACGTAGTTGTGGCACCTATTGGCGGTTTTGCTGCTGACATGTTAATCGGTGCCGGTGCAGTAAGATCTGTGGAGTTTGCCCAACTTGGTTTTGAGGAAATGGGTATGGCTCCGAATTTCCGCAAGCGCTCCCAGGATGGAATGCTGCGGACGCTGGATCATACGTGACCGGGCTTGCTTGCAGCGCTCCAGGCTGGAGCGATGGGTCTGCCTTTCATGCCTGTTCGCGGTGTAATCGGGACAGACTACACCCGTGTACGACCGGACTTTATTACTATTCCCAACCCTTACGGTGATGATGAGATTCTGGTTGTCCCGGCAGTAAATCCGGATGTTTCACTGATTCACGCTTTTAAAGCCGACCGGTTTGGTAATTGCTTAGTGAATAGCAGTATCGATGATGCCCTCTTAGCCAGAGCTTCGGGGAAGGTTATTGTTTCTGCTGAGGAAATTGTGGAGACCGATGATTTAAAAGCTTCGCACCGGGGGAATTTTATCAGCCGTGTTCATGTGGATGCGGTTGTCCACTTGCCAGGCGGTGCATTTCCCACAGCTTGCGGTAGCTTGTACCGGACTGGTGTTTCCATGCTGACAGAATATCTTGCCGCTGCAAAAGACGACACAACGTTTGCCGGCTATCTGGCTGACTTTTGTCGGCGTGTGAAAGACGGAGGTGAATTTTAATGCAATATACAATGGAAGAGTTAATGGCCGCCCGGATTGCCCGGGAAGTGGTAAACGGGGAAACCGTGGCTGTCGGTACCTTCTCCCCTATACCAGCATGTGCCGGACTTCTGGCGAAGTATAGCCACGCGCCGGACAGTGAGCTTTTTATAATGGGCAGCCGGGACTGGTGGCCTTTTTCTGAAGGAAGTCAGGAATTTTTTAATCTTGCTCAGCGCGGCCGTTTTGATTACTTTTTTCTTAGCGGTGCACAAATAGACCGGATGGGCAATATTAATTTGCATGCCATCGGCGATTATACCCGGCCCAAAGTTCGTCTGCCGGGTGGGGCCGGCTCGTCTATGTTATACTATATGGTAAAGAAAGTGATACTTTTTAAAACGGATCACACGGAGAAGTCTTTTGTTGAAAAGGTCGACTTTATCACCAGTGCGGGTTCTTCCCCTCCCTCTGTTCTGCGGCCTGGAGGTCTTCACTTTGTGATTACACCGCTGGCTCTGATGGTTAGAAATCAGCAAAGCGGCTTCTTAGAACTGGCTTCGGTACATCCCGGCTCCAGCAGTGATGATGTGCAGAAAAATACAGGATTTGAGTTGCCTTTGTCCAGTCATTATGTCGGTGAGACCTTGCCTCCGACCGATGAGGAGTTAACACTGTTGCGTGGTCCCGTCAGGGAAGAACTGGCAAAAATATATCCGGCCTTCGCCAAGAAGGCTTTCGGGTAAGGAGGAGTACCTCGTTGACAATCTCTGAAATTTGGTTAAAGGGAAAAGCGGTCGTTACAAAAAATCGTATTCTATTTCTGTTGCCCTTCCTACTCGATTTGGTTCTTTACGGTCCGCTCGCCTTCATTTCTGCCAGAGTCATAAACTTTAAACTGACTGTACCTTCGTCTTTGCCTACCATTCAAAATCTGCTGCCTGAAGCAGCCATGTTTAGCGGAGCTCAGTCTGGCGTGAATTTTAATATGGGTTACCCGGGTACGCTCACAGTCGGTTTTGCCGGCACGATTATCGCCTTTACACTCGTTCCATATTTAACCGGGGGCTACCTGGGAACAATCGTGCAGGAACTTCGTGGCGACGAAGAACGTATGCCTTTTATGGCTTTGGCTTCTAAATATTTCGTGAGATTATTTATCATGCGGATTCTGGTAATGGTTGCTTTTATGGGATTGGTTCTAATCCTGACGATTGTCCCTTTTCTTGCCTTTATTATGGTTCCCGTGCTGATTGCCGTCACAGTCCTTTTGCTCTTCTGGGATTTTAGCATTGTGTATGATGATATGGATTTAATCCCTGCCATATCTAAAGCATACGCCGTAATGAAGGGAAATCTGCCTCCGGTCATCAATAATTTACTGCCGGTTATCATTCTTCTTATGCCGCTGACGTTAGGGGCATCCCTTTTAGTGGGTTCTCCACTGTTTTTACTTGTGATTGCAGTCTATGCATACATTGGCGCAGTAATTATTAGTGGCCTTGTTTATTTGTATAGTTCGCTGGTTACTGGCGAGTACCAAGAATAGTAAAGTTCCTTCCCGGTTTTTCCGGGAAGGAACTTTTTTTTTGGGAAAGCTATAATTATTCCAGACTACACAACCAGGTGGATTCCGGTGTTTTATCGAGAACATCCTGTTCATAGGATCTCAGTAATTCAGCGACGCTCCAGGCTTGAAACGGACAACCCCGCGGTGTATGGGGATGTTCCCCGTCGCAGATTTCTGCAATGGAAGCAAGACCGAAATCAAAGAGATGATGAAAGAACGGAGAAAGGATTCTGGATGCAACCTGACGGGAGGCGCGTGAACGTTTGTGAACTTTTCTGTACGCAGTAACATAAGGTCCAATTAACCATGCCCAGACCGTTCCCTGGTGATAGGCGCCGTCCCGACGTGTGCGGTCACCTTCATACCGGGCACGATAGTCCGTTTCATAGGGGGCCAGGCTTCGTAAGCCGTAAGGAGTATACAAATGGCGGCCGACGGCGTCCAGGACCTGCTTTTCCTGCCGAGTGGATAGCAGTTTATACGGCAGGCTGAGGGCTAGAATCTGGTTTGGCCGCAGCCGTTCATCCCGTTCTCCGCGATAGACCACGTCGGCCAGGAAATCCCGGCGGACACACCAGAATGTGGCGGGGAATTTTTCCTGTACTCGTAGCGCCAATTCGCCGTATAGTTTTCGGGGTGTGGGGTCATTGCTGCACCCTGCCAGCAGTGTCATAAAATACAGGGCATTATACCAGAGCGCGTTAATTTCCACGACCTTTCCATAACGGGGAGTTACGACCCAGTCTCCTACTTTAGCATCCATCCAGGTTAGCTGAGTCCCTTTCTCCCCGGCGGTAATCAGGCCGTCTGCGTCCATAACAATGCCGTAATCCGTGCCGATACGATAGTTATGAATAATATTTTTAAGTACAGGGTAAATCTCTTCTTTAATAAAATTAAAATCGCCGGTGTAATCCAGATAGCTTTTAACCGCCTGGAAAAACCACAGGGAGGCATCGACTGTATTGTAAAGAGGTTCACCTTCCCCGGGAATCATGTTGGGCAGTAAACCGTTTCGTTCATAGCGGGCATATTTGGCAAGAATTTTTTTTGCTTCTGTGAAGCGTCCGGTGACCAAAAGCAGGCCCGGCAGAGAAATCATAGTGTCTCTACCCCACTCGTCAAACCACGGGTATCCCGCTATGATGCCTGGTTCACCGTTTTTTTCAATAACGAACATATCGGCCGCTCTGTTTAATTCGCGGCAGAGCGGCTTTGTTGTTTTCACGTGGGAGAGCAGGTTTTTATGCCTTTCCTTTTCCAACTGGTGCAGCTCTTTATAATTGGCTACCCGTGAACCGTGGAGGGACAAGGAAATGGCGAACTCTCCGCCCGATTCAAATTCCATATCCCAAAATCCGGGAATAAAGTGATGCTCCAGATGCTCTTCTCCCCGCTCTTTTTCATGCTCATAGCTCATGTTGTAAAACCAGGCGAATAGCTCGCTGAATTCGCCCTGTGTAGAGTCTAGCGTTAACATAGACCCGTTAGGCGGGATTACTTCTACCATATTACCGGTGAGTTTTTTCTCATATGGCCAGGACGGGCTGTTGTTGACAGCATGGTGGTTCCTATCGTTCACCAATGGGTAAATCCGTAATTTGCAGGTACGGTTGCTTTCCAGCTTATAACGAACAATCGTGGTGGCTTCACCATGAACCATAAAAAGTTCTTTGATGAGATAGATGTCTTCACATCGGTATATAAACGTGGGATGGGGCTCCATGGAAAACTCCACTAGGTGCATATGCCCGTTCTGTTGCTGACAGTCACCCAGTTCATTGGAAGCCAGGAAATACGTATGACTACCTACAGTAAGCTCTTCGTGCAGCTTAGATACGTATAAGTGCCTCTCGCCTCCTTGCGGCGGACTACTGATGAGCAGGCCGTGATAACGTCTGGTGTTGGCGCCGGAAATGGTTCCCCCTGCATAGCCTCCCCTGCCGTTTGTTAACAACCATTCTTTTTCTGCTGCTTTTTCCCAGGATCCGGCTACATTCGGTCCAAATCTCATACTATTCCTCCTCTGAAGCACAAACGTCTGAAAGTGCGCACAGCATTCCTGTTACACCGGCTTCCACGCCAAGTTCCGCCTTTTTGAGTGTAATAACAGCGGCCGAGGGTGGTATGGCATTATGGACAATCATTTCGCGTAATGGGTGTAAGAAAACTTCACCTGCCTCGGCGACACCGCCTCCGATGATAATCATTTCCGGGTTGAGCAGGTTAACCAGGTTAACGAGGCCAATACCCAGATAATGAATAGCCTCAGCAAGGATATCTTTGGCAACCGTGTCTCCAAGTTGTGCGGCCTGAAAAACGTGGGGCGTTGTTAATTTTCCTTCTCTGGCCAATGTTGCCGACAGTGAAGTTCTTATTTTGCCATCGCTTACTGCGTTATGTGCTGCCCGGGCAATGGCTGTTCCCGAAGAAATAGTCTCCAGGCAACCCCGCCTGCCGCAACCGCAAACAGGACCATCAGGTTTGACGACCATATGCCCCGCTTCACCGGCAAAACCTTTTGAACCCCTGTATATATTCCCGTCAATAATCAGTCCTGCACCGATACCGGTACTTACAGTAATAAAAATTTGATCGTTAGCCCCTCGGCCCGCACCGAACCGTGCTTCACCCAGCGCCTGGGCATTGGCATCGTTTTCCACAATGACCGGGACTCCGAACTGTTCTTCTAATTCCCTTTCCAATGGGACCATGTCCCAGCCGGGAAGGTTCGGAGAGTGAATCATAATTTTTTTCTGCCAATCAAAAAAGCCGGCGGCACAGACTCCTACAGCGGAAAGCCGTGACGTACTTTGGCCGGCCTGTTCGAATACTGTATGGACTGTGGATGCCATTTGTCTGATGATAGCGTCAGACCCCTGCGTTGATTTCGTTTCCTCCCTGGTAAACGCCAGGATTTTCCCCTGAACATCTGCCAGCACTGTATAAATTTTTGTTCCGCCCAGGTCAATGGCTGCAATCAGGTTGTTATTCATGTTTATATACTCCGTTGATGTATTTACTTACCACTGGCAGGTAATCTCTGTCAGTTCCTTATATTTTTTCACATATTCGTTCACTGTAGCCACATATGTGGCATGGGACCAGGTTAAGGGTGCAACTGAGATTGGCTCTCCTGTGTACGGGTGCAATTGTTCAGAGAGGACACCGGTTCCTAAACAGTAGCGCTCTGCCCAGAGAATCAATTCCAACGCCCTTTCCAGCTCTTCCACGGCAGACGCTTTGGCGATATGCCACTGGGCAAGCCACAGAGTGCAGATAAGCCAGGGATTGCCGGGAATAAGGTCTATATCCTTGGATTTCTGAAAATAGTAATCATCGGTATAGCGGGCTATACCGCCAACTTTGGTTTTTACCCATAAGCCTTCCTCAATGGCGCGCATGGTACGGACAATCCGTTCATCATTGGCCGGCAGGACACCAAACGCAAACAGTGCCCAGCAGGAGCTTTCCAGGGTTGTATCCCGTTCGTAACTTCCGTCTGGCTTAACAATTAAACCTCTGATGAACCGGCCGAGTTTTTCATCGTAGAGATGTGTCACTATACCGCTCTGAATAGCTTTGGCTGCCTCTGCATACGCTTGAAATTTATCATTTTCTCCAAGAATTTCGGCAAAACGGGAAGCCGCCTTGAGAGCATAATAAATGGTGGATGAAGTATAAGTAAAGATGCCGCGGCGTTCTTCCCAAAGGTCATAGCTGGGTAAGGGCAGATTTAAATCATCATCAATATAATTCACCATAAAATCTGCAGCAGGTTTAACAAATCCGCGGTAACAGAACTGAATAAATGTCAAATCACTTTGGTATTCGTAATAATCCCACAGCGCACAGATAACCAGGGCTGTTTCATCTTCCTGAATAGGAAGCTGAGGACGACCGTGTTCTACCCAAGGGTGCCAGGAAGATCCCACAGAACCATCGGGATTATACTTGTGTAAGAGAAAACCTTTATCTGTAATGGAATTTTCACAGAAATAGAAGAATTGTTTTATCATTTCATGGTAGCCGGCATGGATGGCCGCCATGGCCACCAGCGCTCCGTCTCGGGGCCACATGTAGCTGTAATGGTCCCGGTTATAATGCAGAATCTCTGAATCGTTGGCCGCGATGATGGCACCCATGTTACGGTCAATCTGTGTACGCATAATCAGCAGACTACGTTTGTATAAATCCACTGCGTTTTGCGGCAGATTGGCAAAACTATGGTCATCCCTCTTGTTAACCCAGGTACGCCAAAAGGTATCAATCCGATCAATTAACTGCCCCGGTGTGCGGTCAACCACATAGCCGTCCAAATCCAGCATTTCCTGATAATTTTTGCCGACAACGATCCAATAGTACAGGGTTTTTTCTTCCCCGGCACCCAGATGAAGCCGGAAAGAAATTGTACTGTCCACAGAACCCTGAGCAATTGGGTTGTTTGCTAATCTACCGTCTTCGGCATCGCGCCAGGTTCCCTCCGCTCCACCGAAGCGTTTTACGCCAGTGGTAAATTCAAAGATTCTTTCACCGTCAGCACGACCGTTTGCAAGGAAATAACGGTTTCTTTTATAGTGGTATACAGCGGAGATTTCAGGATTATAAACGGCGGTGTCCGCGACTTCACTTTCATCAATTGAAAAATCATGGGTAAAAAATACCCGAACCTCTCTTTGATGACGAGCCAGGTTTTTAATTTGCATCTTTTTTAAATAAATGTTATCAGTAAAGTGTACTGCATCGTTAATTAAGAGTTCCAGTTGCATTCCCTGGTGACGGGCATGAACCTCACTGACAAGAGTTTCTTTCACATAGGCTAGTTTCTTTTCCCACTGGGAGTCATAGCACCAGGAAAATTGGTTGTCGGTCCAGATTCCAAAGGAGCAATAGTGTCCACCAATATGGTTTAGCTGCCCGACATAGGGAAAATATAGGTCACGGATATTGAGAGACGCGTCAAAGTTAACTAACAGCTGGCCGTTTCCCAGCACGAGTGGCCTTGCCATGTTTTCTGCCTCCTTGCATCATTATTTCCTGGTATGCTCTTCCCAGACCTTGTGGTAAATATCGGATGTCATACCGGCGGCCGCGTTCCAGGAATACACAGTAGCCGCCTTCAGGCGGCCCTCTTTCTTTAGACGTTCCCGTAGCGCCCTGTCAGACAGAAGACTCTTAACTGCTTCGGCCAACTCTTTAGCATTGCCGGGATGAACTTTTAATCCGTCCTTTTCGTGTTCTACCACTTCCCCCATTCCCCCCACGTCAGAGACAACCACAGGGACTCCCGCTGCCATCGCCTCCAGGGCTACAATGCCAAAAGGTTCATATAAACTGGGGAACACTGCCACATCTGCCGTGGCAAAAAGCCTGTTACGCTCGAAATCCGTGATAAAGCCTGTAAATACAACTCTGTCTGCGATGCCCCTTTGTCTGGCTTGTGCGGCTAATTCTTCAAGCATGGGACCTTTTCCGCTGATAATTGCTTTAGTATTGGGATAGACCTCAAAAACATAGGGCAGAGCATCAAGGAGAACTTCTACTCCCTTTTCTTTGACCAGCCGTCCAACAAAGAAAACAATGAATTCATCATCGCTGGCATAGTGCTGTCTCTGTAATCCTTTAATGGGTTGGGCGAGAATGTTTTCAGGGACAACTCCGTTTTGAATAACATGTACTTTTTGGGCAGGGATGCCAAAAAGTTGTATTATTTCATTTGCCATATAGTTACTGCAGCATATTACCCGGTCAGCCTGTTCCACCAAATATTTCTCCTGACGGTGAATTTTGTGCTGTAACGGTGAGAAAATCCCTCCGTTTCTGCCGTGCTCCGTGGCATGTATGGTAGCCACCAGCGGCAGGTGCCAGGCACGTCGCATGGCCAATGCGGCTGCACCTACCAGCCAGTCATGGGCATGCAAGACTGTATGCTGGTTATTAGGAATAATCTTCTGAGCCAGATTGAAGAACACCAGATTTAACTGGACAACCCAGTCGTGGAAATCAATTTCCTCACCTGCTTTTTGGTACGGTGCTACCCGATAGACACATATGTTTCCGTTCATTTCAAAAGCAGGGGTAGAAACGGGCTGTGATGTGAGAATGCTTACCGCTTGCCCACGGTTGGCCAAAGACTGGCTTAAATCGTCTACATGACGGGCTAAACCGCCCATAATTTGTGGCGGGTACTCCCAGGAAAGCATCAGAATAGAGGGGCCGTTTCTGTGATCTGTCACAGTACAGTGTTGTTTTGGAGCATATTCCGAAGGATTTATATCGGGGAAAAGACAAAGAGTTGCCTCTTCCATAGCAAGCAATTCAACTTGGTCAACCAATCCTTTGTTAAGCATCGTCTCTAACCGCAGAAAATTTCTCAAGTGACCGTCGACACGGTTTTTTGCATACTCCACCGTCGTCCCCGCGTTAATCATAAACGCCCAGTCTGAACTCTGTGCCAAGAGTAATTCCCTCACTAATTGGTTAAGTACCCGTCTTTCCGGAGTCCCGTTGGCAGGGATGGCAGCGGCGTGGGAAAGCAGTCGTTCCTCCGCACTGTGGTATTCTGGGTAAAGCCAGTCGTTTGACGGATTCAGCCATGCCCGGCTATAACCTCCCTCACCCCAACTGGAGTGATAGAGCTCTACTGTCTCTGCACAGCCGAAATTATCCAGGTAGCGGGAAGGTGTACTAAGCTGAAAAACATCGGTGCACTGCGAAGCTTTGCGAACGACTTCTTCTAAAAACTCCGGTCCCTCAAACCACCAATGCCCGAATAGTTCAGCGTCATAGGGAGCAGTGATAACAGGAGGATGGTTCGTTATGCGTGCCCAATGCTCGATTTGTTTTTCCCTGTTAAAATGAAAGTTCCCGGCATGCTGTGTCGTCTTGGCATAGGCAATTTCGGGATGATACATTTCTTTCTGACGATTTTCTCCGGTAACGCGATAGTATTTCAGTCCGGTGTTAACAGGAATATTATATGGCAAGAATTTTCGGATATAGTCTTCTGGCAAATCAAAGCCGATGTCACGGTAGTACTCCCTGTAATCGTAGTCACCTGGATAGCCGCTACCAATGCTCCAAACCTGGGCCGATGTTTCCGGATCCCGGGCAAAAAAGGCTACTCCTGATTTTGTCTGCACTGGAGCGTAAACATCGTCTTGTGGTGTAGGAACAGCATGACGCACTCCATGGGTATCAAGGAAAACATATCTGACGTTTTTCTCGGCCAGGATTGTGTCCAGGCCGTGAAAATAACCGCACTCAGGTAACCACATACCTTGGGGCTTAAAGCCAAATCGGGCAGCAAAACAATCAAGCCCGACACCGATTTGTGCTTTAACTGCTTCTTTTGTCTTCATCAGAGGCAGAAAACCGTGGGTCGCACAGGTGGTGATTAGCTCCAACTGACCTCTCTGCGCAGCTGTAGCAAAGGCAGACGGTAAATCTCCGTGGTATTGTCCGGTATACGCTTCATAGAGTCGGTTGTGCCTTGCAAGGTAAAATAAAGCTAAATCATTGTATTCCTGTTGTCCCTTAGTGCGGGCAACCTCACTTTCCGACAGTTGAATTAACCGTTTTAGGTAATCGGCATACCTTTTTGATAAGATGGGATGATCCAACATTGTCAGTAATGTCGGTGAAAGTGATACGGTCAGAGTTCCCGGAACTTGCTCCGCGTGGAGGCGGTCAAGCATAATCAGCAACGGCAAATAAGAGTCTGTAACAGCCTCAAAAAACCAACGTTCTTCCAGATAATGCGGGTCATTGGTATTATACACAAAAGGAAGATGGGCGTGCAGAACCAGGTTAAGATATCCTGATGCCATACTACACATCCCTTTTTTGTTTTATTTCTTCCGGAGAGTATGTAAATGGCACCATTGGTGGTACCGTGTCCGGAAAAGCATGCGTTACAACATAATCACCTGCAATTTTTTCGGCGGGCGGAGCAATCACATGTTTTGAGCGAATCAACGTGAAGTTGCCTCCCTGATAAGCAAGGCTAATTTCCGTGAAATATGTCGTATACGGCATCAGTCCATAAAAGTATGTGCTTCCCGTAAGTGAGCCATCCGAAATATTTAGCCGGGCCACCTCCTCGGGCGGTCTGCCAGTCAGGTGACGGAATAGTCGAAGCACTAAGCTGTCTGATGTGTCCTGAATTTGTGATTTTGCCATTTCTATGTAGTCGGGGTATAACTTCCAGTAAACAAACACGATCTTTGGCGTCTGCACCATTAGATACAGATTATTTTCTCTTGACTTTGCCCAGGCGCGCATCGTTACCCTCCCCAGATTTATACGACTGTCTGTTCTAAACTAAATTCGCTTTATTATGAATACTTTCCTTCCTGATACTATTATTTAATTAGGAATGAAATGCTTTATTAATATTTCAAAGAGCCTCTAATAAAAAAACTAATAAAAAAACCAAAATAAAAAAAAGTGTTTGACAGTAATTTTTTAATTTGTTATGATAAGGATTAAATTATATAAAAAGCTGTGATAGGGAAAGTACGTTTGGTGATAAGGATACAGAGAGCCGTCGATAGGTGCGAGACGGATCCTAAGCTAAATGGAAACTCACCCTGGAGTGCCAGCCGAAAGGTAACGAGTAGACCTGGCCGTTCCCCACGTTACGGGTTTAAGCTGGGCAACAGCCAAGTAGAGTGGTACCGCGGAACATCCTTTCGTCTCTAGGAACGGAAGGTTTTTTTATTTCTAAAAAAATTCAGTCTTGGGAGGCAATTGCTATGACAGAAAAAGTAATGATTTTTGATTCAACGCTGCGTGACGGAGAACAAACGCCTGGTGCCAGGCTTAATCTAGAAGAAAAACTAAAAATCGCCAAGCAATTGGCGAAACTAAATGTGGACATAATTGAATGCGGCTTCCCCGTTTCTTCTCCCGGAGAATTTAAAGCCGTTCAGACCATTGCCAAAGAGGTTAAAGGCCCGATTATCGTTGGTTTGGCCCGGACATTGCAGGGAGATATTGACGCTGTCTGGGAAGCGATTAAGTATTCTGAACGGCCGAGGATTCACACCTTTCTTGGTTCATCCAGTATTCACATGCAGTATAAGCTGCGAAAAGATCCAGAGACTCTGCTGGAAATGGGTGTTGAAGCTGTTAAATATGCAAAGCGCTATACAGAGGATGTACAGTATTCCCTCGAAGACGCAACACGCAGCGATGAAGACTACATGTGCAGAGTCATTGAAGCTGTTATTAAAGCGGGTGCCACCGTTATCAATATTCCTGATACTGTGGGATATGCAGTGCCCGAACAATTTGCCACGCTGATTCGCAATATCAAAAACCGTGTGCCAAATATTGACAAAGCTGTTCTCAGCGTCCACTGCCACAATGATTTAGGCTTAGCTGTGGCTAACTCACTCATTGCCGTACAGAATGGTGCCCGACAGGTTGAGTGTAACATTAACGGTATCGGTGAGCGCGCTGGTAATGCGGCACTTGAGGAAATCGTTACCGGCCTTTTAATCCGTCAGGATTACTTTGAGCAGTATTACACCGATGTTAATCTCAGGGAAATCTATAAAACCAGCCGCCTTGTTTCCAGCCTGACGGGGATACCTGTTCCTGTAAATAAAGCAGTCATTGGTATAAACGCCTTTGCTCATTCATCCGGTATCCATCAGGACGGCATCTTAAAAAATCTGTCCACATATGAGATTATTAACGCCGAACTCATCGGCGGCAAAGCGGCACAAATGGTACTTACAGCCCGTTCCGGCCGTCATGCCGTAAAAAACGAACTGCTTGAAATAGGTTCCCAGTTGGATGAAGCTGAGTTTGAAGAGTTTTATAATGCCTTTCTCGAGTTGGCGGATAAGAAAAAAGAGGTATTCAGAGAAGACCTGGAAGCACTGATTGCTGACCGTTTGGCATTCGCTATCCCGCCTACGTTTACACTGGAATATCTGCAAACCGTGAGCGGTTCACGTAGTATTCCGGCCGCAGTTGTAAAACTTAAAAAAGATGATACCACATTTGTAGAAACCGATTGTGGTGCCGGTCCCATTGATGCTGCATACAACGCCATTGATAAGATTACCGGCATAAATCCGCGACTGGAAAACTACAACCTGCGCGGTGTCACAGAAGGTCGTAAAGCGCTTGGTGAAGTTTCAATCAAGCTGACATTCAATGAAAAAACAATAATTGGCCGTGGTACATCTACCGATATTATTGAAGCCTCTGTAATGGCCTATCTCAACGGAATTAATAAATTAATTCTCCTTTCCAAAGTTAACGGTAACGGAGGAAACGACGCAATACCCTAGCTTAAATAAAAAAGACGCTACGCAATAATAAAAACACAAACGGGCAGCTCTACCGCTGTCCGTTTGTGTTTTTATCAGTGAATTCTGGAGTTTCTATTTCTGAACCTGAGATATCATCGGAGGGAAAATAATCTTCCAACGGAAAGTCCGCAGGATTATCGTGGAAAATGTCCCTTTTATCCCACGGGATTCTTTCACCGTTCATCCTGTCCACCCCTGATATATATTTATCTTTAGTTTTACCAGGGATGACAACGTTTATAATTAAGGAAGCTGTATAACCTGCCCCGGATAAACAATAGGGCTCTCCAAGTTGTTTTCGTTAAGCATAAGATCAACATATTCGCGAATATCCATTCCCCGCGGTGCATGCTCTCTTGCCAGGGACCAGAGTGTATCGCCGCTGATTACGGTAATTTCTGCTTTAAACTGATTTTGGCCCGAAACCACATTTCCCTGAAACACTGTCAGGCTCATGATGAAAATACAAACCAAAAGTAGAACAACCATACGTGTAATCTTAAGACGGCGCATTCTTCTCCTGTTTTTCCGGTATGCCAAACTACATAAGGTTCTCACTGAATATACCCCCAAACATCTGTTTGTATTTACTTTAACACGAACAAATGTACGTGTCAACTATATTTAAAAATAAATACGAACGAATGTTTGATTTTTTGGCAAATTATGATATAATACCATAAAGTGAGGTGTTGACAAGTGGATAACCTGACACCAAGGCAGATGCAAATCCTTGAATTTATCCGCAGGGAAGTAAAAAATAAAAACTATCCACCATCGGTCCGTGAGATCGGTGAAGCGGTCGGACTTTCTTCCAGTTCCACCGTGCATGCCCATTTAGCCAAATTGGAGAGCAAAGGATATATCCGTCGCGATCCCTCAAAACCAAGGGCTATCGAGCTTTTAAATGAAGAAATACCCGCTGCTTTTATCCCTGACATCGTCAGCGTTCCCATGGTCGGTCATGTTACCGCCGGTGAACCGATTTTGGCCGAGCAGAATATAGAAGACTATTTTCCTCTGCCGAAATCAATGATTCACAATGACACTGTATTTTTGCTCCGCGTCCACGGAGACAGTATGGTTAAAGCAGGCATCGTCGACGGTGACTTTGTTATCGTACGTCAGCAGTCCACTGCGAACAACGCTGAAATTGTGGTCGCTATGCTGGATGGGGAAGCAACGGTAAAACGTTTCTATAAAGAAAGATCTCAAATCCGGCTGCAACCGGAAAATGACTTCTATGAGCCGATATACTCTCCAGACATATCTGTAATCGGTAAAGTAATTGGTGTGTTCCGCCAAATCCACTAAATAAAGAATCCCAAAAAATCAGGGCTGTATGCCCTGATTTTTTTTTGCAACCCGGGGACGGTTCTGTGTCGCAAAGAAGCTTTTTATATATACAATACAGTTCAAATCTTACGCTTTGGTAAATATGATCTTTTTCTAGATGTGAATTGTTTTGCGACACAGAACCGTCCCCGGGTTGCAAAGTTGCCACTTAGGAACCGTCCCTGGGTTGCAAAGAATTGGAGACAGACTGGATATCTGAATATGGGGTGGCGATATTGCCGATGATTTGGTAGTTTTCACGGCCTTTGCCTGTGATGAGGACGATATCGCCGGGACAGGCAATTT
The DNA here is from genome assembly GCA_018335855.1 of Clostridiales bacterium. Lineage (GTDB taxonomy): Bacteria > Bacillota > Dethiobacteria > Dethiobacterales > Dethiobacteraceae > UBA7523. Next base: position 42,330 of record JAGXRM010000030.1, read on the forward strand.
GTAATGCATAACGGACGGCCTGTTCCCTGTCTGGGATTACAGAAGGTTTGGTTTCCATCTCCCGGGCAATATCTGCTGCGATTTGGCAGGGGTCTTCATTGGCTGGATTATCAGAGGTAAGAATCACGTTATCTGCCAGCTTTTCTGCTACTTTTCCCATTTGCGGCCGTTTTCCTTTATCGCGGTTGCCACGACAGCCAAATACGTGAATAATACGACGGTGGGGATACTCGTTTACGGCCTGGAGTACCTTTTCCAGGCCGTCAGGGGTATGAGCATAGTCAAGGAAAACTCTGACCCCGGGCGGAGAAGGCAGTTGTTCCAGACGTCCCGGCACATGATGCAAAGCCTCTATCCCTGCTGCCACATCTCTGGGCTCCACTCCTTGCGCCAATGCAGCAGCAGCCGCACCCAGAGCATTTGATACATTATAGATACCGTGTAGACGAACAACAAAAGAAAGTTCACCGTAGGGGCTCTTCATTCGCACAAAAGATCCACCGCTGGTGAGAGAAACGATTTCGGCCGCTTTGATGTCTGCCTGCCGAAACAGCCCGTAGGTTATTAATTTCTGTTTGACTGAATTTTTTAATGCCTCTGCCCGTCTGTCATCACTGTTAATCACAGCCACAGCCTCTCTGTCACCCGTTAACAGTTCAAATAGATGGGTTTTTGTCTGAAAATATTGGTCCATATTGCCGTGATAATCCAAGTGCTCCCGGGTTAGGTTGGTAAATACGGCGGCTGAAAACCGGCAGTGCTCTACCCTCTTTTGGTGCAGAGCGTGTGATGAAACCTCCATGGCCACAGCTTCCACACCTCTCCTCTCTAACTGCCAGAGAGTTTTATGAAGTTCCTCGGCAACAGGAGTGGTCAGCGATTGTTTGCTGTATCTTTCCCTTACTTTTAAACCCACTGTGCCCATAAGCGCTGCCTTTATTCCTGCCGTACGGTATATTTGGTGGAGGAAATGCGCAGTTGTCGTTTTACCGTTTGTTCCTGTGATTCCGGTAATACGCAGTTTGCTGCTTGGCTTGCCATAATACCGGTCAGAGAAATATGAGATAAAATGGCGTGTATCTGCAACATAAAGAACGGGAACCGGCAAAATAACCGGCCGTTCGGCCACTACAATAAAAGCACCTTTTCTTACGGCATCTTTAGCAAAATTATGTCCGTCTTCCTGCTCTCCATGAATACAGATATATAGATATCCGGGCTTAACACGTCCTGTATGTGCAGTAAACCCGGTTATGGATGCGGGTAATTCCCCTGTTTTTCCCATAAACGGATAGTTTCCCAGAAGTTTATGCATGTAGATCCTCCTGTTGGTCATTACAACAGTGATAGTTTTTTGGATTGCCATTCCGGGACAACGACTCCACCGGAAATAATCAGTTTTAAACCTTCTTCCACCGACATATCAAGCGGTGTAATTTCATCTCGCGGTACCAGCAACAAAAAACCTGACGTCGGGTTGGGGGTGGTTGGTAAAAAAAGCGTAACCACGTCTTTCGCAGTTCTGTGTTGCACTTCTCCCGTTCCGTTGCCGGTAATAAAGCCGATGGCATAAATCCCTTTTCGGGGGTACTCAATCATGGCAACTGATTCAAAAACATTGCGTCGTTGCCCGGAAAACGCGTCTATAATCTGACGGATGGCATTATAGATTGGTTTGACCAGCGGTAGATTGGCAAAACTGTTTTCCACCAGTCTCAGCACACGATGTCCTAAAACGTTGGTAGCTACCAGGCCTACCAAAAATATTAACGCAATGGTTACCAGGAAACCGAAGCCCGGTATGTTTAAACCCAGGTAGATACGAAAAAAATTACCTAGCAAAGAGTCTACGGCGTTAAATGTTAAGCCTAATATGTAGACAGTAACAAGTGCCGGAAGTAAGATTACTAGCCCGGTTAGAAATATTCTGCGCAAAATCCTCATTTAAACCCTCCTTTTCTCAATTTCTCAAAATACAGACAATGATCATTTACCGGACATATGGTACACTTTGGCTTGCGCGCAACACAGGTGTATCTACCGTGCAGAATTAGCCAATGGTGGGCGTCTGACCATAGTGCCCGGGGGATCGCCCAGGTTAACTGCTGTTCCGTTCCCTCCGGTGTTTTTGCTTTTGCGAGGCCCAAACGGTTGGCTACACGGAAAACATGGGTGTCCACTGCCAGTGCCGGTATGCCGAACGCAACGCTTTGCACTACATTCGCTGTTTTCCTCCCCACTCCAGGGAGTGATGCTAATTCTGTGAATGTTTGCGGCACATCACCATTGTGTTGTTCCATAATTGCCCGGGCAGCGGCCACCAGATGTTTGCTTTTATTTCTAAATAGCCCGACATTACGGACTTCCTGTGCCAATTCGTCCGGAGTAAGGGCGGCGATGTCTGCCGGGTTGGGATACTTTGCGAATAACGATGCGGTAACTTTATTTACCTGTTTATCTGTGGATTGCGCGGAAAGAACCGCGGCAACTAATAGTTGCCACGGTGTCTCAAAGTTTAGCTCTGTTTGTGGTTGCGGGTTCAGCTTGGCCAGTTCGGCCAAAACTATATCCGCCCTGTCTTTCCTTTTTGCCATAAGTGTACCCCAAACTAAAGTTTATAACGTCGCAAGCGCAGGGAGTTTAGCAGGACTGACACGGATGACATGGCCATGGCCAGTGCTGCCAGAGCAGGACTTAAGCGTCCTGACGCTGCGATGGGTATTGCCAGTACATTGTAGCCGAAAGCCCAAAACAGGTTTTGACGAATAATCTTAAACGTGTTTTTAGACAGGTTCAGTGCTGTTACCACAGATGACAGATCCCCCCGTATCAGGGTGACATCCGATGCTTCAATGGCGATATCGGTACCGGTGCCGATTGCGATACCCACATTGGCCTGGGCCAGGGCAGGGGCATCGTTTATGCCGTCTCCGACCATGGTGACGATTAAGCCCTCTTCCTGCAGCCTGCGGACTTCCGCTTCCTTTTGTTCAGGTAATACCTGGGCCAGAATCCGTGTAATGCCAACCTGCTCGGCAATGGCTTTGGCGGTGCGTTCGTTGTCCCCGGTCAGCATTACTGTGGTAATGCCCGCTTTATTTAACGCGGCGATAGCACGTTTGCTGTCTTCTTTTACCGTGTCTGCCACGGCAATGACCCCGGCCAATTGCCCGTCCACTGCGACAAGCATGGCCGTTTTACCCTGGGTCTCCAGCGCAGACAGGGATTCTTCCACTACATCCAGACCTAAACCCTGTTCCGTCATCAGCTTTCTGTTACCAAGAAGGACGCTCTGTCCGTCTATGATGGCACGGATACCTTTACCGGGAACAGCTTCAAACTCAGTTGCCTTTAATAGTTTAAGATCTTTATTCTCTGCTGCTTTAACAATGGACTGTCCCAGTGGGTGCTCAGAACCTGTTTCGCCACTGGCTGCCAGTTGAAGAAGGCGTTCCTCTGTAGAATTGTTTAACGTTATGATGTCAGTAACGGACGGTTCACCTTTTGTAATTGTTCCCGTTTTGTCAAATATTACAGTATCAACCTTTAGCATGGTCTGTAAACTTGCTGCGTCTTTAATCAATATACCGTTTTCAGCGCCCATACCGGTACCAACCATGATCGCCGTAGGAGTTGCCAGACCAAGGGCGCAGGGGCAGGCTATAACCAACACAGCGATGGCAGCGAATACTGCACGGCTTACATCACCGGTTGTGCCAAAGATCAACCAACCTATGAACGTGGATACTGAGATGGTGAGAACAATAGGTACGAACACGCTGGTCACACGGTCAGCCAATTCCTGTATGGGTGCTTTGGAGCCCTGTGCTTCCTCCACCATCCGAACAATTTGAGCAAGAAACGTATCTTTGCCCACTTTGGTTGCCTTAAACTGAATGGATCCGTTCTTGTTAATGGTGGCTCCAACTACTTGGTCACCCACTGTTTTCTCAGCAGGGATACTTTCTCCTGTAACCATAGATTCATCAATTGTGGTATATCCTTCTAGGATTTCTCCGTCAACAGGTATTTTTTCGCCGGGGCGAACGATCAGAATGTCACCTACGGTTACCTGCTCGACAGGTACTTCCATTTCTTTTCCGTCCACAATAACCCGAGCTGTTTTTGCACCCAGTTCCAGCAGTTTTTTAATGGCGCTTGATGTTTTGCTTTTTGCAATGGCCTCAAGAAAGCGGCCAAGCAAATGGAAAGACATAATCATACCGGAGATTCCCATGAAAGACACGGCATGTGGAATGAAAAAGGCGGCTATTCCCCATGTGTACGCCGCAAGTGTTCCCAGTGAAATTAATACATCCATATTGGCACTGCCGTGGCGGATAGATCTCCAGGCACCGCGATGGGTCGGCATCCCTGCCCAGAATACAATGGGAGTGGCTGCAAAGAGCATAATCCAGTTATGATAAGGAAGGTGTAATATTTGTCGTATTTCAAGAATCATCAGTGTTTCTGTAATGATTGTAACCGCCATAACAAAAATCAGTACTCGTTTGCGTGCGGCCAATTCCGCCCGATCCCTTGCATCTTGGTCCACATCCGAACGGGCTACGGACAGTTCCCCTTCAAGGACACCGTACCCTAAGTCCGTGATAACATCAACGATGGCAGTACGATTAACCTTCTCAGAGTCGAATCGCACGCTAACCTTTTCAGCGGCAAAGTTTACAACCGTTTCATGGATGCCATCCATTTTGTTTAACGCTTTTTCAATGCTGTTGGCGCAGGCGGCGCAGGTCATACCGGTTACAGGTAAGACAAGGCGTGTTTCTACTTCCGCCTTCTCCCGTACCTCATACCCCAGGTCCTCAATAATATTGCGAAACTCTTCCGGTTGGATAACAGAAGGATCGTATGATACGGTTACTTTTTCTGCAGCAAAATTAACGACCGCTTCCTGTACGCCGTCTTTTTTGTTTAAAGCTTTCTCTATACTGTTGGCGCAGGCGGCACACGTCATGCCACCTACTGCAATGGTATCTTTCTTTAATGCTTCTTGTTCACTCATTCTGATTCCTCCCAGCTTTATATACCCCCCACCGGTAGGGGCGGGTATGATTACACAATAACAGCTAAAAGGACGTAAGTCAACTATTTTTTATATTGATACAGATTATTTTGTGATTTGCAAACCGGGGACGGTTCTCGAGTTGCAAAACTACAGATACTCATCTAACGAAGCATTATTATGCAACTCGAGAACCGTCCCCGGTTTGCAAAAGTAATGAGATAATAACGATATTATATGTAATAGCCCGCATATAAAATGCGGGCTATTATCACTAAAATACAGTCAGATAATTATCTAATTCCCATTGGTGAACTTGTGTGCGGTATCTGGTCCACTCTATGGTTTTTGCTTCCACGAACCGGTCGTAAATATGCTTGCCCAGTGCTTTCCGGACAATATCGTCTTTTGACAATAAGTGTAAAGCATCGCCAAGAGTCTGCGGAAGTTGGCCGATATTAAGCTCCTGCCGCTCTTCATAACTCATATCATAAATATTCTGGTCTACAGAAGCTGGCGGTAAGATTTTATTGCGGATACCATCCAGACCGGCGCTAAGTGTTACCGCCAGAGCTAAATAAGGATTGCAGGACGGATCCGGGTTGCGCAACTCTATACGTGTTCCTATGCCACGACGGGCTGGGATGCGGATTAGCGGGCTGCGGTTGTGTTCACTCCAGGCAATATAGACTGGCGCCTCATAGCCGGGCACAAGCCGCTTATAAGAGTTGACCAACGGGTTGGTGATGGCAGCGAAGCCATTGGCGTGAGCAAGCAACCCCCCGATATAGTATAAAGCCGTATCTGAAAGCTGCGACGGTTTGCTTTCGTCATAAAAGGCGTTTTTACCATCTTTAAATAATGATTGGTGTGTATGCATGCCGGAACCTGCGATGCCAAAAACCGGTTTCGGCATAAATGTGGCGTGCAGATTGTGCTGCAGTGCAATAATACGTACCACCAGTTTGAACGTGGCAATATTATCAGCCGTTGTCAACGCGTCGGCATATTTAAAGGCAATCTCATGCTGTCCCGGTGCTACTTCATGGTGAGAAGCCTCTACTTCAAAACCCATTTCCTGTAGTGTCAGCACCATATCCCGACGGGCGCTTTCTCCTAAATCAACGGGCATCAGGTCGAAGTACCCGCCACGGTCATGGGTAACTGTCGTTGCTCTTCCCTGATCATCCTTTAGGAATAGGAAGAATTCCGCCTCCGGTCCCGCGTTCATCTCATAACCTAAGGAAGCGGCGTCGGCGATGGCACGGCGTAACGTGTTGCGGGGGCAACCCTCAAATGGTGTGCCATCAGGGTTGTAGATATCACAAATCAGCCTTGCCGTGGCTCCTTCCTTGGTATTCCAGGGAAAGACAGTAAAGGTATTTGGGTCAGGTCGTAAATACATATCCGATTCTTCAATCCGCACGAATCCCTCAATCGATGAACCGTCAAACATTAATTCACCGTCTAACGCTTTCTCCAACTGCTGCACAGGGATTGCCACATTTTTTGAGACTCCCAGTACATCGGAAAACTGCAGACGTATAAATTTGATCTTCAGTTCTTTGACAAAATGCAGAATATCCTCCCGATTATAGGCCATGGTTATCCTCTTTTCTTTCTATATTTTCTTTTCCACCATTTAAAATTATATGGTCTCTGCCCTACTGTGTCAAGAAATCAAATTGCTCGTCCAGTTGGGCTATCACTGCGGCCAGGGCCAGTTTTATATGTTCGTACGTTAAACCACCTTGCATATACACACTAAATGGATGTCTCAGAGGCGCGTCGGCTGAGAATTCACTGCTGGCCCCCTGCACAAATGTTCCGGCGGCCATAATGATTTCGTCCTCGTAACCCACCATCGGAGCCGGATTTGGCTCCACATGGCTGTCTACGGGGGATGCGGCCTGAACGGCGCGGCAAAAGGAGCGCAGTTTTTCCGCACTTCCCAACCGAACTGCCTGCACCACATCTCCCCGTTTCTCATCCCAACGGGGGCTGACACTGTAGCCAATCGCCGCAAAGAGTGATGCTGCCAGGATCATTCCTTTTAAGGATTGACCAACCTGATGCGGTGCGAGAAAAAGTCCCTGATAATAAAGACGTTTTACGCCTGCCATACAACCTATCCCGCTCCCCAGACCCGGCGCAGTCAATTGCCATGCTGCCCGCTCAACCAAGTCAGACCGGCCCACCACATATCCACCGCTTGATGCAAGGCCAGCACCGGGGTTTTTAATCAGAGAGCCGGCAACAAGATCCGCACCCACATGACACGGCTCCTGCTCCTCTGTAAATTCTCCGTAGCAGTTATCCACAATTACCACGGCATCCGGTCGACGTTGCCTGACGGCTGTAATCAGTATACGAATGTCGTCTACTGTAAGTGTTCGTCGCTCTGCATAGCCCCGGGAGCGTTGAATGAACACAATGGACGTGTCAGGAGTCAGCACCCTGTCCAGCTCAATTTCAGATAATCCATTACTCATGTCAGTTTCATCATATAGCACGACATTGCTTCCGACCGTAAGGCCCAACGCCTTTTGCAACGTATCGTATGGACGCCCGGTCAGGGAAACCAACCGCTCTCCCGGTTTTAAAACGCCGTATATCGCAGACGCAATGGCATGGGTTCCGGAAACATATTGCGGACGAACCAGACCGGCTTCGCCGCCAAATACAGTTGCGTAAAGAGAGTCCAGTTTCTCCCGGCCAAAGTCATTATATCCATATCCAGAGGAGTCATAAAAGCAGGTCTCATCCACCTGCAACTCCTGAAACGCAGCTAAAACCCTCCCCTGGTTGGACAACACAGTGTTATCCACTATGTGGCATATCTCTTTTATCTGTTCTTCCGCAGCTTCAAAAAGATGACTGTAACGCTTTAGAGCGTCAAGAGTTTTCACTGCGATGTACCTCCATGCTCTAAAGTGTGTTTGATTTTTTCAAGCCATGCCTCAGGTAGCACAGCTTTTACAGCAATCCCTTCAGGCAAATATTCTTCATGCTCTATTCTTCCATGGCGATGAATCATCGCCAGTACATCCTCCCGCCCAAAGGGCAAGAGGACATCCAGTCGGTTTTGATCTTTTCGGAGGAAATCGTCAATTTTCGTCAGCAGTTTTTCCATACCAAGCGCTTTTACTGCGGAAACAGCCACATACTCAGAAAAACCCCGGGATAGAACCTGAAGTGCCAGACTGGCTTCAGGCAGATCTAATTTATTAAAGACAACAAGAGTTTGCCTCTCTTCTGCCCCGATTGATGTAAGAATGGAACTTACTGCACTCATCTGCCTCTCAGCCTGGGGGTGCGACGTGTCTACTACATGCAATAACAGATCTGCCTCCAGCACCTCCTCCAGTGTGGCACGAAATGCAGCTACCAGGTGATGCGGAAGCTTTTGAATAAAACCAACTGTATCTGTCAGTAAAAAGCTGCTGCCACCGGGTATTATGACTTCCCGTGTCGTCGGGTCCAACGTGGCAAAAAGCTTGTCCTCAGCGAAGACTCCGGCGTCAGTCAAAGCGTTCATGAGTGTTGATTTGCCAGCATTCGTATATCCTACCAATGTCACCACCGGCAACGGTATTGACTGGCGCGCCTGACGGTGCAGGCTACGGTGTTTTTTGATGTCCTCTATTTCTTCTTTTAAGTCACTGATACGTTTGCGAATACGCCTTCTGTCCACTTCCAGCTTCGTCTCGCCCGGTCCCCGGGTGCCAATTCCACCGCCAAGTTTTGATAATTCAGTACCAATCCCGGAAAGGCGCGGCAGTAAATAATTTAACTGGGCCAGTTCGACCTGCAGCTTTCCCTCTTTCGTACGAGCACGGAGTGCAAAGATATCAAGAATAAGCGCCGTGCGGTCAACGACACGGATGCCAATAGCTTCCTCAAGGTTTCTCTTCTGGCTAGGGGACAATTCATCGTCGAAGATCACAAGATCTGCTTCTGTTTCTTCCACGATAATGCGAATTTCTTCCGCTTTGCCTTTACCTACATATAATCTGGAATCGGGTCTGGGACGACGCTGGATGACTTCGGCCACCGCTTCTGCGCCGGCTGTGTCTGCCAGCTCCGCCAATTCCCGTAGCGTTTCTGCCACATCCCATGCTGAGTTGTTGGTTTCCAGCCCTACTAGTACCGCTTTTTCCATTGTTTTCCCTGCCTCTCTCCGCTCTATTCTACCAGAAAGCTCGTTCGGAGGCAATTAAACAGGTGATTCCCATGAATTACTGTCATCGCCCCAGGGAGCCAAATCCTCCCGGGTAATTTTCATTAGCTCTTCCCTGCTGTAAACCTGACGGCCCACAAGACGCAGGGCCTGACGCCTGATGGCCCGTTCCAGCAGGTTTCGGACAAGGCGGGCATTACTGAAGTTGGCGTTTCCGCTGCTGATTTGGCTTTTCAGATATTGGCTCAAACAATCTTCAGCTCCCACTGAAAGACAATACTGCCGTTCACGGAGCATCACACCGGCAATCTCTATAAGTTCCTCATTGGTATAATCGGGAAAATCGAGATGGATGGGAAAGCGGGAACGCAATCCCGGATTACTTCGTAAAAATTTCTCCATTTCCTTTTCGTATCCGGCCAGAATCAGTACGAATTCATTTTTATGGTCTTCCATTGCTTTTACCAATGTATCGATAGCTTCTTTGCCGAAATCTTTTTCACCACCCCGGGCCAAAGAATACGCTTCGTCAATGAATAGGATGCCGCCCATTGCTTTATTTACCTGATCCCGTGTTTTTTTTGCAGTGTGACCGATATATTCACCGACCAGGTCTGCCCGCTCAACTTCCACTAAGTGGCCTTTCGGCAAGACCTGAAGTGCCGTGAACATTCTGCCAAAAATCCGGGCAACCGTAGTTTTCCCGGTGCCCGGGTTCCCTTTGAAAACCATATGTAAGACCATACTGTCATTTTTTAGCTGAAACTGCTGCCTACGCCGGCAAATTTCCACGTATGCTTTCATCTCTCGAACCAGGTTCTTCACTTTACTCAGGCCGATTAACTGGTCTAATTCCCCGAAAAGTGCCTGCAGATTTTCATGATTTACAGTAACCTCTGGGCGGACACGTTTCTGCTCAGTCTTTTCGGCCAAAGGCATACTTTCTTTCCGGTAATGCTTGAGTTCATTGTTTTCACGTTTATAGACATAGCTGAATCGGGCTGTCCGCTTCATAAACTCCCTCCCCATAAAAGTATTATATGTCTCTTTCGGTATATTGGTTTACTCAAAAAGAAAAGGGACAGTCCTTATCCTTCTTAAAATAGAAAGATAAGGGCTGCCCCCCCTCGCAGGGTTTGCATCAGAATGATATATGACTACTCTGTCGTTTGATTTAGATTGATGTTCCGGAAGGGAATAATCGTAGAAACCGCATGCTTATAGACCAGCTGCTGTTTATTATCTACATTGAGCAAAACAGTAAAGTTGTCAAAACTACGAACCGTCCCCTTAATCTGGTATCCGTTTACCAGAAAAACCGTAAGCATCATGTCCTCTTTTCTGGCAATGTTAAGAAAATTATCCTGTAGATTGACAGGACCCTTGTTCATCCCAATCCCTCCATAACTTTTTTATATGCTAATTGTTGTAGCTATTAAACTATTATTCTAGTTTGGTTAATATTTTCCTGCCAATTGAAAGTAAATATTTTCCGCTGCCGCGGCAATTCCGTCAAAGTTAGAACAATCAACCCAGGTAATTTCCTGTTCACGTCGAAGCCAGGTTAACTGTCTTTTGGCGAATCGCCGGGTATCCCGTTTAATGAGTGAAACCGCTTCTTCCAGTGTCAAATCTCCCTGCAGGCAGGCGACCAGTTGGCGGTACCCTAAGCTCTGCATTGATTTCGCATCAGCAGACACCCCTTTCTTTAACAGCCCTTCCACCTCTTCCAGCAGGCCCTGGGCCATCATCTTGTCTACCCGCTCTTCAATCCTCTGATATAGCTTTTCCCGGGGCATCGTCAATGCAAACATAGCCGTGTCGTACCTGCTCTCTCCTGAGGTTTTCGCAGCCTGTTCCGAGATAGAACAATTGCTTTGTTCAAATACTTCCAGGGCTCTGATGACCCGGCGCAAATCATTAGGGTGGATCTTTTTTGCCGTTACGGGGTCGACTGTAACCAGTTTCGCATGCAGGTGAGCGGGACCCTTTTTTTCTGCCTCTTCCCAGAGACGTTCCCGCATTATTTCATTCATTCCGCTTTCACTAAAAGTAAACTCCTGGATAACCGCCCTGGTGTATAAACCCGTTCCGCCAACCAGAATCGGCAGTTTTCCCCTGCTATGAATCTGATGAATCACAGCCAGAGCATCCCGCTGGAAATCAGCCACCGTGTAATATACATCAGGTTCAACGATATCAATAAGATGATGAGGAACTTCGGCCCTTTCTTTCGGAGTGGGCTTGGCTGCCCCGATATCCATACCCCGGTATACCTGTACGGAATCGGCGGAAACGATTTCTCCGCCCAAACATTTTGCCAAAGAGAGCGCCACATGAGATTTGCCCACCGCTGTCGGTCCGACAATTGCTAATAGCTTATCCATCTACTGCCTCCGAAAATTTCTGGCCAGCAGATCTTTGCTAAAGACCAGGACGGTAGGTCTGCCGTGGGGACAGGTATTAGGCTGGTCAGTTTCGGCCAGATTACGCAATAAAGCGGCCATTTCTTCTTTGCTCATCGCGTGATTTGCTTTAACGGCAGCCTTACAGGCCATCATCTGCAGTGCTTTTTCAAAGAGGGCTGTCGTTTCACCCTGGTGAACAGCTGCGGTCACAAACTCCATAATATCGTCCTGATTTAGGCACTGACGGAAAAATAAGGGTACTGTCCGCAGGATAAACGTATTATTACCAAAGGGCTCAAAAGTTAATCCTAATTGTGCGAATAATTTGAGAGAATTGGTTAAGCCTACGGCTTCTGCAGCGTCTAATTCGAAGTTTTGAGGTAACACTTCCTGTACAGGTATATCACCGGCAGCCAGATCCCGCTTAAATGTGTCGTATAAGATTCTTTCATGGGCGGCGTGCTGATCGACAATATATAATTCCCCTGAATCTGCCTGGGCAAGAATATAGGAAGCGAGATGCTGTCCAATAGGCCTCAGATACGGGAAAACACATTTGACAGCCTGTGACGATGCCGGTTCGCTATTTTGGCTGACAACTTCCTGCTCCATAGCAGAATCTAAGGTAAAAGCTGTGCCGGGTAGCTTCTGAGCATATTCACCAAAAGAAATAGTCGCAGCAGTTTCCCTGACAGTTGAAACTGCCGCTGAATAAACATCGCCAATCAGGGATGATTCCCTCAGTGCCGACTTAACTCCGGTAAGAAACTGTCTGTAAACATCCCTTTCCTGGGAAAAGCGGATTTCCCTTTTGGCGGGGTGCACATTCACATCGACGTCTCCGGGATTCACGTGTATGAACACGACGGCTGCCGGAAAACGATTCCGAGGCAGTAGCGTATGATATGCAGTTTGCAGTGCGTCGCTAAGCAACGGTGAACGAACGGGGCGTTTATTGACAAAGAAGAACTGCAGATTCCGGTTCGCCCGGGCCAAAGAAGGTTTGCTGACAAAGCCCTCCACAGCAAGCAGCGATCCCTTCCATGCAAGAGGCACCATCTGCCGCGCCGATATTTTACCCAGGACCTGGTGAACCACATCTTCGAGAACACCGCTACCGGTTGTAACCAGTTGTTCCTTGCCGTTAACAGTATATGAAAAAGAAATTTCCGGCCATGCCAGCACCAGACGCTGGACCGTGTCGGTCACGCGGGCCGTCTCCGCACCTTCACTCTTTAAAAACTTCAATCGGGCCGGTGTATTATAAAAAAGATTTTCCACCCGCACTTCCGTTCCCACCGGGCAGCCGGCTTCCCCAAGATTCAACAACTTGCCGCTGTGAATATCGGCCACCGTCCCTGCCAGATCTTCGGCCCGTCTGGTTACAATACGCAAACGGCTGACAGAAGCAATACTTGGCAGTGCTTCGCCCCGGAATCCCAGGGTAATAATGGCCGCTAAATCAGACGCGTCCCTGATTTTACTGGTTGCGTGCCGCTGCAGGGCCAGGGGCACATCTTCCTGGGCCATACCGCTGCCGTTATCCACCACGCGCATAATTTCCAGGCCGCCGCCCGCAATACTGATATCAATCCGGGTTGCGCCGGCATCAATAGCGTTCTCAACCAGTTCCTTAATAACTGCCGCCGGCCTCTCCACCACTTCGCCAGCAGCAATTTTATTCGCAAGGATCTCATCCAGTACAAATATTTTCCCCATCTATTTCCCTTCTTTCAGCGCCTGCTGCAGTTTATACAGCAGTTGCATCGCTTCCAAAGGTGTAGTCGTCATCAAATCAACAGCATCCATCTGGTCTAAGATTTGCAACAATTCAGGTGAAGGAATAAACAACTGCATCTGTTCATTCGTCACTGTAGCCGCCACTTCTTGGGCGGAGCTGCAAGGCGACTCCAGCGTTGCCAGGATTTCCCAGGACCGCTCTATCACCCGACGGGGTAGCCCAGCCAACCGTGCCACCTGAATACCGTAGCTATGATCAACACTGCCCGGTATCACTTTATGTAAAAAAACAATATCTTCCCCCCGCTCCTTTACAGCGGTAGCCAGATTCATCACAGCGGGGTACCGGGAAGCCATATCTGTCAGTTCATGATAATGGGTGGCGAACATGGTCAACGCTCCTACTCTGTCATATAAATGCTCTACCACCGAGCGGGCAATGCTGATTCCGTCAAAGGTGCTCGTTCCCCGCCCTACTTCGTCAAGGAGTACCAGACTCTTCCCGGTGGCACCGTTTAATATTCCGGCCACCTCACTCATTTCAATCATAAACGTACTTTGACCGCCCACCAAATCATCGGCAGCACCAATCCGGGTAAATATCCGATCAACCACGCCGATACGGGCTTCTGCAGCAGGAACAAAACTGCCGATTTGCGCCATCAGCACAATCAGCGCCACTTGCCGCATATACGTGGATTTACCCGCCATATTTGGGCCGGTAATCATTAAAATCCGCCGGCTTTCGCGATCAAGAGAGACATCATTGGGAACAAACAGTTCATTCCGTAAAACTCTCTCAACAACAGCATGCCGTCCATCCCGGACTTCAATGCCGCAACTGTCCTCCACCCGGGGTCTGACATACCGGTTATCTCTGGCCACCTTAGCCAAAGACTGAAAAACATCGAGCGCAGCCAGTGTAGATGCTGTTTTTTGGATCTGCACCGTGTGCTGAGCTACGTGTTGCCGCACTTCAAGAAACACGTCATATTCCAAAGCGCAGATTTTTTCATCCGCCCCCAGAATCTGTGACTCATATTCCTTTAAATCGGGAGTAATAAATCGTTCAGCATTTGCCAACGTCTGTTTGCGTATAAAATCTTCAGGAACAAGATGCTGATTCATTCGAGTCACTTCAATGTAATATCCGAACACCTTATTAAAGCCAATTTTTAAAGACTTAATCCCCGTCCGCGTCCGTTCTTTCCGTTCCAACTCCAAAATATAATCTTTGCCGTGGCGGCGGGTATAACGCAACTGGTCTACTTCCCCGTGAAACCCGTCTCGTAAAAGGCCCCCATCTTTAATGGTAAGAGGGGGATCATCGGCCAATGCTTGACTGAGAAATATCGTCAAATCGGAGAGGTCAGGCAATTCTTGCGCCAATTTCCCCAGGGATGAGCCGCCCTTTTTCTCAAGCAGGAATCGAATCTGCGGGAGCATGGAAAGCGTCTTACGTAGTGCTACTAAATCCCTGGCATTAGCACTTTCACAGTGAACGCGGCCCATTAACCTCTCCAGGTCATAAACCTGGTCGAGCAGTTCCAAGAGTTCATCCCCCAGCACAACACTGTTAAACAATTCTTCAACCGTATTCAGGCGATCGTTAATGGCTTCCCTATCCAAAAGAGGCTGTTCTATCCAGCGCCTTAACAGGCGGGCACCCATGGCTGTCTGTGTTTTATCCAGTACCCAAAGGAGTGAACCGTATTTTTTTTCATCCCGAATCGTCCGGGTTAGCTCCAAATTGCGCCGCGTCGCGCCATCAAGGAGCATATATCCTTCAGGAAAGTACACAGCAGGCTTATGTAAGTGTTGCAGATCGTTTTGACTGTTATCCCTTAAATAACGGAGTGCCGCCCCTGCCGCAGGCACTCCCAGTGCAAAATCATTGCAGCCCAGCCCGTCCAGACTGGCCAACCTAAACTGCGACAGCAAAGTATTTTCTGCCTGCCGAAACGTAAAATGCTTGTCCGGGAATATATTGACAGAAGGTTGCCTGTCCATTCTGGCTATGGTTTGCAAAAAGAAAGCATCATCCCGGGCACTCTCATTTATGAGGACTTCGGCCGGTTGCAAACGGGTTAATTCATCAGAGAGAATTTTCTCCGCCTGTTTTCCTTTGCCCTGGGTGACTACAAAATCACCGGTGGATACATCAACGGCGGCCAGTCCGTAGCCACCTTTGCCCGCATACACGGCAACTAGATAATTATTGCTCTTCTCGTCCAACAAGGAAGACTCGATCACGGAACCCGGAGTAATCACCCGGATAATTTCCCGTTTAACAATACCCTTGGCCAGCTTCGGGTCTTCTACCTGTTCACAAATAGCGACCTTATAGCCCCGCTCAATTAGCCTGCCCAGGTAGTTATTCAGTGCATGATAAGGAAACCCGGCCAGCGGCACAGTGTCCCGGGCTGTCAGCGTAATTTCCAGCTCTTTGGCCCCGGTTTTAGCGTCGTCAAAAAACATCTCATAAAAGTCGCCTACCCGGAACAACAGAATCTTATCCTGGTTCTGTTCTTTAATTTCATTGAACTGCCGTATCATTGGTGTCTCAGCTTTCAAGCCAGATCCTCCCCACCAGGCTCCATGTTCTAGCCTCCACAATCTCCACCCGGACAATGTCTCCCGCCCGGATATCATCCCCTGAAAAATTCACTGTTTTACTACTCCGTGTCCTGCCGGTTAAGGTACGGGCATCTGTTTTACTGGGCCCCTCTACCAGAACCTCTTCAATCTTTCCAATCAACGCTTCACTTCGTTGCAGGCTCCAACGGTTCTGCACCTCCAACAGCCTGCCGAAACGTTCTTTCTTAACTCCACTCGGCACCTGTCCAGGCAACTCAGCCGCAGGTGTTCCCTGTCGCGGCGAATATAAGAAAGTAAAAGCGGCGTCAAAGCCAACTTTTTCAACGATATCCAAAGTCTGGTTAAAATCTTCCTCAGTTTCTCCGGGAAAACCTACAATCAGGTCTGTGGACAACGCACAATCCGGCACATGCCGTTGCAGTATTTCCACCAAACCGAGGTAATGCTCCCGGCTATACCCCCGGTTCATCAATTCAAGAATACGGTTGCTGCCGGACTGAATCGGCAAATGAATATGCTCACAAATACTTTCACCGGCCGCAATCACCTTCGCCAGCTTTTCATTAAAATCACGGGGATGGGATGTCATAAAACGAACCCGGGCAATCCCAGTCTCCCGATCAACACGCCCCAGCAAGTCCGCAAAATCAATATCATCTTCCAAATCTTTCCCGTATGAATTCACGTTCTGCCCCAGAAGTGTTACTTCTTTATATCCCCTGTCAGCCAGACCCTTAATTTCTGTTATAATATCACCGGGTAGCCGGCTCCGCTCCCTGCCCCGCACATAAGGTACAATACAATACGAGCAAAAGTTATTACAGCCGTAGGTAATATTCACCCAGGCTTTAATCCCGTCTTTCCTCGTGGCAGGTAACCCTTCCACCACTTCCCCCGCATCTTCCCACAGATCCAGAACGGTTTCCCCGCTCTCTTTTGCCCGCTGCAAAAGCTCGGGAAACGCAGCAATATTATGGGTACCAAAAATCAAATTCACGAACGGATAATTCTTTTTAATCTTCTTTGCCACTTCTCCCTGCTGTACCATACATCCCGAGATAGCAATCATCATCTCAGGCCTGTCCACTTTCATCTTTCCCAACCGGCCAATCCGCCCAAACACCTTCTCCTCCGCCTTCTGGCGTACAGCACAAGTATTCATAATCACCAAATCAGCATCTGCAGCCTTTTCCACTTCCTCATACCCCAACTCATCCAAAAAACCCCGCAACGTCTCCGCATCCCGCTCATTCATCTGACACCCAAACACCTGCATCGTATATGTCTTCTTCAGCAATATATCCACTCCTGGGACATGGGGACAGATTTTCGTCCCATTCCAAGTTTTTATGTATCGTTACCATTGTAATATAATTTACCCAAAAAGCAAAGCGGGGTTACCCCCGCTTTGCAACATCTTTATCCTTCAACTGTTATATATGGGCGAAATAACCTGTCCCCGTGTGCCGTTATCCTCTTGCACCGGGTTCGTGGAGTTCTGTGAATGGGACGTCCATAGTTGTGCATGTGCCCATTACTGTGACATTGGCAGTGTTTTCGTTGACACCTTCGATCCAGACTGGTTTGTCTTTGTAGATTACTTCAAATTTTTCATCGGAAGCCATGATTTGTATTGCTCTGCGTTTTTCCAACTCGTCAGCCCCTTTGCATGTTTGTCTTTAGTATCAGCTGACTCCGTGACGATATGCATCAAAAGAATAAAGGCGCCGAAGCGCCTTCTTATTAATTAATTAATTATTTGGCAGTGACTGGTTGCAGTTTTTTCCGTCTGGTCGTGAACACGGCCAAACCAAGAATTCCGAGACCCGCAATAATAAGATACTTGGTATAGTCGTTAGCAGTGGCACCTGTGGCTGTAGTTTCTGCTTCGATACCAGTGGCTGTGACTTCTCCATCTCCTTCAATACCGATGGCTGTGGTACTCATAAGTTCCTCTGCAACGGGGTCTACTTCATTGTCCAAATACGGTTCAATTGGCTCCAGTTCTTCTAAATCAATGGCAGTGATGACAACTTCTCCTTCAATGCCGACACCAACGATATTCTCCACCGGTTCGTCCATGATGGCAGTGATACCCATCATTCCTTCTTCCAACACCAATGGCTCTTCAAGAACCACCGCACCGGCCATGCCGGCAAAAAGCAATAGTACGGACATTGCAACAACGATCAACGGTAACATTTTCTTCATTTATGAACCCCCTTTGTTATTGTAGTTCTTTTGACGCGAAAAAGTTTCAGGGGTTCCATTATTTTATATAGACTCCGTTAATTCTCACGAATTATTTCGCTTAGAGCACTAAGGATGTGTTCTACATCGCTGGAAGTATTGGTCCATCCTAACGAGAAACGGAGAGTTCCCTGAGGAAATGTACCGATGGTCCGGTGAGCAAGTGGTGAGCAGTGTAGCCCGGAGCGAGTCATAATGCCAAAGCCTTGTTCGAGCATAAAACTGAGGTCACCGTTATCCATGCCTTTTACATTGATGGAAACGGTGGCAGCGGTGGTATGCGGGTTTTTTGTGCCGTAGACCTCGATTTCCGGCATCTCTGCCAGACCCAGAAGCAAGGCTGCTGTCAGTTCCCGTTTATGTTTTTGCAAGGTCTCCAGCCCCAGTTCATTAACCAGTTTTACACCTGCAGCCAGTCCGGCTATACCGGGAACATTCAGTGTGCCACTTTCAAATTTATCGGGAAGAAAGCCGGGCTGGTTCTCATCTTCTGATCGGCTGCCGGTTCCTCCCTCTACCAGAGACTCGGTAGCTTCCGCCGCTCTTTCGCTGATGCAGAGGCCGCCGATGCCCGGAGGGCCCAGTAATCCTTTGTGACCGGTGAACGCCAGGTAGTCACAGTTCATGGCGCCAAAACCTAAGCTTTCACTGCCGGCAGTCTGGGCGACATCTATGGCATAGAAAATATCTTTACCCTTCAGGATTTCGCCGACTTCATGAACGGGCAGAAATGTCCCGGTGACATTGGAAGCATGGGTAAGAACAACTAGTTTTGTCTGATTATTGATGGCATTTTTTACTTGTAGTGGGTCTAATGTCCCGTCTGTGTTGCACTGTACAACGTCCAATGTAACAGCCCGCTCCCGTACGAGGCGGGTCAGAGGGCGAACAACTGAATTGTGTTCCATGGAAGAGATAATCACATGATCACCCTGTTGCAGGAGGCCTTTAATCAGGAGATTTAACGAATACGTCACACTGGGGGTAAAGACCACTTGTTCCGGTTGAGGTACTTTGAAGAATTCGGCCATTAAAGCTCTTGAGTCATAAACTAACCGGGATGCATCTAATGATCTGCGATAGCCGCCCCGTCCCGGGCTGCAACCAATATCCAGAAGAAAAGACGACATAGCTTCCGGCACCTGAGGATGTCTTGGAAATGTTGTGGCGGCGTGATCTGCATATACTTCCCTCATTTTCTATCCTCCTGGTAATATGTTTTCATAATGAAATCCCTGAGAGCTTTAGCCGCAGGTGAAAGAATCCGTTTGTCGTGGTGGACAAGAT
Organism: Clostridiales bacterium; assembly: GCA_018335855.1. Taxonomy (GTDB): domain Bacteria; phylum Bacillota; class Dethiobacteria; order Dethiobacterales; family Dethiobacteraceae; genus UBA7523. The sequence continues at coordinate 61,819 of JAGXRM010000030.1, forward strand.
AGAATTCTCGCTTTAAGTCCAGATCCTGTAGTGAACGGACAGCCACCAGTCCAAATTCCTGATAGTCTTCCATGACCAGCCTGGAGATAATAGTAATACCCAGCCCACGTCTTACGACTTGCTTGATTGTTTCCTGACTATTGTACACTGTAAAATGAATATCGTTTAGAGTAATTCCGTTTTTAAGCAGTTCCGCTTCAAAAAAGGAACGGGTACCGGAGCCTGGTTCCCTCATCAAAAGTTTATAGCCAATGATATCAGCAACCGTTAGGTTGTTTTTATGTAATAATTCCTGGTATTCTTCCCTGTTTGGTACAGCCAAAACGAGTTCGTCGTTTAGAAGAGCGGTATATGTAAGTCTGGGCAAAAAATGTTTTTCGCCAACAATACCATATGGGTAATGATAGTTATGTACATCCTCGCATACCTGGCGGGAGTTTTCCTGTTTTAATGCAACCGAAACCATGGGAAACTGCAACTCAAAAGCGGCCACTATCTGGGGAAGCAAATACTGGCACGGTACAGAACTTGCCGCAATGGTAAGAGTTTCCTCACTGACTATATTACTGCTTCTGATGTCAGCCAGAGCGTTTGCCCGGATATCGAGGAGATCTCTGGCATAACGATACAGCGTTTCACCGGCTGAGGTTAAGATTATTTCATTTTTACCCCGGTCTAAAAGGGGCATGGCCAGTTCAGTCTCCAGGCTCTTCACATGGGCACTGACGGTTGGCTGACTTAAAAATAATTGCTGTGCAGCTTTAGAAAAGGAACGTTGCGCAACAACGGCAACAAATGCTTCCAGTTGGTAGAACTCCATATATTCACCGTCCTTGCGTTAGTATTTTCGCAAACAGAATGATAATTCCTGCCGCTGTCTGTGTGCAAAGTCATTTTTTGTATTCTTGTGTCATCAGTATTTTCTATAACAGCAAAAATGTAATAGTTAAAACCTATTTGTTAGTAGGATTTGCAGTAAGTATAATGAATGTGGTTACTAATTATTGGAGGTGAATGATGAATAAACGTTTAATTATTGTTAGCGGGATTATAGCGGGATTTTTTGGAGTGCTGCTTGTCCGGTTCGGCAACCCGGCCAATATGGGTGTTTGTGTTGCCTGTTTTGTACGGGACATATCAGGGGGGCTGGGCTTGCACAGGGCGGCAGCTGTCCAGTACATACGGCCTGAAATATCCGGATTTATTCTTGGCTCATTTATTATTGCCTTGTTTGTAGGAGAGTTTCGCGCCCGCGGAGGCTCTTCCCCCATTATCCGCTTCTTTATTGGAATGGCTGTAATGATTGGAGCATTAGTTTTTTTGGGCTGTCCGCTGCGCATGGTTTTACGGCTTTCTGCGGGTGACCTGAATGCATTGGTTGGTCTGTTCGGATTTATTTTTGGTATCTATATTGGTGTACTTTTCCTGCGGCGCGGTTTTTCTCTGGGGCGTTCCTATAATCTGAGCTCCGGTAACGGTATGGCAATCCCTGTACTCGCTATTATATTGGTTATTCTTTTGATGACGGCACCTATATTTATCTTTTTCAGTGAAAGCGGTCCCGGCGCTGCCCGTGCTCCGTTTCTTATTTCCCTGGCGGCAGGTTTGATTATCGGCATGGTCGTTCAACGCAGTCGTTTATGTCAGGCTGGTTGTTTCCGTGACCTGATGCTGATTAAAGACCCACACCTGCTTTACGGCTCTCTGGCGATCTTTGTCGCTGCTTTTATCGGTAATATGGCGCTTGGTTACTTCAAATTCGGCTTTGCCGGTCAGCCTGTCGCCCATACAGACGGTGTTTGGAATTTCCTTGGCCTTGCCGTTGTTGGCTTGGGTGCCACCCTTCTTGGCGGTTGCCCTCTGCGTCAGACGGTAATGGCCGGTGAAGGTGACTCGGATGCGGCCATGGTTTTTCTGGGATTGTTATTTGGCGCTGCTTTCTCCCATAACTTCGGGTTGGCCGCAAGTCCAGCCGGTGTCGGCGCAGCTGGTCAATGGGGCGCTGTGATTGCCGGGGCTTTCCTCCTCCTCGTCGGCTTTACATTTACACTGCCAAAGGTTAAAATCCCAGTTAAAGGGGGCGTCACCCATGAGCGGTAATATTGATGTGAGAGGCCTTTCCTGTCCCGAGCCGGTCATACGAACGAAACAAGCATTAGATCAGGGGTTAACCAATATCACTGTACTGGCCGACAGTCGGGTATCCGCTGAAAATATCCGCCGTCTGGTCAAAAATTATGACTGCTCCTGTACCGTTGATGATCAGAATGGAGAGTTCACAATCACAATTAATAAAGAAGGAAAATGATAACTTGGAAGATTACTATGTTGCCACGTTTCATTCTGTTTCCCAGGCGCTGCGGTTTGAAAAAATGCTGCTTTCCCAGAGCGTGACCGTAAAACTGATTCCGGTGCCCCGTGTCCTGTCTTCTTCCTGCGGGATTGCTGCCCGCTTTGGCGAAGATGTTTATCCCAAGATTACGGAACTGGCGCAAAGAGACCTTGCTGAGTTGGAAGGGGTTTACCGTTTTACTCACCAGGGCAGAAAGGCGCAAGCCCACAGTTGTCCCGGTCCCTGGGATGAAAACAGTGAGTAAAACCTATCCAAACAGCTATCCTTGTGATACAATATAATTTGTAATCTAAACAAGGAGCTGGTTTTGTGTTGCAGTTACCTCTGATTGTGAACATGTTTTTTGAAATTTTGACATGGTTGATTATTGCCAGGGTCATTCTGTCCTGGATTCCGCATAATCCTGATCATTCTGTTCTGCGACTACTTTATGAAGGCACAGAACCCATCCTGGCTCCGTTTCGAAAGCTTATGCCTAAGGGCGGATTACCACTTGATCTGTCCCCCATCCTCGCTCTGTTAGTGCTGCAAGTTTTACGGCAAGCCTTGATTCAAATGATGTACAGATTATAGTAGAATAAAAACCTCCCGGTGATACAAACTATCATGGGAGGTTTTTTTATGTACCTTTTTGGTGTAAAACGCAATATTGGACGCTTTGATATGGTGGTTAGAATTATTTTAGGCAGTATTCTTATAGCTCTCGGTGCATTGCGTGTATTGCCTGGCAGTTATATAGGGGCGGCCATTGCCGTTATTATCGGCGCCTTCTTAATGATCGAAGGTGCTGCCCGCTACTGAGTATTTTACAGTCTTCTGGGTTGGTCAACCCGGAAAGAAAAAAATATCAGGTAAAAGGGGGATGTTTATGGACCAGCCAACGATTACTGTTTATTCCGCAGGTAAATACTGAGGACCGTGTCTGGAAGTGAAAGAGTTCCTTTCACAAAATCGGGTCACGTTCAAAGAGTACAATATTGTTGAGGACCGCAATGCATTTGAAGAAATGTGGCTTATTTCGGGCCAAAAGGCAGCGCCGGTTATTAGTGTGAATAACGAAATTGTTATCGGCTTTAAAAAAGACAGGTTGGAAGTCCTTCTGACAAGAAAATCTTAACTTAGTCCCTCTTTACAAGCGGACAGTTTGTCCGCTTGTTTTCTTTTAGTCCATTGTATATAATGTGTTCAGTATGTGGTTGAATTTGGCTACAAAAGAGGGGTGATTCGTTTGGGACAACTGGAAAGTAAAGTGATTGCCGGCGCTGCCATCCGCTTGGCGCTTTCCGCAGACCGTGAGGCGGAGCGGGAGTTAAAGGCCGCATTGGCAGAGGAAGGGATTAAAGCGACAGCCGTAGATTACGGTGGTGAGTTTATATCATCAGTTCAGAAAGTGGTGGAACGGGCTGTTGTCGCAGCGAAACGGGAGGGTATTATTGAAGGCACACACCTGGCAGAAGGCGGCGTAGCCGGGGCGGCCAGAGAAGCCCTTTCACAAATCATGCCAAAAGCTCTGGGGTTAAATGTGGGTGGCAAAGTTGGTATTGCCAGGAAGGGTGATCATGTTGCCGTGGCCATTTTTTTTGCAATAGGTTTATTGCATTTAAACGAGGTCGCCATCGGTCTCGGGCACCGGGCCATCTAATTTGCCTCTCTTCTCTTTGCTGTTGTAGAGACGGGCCCGGAGTAGCGCCGAGTCTCCGTAACGGTCCCGTATCCCGTCCACAGTCTTTGACAAGCTAATCAGCTTTTCTCCGGAATTGTCCCAGAGGCTTAACTGGTACCCAGCGTCGTCGGGGATAAGATTAGACACACTGACTCCCAGTAAGCGGATTTTCCGCCAGGGTTCGAAGCACTGTCTGTACACGCCGACGGTGGTCTGATAGATTACTTCCGTGAGCCCGGTCGGCTCAGGTAACGTCCTTGACCTGGTCGCGCTGACAAAGTTCTGATCTTTGACGGTCAATGTAACTGTCCGGGCCAGATTGCATCCCTGGCGCAAACGCCGTCCGACCCGTTCGCTCAAGTCAAGCAATACCCGGGCTACGTCTTCCGGGTTGTTAATATCTTTGGGCAGCGTTATTGAATGGCCAACAGATTTTACTGTTTCCATTGCTGTGGGATCCACGGGCGAATCATCCCTGCCGTGGGCAAGATGATGCAGCGCTTCACCGATAACCCCAAAACGGCTGACTAATAGTTGTACTGGCAGAGATGCCAGTCGTCCAATCGTATCTACTCCCATTTCTGTTAATGCCGGAGACAGCTTGCGACCTACGCCAACCATCTCCCCCACCGGAAGCGGCCATAGCTTCTCAGGCACATCCCGGGGAAACAGTTCAGTAAATCCACAGGGTTTATTACGTTCAGACGCCATTTTTGCCAGGAATTTATTGGCGGATATCCCAACAGAACAAGGGATACCCAACTCTGAGCCAATTCTTTTCTGTAAGTCCCGGCCAATCTCCTGCGCCGAACCGAACAGCCTTCCTGATCCGGTAACATCAAGCCAGGCCTCATCGATAGAGTATGGCTCCACCAGAGGCGTGTATCCTTTGAGTAGTTCGAGAATCTGTGCTGAGAAATCCTGGTACAGCCGGTGGTCGGGGGGGACAAAAATTCCCTGCGGACACAGTCTGCGAGCCTGCCAGACAGGGATTCCCGTCTTTACGCCGCAGCGTCTTGCTTCGTAGGACGCTGTAAGAATGATTCCATGTCTTTTCCGGGGATCTCCCGCAACTAAAATGGGCTTCCCCCGCCAGGCAGGATTGGTAACCTGATGGCAGGAAGCATAAAAGGCATTCATATCCACATGAATAATTTGGCGCATATCTTCACCCCGAACATATATTCCCTTCTATTATAAACCGCCCTTCCGACTTTGCCAAGCCGGAAGGGCGGTTTTGTATTTATAAGATTCTTGCCAGATAACGTTCGGCAATCTCAGCCATTGCCTCATACCCGTCAATATTAGGGTGACAGCCATCAGTAGTAAATTCAATTCTAAAGCGGTTACCTTTGTCCAGGAAGGCCTCTTGGAACGGTATAAGGGAATACCCTTCTCTTTTCGCCGTATCTGATATAAACGCCCGGTATTCTGCCAGGATGGACTCAACGTTATACTCGTCAACGGGAATAGGCAGGCCGAGAATTACATGGATGCCGGCATCACGGCAGCGGTTGCAAATTTCTGTGACAGTTGGGCCAATATCTTTTACGGAATGTCCCCAGTAAGCGTCATTGGTCCCGCCTAACAATATCAGATGACTGGGGTTTGTAACAAGTGCACGCTTCAACCTGTGCAGCATAAATTCAATTGTATCACCGTTGATGCCGCCGTTAATAATGGGAATCGGTAGCCTCTGGGCAATCACGGTAACCCATGAGTGCGCAGGACCGTATGGGAAGCCATAAGTAATGGAATCCCCAAGTGCATATATTTTTGTCTCTGTCATTCTTATCACCCAGGTACTGTTTCGTGATTCTTTACTCAATTTCCTGCCCGACATTATCTGCAGAGACTGATACTTCACCGGTTCCCAACAAGTATTCATCAGGGACCGCTTTATAGGTGTCCCTGGAAAGCAGCTCCCTTCTTATTTCTTCTCCGTTTATGTACGAAACCCGCCATACATTGACTCGGTACCCGGGTTGACCGTCTTTCACTTTTTCTTTTACACCGACTGGCAGGTCTGCCGTTTTTATATATTTAACGCCCTGGGCAATCTTTTCCGTGTCAGTCGTTACCACCTTGACTTCCTGGCCAGGGATAGGGTCACCGTAGAGTTTGATCGTAAGTCGGTATCCCGAAACAAATGCCCGAACCCAGACGGCATGATCCCGATCGTTTAAAAAACGGAGATCAATCCAACCATGAGAGACGGTGGCATCCAGCCCGGGTGGCACATATCCCACCATCAGGCTGTGGTTCCTCCGCTCCGCTATGCTTAAATCAGCTAAAAGTATGGCATTATAAAGTGTTGTGGATACCTGGCATACGCCTCCGCCTACTCCTTCAACCAATTCTCCTGCCACAATCACCGGTGCTGATTTATATCCCTCTGCCGCATCTGCCGGTCCTACCACACTGTTGAAGGAAAACTCTTTATCCGGCTCAACCAGGGTACCGTCCAGGGCATTGGCGGCAAGTTTGATATTATGCAGCCGGTTGGGCAATGATGAGGAAATATCAGTGGAAAACGCGGAGACTGGTTCCCTGACACGGAGTGATTCAAGATAGGCAGCCGTTCTGGCCGCCTCTACCTCGTCTACAAGTAGTTCCACAGGGTCAGGTGCCTTGTAAGCCGGCAACATCTCATATAATCTCTCAAGCGTTTTTGCCATATTTAGCTTTCTGCCAGGCTGGTCAGGTAAAACTTCAACCCTGTCTCCATTTTCAGTCAGAATATATACAGCGTCTTGCGGTTCTCGCAATACGGCTTTTGCCGGCGCAGACATTGCCTTATAAAAAACCTGACGGTCTATCCTGTAATGAATCGGCGTTGTAACAGGGTCTGCGAGTAGCATAACCCGTGCATAGTAATTCCGGATGTGTGCTCCCTTTCTCCCTGTGAGACAGGCTTCTCGCAGGGTAGATTCCATATCCACTGTAACACCCAGCTCTGATTTACGTAAAGCCCAACTAGCATCATTATAACTGAAGAAGACTGTTTCCTCTTCCAGCCCTTCTATGTTTTTAACAAGTTGTTTGTCTGCCTCGGCTATTGTCAACCCGCCAACATATTGACCGTTTATATAGACGCCGCCGTAGATTCGGTTACGATGATATAAATAGTCGGTAAACACAAATCCTGATAAAAGAGTGATAAAAATAATTATAATGAAACCTCGCGACGATTTCGGTTTATGAGCCCTCAGTTAAGACACCTTCTTTATCAATGACTTATATCATTCATATGGAAATATGTCGAAGATTATGTTGCCTGATTTTTCCTGAATAACCTTATACGTTCCGGAGATAACAAAAAAGAACCTCACACTCGGCCGAAAGTTTCATGTAAACCGCTTTCATTTACATGACACCTAACAAAAAGCCACTGTGAGGTTCTTTTTGTAATTAAATTTTTACCTAGCCCAAGAGAGATAACAGAATGCCTGCTGCGATAGCAGACCCTATAACACCGGCGACATTGGGTCCCATAGCGTGCATCAGCAGGTAGTTATTCGGGTTGGCTTCACGGCCTACCACTTGAGAAACCCTGGCGGCCATCGGTACGGCGGAAACGCCGGCTGAGCCAATGAGCGGGTTGATCTTACCTCCGCTCATCTTGCACATAAGTTTACCCATTAAAACACCTGCTGCGGTACCCACCGCAAATGCAGCCAGGCCCAGTACAATAATTTTTATCGTACTGGCTGTAAGGAACATCTCTGCACTGGCTGACGCGCCAACAGCAATTCCCAGCAGGATCACCACAATGTTATTCAGTTCGTTTTGCGCAGCCTTACTCAGCCTGTCAGTAACACCGCTCTCCCGTAAAAGGTTGCCGAACATCAGCATCCCTAAAAGGGGAATTGCCGGCGGTAACAGGAGTCCGCACAAGATGACAACGATTACCGGGAAAAGGATACGTTCGATCCGAGTGACAGGACGTAACTGTTCCATAACAATTTTTCTTTCTTCTACTGTGGTAAAAAACTTCATGATTGGAGGCTGAATGATCGGGACAAGCGCCATGTACGAATACGCAGCAACAGCCACCGATCCCAGAAGCTCCGGGGCCAGCCGGGATGTGAGGAAAATAGCGGTCGGGCCGTCGGCACCACCGATAATTCCGATGGAACCTGCCTGTGATGGGGAAAAGCCCAACCATATTGCGCCAATTAACGTAGTGAATATTCCGAACTGTGCAGCAGCACCTAAGAGCAGAGTCTTAGGATTAGCAATTAGTGGGCCAAAGTCTATCATGGCACCGATCCCGAGAAAAATCAAAGGCGGGAAGATTCCTAGTTCAATACCCGAGTAAAAATAGCGAAGCAGGCCTGCTGCTGATACAAGCTTACCCTGATCATAAACAGCGTAAGCCATAATATCACCTAAAGGCAGGTTGACTAAAAGCATACCGAAACTGATTGGTACGACTAATAAAGGTTCATATTTTTTTTCTACCCCCAGATAAAGCAGGACGCAGGCGATAATAATCATCAGCAGTTGGGGAAGTGTCATTGCCGAAAACCCGGTGCCCTGTAAAAAAATTATCATCTTATCAAGCATCGGTTTTCCCCCTATTCAATGACGATCATCAGGTCACCGGTATTTACATTACTGCCTTTGCTGACAGGAATTTCTTTAACGGTACCGGCTGACGGTGAAGTCACCTCGTTCTCCATTTTCATAGCTTCGAGAATGAGTAATACATCGCCTTCTTTAACAGATTGTCCGACTGTAACCATAATGTTGAGAATCACACCAGGCATTGGCGCTGTAATCCCGGCTCCTCCTCCTGTTGATTGAGCAACTGGCTTTGGTGCAGCGGCAGGAGCAGGTCTGGGAGCGGCAGCAGATGGTTTGACGGGTGGAGTCGGAGCGGGCGGTTTTGCAACCACAGGCGGTTTAGCCGCCGGAGCCGCAATTGGGCTGGTGGAACCCATTTCCTCGACTGATACTTCGTAGGGTTGACCGTTTACGGTGATTCTAAATTCTCTCATGTTTTCCTCTCCCTTCTATACATTGCTAAATCCTGACGCTTCTCTATTGCTCTTTTTCTCCCCAGCAGTGCCCAGTTGTCTACCACTCCGGCAGAGTGAGACGGTTGCAGGGAAACAATTTGGAATTGTGCGGCAGGTAAATCCAGATAGGCTGAAATTGTGGCAGTTATGGCAGCAACAATTTCGGGGGCAGTACCGTAATTGTAATTAGACTGACTAATTCCGGCTGCCACCGGCGCGGACCCGACTTCATCCAAGACTGCAGAGGTCGGCGAAGCCAATTGCCCTTTCCTTGACTCATTATTAGAAGGTCTGACGCAAACCTTACTAAACCCGAGTAAAATTAGGTACAACAGGTAGAGAATAGCCATGACAACCGCAAAGCCGATGATCATAACCTCTAGACCAAAAATTATATTATTTTCCATTATATTTTATCTCCTCCCTAACCGATTTTCTGTCTGTAACTAATTTAAATGTAATGTTCCGCCTCACCTCCGGATTTATTAGAGTCTATCAAAGCGTATCCTCTCCTGAACGCTTCAGTATTTACCGAAGCTGTCCCGGCAGGGACACGTTTCTGAATGACTTCCACTACAACTTCCTCATCAACCAAACCCGTCAAGGCAACAATGATGCCCAGGCTAACCATGTTAGCAACAATTTCGCGGCCCAGGCTTCTTGCAGTCTCTAAAATGGGTAGTTTCAGTGAATTTGCAGGGCAATCATCGTTTTCTAATTGGTCGTCAATAATTACAGTACCTGTGGCCGACAAATCTTTACAGTGCTTGGTGTATGCTTCAGGTGTCAACGCGAGGAAATAATCTGGACAGTCAACTTTAGGGTAAGCAATGGGCCTGTCGCTGATTATGACTTCCGCTTTACTTGCTCCTCCTCTGGCTTCCGGACCGTATGATTGAGACTGTACCGCATAGTAGCCAGCTCGTACTGCCGCTTCGGCCCAAATAATCCCCGCCAGAATCAAACCCTGCCCACCTGAACCGCTAAGACGAAATTCTTTTTTAATCATGGCAGTCATCTTCCCCGCATTGCTCGTGAAGACGGCGGTAAAGAGTGGTGTATTCCGGACGTAAATCCTTTACAAATACACCTGTAACAATTTTATCCTGAATCACATGCTTTGGTAAAGAAGCAGCTTTTTCCAGAGAGATTACATGTTCCTTCTGCCATGTCAACATATCTGCCGGTGAACCCATTTTATTTAAGCGCCCGTAATAAGTGGGGCACTGTGTAACTGCATCGATAACTGAAAACCCCTTATGCTTCAAAGCTTCTGTGATTAGAGATTCCAACTTGACCGGAGCATACGTAATGCCGCGCCCGACAAATGTGGCGCCGGCGGCTTCTGCCAGTTTGCAAATATCAAAGGGTGTGTCCAGGTTTCCATAGGGCGCGGTTGTTGCTTTACATGCATGACCTGTCATGGGAGAACATTGACCTCCGGTCATACCATAGGTACCGTTATTAAAAACAATCATTGTTATGCCAATATTCCGTCTGGCTGCGTGAATAAAATGATTACCGCCAATAGCCGTGGTGTCGCCGTCACCGGCCATTACAACCACATGCAATTCCGGATTGGCAAGTTTAATCCCTGTGGCAAAAGGCAATGGCCTGCCATGGGTCGTATGCATAGTATTAAAATTAAGATAACCGGACGCCCGGGATGAACACCCAATGCCTGAAACTACGACAACCTTTTTTGGATCCCAATCAAGGGTACTGATTGCACGAAGGAATGCCCCAACCACCTGCCCGTTACCACAACCTGCACACCAGATGGTCGGGTAGCGTTCCAGCCGCAGATACGGCTTGATATCAGCAGTTTTAGTCATTGACTGCCGCCTCCTGAATCTTTAACAGTATTTTTTGCGGCGGCAATAAAGTTCCATCAATATGGGTAACTTTATGAAGGGAAGCGTCTTTGCCTAATACCCGCTCCAATTCACGGCTAATCTGACCCATATTCATTTCTGCACTAACGACAGCCCGAGCCTGCGAACATACACGCTCAATTTCACTTTCGGGAAAAGGCCATAAAGTAATTAACCGGAAGAGCCCTGCCTTTATTCCCTGACTACGGGCTGATTCTACCGCAGCCTGGGCAGATCTGGCAGTGCCACCGTAGGCAACCACAATAATTTCAGCATCCTCTGTAAGATATTCTTCAAAAAAAGAATAATGGTCTTTGTGATTTTCTATTTTTTTATGCAGTCTCATACCAAGATACTCAATATCCTGCGGTTTATTACTGGGGAAACCGTCTTCTCCATGGAAGAGCCCGGTAACGTGAAAGCGATATCCGGCACCAAACGGTGCTACTACCGGCACTCCGTTCTTATCCGCACGATATGGCAGGTAATCTTTCATTCCTTTTACCGGAACAAGCCTTGTAACAACAGGCAACTCTCCTTCTCCCGGAAGTGAAACTCCTTCACGCATATGGCCGACAATCTCATCCATTAAAAGAATCACCGGTGTGCGCAACAACTCTGCTAAATTAAACGCTTTTACAGTGAGGGTAAACGTTTCTGCTACCGATGACGGCGTGAGGACAATGATTTCATGGTCGCCGTGGGTGCCATAACGGGCCTGCATCACATCCCCCTGGGATGGAGCAGTGGGAGCCCCGGTGCTGGGACCCATACGTTGGACGTTAACGATAACACAAGGTGTTTCTGTCATGATTGCGTAGCCTAGATTCTCCTGCATCAGGCTGAATCCAGGACCGCTGGTTGCCGTCATAACTTTAGCGCCTGTCAGTGAAGCTCCGATACAGGCTGCCAGACTGGCAATCTCATCTTCCATTTGAATAAATTTTCCACCGTTTTGTGGCAAACGTTTGGCTAAGATTTCTGCGATCTCCGTTGACGGCGTAATTGGGTAGCCGGCAAAAAAAGAGAGTCCTGCGTAAAGAGCCCCGGCTACGCAAGCTTCATTGCCCTGCATAAGCCGCGTAGATTCAGTCATTGCCATCCTCCAGTGTAATCGCATAGTCCGGGCAACGGAGTTCACACAGCCCACAATTTATACATGCTTCGGGATTTTTTACATACGCTTTACCGTCTTCACCGATATCAAGAACATCCTTAGGGCAAAAACTTTTACAGATACCGCAATTTTGCTTGCAGAATGTTTTATCGATTGTAATCCGTGGCTGCTGCTTAAGAACTCCTTTTTTCACGTCTACCTCCTCATGGGAAGTCTAAAAAAAAATACCGCATAGGCATATTAAATTATATCATTATTCGTTATCACCGTCAAAATTCCTTTTTTAAGGGTAAAGAATTTATTTGCGGATGTACCGTCTGAAATAATCCTGAAAGTCCCGGTATTCTTGGGCTGAAAGCCCCTGACAGCCAAGCTCCCGCACATGCCCCGCTTCTTGACCGTGAAAGTCTGACCCCCCAACAGCAAATAGATTGAACGCATTTGCCAATCCTTTATAATGGGATGATTGAACCGAATCATGATCAGGGTGATATACCTCTATGCCCTGTAACCCTGCGGAAATAAAAGTTTGAAGCAGAGTATCGTCCTCTGTAAGGCCGGGATGGGCCCAGGCAGCAACGCCTCCTGCAACCTGTATAGCGCCTATGGCCTCTTGTGGCGATAGCTTATAACGCTCAACGTAACCCGGCATCTGATAACCAATGAGCTCATCGAATGCCTGTCGTACTGTCTGAATATAACCGGCTTCCACAAGCGCCCTGGCCACATGAGGTCTGCCCGGTGCTGCGCCGCCAGCATGGCGTAATACTGCTGACAATTCAATTTGATACCCCAATCCTGTCAGCTTATCCACCATTTTTTTAGCCCGACCCTGGCGACTTTCCTGAAGTGTTGCCAAAAGGCTGTTAAGGTATTGATTATAAGGATCAATGAAATAACCCAGTATATGAATTTCTTTGCCGGCAAACTCTGTACTCAGTTCTATTCCGGGGATGAGTTCCATAGATAATTGACGTGCAGACGCCAGCGCCTCAGGGAGTCCTGCCACCGTATCATGATCAGTAACGGCAATTGCCAGAAGTCCTTTAGCAGACGCATCAGCAACCACCTTACGCGGTGACAACAGGCCATCACTGGCCAAAGTATGAATATGAAAATCTGCAACAACAGTGGTCATCAAGATCCTCCTTTATGCAGGGTAGTGCGCAGTACACGTAAAAAATTACCCCCTAATATTTTAGTAATTTCATCTTCAGAAAAACCGCGTTTTATCAAACCATGGGTTAATAATGGTAACGATGATACGTCCTCTAACCCCATGACAGTTTCCGGAATTCCATCATAATCTGAACCAATTCCCAGAAGATCCGTGCCAAAACTGTCAGCAATGTAACAGAAATGGTCTAACAGCATTTCTATTGTTGCAGGCTTTTCATTTGAAATAAATGCAGGGTAAAACGACATACCGACGACGCCGCCCTGTTCATTTAAGGCTCTTAGCTGGTCATCATCAAGGTTGCGCCGATGTTTGCAGACACCGGATGCATTAGCATGGGTAACGACAACCGGAGTTGCAGAAATATCCAATAGTTCGTAAAATCCTCTGGGAGCTAAATGAGCTGCATCAACAATCATTCCTAATTGGTTCATCTCAGTTACAACTTCTTTGCCAAAAGAAGTTAAGCCTCCTGCTGATTCACCCACACCCACGCCATCTGCCAGCATGTTTCTGCCGTTCCAAGTCAGACCAACGCTTCTTAGACCCAGACGGTGTAAAGAATGAAGAACTTCGATGTCCAGCCCTAAAGCTTCTGCACCTTCCAGAGACAGTAGAGCTGCAATCCTGTCGGAAGATAATGCATGATCTAAGTCATTTTGATTAAGAACGACTGAAATGCTATCCTTATATTTACCTATTTCCCTGTGAAAGTGTTCCATTAAAATAATCGCTCTGCGTAAAGCTCCATACTGTTGATATTCGGGCTCAATGTACAGTGCAAAAAACTGTACATCAACCCCGCCTCGCACTAGTCGCGGCAAATCAATATGACCAACCGTATTTTCCTCACCGAAATCGTATGTACCTTTAACTCCGGTAAAAAGGTGTACGGAGTCACAATGGCCGTCAATCACGACAGCCTGTCGATGTAGTTCTTCCGGATTCAATCCAAACACTCCCGTAACTACAACTATAACTATAACTAAGTTATTCTAACAGGCCTAAAAAAAACACCCATTACCTGGGTGTTCGGGTTTTAGACTATCGTGGCTGAACAAGCAATTTAATTGCTGTCCTCTCCTCACCGTCGATAATAATGTCAGTAAACGCCGGAATACAAATCAGGTCCATCCCGCTTGGAGCAACAAACCCCCGGGCTATGGCTACCGCTTTTACTGCCTGGTTTAGTGCCCCTGCCCCTATCGCCTGAAGCTCAGCGTTGCCCCTTTCCCGTAAAACACCAGCAAGAGCACCTGCCACAGAATTTGGGTTGGATTTTGCTGAAACTTTTAATACTTCCATCGCTGGACCTCCTAGATTTTTGATTTTTCTGATAACTCTAAAGAATTAGATTCAGCGTGGTTAATTAAAATCCTGCCTGAAGTTGCAAATTTTGTATTTAAAGTTCATGTAAGTCTGAAAACCTTTCAATTTTCAGGGCCAGACCTGTTTCACTGTCAATCTCGACGATAACACCATTAAATTGATAGGTCTCCCCTTTTGCCACCTCAAATCGGGCAGGCAACTGAGTAATAAATTTTCGGATAATGATTTCCGGCTCGATACCAAGGATAGATTCGTAAGGACCTGTCATTCCCACATCAGTTATATAAGCTGTGCCGCCGGCAAATATCCGTTCATCCGCTGTTTGTACATGTGTATGCGTCCCCAGCACCGCTGATACCTTGCCGTCAAGAAATCTTCCCATGGCAATTTTTTCAGAAGTGGCTTCGGCATGAAAGTCAACGATGACCACGGATGTTTCCTTTTTTAATACAGATATTTCCTGTAGTGCACTTCGAAACGGGCAATCCAGTGCCGGCATAAAAACACGTCCGCTGATGTTGAGAACGCCAACTTTCACTTCGCCGCAAAGGAATATACGACTACCGCTACCTGGCGTACCCGGAGGATAATTAGCAGGCCTGACTATCCTATTCTCTTTTTCGATATACTCCAGTGCTTCTTTTTTATCCCAAACATGGTTTCCCATCGTCAGAACATCGACACCATATGTAAACACTTCCTGGGCCGTTTTTTCATTGAATCCAGTACCCGAGGCCAGATTTTCACCGTTAGCAATAATAAAATCAATACGATAATTCTCTATAATACGTGGCAACATATCCCTCAGACATAACCGTCCGGGACGACCCACCACATCACCGATCATCAGGATGCGCAAAACACAGACACCTCACAAATTATACATACTGATATTTTACCATATGATGCCAAAATAAATACAGTAGATTCCTTTACACTTGTCATATTTTATTTATCGTACACGTATACCTTCCCCGCTTCACGAAAAGCAATAAGGCTCTCCTGTTTAGACCCGGTGCTGTGGCTAAGTAAATATTCAATAATCTCTTCCTGCCGCATTAGTTCGTCATCCTGAACAGCATCCAACGTTTCTGCATCTCTGAAAAGGATATCATCAAAAACGCTGTCGACAATTCCCGTGACCAATTGAATAGATTCCAGGGACAGGGTTGTGGTACAACCGCTTAATTCCAACAGCGTCAATTTACCTGAGCGGACAAGTTTTGCTTTCATGACAAAATCTTCGCCGGTCAAATCCTGATAAGCCGCCAGTGAATCTCTTAACAACGTTTTAAAGCGAATAAATTCAGTTTTTTCCACACTTCCGTCCAACATAAAGGTAAACTTAACGCAATCCTGAGGGACATCGTAATTAATGGTCATCACTTCAGGAAAGCGCATCAATAAAGATATTAACAGATTTGTGGTATAGGCGTCTTGTTTTGTTGGCTGCTTGCCCTTCAATGTAAACACATCCTCCGCAAAAAAAATAAACACAGGCCTGTCTGTATTCAATAACTCGTAAATAAAATCCTTCTTCTTTTTTTAAAAAAGAGATTGCAATATTTGCCTTTGTCACTAGAAAATTGAATGGGCGGAGGTTTCTCCCTCCGCCCATTCAGCTTATTTTGCGTAGTCAACCGCTCTGGTCTCCCGGATAACGGTTACTTTTATCTGACCGGGGTATTCCAGTTCTTCTTCAATTTTCTTAACAATCTCGCGGGCAACCTGTACACTGGTCAGGTCATCCACTTTTTCCGGCTTAACCATTATCCGGATTTCGCGACCCGCCTGAATTGCATACGATTTTTCAACGCCTTCGAATGTGTCGGCGATTTTTTCCAGCTTCTCTAGCCGTTTGATATACGTTTCGAGGGATTCACGACGTGCTCCCGGCCTTGCGGCAGAAATTGCGTCCGCAGCCTGAATAAGGACGGCTTCCAGCGTTAAAAAGTCTTCATCGCCGTGGTGAGCTGCGATGGCATTGACGATTTCTTTGGATTCTTTGTACTTTCTGCCCAAATCTCCGCCAATCGTTACGTGCGGACCTTCTACTTCATGGTCGACCGCCTTGCCGATATCATGAAGAAGGCCTGCCCGCTTGGCAAACTGGATGTCCAACCCAAGCTCAGCAGCCATTGCACCTGCCAGATGGGAAACTTCGATTGAGTGCTTCAGAACGTTTTGACCGTAACTTGTCCTAAAGCGCAACCGTCCAAGGAGCCTTATCAACTCAGGATGAAGGCCGTGAACACCTGCTTCAAAGGTGGCTTGTTCACCTTCCTCACGGATACGGGCATCTACTTCTGTTCGTGCTTTCTCCACCATTTCTTCAATACGCGCCGGGTGAATACGACCGTCGGCGACCAGCTTTTCCAGAGCCACACGGGCAACTTCCCGACGAATGGGGTCAAAGCCGGATAGAATAACGGCTTCCGGAGTATCATCAATAATAAGGTCAATTCCCGTCATCGTCTCTAAAGTACGGATATTTCGGCCTTCACGACCAATAATCCGTCCCTTCATTTCATCATTGGGGAGAGAAACAACCGATACAGTCGTTTCTGAAACATGGTCAGCAGCAAATTTTTGAATGGCGTATGTGATGATATGCCTCGCCTTTTTTTCTGCCTCTTCTTTAGCCTGGCTTTCAATGTCCTTAATCATCATCGCCATTTCGTGCCTCACTTCATCACGAACACGGGAGAGGATAATTTCTTTCGCATCTTCCGAAGTCAGGCCGGACAGTCGCTCTAATTCGGCCAACTGTTGCTTATACAAGTCATCGACTTTTTGTTGAACTTCGGCAATGTCAACTTCTTTTTTCTTAAAGTCTTCTTCTTTCTTCTCCATATACGCTGTTTTTTTATCGAGGGATTCTTCTTTTTGTACTAAACGGCGTTCAGAGCGTTGGAATTCAGCCCGTCTTTCACGGCTTTCCTGCTCAAAGTCTTTACGCAGTTTATGCACTTCTTCTTTTGCTTCGAGAATTTTTTCCCGTTTAACAGCCTGTGCCTGCTTTTCCGCATCATCAAGAATATTTTTTGCAGCGCTTTCGGCAGAACCGATTTTGCTTTCCGCAGCTTGTTTACGGACAAAATATCCGACAGCAGCGCCGACTGCGGCTGCAACTACCGCGATAACTATGACAATTACGATATTCAATGTTTTCACCTCCTGCTTAGCATTTTGTCTATTTTTGTTTTAATTTAGAAAATAAATAAAGCTGTGCGGGCACACAGCTATAAAGAGACACCATACCGATCTTACTGGTTCTTTTTCGTTATATATCTTTTTCAGCCAGTAAAATATTTATATGATAGGCCAACGGCCACAAACCTCTTTATGAACCCACACGAATAAAAAAATTATCTGCATAAATTGTATCTTTTTTAATAGGAGATGTCAAGAACAAGAAAGACCAGGAAAATCACAATAAAAGCTTCCCTGAGCGTTATAATTTCCTTGCCTACAAGAAAAAACGCCGACTTCTTCGGCGTTCATTATATCTCTCTTTCAAACACGGATAACTCTTTTTCCATAGCCTGGCGTGCAGCTGCAATGGAAAATCCCCGGTTTATAAGCTGCCGCATTACTTTATCCGCACGAATCTCTCCGTTTGGAGTCATTGATCTGACGAATAGGGCAGCCAGCTCATTTTCTCGGCTTTGGTCAACTATTTCCCCCACAACTTCTGTTGCCACATTTTTATGAATACCAACCCGATATAACATAGCCAGTAAATAGCGGGGTCCGTACGGTTTATGAGAAAGGCGTTGCTCAATCAGGTTGCGGGCAAAAGAAACGTCATCCAGGTACCCGTCTTCACAGAGTTTAGCAACCGTCAGGGAGGCGATTTCTTCATTGAATCCCTGAAGAATCAGTTTATTATAAACCTGGCTACAGGTGCGTGCCCGGGATGATAGCATACGGAATGCCGTCTCCCTCGCTTTCTGTGGCGTCATTTTATTCATGACTCTATGGCTGGCTCCGGAACCGGGTTTCTGGTAGGAAGCCCGTAAGCTTCACGAATTTTAGTTTCAATGGTATTGGCAATATCGGGGTTTTCCCGTAAGAATTGCCTGGCGTTTTCCCGTCCCTGCCCCAGCCTGTCACTGCCATAGGAAAACCATGCACCGCTTTTTTGAATCAGATCCATGTCGCAGCCCAGGTCAAGGAGTGTACCTTCCCTGGAAATGCCCTGGCCGTAAACAATATCAAACTCTGCCTGCTTAAACGGCGGTGCTACCTTGTTTTTTACTACTTTGGCACGGGTACGGTTTCCCACAGCGTCGTTTCCCTGCTTCAACGTTTCTATCCGCCTGACATCCAAACGCACTGATGCGTAAAATTTTAGCGCCCTGCCCCCAGGAGTAACTTCGGGGTTACCAAACATCACACCAACTTTTTCTCGCATCTGATTAATGAAGATGGCAATTGTATGTGATTTGGAGATGGCACCGGAAAGCTTGCGCAATGCCTGAGACATCAGCCTTGCTTGCAATCCCACATGTGAATCACCCATTTCGCCTTCAATCTCAGCCTTAGGCACAAGAGCCGCCACGGAGTCAATGACAATAATATCGATAGCACCACTTCTCACCAATGACTCCGCAATCTCCAGAGCCTGTTCCCCGGTGTCTGGTTGGGATACCAGAAGTTCGTCTATATTAACGCCGAGGTTTTGCGCGTAGACCGGATCCAGTGCATGCTCTGCGTCAATAAAAGCTGCATATCCGCCGTTTCTTTGTGCCTCAGCAATGGCGTGAAGCGCCACTGTCGTCTTACCGGATGATTCCGGCCCGTAGATCTCAATTACCCTGCCTCGGGGATAACCGCCCACTCCCAGCGCGATATCCAAAGCCAGCGATCCGCTTGCCAGTACAGATACATTCAGACGACCAGCGGAATCACCCAGCTTCATTACAGATCCTTTGCCAAATTGCCGCTCAATTTGCATTAAGGCCATTTCTAAAGCCTTTTGTTTTTCCAATATATAACCTCCTCACCAAACATTTGTTCCCTATGAATAATTCGCTTTGCAAAACACAATTCCTTCTAATAATTTAAAATAATTATATATTTTTTCAAGAAAAGAAAAAATCCTGCGTGGCAGGATTTTTTATTCGAGTTCTTCTTCCGTCTCCTCATCGGCCCGCACGGAGCCGAACATTCTCCGTTCCAGGGAAAAGCCGCTTTGAAACTGGAAGACACGGATAATATCAGCTGCTTTTAGGTAAAACTCGCCGTCGCTTTGTTTGCCCCAGTGGAGCAGAATCAGGGAAAACGGCGTTTCCCGCCTGGCCTGCAGGCCGCGGATGCCGGAAGCACCGGTAGTTCCGGCATTTATCATGACCGAATCTCCCCGTTCTGTGATATTTACCTGATGGTTATGCCCGGTGAGCACAACGTTAACCCGGTTGGTAAACCGGGAGGCAATTCCGGGATTATGAACGGCAACGATATGGGGAGGCTCTGTAGCCTCGTCCAGAATACGGTCTAACCGGAGAGCATACTCGTTTAGCACACGTTCAGGACCCACAGTCATCTCCGGGCCGTGGGAAGAAGGATCGGCAATGCCAGCGATGCGTAAGCCTTTTACCGATATCAGTCCCTCCTCTAACACGATTACATTGGGAATCTCCTGCATCCTTTCGATAACTTGCGGAGAATCGTGGTTTCCGGGCACAAAAACATATGGTATCCCAAAATTTTCGATGGGTGCTGCCAATTCCGCTTCAATCTGCGTACCGAAGTCTGTAAGATCCCCTGTATCAATCACGATGTCAACACCGAAAGTAGCAACGACTTGACTAACAAAGTCCATACCAGCCGGGTTATTATGAAGGTCGGAGATATGAGCAACCTTTAAATCTCCGGCTACTGTTCCCAAAGGTTTTAATAATTCCACCTGGATAAAAAGCTCATTTAGGTTCACGGCGATAAGTTCCAGTTGCTCACCTAAAGTCCGTACTTTAAACAGCGTTTCTTCAACAAGACCAAACATCCAGGGAGCTGCTGTAAGTATCCCTTCAAACTCCGGGTTCATAAATGCCAAAGGTTGATATGTGGCATATGAAGCAGAAAGCAAACCTCCCAGTAACAATATCCCGATCAGGCCTCCAATCAGAATCCGCCTTCGGTTTCGCTCCCCGATCAGATACGGACCCGCAACTCCGCCCAGAAAAGCAAGAGCCAGTAAACGGGCTATAAACATATTTATTTTTCTTCGGGTATCCTGGCGAAGTTCTTCTACATATGTTTCATCGTCCAGTCTGCCCAAGCCCCGTTGCAACTGATCAAGATTTATATTGGTCAAACTGGCTTTTAACATCAGCGGCGGTAAATGCGTCTTAGCACGAACTACACCCAGTGGCGGCAAAGAAAGCTGCGTATATCCGCGGTCAAAGACTGTCAGTCCTAATTCAATCTGGAAAGCATCAATCGTTGTCGTGAAATTACCAAGCAGACTTACAAATATAAGCATTCCAATAACCGACATCAGAATGAGTGCTGCTGTTTTACGGTTGCGTTCCTGTTGCAAATGATCACCCGTAGTGTTTGGCAAGGTACAGGCGGAGGATGTTAAGCGAAGCAATGGCCGCCCGTTCCTTAATATTCTCCCGTTTTCCCATAAAATTAAACCTGCGGCAGGAAACGCCGTCAGGTGAAGCCAGGGCAATATAGACCAGTCCGACCGGCTTTTGGTCCGATCCACCGGTGGGCCCGGCAATACCCGTCACCGCCAGTGCCAGGTCAGTATCGGCCCGTCTGCGTACGTTCTCTGCCATAGAAAGCGCTGTCTCTTCCGATACAGCGCCGTACTCGCGGATAATGGCAGGTTTGATGCCCAAAAGATTAATTTTCGAACGATTGCTGTATGTAATGAGGCCTTCAATAAAATAGTCGGAACTACCTGAGACATTTGTCAGGTAATGAGCCAGTAACCCACCCGTACAGGATTCGGCAGTAGCCAATGTCAGCTTTGTTGCGAATAGCATCTTCGCTATCACATCGGCCATTGTTTCCTCGTTTCTGGCGAAAATGGCATCACCCAGGCGCTCGTGCAGCAGTTCTTCTGTCTCATCAAGTAACACTTCCGCCTCTTCCCGGGTATCTGTCTTTGCAGTCACGCGAAGATGAACTTCGGTATATTTAGCCAGCGGTGCTATGGTCGGATTTGTCTGTTTCCTAATTAAGTCAGCAATTGCCTCTTCCATGGCAGATTCACCAATACCCGTTACTTTCAGTACGCGGGATAAAATAATCTGTCCCGCTTCTTTTCTTAGTAAAGGCATGACTTTTTCCGCAAACATCGGTTCCAGCTCCCGAGGCGGCCCTGGCAGCATTACAATGACACTGTCCCCATGTTCCAGCCAGATACCCGGTGCAGTCCCGTTATCATTGATAAGTAATCTTGCACCCTGGGGAATGAGAGCTTGTTTGCGATTGTTATCGGTCATCGTACGGCCTGTTTTTGCAAACAATCCGACAATCCTGTTTTCCCAGTCAATATCCATCTCTAACGGTAAAGACAATACCGAGGCTACCGTTTCTTTGGTCAGGTCATCCATTGTTGGCCCCAGTCCGCCGCTAAAAATTAAGAGGTCGGCACGGCTCAACGCGGTATTTAATGCTTCTTGAATCCGTAAGTCATTATCTCCCACTACCGTTTGCCAGTATACATCAATACCCAGTTCCGCCAGCTTCTCAGACAGATAGCGGGCGTTTGTATTTACAATTTGACCAAGGAGCAGTTCTGTACCTACAGCTATAATTTCAGCCTTCATTGTTTCGAACCTTCTCTCTATAGTGATGTCTAACGCAAAGCCTTCGCTATGGTTCCGCCGCCTACCACATCATCGCCGTCGTAGAAGACAACGGCCTGTCCTGGGGTTACAGCACGCTGCGGTTCGTCAAAGTCCAGTTGAACCATTCCAGCCGGCAGCGGTGTCAGTAGTGCAGCCACCTCCGGTGTATGGTAACGGACTTTTACTGTAACACGACGCGGTTCACTAAGGCCTTCTATCAAAATATAGTTCAGGTCGTCGGCAATGAGACCTTTCGAAAAGACATCTTTATCATCGCCTACAATCAGTGTATTCGTCTCTACATTGATCTCAACTACGTAAACAGGCCTGCCAGTCGCTAAACCCAGACCTTTCCTTTGCCCTATCGTATAATTGGCAAGGCCAACATGTGTACCAACCTGCTCGCCCCTTGTATCATAAATCGGTCCGGGAATCGCTTTGATATCTGTTTCTTCACGTAAGAAACGTTTATAGTCGTCATCGGGAATAAAGCAAATTTCCTGACTGTCGGGCTTGTCGGCCACAGCCAAGCCGATATCGGCTGCCATGGCACGGACATCAGTCTTCAGATATCCCCCCAGCGGAAATAGGGTGTGTGATAATTGCTTCTGGGTCAGGTTATACAAGGTGTATGTCTGATCTTTAGCAGGATCGGCTGCTTTTTTTAAGCGCCAACGGTTCAGGTCGCCGTCATATTCCACCCTGGCATAATGACCGGTGGCAACATACCAGGCTTCCAGTTCCAGCGCCCGGCGCAGAAGTAAATCAAATTTCATATAACGGTTGCAGGCGATGCAAGGATTTGGGGTGCGGCCCCGGCGGTATTCTGCCACAAAGTAGTCAACAACATTTTCACGAAACGCCTCTTTAAAGTTGAGCACATAAAATGGTATTTCAAGCCGGTCTGCCACACGGCGCGCGTCATCAACGGCAGCCAGCGAACAGCAACCCCGCCCCGAATGTTTAGCTTCATCCTCGAAATCCGGAGAAACCCAAAGCCGCATCGTCACACCGATACAATAATACCCTTGTTTTTTTAAAAGCGCCGCAGCCAACGAACTATCCACGCCGCCGCTCATTGCCACCATAACACGGTTATTTTTCACTTGCTTCCCTCCCGCCCAAACGCCTTACCTTCTAGTATGGCCAAAGTTCAGATCTATTTTCCCCCGGGTCAAATTAACCAGCTGTTTAGAAAGTGCATCCATACTACGGCGCGGAATTTTTGCCCTGACAGATACACCGTTTTCATCGTAGTCAACGCCTTCAACTTCTCCACCCGCAGCAGCCACCTCATGAAGAACTGTTCCCAGATGGTCATACGATACTCGAGCCAGCAGCGGCTCCAGTGATACCTCGGTTATCCTGCCTGCTTCCGCCAACCCGGCATCGGCACATGCACCATAGGCCCGGATCAATCCGCCGATACCCAGTTTAACACCGCCAAAATACCGCGTGCCGACCACAGTTACGTTGGTTAGCCCCGCGTTTTCAATAGCCTGCAGGAGAGGTGTTCCGGCCGTGCCTGCAGGCTCGCTCGCATCACTCTGCCGCGCCAGCGCCATCTCCCCCCCACCTATTTTATATGCATAAGCGTTATGGGTAGCGTCGCGAAACTCATTACTCACTCTGGCTATAAACAACTTTGCTTCTTCTTCTGTCTCGGTTCGCGCAACCGATGCCAGAAAGCGGCAGGCACCCACAGCAATTTTTACCCGTATATCATTAGCTACTGTATCAAACTGGTCAGTCATCCCGGTCACCTTTGTTTTTCCGCTCCTCTTCCCAGCGTTCCATGCGCTCGGAAATAGAACGCTCATAGCCGTTCGTACCTGGCTTATAGAATACCGGACGCGTCATCCCCTGGGGCAGGTAGTCCTGGAGAACAAATTCTTCTTCTTCCCGGAAGGAAAAGATGTCCATCTACTCACTTCCCATGCTGTAGCGTACGCCTGGCCTGCAAATACAGGCCGCACTCCACCCGCTTACGGTGCAACGCACACCCCAGAGAATACGGTACAAGCAAATCACCGTTCATCAACCATGCCGAAGCGTGACAGCCGCCTCCGCAAAAAAAGCGGGCGAAACAGTTCAGGCAAGCTTCCTTATGATCTGCATCCAGCCCGCTAAAACGGGCCAGTTTATCCTGTACTATGCCTGAAGAGACATGGCCGGCGCAAAAATCCTCTTCACCGACAAACTGGTGGCACGGGTACAAACTGCCATCTGGCGCAACAGCAAGATACGCTGCACCGGCTCCACATCCTGACGATCTCTTCTTGGCACAGGGACCCTGCTTCAAATCCAGTTCAAAGTGGAAAAAATCAGCCCGTTTTCCTTCAAGCTCCCTCTGCCATAATACTTCCACCAGCCGTTCATACTCCGCAATCAATCCGGGAAGATCTTCCTCCCGCAACGACTCTTCCTTCTCCGGTGTCAGTACCGCTGGCTCCAGAGAAATCCGGTCAAAGCCTTCAGCCAGCATCGCCAGTACATCCTCGGTAAAATCTCGGTTGTGCCTGGTATACGTGCCGCGCAGATAATAGTTATCTCCACCACGGCCGGCCACCATGTCTTTACAGTTCTTCAGCACAATATCATAGCTGGCTCCACCGCCGGGCCGACGGCGCATCCTGTCGTGTACATCCTTCCTTCCATCAAGGGAGAGAACAACACTGATCTGTTCAGAGTTCAGGTAGTTACGGATTTCCTCCGTTAAAGCAAGAGCATTGGTGGTGACAGTAAATTTCAATGCTTTGTCCAGTTCTTGTACCCGTTTTTTCCCGTAGGCCACCACTTCACACAGCACATCAAAATTTAAAAGCGGTTCCCCGCCAAAAAAGTCAATCTCACAATGCCGCCGTTTTCCGCTGTTTTCCAGCAAAAAATCCACCGACTGTTTCGCCGTGTCAAGGGGCATCAGGCCCCTGGTGCCGCCGTAATTCCCGGAGCCGGCAAAGCAATACCCGCAGCGGAGATTGCAGTCATGGGCCAGATGCAGACAAAGCGCCTTTACCACGCCGTCATCCACGAAGCCCACCGGTTTCTTCCCGCTAAACAGAAGTCCCCTCTCCCGCAATTCACTGATTTCAGCAAGTACCTGTTCTGTCGTCTCTTTTCCAAATCTCTCGGCCAACTCCTGTTCGGACTCCAGCAGTTGTACCGCTACATAGGAAGGCTCGTCCAAGACATGCAGCGCCCCACTCTCCACATCCAGCGCCATCCTCAACCCATGCATCTCAAATGTATGTACCATACGATTGTTAGTCCCCCTGTATAAAAAAAAGTAGTCGGCGACTACTTTTTTTCTCCTTCACGTATACATACCTGATTGCCTACAGTGCAGGAAGTTTTGCAAGCGGACTGGCACGATGTGGGACACTCGCCGCAACCTGTCCCCTCTTCGAACGCGTGAGCCGCATCGGGATTCACAGTAATAATATGCTTCTTTGTCAAAGCTTTCGCCTCCTTGTCAGATTACAGCATAATTATAGCACACCTGCCATTCCCGGTAAAGTTACCCGGGTCAGTTTAACAATTGATGTTTCCTGCAACTTTTCAGTCAATAAAGCGCAGTGCTTCCTGTCTGAGTTTACCAATAAGCGTTAGTAAATCTGCTTTTGGCTCTTTTTTTGCTTCCGCAGACAGATAGTCAAAATCAATATCATCCCACTGGCTGACGAGCAGAGTCAGTGCCCAATGCCTGTCATCATCTGAATTCCAGTATACGGCGGCTCTAAGCCTGTCCAAAATTAAGTCCTCTATACCGATAATATCTACGTAGAACCCGTTTTCCAAATCAACTCGATAAACTTTATCAAGGGAGCCGGCCAGGTTACTGTCGGGAATTTCAATTGGCAAACCAAGTTCTTCGTGATACCAGTGGCGTTCACCATGGTCTTTGGTAAAACCCAGTTTTGCGAAAACTTCAGCAGCACGTTGCTGGCCGTTTAACACCAGATCGACATCTGCAGTTGCGTAGTTGCCTGCGGTGTAAATTTCAACCGCGTGTCCGCCAACGATAATCGCGCGCACACCGATTTTATTTAATAAAAATGTTAAGTAGCTGATAACCCTGATATTTTTCTTAAATCGATCAGCATCAGAAGATGCAACAAGGGTGATTTTTTCTCGTATAAGGGTGATGTCCTCATCAGAAATTAAATTTCCATAGGCGTCCATTTCTCACCAAAACCCCTTTTTGCTCCATTTTCTTTATATCGCTGAGAACTGTTCGGATCAAAAGCTGTTCTTCTTCCGAAGCACGCGGCCTTCTTCTGACAACTTTACCGGGCGAACCTTTAGAGATTATGCCCACCCTTTTTTTCATCATTTGATTCTTTCTTCCTGTATTCATGAATTCCTCGTATGAGCGCCTTCTCATATTTACCACCCCATGTTATAGATAATTCTTTTTAATCATTCTTATTCCTGCCTACTGGAAATCTTACGGAATAAATCAGCTACTATTTACACGTACCTGCGTTAATAGGCCCGGCTATGCAGGGCCTAGATTAATCTAACTGTCCCCTGATGGCAGCCAGGACGGCGACAACACCAACACCCTGAAAAATCGTCAGTGTTTCACCCAGGAACACCATGGCCACGAGAATGGCAACCACCGGCTCTATGGCAGCGATCAGAGTGGCTTTCCCCGCCTCGATATGAACCAGTCCGCTGACAAAAAAAACGTAGGCCAGCATCGTGCAGAAAACAGCAACTGCCACAACAAATACCCACAGCATAAATGGCGCTCCGACAAGCGGCATTAATCTCCATGGCGGATGAAGAACGGACAGGATCAGCATTGCCATACCCAATGCTATAATTACTGTCTCCAGCGTTCCGTAACCGCGCCTGATGGCCCCTTTACTGAAGATACTGTATGCGCCGTACGTGAACCCGGAGGCGAGCCCGGCGATGACCCCGGGGATGTTTAGCGCCAGTTGACCGGGGCGGTATGCTTCCATCACGAGAAAAATTCCAATGAACGTAAGAATTAGTGCTACTATTTTCTTAGTAGTAAGGCTTTCTTTTAATATGATACGCGCCAAGATCATGCTGAAGGCTGGTGCGGTATAGAGCATGACAACGGCAGTTGATACCGTTGTCAGGTTAATTGCAGTCAGATAGGCAATATTGAATAAAGCAACACTGACTAAACCGAACAGAAAGAAAAGAGGCAGATCTTCCTGTTTAACCCTGACACGTCGGCCGGTTATAAGGGCAAAAATATAAAGTGAAAAAAAGCTGATCCCAATCCGTAGTAATGCCAGAGACATGGGGTCAACTCCGAATGCAAAAATATATTTTGAAAGCGTACCGGTTGTGCCCCACAGGGCTCCTGCCAAAACAACCAGTAAAAACCCGCGTCTTTTCTGTTTTTCTATCACAGCCATCATAAAAATCCTATCTCTCTCTAAATTACATGCTATGTTCCACAGGGTGACTCACTTGACCAGCCTCACCGGATGCAAATAATGCATACCGGGTAATCCCGGGACCGACAATTTCAAAGACAGTTACGGCAGCCAGTTCTACAGCAGTGATTACACTGGCGATGCCGGGGAAACGGCTCTGCACCAATAGCAGCAAGCCGATTGTTACTCCGGCTTTGGAAAGCATGGCAAACCCCAGGTATTTTTTTACTTCCTGACTGGCGCCGCCAATATGGGCGCCCAGAGAAATACCGCCAACTTTACCAATGCTGCGTACTACTACATACAGGATGGCCAGTTGCCAGTTAGCTACCAGAATATCGAGATGTAGACTAAGCCCTGCTAATGTAAAAAAAAGAATAAAAATTGGAAGTTCAATATCATTGAAAATAGCAAACAAACTTGAAGGTCTGGTGTATATGTTGGCTATAAAGAAGCCTGAAATCATATTGGTTAACAATGGGGAATACGATAACGCCTGAGCAATTCCGCTGTTTAGCATAATAAACCCGATTAACAGCACCAGTCGTTGTTGTTTGTCCTTAACATAGCGTAAAAGCAGAATTAAAAATAACGCTGTGCCCACACCCAGTAATGCAGAGCCGAACAGCTCCAAAAAAGGGTGCCAAACGATAGAGAAGCTAAGTGCAGTTCCGTTCAGCATCACCGCTACTACGGCGGAAACCAAGCCAAAAAGAATGATACATGCGGCATCGTCAATAGCTACAATACTCATTAATGTACTGGTAAACGGACCTTTGGCACGATACTCACGAATAATGGCAACCGGCGTAGCCGGTGCTGTAGCAGTAGCCATGGCGCCAAGAAGGAGAGAATGCGGTAACGGCATTCGACCTAACCAAAACATTCCGGCAAAAACAACGAATCCGGTTACGACTACCTGAATTGGAGTAATCCAGTAAATGCACTTTCCCAGTAATTTTAACCGGGAAATTTCCAGTTCTCCGCCAATGATCATGGCGATAATTCCCAAGCCCAGAACCTTAACACTTTCCAGTTCAAGTCCTAATTCCCTCGGTAAAATCCTGAATACCGAGGGGCCAATCAGCATGCCCGCAAGGACATAGCCGGTAACTGAAGGCATTTTACATAAACGGGCCAGATGGCCGCCCAGATAACCAATCAGCAAAAGTAACGCTATCCCTAATACTTGATTTGCGTAAAACAAAAAAAACACCTTCTTATGAGTATTGTAATCCTTGCATGATTAAAATGTTCTTTTACTCGGCCAACGCCTCGGCAAAACCCCTGGCCATGGAAACGGGAACACAAAAGAGAAACCCGGTATTTGGCCTGTCGAGATTACCCAATACATCTTCTATGACAGTTATGGCCATATCCCGTTTCTCCTTATCCCGAACCACAGTAAAAATTGTCAGGTTATTCGGTCGGCAGCCCTGAATAAGGCTACGAATTCCCCCGAATATAGGAACCTTGTCACAAAGTGTCCGACCCATCCCTGTGGAGTCGATCACTGTGGCGCCGCGAATATCAGCGCGTAAAAAACCTTCCAGTATTTCATCCAGGTATTCGGGTTGATTAAGCACAAAAACTAACAACTCCATGATAGCACCTCCTGCAATATTACGTGAATATTACGTGAAAATACCGCTTGCGCGGTATTGTTAATTTTTGTTTAGCTCCGTAAGCAGTACGTCCAGCTCAATACCGTGAACAACAGCGGCTTGAGCAATAGTCTCACCGGTGGCGGTGGCACACCCGAGGCAATGCATACCATAACGCATAAAAACCTGTACGTTTTTCGGATTTTGCCTTAGCACGTCAGCGATTGTCATTTCTTTGGTCACCTTATTCTCGTGGCGGCTCATCGGGGCACCCCTTTAGCATGACTTACTTTTATTTTACTCCTCTCATACTTATGCGTCAAGGGAACCTTCTCCATTTGTTAAAATCGCCTCACGAATTCTTTTTACCTGGCTCATCAACTTGCCGAACTCTGCGGGTGTTAGCGATTGCGGTCCGTCGCAAGCCGCCTTGTCCGGTTCCGGGTGCACTTCAATAATTAATCCGTCAGCGCCTGCTGCAACAGCTGCCCTGCTCATCGGTGCAACCAGGCTGCGCTTGCCTGTACTGTGACTGGGATCAACGACAACAGGCAGTCCTGATAATTCCTTAATGAGCGAAACGGCACTTAAGTCCAGCGTGTTACGTGTTGCAGTCTCAAAGGTGCGTATACCCCGTTCACAGAGAATGACATTGGGATTTCCTGCATCCAGAATATATTCGGCTGCCAACAACCATTCTTCGAGGGTCGAAGACATCCCACGTTTCAGCATAACGGGACGTTGGCTTTTGCCGACTTCTTTTAGTAGGGCAGTATTTTGCATATTACGGGAGCCGATTTGTAAAATGTCGGCGTGCTCCGCTACCAGTTCCACGTCCCGGGTATCCAGGACCTCGGTAATGACAGCCAGCCCTGAAGCTTTCGCTGCATCCCGGAGCATTGACAGACCCGGTGCACCCAACCCCTGGAATGCTTTGGGAGATGAACGTGGTTTATATGCACCGCCGCGCAGAATATGAGCCCCTTCCTTACGAACAGCCTCCGCGGTTCGGTAAAGCATCTCTTCCGTCTCCACCGCGCAAGGGCCGGCCATAACAACTAATTCTCCTCCACCGATACGAATATCACCAATCTCAATAATGTTTCTGACGATTACATTTGTTGGGCACTCAGCCGGCATATTTTTCACCTCCGTCAATGGCAGATCTAAGGGAACGCACAAATTCTTCAACCGCATGTAAGTGATTATGGGGCTTGGATTCATTGATTATTTTAGTTAATGCGCTACCGACTATCACCGCATCCGCTGATTCCGCCGCAACTTTTGCCTGGGCTGAGGTAGAAATCCCGAATCCCAGGGCCAGCGGGACATCTGTGTATTTTTTCGCCCGAGTTAAAAGCGAAGTAATTCCACTGTCCATTTGAGCCCGCTCGCCGGTGACACCGGTTACTGCCACGCAGTAGATGAATCCGGCAGCGCTCTTACATATTTTCTCCAATCGTTCGTCCGATGTGGTCGGCGATAAAAGGCGAATGTTGACCAAGCCGGCAGCTTCCGCTGCCTGGTCGAGGTTCTCTGCTTCCTCAAAGGGCAAATCTG
This sequence comes from Clostridiales bacterium, assembly GCA_018335855.1. Lineage (GTDB taxonomy): Bacteria > Bacillota > Dethiobacteria > Dethiobacterales > Dethiobacteraceae > UBA7523. Next base: position 92,751 of record JAGXRM010000030.1, read on the forward strand.
GGACTACCAGTGCAGAGATTCCTGCTTTGGCGGCATTCTGGCAGAATACGTCCAGCCCCCGGTGAAAAACCATGTTGTAATATACCAGGAAAACCAACGGAGTATCATATTTTTCTCTGAATCGGGCTGCTGCGGCAAAGATTTGGTTTGGAGTGGTTCCACCGGCCAGCGCTTCTGTTGCCGCCGCCTGCAGCACCGGACCATCTGCCAAGGGATCAGAGAATGGTATGCCCAGTTCAATAACATCGGCACCGCTTTCTACCAAAACCGTTAAGAACGATTCCGTCATCTCCATATCCGGATACCCTCCGGTTATGAAAGGAATCAAAGCTTTACGGTTACCGGCTCGCAGTTCACTCATCGTCTTTACAAGTCCGTTCATGAAAGGTTCACCCCCGTTAGTCTTGCTACTGCTTCCACATCTTTGTCGCCCCGTCCTGACAGGCAGACCAATAATGTTGTCTCCGGTGTCAGTGTTGGTGCCAGTTTGGCTGTGTACGCCAGGGCATGGGCACTTTCCAGAGCCGGGATGATCCCTTCCTCCCGTGTCAGGAGAGCAAATGCATCCAGCGCCTCCTGATCTGTCACAGAAACATATTCAACCCGGCCACTTTCTTTTAAGTGCGCATGTTCCGGGCCTACGCCGGGATAGTCTAATCCGGCGGAGATAGAATGAACCGGTGCAATCTGGCCGTCATCATCCTGTAGCAGGTAACTCATGGCGCCGTGCAACACTCCGGGTGACCCTTTGGTCAGCGTTGCCGCATGGGATTGGGTTTCCAGTCCGTGTCCCGCAGCTTCGACTCCAATGCAGCGCACCGGATCTTTTAGGAAAGGATGGAACATACCTATGGCATTACTGCCACCGCCAACACAGGCAATGAGGACATCGGGAAGTCTGCCTTCGCTGTCTAATACCTGCTGCCTCGCTTCTGTACCGATTACACTCTGCAATTCCCGGACCATGGTCGGATACGGGTGAGGCCCTACCGCCGAACCAATCAGGTAAAATGTGGTGCGCACGTTGGTCACCCAGTCACGGATTGCTTCATTGGTGGCGTCTTTTAACGTCTTGCTCCCGGACACCACGGGGAATACTTCAGCGCCCAGCATCTTCATGCGAAAAACATTAAGCGCCTGACGCGACATATCTTCTTCGCCCATATAAACAACGCAGTCTAATCCAAACAGCGCTGCGGCTGTGGCGGCAGCCACGCCGTGCTGCCCCGCCCCGGTCTCAGCAACGATTCGCTTTTTGCCCATTCTTTTAGCCAATATGGCCTGCCCCAGAGCGTTATTAATCTTATGGGCTCCTGTATGGTTTAAATCTTCCCGCTTGAGTAATATCTTCGCGCCGCCCAAATTTAGCGATAATTTTTCAGCGTGATATAAAAGTGTGGGCCGGCCAACGTAATTCTTCAAGACTTCACGATACTGGCTCTGATACCCTTCGTCTCCCCGGGCGACATTGTAGGCCTGCTCCAGCTCTCCCAGCGCAGCCATCAGCGTTTCCGGAACAAATTGTCCGCCAAACTGGCCAAACTTACCTCTGTTCTCCATCAACTGCACCTCCCAGCTTCTTCTATAAATGCCTGAATTAATCTCTGATCTTTTTTGCCGTCTGTTTCCACACCGCTGGAGACATCCACTCCGTATGGTTTCACTCTGCGTATGGCCTCAGCCAAATTTTCAGGGGTTAACCCTCCGGCTAAAATTATCGGCACATTCGGTCTATTATCTAAGAGTGACCAGTCAAATGTTTCCCCGGTACCACCCCGGAAAATAGGATGATACGTGTCTAACACAAACGCTGCTGCGGGGAACTCTTCGATTCCCCTTAAATCTTGTGCAGTCCTTACACTGATTGATTTTAGAACTGGCAGTGAAAACTGGCGGCAGTATTGTGCGTCTTCATCCCCGTGAAACTGTAAAGCAGTCAAACCACAAAACGCAGCAATTTCGTTTACAACAGATCCATCCTCATTAACAAAGACGCCGACACGGGTGACAAACGGCGGAAGGGATGTACAAATTGCCCGGGCAGTTTCCAAATCAATCTTACGTGGACTGTTAGCAAACACCAGTCCTATGGCATCCGCTCCTGCCCTGGCAGCAACCAAACCGTCTGCTATGTTTTTTATGCCGCAGATTTTCACCCGTGTCATCGCCTAACCTCCAAGTAATTCTCTGATTTTTTGGGCCGGATCGGCTGAGCGTACCAGTGACTCCCCGACTAAAACGGCATCGGCGCCGGCTTCACTGAGCCGTTTCACATCATCGGCGGTAAAAATGCCGCTTTCACTCACCAACAGGACTCCGTCCGGCACCAAACCAGCCAAGCTGATGGTGTGAGAAATATCTGTCTTAAACGTGTTCAAATCTCTGTTATTGACACCGATAATCTCTGCACCGGCTCGGATTGCACTGGCCAAATCCTCCTGGCTATGTGTCTCCACCAGCGTCGCCAGTCCTAACTCCCGACAGATTCCCAGATAACGCCTTAATGTTTCTTCATCTAAGAGTCCGGCTATCAGCAGCACCGCGTCAGCCCCGATAACTCTGCTTTCATAAAGCTGATAGTGATCCACAATAAAATCTTTTCTTAGAATTGGTAGCTGTACGGCAGCACGTACTGACTGTAAATCCGTAACAGACCCCATAAAGTAATCTTCTTCTGTTAATACCGATATCGCCGACGCACCGCCCCGCTGATAATGCCCGGCTAATGTCTCCACAGGAGTCCTCAGTCCCAAGCTTCCCCGGGACGGAGAGGCTCTCTTTACTTCAGCAATGATAGCCACTTCTTTACCGCTAAGCGCCTCTTTAAACGGACGAATCTCCCCGGCATATTTTAATTGCTCCTGCAATGCCGCTTCCGGCATGCGACGCTTGCTATCTGCCAGCTTTGTCATTTTACCGGCAATAATTCTAGCTAGCACGTCTTCCACACCTTTCTGTGAACCGTTGTAATGCTTGAAGCATACCCAGAGCCTTGCCGCTATCGACCGCTCTTTGGGCCAACTCCACACCATCGCGTAAACTGCCGGCCAAGCCGCCGACATAGAGTGCGGCCGCAGCATTTAACAGAGAAACATCCCTGTGCGGCCCTTTCTTTCCCTGTAAAACAGCCAGTGCCAACGCTGCATTTTCTTCCGGCCCTCCACCACTAATTTCTGACAATGCTGCCCGTTGTAAACCAACATCTTCAGGGGTCAATTGATAACAATGTAAGTCATTATTCAAAATTTCACAGATCTTTGTTTCCCCCGCCAGAGTCAGCTCATCACTGCCGTCAGAGCCGTGAACCACCAGAGCCCTCTCCGTTCCCAGAAGCAACAGCACTCTTGCCAGCTTTTCCGCCAACTCCGGGGCGTAAACCCCCATAACCTGGCGTTTGGCACCGGCTGGATTTGTCAGCGGCCCCAAGACATTAAACACGGAACGGACACCGACTTCCCGCCGCGGCCCGGCTGCGTGGCGCATCGCCTGATGCAGCACCGGTGCATAGAGAAAAGCAATCCCCACTTCATCGAGGCACGCTCCCATTTCGTCCGGTGTAAGCTCCAGATTAACACCTAGTGCTTCCAGCACATCGGCTGAACCGCACTGACTTGATACCGATCTGTTACCGTGTTTTGCCACCGGCAAACCGGCACCTGCCGCAATCAATGCTGCGACAGTAGAGATATTAAAGGTTCCTTTGCCATCTCCACCGGTTCCACACGTATCAGTAAGACCTAAACGGGATGATGTGACTTTAGCCGCTCTCTCCCGCATCGCCACTGCGCAGCCGTATATCTCATCCGGTGTCTCACCTTTCATCTTCAGTGCCACCAGAAACGCCGCTACCTGTGCCGGTGTGGCCTCTCCGTCCATAATAGCTGCCATGGCCGACTTTGCTTCTGCTACATCCAAATTTTCTCCGGCACATAACCGGCTCAGGAACTCTTTCATGACGCCAACCCCCGAACAAAGTTTTCCAGAATTTGTTTACCACAGGGAGTAATCACAGACTCTGGATGGAATTGTACTCCGTACACCGGCAGGTCCCGATGCTTCACCGCCATAACTAATCCGTCTTCCGTCTCCGCCGTCACTTTCAGGCATTCCGGCATGGTTTCCTTTTTTAAAAGCAATGAGTGATACCTGCCGGCAGTAAACGGTGTTTCTACCCCGTCAAACAGTTCATCACCGTTATGATGGACATTTGATGACTTTCCGTGGACAGGTCGTGGTGCAAGAATCACTTCTCCGCCGAAACAACTGCCGATAGCCTGATGTCCCAGACAAACCCCAAGTATTGGTACCTTGCCGGAGAAATAGCGGATGATTTCCCGGGACAGTCCGGCATCTTCCGGCTTTCCCGGTCCCGGAGAGACCACAATGGCCTGCGGACTCATCTCTGCCAGTTCCTCAACAGTTATCGCATCATTGCGAAACACACACAGTTTTTCTCCTAGCTCGCCCAGCATCTGAACCAGGTTATAGGTAAAGGAATCGTAATTGTCGATGACAGCAATCATTTTGGATCAACCCCCAAGGTGGCAAACATCGCTTTTGCCTTGTGTAATGTTTCTGCATATTCCGACTCTGGCACCGAATCAGCCACAATTCCCGCCCCGGTCTGGATATACGCTTTACCCTCTTTAATCACCATCGTCCGTATTGTTATACAGGTATCCATATTACCTGTAAAGTCCAGATACCCGATAGCCCCGCCGTAAGGTCCCCTTCTTACCGGTTCCAGGTCATTGATTATCTGCATCGCCCGGACCTTCGGGGCCCCTGTCAGTGTTCCGGCCGGGAAACAGGCGCGCAGTGCTGACAACGCATCCTGCCCCTTCTCCAACTCACCCGACACTTCCGAAACCAGATGCATCACGTGGGAGAATCGTTCCACCTTACCGTATTCTTTTACCTGAACTGTCCCATACCTCGCCACACGCCCGATATCGTTTCTGCCCAGATCTACCAGCATCACATGTTCCGCCATTTCTTTCTCATCGGCTAGCAACTCTTTTTCCATGGCAGCGTCATCTTCTTCCGTCTTTCCCCGTTTTCTCGTCCCGGCGATAGGCCTGGTCGTTACCACTGTCCCTTCCAGCCTCACCAGCATCTCCGGAGAGGCTCCTACGATGGCCATCTCTTCATTTTTCAGGTAGAACATATATGGAGAAGGGTTCAGCGACCGAAGCCGCCTGTAAATCACAAAGGGGTCTTCCGTTACCTCGGTGGTAAACCGCTGAGATAAAACAACCTGGAAGATATCGCCGTGTTTAATATAGTCCTTGGCTGTTTTCACCCGTTCCACAAATTCTGCTTCCGTCATATTTCCCAACGGTGCCGTTCCGGCTGACCGTATTGTTGCCGGCTCTTCCGACAGAGGCCGTGACATCTGCAACACCATCTGCTGCACTTCTCCGTTGGCCATCCGTTCCGCCATCGTCACCGACTCACCGTCTTTGACCGGCCGGTTCACCATTAACTGTAACTGGTGGGTAAAATGATCAAAGACCATAATGTTTTGCATAAACTGCAAGTAGATTTCCGGCAATTGCAGTTCATCGGGAGGCAGTTCACCTACCGGCTCAAACCGTGCCGCCAAATCGTAGGAGAAGTACCCCACGGCACCGCCTGAGAACCTGGGCATGGATGGATACGCTTCCAAACGGTAATCGTCCATCACCTTCCGCAGCACTTCCAAAGGATCGCCGCCCCGCGTTTCCACCCTTCCATCTTTCCAGTGCAATTCCACCCCACCTGCACAACCTCTCAGCGTAAGGAAGGGATTGTAGCCTAAGAAAGAATATCGGGCCACCTGTTCCCCACCCGTCGCACTTTCCAACAGAAAAGACGGGCCGTCTCCACAAAGTTTTAAAAATGCAGAAATCGGTGTTTCCAAATCCCCCACAATAGAGCGGTGAACTGTCACTATTTTTTTATTATTGGCTGACTTAATCGCTACGTTCATTTGCATGCCTCCTCAAGAAAATAAAAAAAGCCTCTCGTCCTGAAAAGGACGAAAGACTGACTTTCGCGGTGCCACCTTCATTGGTCTGTACATATATACAGACCCACTTTGACAGGTACGGGAACAAATATCCGATACCCCGTTCCGTATAACGTCGGAACTTGACGGCGGAGCCTACTAACCTTCGGTCCGCAACTCAAGGGCCCATTCAACGGCGGCCTTTTTACCGGATTCTCACCTACCCCGGCTCTCTGAGAAAAAGTGCCACTCCGTTTACTCTTCCCTGTCATTGTAATTAAAATCAGTTTAGCACAGATTAAAACATTCTGTCAACGGCATATTTTTAGAATGTCATTAGACTGTGCAACCCGGGGACGGTTCTCGAGTTGCAAAACCATTCTAGTGGCTAAGTGCATTCTGCAACTTAGGAACCGTCCCCGGGTTGCAAAACTATAAAGAATGTGACGCGGTCTTTCCGTTTACAATACCTGCGCCTTGGTCGTTCTGACCGAACCCCTCAAGGTTCCTTGCTGTTTCCATTAACAGTTTTTTCAATTCATCAGGTGACAGAGTTTCATCCATTTCCAGCAATTGAGCAATAAGGCCGGCACAAACCGGAGTAGCCATGGAAGTTCCGGAAAGGGTTGTATGCCAACCATCCACCCGGGTTTCCTTGTTCTTTTTATCGATAAACGATCCGGGAGACCTCAGCGCCACGATATTTACACCCGGTGCGGTAACATCGGGTTTTATCAGACCGTCAATGGTGGGACCCCGGCTTGAAAAAGATGCTACCGTATCATCGTCGGGGTCGGCTGTATTGTTATCGTTGATTGCTCCCACTGTAATAATAACGGGATCATGTCCGGGAGAACCGATTGTGCGGGGTTCAGGGCCGCTATTGCCGGCGGCGGCGCACACCACAATCCCAGCTTCCCAGGCTTTCTCTACCGCCTGACAAACCGGGTCATCCTGATACGATTGATATGCCTGGCTACCCAGCGATAGATTGAGAATCTTGATCTGGAAGCGTTCCTTGTTATAGATGCACCACTGCACGCCCTGAATGACCGTGGACAGACTTCCTGATCCGACATTATTCAGTACTTTCACGCCGATCAGGTTTGCACCCGGGGCAAGGCCTTTAAATTGATTTCCAGACATACTGCCACTTGCAGCAGCGCATCCTGCAACATGGGTGCCATGGCCGTTATCGTCATACGTATTCTCCTGATTTTTTATAAAATCCTTAAATCCAATTAAACGTTCACTTAAATCGGGGTGATTGTATATCCCGGTATCAAGTACCGCAATCCCTACCCCTCTACCTGTATAACCCAAGTCCCAAAGAACGTCGGCTTCTACTGAACGAGATGCTACATCCAACAATGCGCGTACTTCTCCATCATACCAAATCTTTTTAACTGCTTTGTTTTCCAGCAGTTTTTGCAGGCTTTTTGAGTTAACTTCGCTGCTAAAAGAGTAAATGAGAGGAAGATTTCTCTTAATGCTACAGCCTGAGGACTCTGCCAGCGACTTAACTGATAGCGAACCTATAAGATTTTTGTCAAGCTGGACAATGACCGGGATTTTATACCATCTTTGCTTCACAGTCTTTAAGGGGTTGCTTATAAAGCAAGGCATGTAACGGGTGGGTCGATACCAGGCTAAGACATGTTTACGCAATACCGGACAAAGTTTATTGCCCTGGCCGCGAATCCAATTAACATCCTGAAAAACCATCAGCTTATCCCTCCGCAAGCTATTTACAATACAATATGTCAGGGAGATCAGGATTGCGCCTGTATTCGATTTTGGTTATAAGTTAAAGGGCTTCGCATTTCATGCGAAGCCCTTTAACTTAACACTTTTAACTTTTATCCCATTAGGTTTTAAATCAGTCCTCCTGCCCTTGGGGCAAATAACAAAATGTTAGGGAATAGAGCAAAGATGACTAACGCAACAATCATTAATAAGAGAAACGGAACAACACCTTTATAAATATGGCCCAGATTTATCTCAGGTGGTGCTATGCCCTTTAGATAAAAGATTGTCAGTGCAAAGGGCGGCGTTAAAAAAGACGTTTGTAATACAACAATATTCATCAGTGAGAACCAAACAGGATTAAACCCTAATGTAACTGCTATTGGTGTAAACAGGGGCACTACTATCATAATAATTCCTATCCAATCCAAAAAGCAACCCATTACGATAATAACCAGCCACATAGTTATCAAAATTCCCCATGGCCCAAATGGTAACCCCAAAATTAAATTCTCAATAACTTTACCGCTACCCAGTCTCATGAATACACTGGTGAAAAATGATGCTCCAATCACAACTAAATATACCATGGCCGATGTTCTCGCCGTTCTGACAGCGGCTTCCTTAAGGTTTTCCCAGGTAAGTTTTCTGTATGCAGCTGCCAACAGCACGGATGCTAATGCGCCGATTGCTGCAGCTTCCGTAGGCGCGGCTAATCCAAAAAAGATTGTACCTAAAACTGCAAATATCAGTGCTAAAACTGGCAATACTGATGTGGCAAACATTTTAACCTTTTCAGCAGTTGGAACATTGATATCAGATGCAGAAGCTGACGGACCCATGGATGGTTTTAAGTAACATCTTATACCAATGTATAAAACATATAACATAGCCAGTACTAATCCAGGAACAAATGCTCCAATCAGCAATGCTCCCACTGAAATATTTGCCACGGGAGCATATACCAAAATTAAGATACTGGGAGGGATAAGGATTCCCAGCGCACCACCGGCGCAGACTGAACCGCACGCCAGAGGTTTATCATATTCATATTTCATCATCGCAGGCAGAGACATGATTCCCATGGTAACGACAGTCGCCCCAACAACTCCTGTTGCCGCTGCAAAAATTGTGCATGTTAATACTGTGGCAATGGCTAACCCGCCTTTTAACCGTCCTGTCAAAACATATATGGCATCATAAAGCTTACCGGCAAGGCCGGACTTTTCAATAATAATCCCCATAAATACGAACAGGGGAATGGCAATCAACGTATAATCAGACATGCTCACATATAGCCTCAGCATAAAAGCATTTGCTATTTGCGGTCCCACAAATATCATTCCAAATATTGTGGCTATACCTGCCAGGGAGAAGCCAATGGGAAAGCCTAGCATGACTGTTGCTATAAGGCTGATGAGCATTAATGCTGTAATCATTTCAACACTCATAATTGTTCTCCCCCCCTAAAAAGTATAATAAACTCTTTGATAATTTGTGAAACGCCCTGTAAAACCATCATGATAACTCCTGTAAAAATCCACGTTTTATATGGATATATTCGAGGCATAAAACCAATCGTTGCCTTTTCTTTCAATGCCCATGACCGTAAAACATCGGTGTACATCACTCTTGAAATATTACCCCAGGCCAGGAAAAACAAAAAAATGATAAAGACTATATTTAAAAAAGCGGTTACTCTTTTGGGTAATCTGCTTGAAATTAAATCTACCCCAACATGTTCGCAACATTTCCATGTATAAGCCATACTCAGCATCAGAAACAGGCTTGATAAAAAATATGTAAGATCGAAACTCCACTGTGTGGGTTTGCCAAGCACATATCTGGAAAAAACTTCGTAGGAAAGTGTTAATATTAAAGCAAACACAAGAAAAGAAACCCATCTGGAAATCTTTTCATTGATGATGTCGATTATATAAATAATCTTATCGATAATAATCATTTGCACTCCCCACTTTTTACATAGTTATTGACTGGGGCCCGGTATGCCAGGCCCCAGTACTAAAGTTTTCGTGCTATTCTCTGATAGGCATCATAAATTCCTCATACTCACCAAACCTTACCCAGAATTCATTAACAGAGTCCCATGTTTTTTGATAGTGGGCATTCCCATTTTTCTTAACGTCTGCATCGATCCATTCCCATGCCTGTTCACGCAATTCGCGCTGTACTTCGGCAGAAACATACGTTCTTTTAATGCCGATTTCATCGAAATAATCTAAGGCTTCCATATCTGCTACGATACTCTTTGTCCACATGTTCAGAGTCATAGCGTACGATGCATTTTCTAGAATTGCTTTGTATATACTGGGTAATTTATTGTACTCGTCTTTATTAAATCCAACTTCAAAGAAACAGGTTGGCTGGTGTAGTCCTGGGCCAGCGATATAATCTGCCACTTCATGAAAACCTTGTTGTCTGTTTACAGCCGGTATGCTGAACTCAGTTGCATCAAGGATCCCTCTTTCCAGAGAAGGATATAGCTCTGTTCCTGGAAGCATCATTACTGAAACACCAACGTCTTTGAGGACTTCACCCCACCAGCCGGGAGCTCTGTATTTTAAACCTTTCCATGCATCGATTGTTTCAAGAGGCACGTTTGAGTGGGCCAGCAACTCCGGGCCAGTTAAACCACCGGGAAGAACAATAACATTTTGCTTAGCCTCATCCATCATTTCCTGATAAAGCTCTTTCCCGCCGTAATTGTAAAGCCAGGTAGTATGCATTAACGGTTCTAAATGTAAAGGAATGGATGCAAAAAATGGAGCTGAAGGATGTTTCCCCATCCAGTATCCAGGCCAGCTATGATACGCGTCTATTGTACCGGCGTGTGTGGCATCAAGAACTTCCAACCCGCCTACGACTGCTCCTGCAGGTTGAACATCAATAATGAAGTTGCCATCACTTAAATCATAAACACGTTTGGCAAAGTCTTCGGCCATTTCATGAAGCAGCCAACCTTGTGACCATGTAGTCTGCATTGTCCACCGCACTTGAGGAAGTTCATTTGCGCCATCCCCGGTAACCGGAGCTGCTTGCTGGCCGCCGCAGCCTGCCGCCATGACTGCCAGTAATGCAATCATCAACACAAAAGCAATCCGTTTCTTATTCTTCATAATTTCCCCTCCTGATTTTATTGGATTTGTTACTACACAACTTCTTCATGCTCACCCCCCAACTCCGAAACTTCGGAGCTTTTTTGAATTTCGTCGAGTGACATGGGTTGGTGCCTGAAGATTCTGTAATCCATAATACGCAAATTCCCGGAAATTAACGGGCGAAACTCCATCTGTTGCAGAATATCCCGCTCCAGATTTATTCCGGGAGCGATTTCTGTCAGTGTCAATCCATCCGGACGCAATTCAAATACAGCCCGTTCGGTTATATAGAATACTACCTGTCTGTTTTCCCGGGCGTAATCACCGCTGAAGGTAACTTGCTCGACTTCCCGGACAAATTTCTTTTGTGCTCCTTCTTTTTTCAAGTATATTTCTTCGTTAATCATCTCAATTTCCAAGCCGCACGTGGTAAATGTACCGCAATAGACCACCTTTTTTGCGTTCTGGCTGATATTTATAAAGCCTCCGGCACCGGCAATACGGGTGCCGAATTTGCTGACATTCACATTGCCACGGGCATCAACTTGCGCGCACCCTAAAAACGCAATATCTATGCCGCCTCCATCGTAAAAGTCAAACTGATTTGGCTGGTCAATGATGCACTCCGGATTATATGCGGCGCCGAAGCACAGTCCCCCGGCAGGGATCCCGCCAATAGGCCCTGACTCCAGTGTCAGCTTCATAAAAGAGCTAAGTCCCTCCTCCGCCGCCACTGATGAAACTCCCTCCGGCATACCAATCCCCAAGTTAACAACAACACCGGGCTTTAACTCCATCACAGCTCTTCTGGAAATTATTTTTCGTATATCAAAAGATAAAGGAGAAATGCTGGTCAGCGGCACACGGATTTCTCCGCTGAATGATGGCTCATACTGGCAGCCGAATGATTGCATATGATTTTCTTGCCGGGATACAACAACGGCGTCAACCAGAATGCCAGGAATTTTGACTTGCTTAGGATTAAGCGTGTTTGGTTCCACGATTCTCTCAACTTGGACAATTACTTTTCCACCGGAGTTTTTAGTTGCCTGGGCAATAGATAGAACTTCCAGGGAGAGTGCTTCTTTCTCCATGGAGATATTGCCATTTAAATCTGAGGTTGTCCCTCTGAGAAACGCCACATCAACAGGCAACCTGTGATATAAGAGGTATTCGCGTCCTTTGATTTCTATGATCTCAACTAAATCTTCTGTAGTAACCGTATTTAACTTGCCACCCTGCAGTCGTGGATCTACAAATGTCTTTAAGCCGACGTGAGTGATTGTACCAGGTTTACCTGCTGCCGTATCCCGGAACATATGAGTGATGACACCCTGGGGAAAGTTGTAGGCTTCTATTTCGTTCTCAATTGCCAAACGGCCTAACTTTGGCGCGAGATTCCAGTGACCGCCAATTACCCTTTTTAACATCCCAGCGAAAGCGAGATGATTCATGCCTTTTTCTTTACCATCACCCTGACCCGCAGCATATACAATAGTCAGGTTTGTTGGTTTTCCCTCTTCCATAAATCGTTCACCCAGGGCAATGGTAAGTTCCTCGGGATGACCAAACCCCACAAAGCCATCAATTGCTACAGTATCTCCGTCTTGTATTAAATGAACAGCTTCTTTCGGTGTTAAGATTTGCACGGGCATTACCCCCTAAACATTAATGGCATCTACCTGATGACTATTGCAATAACGTAGCCAATTTATCAGGTCGTGTAAAGCTATTAACGGCGGGGGTTTTTAAAGATAAAAATAAAAAGGCATAAAGCAAGGTGTCTATAATTATAGACACCTCTGAGAAATATAAGATAAAAGTGCCAATTTTCAGACATTAAAAGCAAGTGTCTATATATGTAGACATGTCTATATTTGACAACCTATACGGTTAATCCGTGTTTTTTTATTTTCTGGTACAATGCTGAGCGGTGTATGCCCAGCACAATAGCCGCTTGTCGTTTATTGTTATCTGTAAATCTTAACACTCGCAATATCGCCGCTTTTTCTGCCTCGTTTATTAATGCTTCAAGGTTCAGCGGCACCTCTTCTTCCAGTGAAAATATCTCTTCAAAAAGATTAAACTTTTTTTGCGTCAGATATAGTGGTAAATGTGTTTTCATGATTAATCCCTGCCGGTTTACGTTAATGGCACGCTCTAAAACGTTACGAAGCTCACGGATATTTCCCGGCCAGGAATGTCTAAGAAAAATATCTGTCAACTCATCATGTATTCCGGTAACCGATGTGCCCAACGACTCATTTAGCTCAGAAATTAAGTGCCTTACTATAACGGGAATATCATCTGGAATTTCACGAAGAGCGGGAATTTCTACCCGAAAGATATTTAGCCTGTAAAAAAGATCTTCGCGAAACTTCTTTTCTTTCACAAGCTCTTCCAACGGTCTGTTGGAAGCAGCAGTAACCCTGACATCCAGAGGTATTAACTGTGTCCCCCCTACTCTTTCCATCTCCCTTTCCTGAAGGACACGAAGCAATTTAACCTGCATTTCCAGGGGAATTTCACTGACTTCATCTAGAAAGATAGTTCCTTTGTTCGCCAATTCAAATTTTCCCGGTTTATTTTTATCTGCGCCAGTAAACGCGCCCTTTTCATAGCCAAAAAGTTCAGATTCAAAGAGAGTCGCAGGGATTGCGCCACAGTTTACCCTGACAAACGGGCCAAAATGACGGTAACTGTAATTATGGATCGCGTGGGCAAAAATTTCTTTTCCAGTGCCGCTCTCTCCATAAATTAATACGGTGGAATTGGATGCGGCAGCCTGTTTCGCCAGTTGCTTTGCTTTAAGGATTTTGGGGCTGTTGCCGATGATATTCTGGAATGAGTACTTTGCTCCTTTGATTCGCTGTAGTTCGGTTTTGTAATATTTAAGCTCACTTTCAATGAGATTAAGGTTTTCCGCCAGCGATTTAAGCTCACGGACATCGCGAAACATCACCTTACCCACAGCAGCGACCACCTCCCCTTCTTTAAAGATGGGAAGCCTCATAACGACCATTTCCTTACCTTGTATCTTTTGCGTATGGCCTATTTCCGGGTTACCAGTCTCTACCACAATATGCATGCGGGTATTTTCAATCACATCTGTCACATGCCTGCCGACCGCATCTGCTTCGTTGATGCCCAGGAACTCCTGATAAGCACGGTTAATTTTGGTAATCACACCATTCCTGTCAACAAGAATAATACCGTCATATGTATTGTCAAGAATTGTCTCCAGGACGTCAACAGCCGTCCGTGTTTCCTCCAGAGTTTGTTTCAGGACATTAATGCCGGTAATATCTTCAAAAACAGCAACAGCGCCAACGACCCTTCCGTCGCTTTTTACTGTGGTCCGGTTACTCATCAGAGTTTTACCGTTAAATTCAATCCGCACTCTTAATTGCGGTTCATCGTCTTCAATCAAATTAAGCAGCCCACTACCGGGAAGCACCTCGTGCAGATGAATCCCCAGGGCTTTATCTGCAGAAACGTCTAAGAGCTTTTCCGCCGCGGTGTTAAACGTAGTAATTTTCCCGTGAATATCTATCGCTACTATTCCGTCATGGGTTGAATTGAGAACGGCTGCCAGTTTTTCTCCGTTAGACTTGTAGGTTTCAAAGAGAAATTTGAGAACATTAACTTTCTCAATAATTCCGGTTATTCTGCCATGACCGTCTGTAACAGGGAAGACTTCCTGTGCGTGTACCAGCAGTTTTTCAAGCTGTTGTTGGCTGTATTCAGTTTCAGGTATGGTCATGATTTCTTGCTCATAGAGCGCTGATAACCCGGTTCCAGAGTCTTTTTTATAGGCATCGTTTATTCTCTTTGCCTTCACCATAGCCACAAAATCTCCCGCATGGCTTATCACAGGCAGTATGTCACAGTCTATTGCAGAAGTTACCGCATCTTCCAGGGTGGTGTCACAATACAGAAAGCTGAATTCCCGGGAGATATAATCACATAGTTTAATCATTCCCATACCTCAATTCATAGGAAAGTTATTCTATGTAATAATTCTCAACTCGAACCAGCATTACCTTTATCCGCCACAAAAAATGTGTCAGAGGAACGTCCTGCCCTCTGCTAAGGGTTCCCCTGACGCAATCCGATGCCTAAACGGATAACCAGGACGCTGATTAACAGGCTGGCCAGGCCGTGGGCTATGGGATATCCGATTCGCCCTGCTGTGACGGCCACGCAGGTGGCAGCAAGTATCAACAATCCGTTACGCTGCGACCACACTTCGGTGTAAAGGAATCTGATTTTGATTTTTTGCGCTGCCAACACTGTCTTTCTAAGGAGTATACTCTTCAGAAAGAAAACTGAATAAGCTGCAATCAGTGTTGACAATGTAACTGTTAACGTATACCCATCCGCAAGTAGCCGCAGAATTGTAGTTGTCAGCAGGAAGCCGGTAACTATCAGGAAAAATCGGGAGAGAAACAGGAGAATTACAGCATATTTACGTCCAAGGCCATGGACGGCAGGATAATTTTTGATTCGATAACCGTGTAAAAGATCGGGTTTTTCCAGAATTCCACCAATCGTAAAAAGGGCTGCAGCCATAAACGCCGGGTTTTCTGCCACCAAGCCGACAAACAATAGAATGGTGGTAATAAATATATCGCCCAGTAAAGATATAGCTAAAATTATTTGTGTTACAGGCCTTGTCATATATTACTCCCCCTAAAACTACACCAATCCTGTCAGACGTGCTCCCTGTGCAATGATAAAACATACCAGAACTGCAACGATGGTGGGTATAGTGGCAGCCAGCACAGTCCATTTCAGGCTGCCTGTTTCTTTGCGGATGGTCAGTAGTGTGGTACCGCAGGGGAAGTGCAGCAAGGAAAAGATCATGAAATTTAAGGCGGTCAGCATCGTCCAGTTTTGTGAAAGCAACAGCTGACGAAAAGCTAGCAGGCTGTCAAACTCCAGCATGGAGCCGGCAGCAAGATAGCTCATTACCATGATGGGTACGACAATTTCGTTTGCCGGCAGACCCAGGATGAACGCCAGGACAATGATTCCGTCCAGACCAATAGCCCTGGCGAAGGGGTCGAGCCATCCCGCCACATATCCGATTACAGAAAGGTCTCCAATGTATATATTGGCGAATATCCACGTAAGAGCTCCGGCCGGAGCCGCCACAATAACGGCCCTGGTCAAAACAAATAAGGTCCGATCAAAGAGGGAACGCACGATAACCGGGATAATCTGAGGTTTCCGGTATGGTGGCAATTCCAGGGTAAATGTGGACGGTTCCCCTCTTAGCAATGTTTTAGAAAGCAGCCATGAAACCAGCAGTGTTACACTAATGCCGATCAAAATGAGAGCGACAACCATGGCGGCGGCCAGGATAGTGCCGTATACCGAGATGACTCCGCCGGCAAGAAAGATCATGGAGATAGCAATAATTGCCGGAAAGCGGCCGTTACACGGTACAAAATTATTGGTGAGTATGGCAATCATCCGCTCTCTGGGTGAATCGATGATACGGGCCGCAATAACGCCTGCGGCATTGCAGCCGAAGCCCATAGACATAGTCAGTGCTTGCTTACCGTGGGCACCAACCCGTTTGAATGCGCGGTCAAGATTAAATGCTACCCGGGGCAGATACCCCAAGTCTTCCAGTAGGGTGAATATCGGAAAAAAAATTGCCATCGGTGGCAACATAACCGACACAACCCAGGCCAATGCCCGGTAGGTACCCAATACGACCAATCCATGGAGCCAATCCGGGGCACCAAATTGGAAAAACAGTGCGCTTAGATGTTCCTCAAGACCGAAAAAAAAGTTGGCCAGCATGTCGGTCGGGACGTTTGCGCCGCTTAGCGTTACCCAGAAAACGGCACCAAGGAGCGCTAACATCAGTGGGTAGCCTAGAATCCGGGAAGTAACAATATTGTCAATTTTACGATCCCAGTCTACTCTTCTTTCCAGGTGAGACACTACAGAGGATGCCAGTGTTTCGGCCTCATTGTAAATATTGCTGACAATCCGGTCCCTGACGCTTTCATCCTGCGTTTCCCGATATTCCGCTGCCTTTCTGACAACTTCGTTAAGGTCTGTAATCTGCGTTACCTGGGTCAAGATGCAAATCCCTCCACCACTATCTTCTTCTCGAGAAATTTTTGAATTCCGTCTATGACTGTATAATCACCGTCTAGCAACCGGAGCGCAATCCAGCGCTTGTTGATTCTCTCAGGCAGAAGGGGTTCCAGCTCACCGGCCAGTTTTGATATTGCAACTTCCAGCCGGTCTTCATATTTCAGGCGTAATGGATTCAACTGTATAGCATCTGAAGCAACCCGGTTAATGGTGTCTTTCAGAAAACCCAAACCCTCTTTACTCCGTGCGGCAGTAGGGATAACGGGTACTCCCAGCTTGATAGCAAGCATCTCAACATCTATGCGCAACTTCTTACGTCTTGCCTCGTCAATAAGATTAAGACAGACGATTGTTTTTGGGGTAATTTCCAATACCTGCAGAACCAGGTTAAGGTTGCGTTCCAAGCAAGTAGAATCTACCACTACCACAGTTGCATCCGGTTCTGCAAAACATATGAAATCCCTGGCGACTTGCTCCTCAGGGGAATTAGCAAGCAGTGAATAGGTTCCCGGCAAATCAACCAGAGTAATAAGTTTCTGGCCATGTCTGTAGTTTCCGAGGGCCTGAGTGACCGTCTTACCCGGCCAATTTCCTGTATGTTGCTTCAGCCCTGTTAAGGCATTAAAAACAGTGCTTTTACCGGTGTTTGGATTGCCGGCTAAAGCAACAATATAATCACTTTTCGTTTCATAACTAAGAAAGTCTTCCCGCAGAACACCTTTTCCTGATGATTGACACGTTAAACCCATAGTTAACTCCCTTCTTAACTCTTAAAGTAGTTCCACATAGACTTTGCAACCTTCCTCCGCACGCAAAGCGATAATCGCCCCTCTGATGTTATACGCTGTTGGATCTCCTGCAGGACTGCGCCGGACGGATTCCACAACAGTTCCTGGCACCAAACCAAGGTCCAGCATTCGCCTCCGTATGATTCCTTGGGCATGCAGAGAAGTAACCACTCCACGTTCACCCACGCGCAGTCTGCTGAGCGTGAACTCACTATCTTTTGCTTCCAATTCTTTGCCTCCCAGTTTTTATAGTTATAATTATTGAATGAGTACGCCAAAAACTTTTCCCTTCGGAAATCTTGTGATACCAGACTATGCGTAACGGGTGAAATAGGTGAACGGTAAGAAATCATGAGAGAAAGGTGCTCTTTTAATTTTCAGGAGTAAATAAAAAGATGGCTCTGTAGAATACAGAAGCCATTTTACCGCCAGAAATAATTATATCTCCTCCATATTATGACGAAACTCCCACGCACGGAGTTGATCCAGACCGTCTTCATTCCCGTTAGCCTGACCGTGCTGCAGAGCGTGGAAAGATCGTAGTGCACCCGGATTGGATTCAAAATAGGTAATCAGGTTATTAATGAGTTGCATAGTCTTTGGAGTAATATAGTGCTCCATCCCTTCAACCTGCTCCTCAACCCCGGTCTGTGAATTTAGTAAGCGAAGAAACTTTTTCAATGTAGAATCGCGCCAAACTAAAAATTTACCGTACCGCTCACCCTTGGAAGTCAGCGCAATATTACGGTATTTTTCATATTTTATAAATTCTGCCTCATCCAGCTTCTGAATCATTTTTGTAATACTCGAGGCCTGAAAATGTAATGCTTCTGCCAAGTCAACGGCACGGACGTACCCCTTCTCTTCAACGATACGATATATCATTTCCAGGTAGTCTTCCATGCTTTCTGTAAGCAAGACAATCCTCCTCCGGGCCTTTTGGCGTAACCTACATTTTTAGTTTATGCCAACAAATCAATTGTAATGACACTTTGAGGGTAACTGTCCAGGTACCATCATAGTGGGTACATCCTGCGAATACACATACATAAAGGAGATGATCAGATGATGATGAAGGCCTTCTTGACTTCTTTTGCACTTATTTTTCTGGCAGAGCTTGGTGACAAAACGCAGCTTGCCACCATGCTGTTGGTTTCCCAGGGGCAATCGGCGAAGGCGGTTTTCTTCGGAGCAGCTGCTGCGCTTGTTCTTTCTTCTCTTATTGGGGTAATGGCCGGAAGTTGGCTGATAAAAATATTTCCGCCCAATATTCTGCAGACCGGTGCAGGAGTAGCTTTTATCGGTATAGGGGTTCTGCTTTTGCTAGGAAGGTTTTAGAGAAAAAAATAACCGTTATTCACGGTTATTTTTTTTCTGCTAAATATGACTTAGGAAAACAGGTACTGAATCAGTGAATTAAGTCAGGAGTTAATTCCGAAGATTCCGCCGGCTGCTCCGGCTACAAAAGCCAAAAATGCTTTTGAAACATAGCCCAGGTGAATGCTGAAGTCAGGAAGCAATATTAACGCGAATATCAAGAGGCCGGCCAGGTAAACCAAACCCGTGATGCCACCGTTTAGCCACCCTTTGGTGTCCAGTCTGCTTGATACATACGCGGCACCGGCAAAGATTGTAATCAGTGATGTGCCGTATGCAACATAGGGAAGTACAGCTTCCGTCAGGCCAGTGAATTGAATAAGTGTGCTGAATACAAGGAAAATACAAAGAGAAAAAAAGTAAGCAAAAAGTACTCCTTTGGCAATAACCAGGGCAGGTGCCTGTGTTTTTATCACAGTGGCAGCACCGCTTCTTCTCGGCATGGGCGTCACCTCCACAAGTTCTTACTTGCAATGTATGTGCCCAAGCCTTTGAATATGCCAAAGATTTCTAAGTGAGTTATTCTTTCTCTGTCATAACACGTTCTATACCAAAACGTGCTATGCGAATCTTTGTGTTTTCAGCGATTTTAATGATCAGGTCTTCGTCTTTAATTTTTTCAATGGTGCCATAGACACCGCCAATTGTCCTGATTTTATCTCCCTCTTTCAAAGAACTTAACAGTTCTTTGCGCTGTTTTTGCTGTGTCACTTGCGGCCTGATTAGCAAAAAGTAGAAGACAACAAATAATAATACAAACGGTAGCAGGCTCTGAAGTACAGCAGTATTCATTATAACGCCTCCTTTTTCCGCCCGATTCGGGCGTTAAATTCTTGATATAGTTCGGGAAATGAGTTATTTAATATGCTTTCCCGTATCCGCTCCATGAAATGAACAAGCACATAAAGATTATGATAAGTTGTTAAGCGAAAGCCGAAAATTTCGTTGGCTTTGATTAAATGTCTGATATAGGCTCGGGTGTAGTTCCTGCAGGTATAGCATTGGCACCCTTCTTCAAGGGGGCGGAAATCATCGGCAAACGGTCTGTTCCGAACTGTCAGATATCCGTCACGGGTCAGAACTGTACCGTTACGGGCGATGCGGGTAGGCAAAACACAATCAAACATATCGACTCCCCGGGCCACCCCTTCAATCAGGTAGTCTGTGGTTCCTACTCCCATCAGATAACGCGGCTTATTTTGGGGAAGCAAAGGTATTGTTGCATCCAGCATTTCATACATAAAATCCGCAGGTTCCCCCACGCTGAGACCGCCTACAGCATAGCCGGGAAAACCCATCGTTACCAGTTGTTTAGCACTCTCCCGACGCAAATCCGGGTACATTCCTCCCTGGACAATAGCAAAGAGCGTCTGGTCTTTACGTGTTTGTGCCTTTAGGCATCGCTCCGCCCACCGGGATGTTCTTTCCAGAGAATCTTTGATATAATCGCGCTCGGCCGGGTAAGGAGCACATTCATCAAAGGCCATGATTACATCGGCCCCCAGGGCTTCCTGTATTTCCATGACCTTCTCCGGACTGAGAAAGTGTTCTGAACCATCCAGGTGAGATCGGAAGGTAACCCCTTCTTCTTTAATCTTACGCAACGGACCCAGGCTAAATACTTGAAAACCGCCACTATCTGTAAGGATTGCCCGATCCCAGTTCATGAACTTATGAAGTCCACCTGCAGCACGGACTAACTCATGACCCGGTCTCAGATAAAGGTGATATGTATTACTGAGGATAATATTTGCACCGATATCTTTTAGCTCTTCCGGACTCATTGTCTTGACTGTAGCCTGAGTACCCACAGGCATAAATACAGGCGTGGGCACGTCCCCGTGAGGGGTATGCAAAATCCCGGCTCTGGCACCGGTTCGCGAGCATTCTTTTAGTAACGTATATTGAATGGCCATCGGCATCTCTCCATGGCTTAGTTTACCTGTGTGCGCAACTTTTGTCAAACCTATATAATCAGCATAGCATCTCCAAAACTGAAAAAACGATACCTTTCGCCAACAGCCTGTTCATAGGCATTCAAAGCGTATTCCCGGCCGGCAAACGCCGAGATAAGCATAAGCAGTGTGGATTTTGGCAGGTGAAAATTTGTTAAGAGCATATCGACCGCTTTAAACCGGTATCCAGGGTATATAAAAATGTCTGTCCAGCCTGAGCCGGCGTGGACTATACCAGATTCATCCGTTACTGTTTCCAGGACACGGCTTGATGTGGTGCCAACGGCAAAAATACGTCCGCCGCTACGGCGGCAATGATTAAGCGTATCTGCCGCTTCTTCGCTTACACGATAATACTCACTGTGCATACGGTGTTCACGGATATCATCGACCTGAACCGGCCGGAATGTACCAAGACCTACATGAAGAGTGAGGGTTACAATACGAACCCCTTTTTTTTCTGCGTCCCGCAACAATTGCGTTGTAAAGTGCAATCCGGCAGTGGGAGCAGCGGCTGAGCCCTCTTCCCGGGCATATACCGTTTGATAACGTTCCCTGTCAGTTAATTTCTTTTTTATATACGGTGGTAAAGGCATCTCCCCCAACCGATCTAAAATTTCTTCAAAAATACCATTAAAGCTAAACTGAACGAGACGGCATCCTTCCGCCAATTCTTCCGTCACAACGGCTTGGAGTTCTCCGTTGCCGAAAGACATCTCGGCGCCAACGCGCAACCTTCGTCCAGGCCGGACTAGCGTTTCCCACAAGGTAGCACTGCGTCGATGGAGCAACAGAACTTCCACCAAACCGCCGCTTCCTTTCTTCTCTCCAAGCAGCCGGGCAGGAATAACCCTTGTGTCATTTAACACAAGGGTGTCTCCGGCACGCAGATATGAAAGGATATCCGGGAAGTTACAGTGAGTCACTTCACCGGTTTCCCGATTAAGCACCAGAAGTCGGGAAGCTTCTCTTTCTGTCAAAGGCTCCTGGGCAATCAGTTCCCCGGGTAGCCGGTAGTCGAAATCATCAAGCCGCATATAACCACCTTGTCGTAATTAATCAATTGAAATTCCGCGAAAATAATATGTTAATATCTCTTGGTAAGTATGCCCTTGTTTTGCCATCTCATAAGCGCCCCACTGAGACATACCTACTCCATGCCCCCAACCACGTCCGTCAAAAGCAAAACCGCTGGCAACTTTTGAAACCGTTCTGGTTCTGCTGCCGTTGCTTAACACGATACTGTCTGACGAATGGGCTGCTCTGGCAGCTCCGTTTGAGGTGGTAGCAAACACCTCTCCGACAAATACTTCTTTAGTAATGCCTTTGGCTCCGACAACGTGAACCCGCTGTTGCGCCTGAATTATATTGTACAAACTGCTGGGAAGGTTAAAAGCACTGCGTGTTTGACTACGTGTAAGTGTATATTCGCCGGCGGTTCCCCGTACTAAAATTTCCAAATGCCGGCCGCCCTCGGATTGATTCAATGAACGTATTTCCAGCAGCGTACCTATATTTACGCCAATATTATTACGGAGCATATCTTCCACTTCTTGCCGGGAGTGGGTATACAGCCACTTAGCGGGAAACTGGGAACTGCTACCCGTCCTGGATGCAAGGTGAATAAGAAGTGAATCGTTGACAGAGTAGGGATCCGGAGTAGCCCGTACATAAGGTACAGGATTGGACCACACGTCTTCCGAATTTTCTGTATGGCCGCCGCTGTTAGAATGATAGTAGAGCTGGGCTACTTTCCCGTTATACCGTGCTAACTTGCCTGCCGTTTCTTCCACGGCACGCCTTGTATTTACGTAGTCGCCATTAAAACCAGCATACTTCTGACAGCAGGCCGGGGAGTCGCACACGCCAAACCCCAACGCTCTATGTTTATTTTGATTCACGTAAGCGTAGGAGCGTGCAGCAACAGCCTGAGCTTTCAAAGCTTCCACGGGCCAGGACTCGTACATTTCGTATGGCACCACTCCGAAAATATACTGCTCCATACCGGGAGTATTTACTACGGCTATTCTGCCGCCGCTTACAGTAAATTCAAAGGCTCCCTCATAGTTTCGCGTAAACTGTCCGGATGCTCCCACCCTTGTTACCCCTCCCCGGGGCGCCAGTAGCAGAGCGACTCTACCGTCGATAATCAAGCCAACTTCTGCCTGGGTATTATCGTTCAGAAGCAGCAGATCACCTTGAGGATAAACTGCAACGGCAGAAGGGTAATGGGCGGACTTAACTGCGACTTCAATCCCTTCAACCCAAACTTTATAAGGGAAAGCAGTTCCATCGCTTCGGTATACCAAATATGTTTTATATCCTAAACTCTTTGTTTCTCTGGCTAACTGCAGCGTATCTGTCGCTGTAGAGCCGGCACCGACTTGTACTAAGGGGGCAGATTGATTTACAGGCATTAAACTGGCGTGAGTGTAGGTAACTGGAAGGACAACCGGGTCTGCCAACCGTAAAGAGACATCCAATCCCTGTTGATTTATAAATTCGGCGGATAAAAGCACAGCATTGGTTCTCAAACCTGCGTCATAATATAAACCTACCCGAATCGTCTCCTGGGCTAAGACGCTACCGGGAAACAACCGGGAGAAAAAAACAATTGCCATGATAAAGATGATTTTTTTCATGATTCACCCCCAGAATTTTAGTCTCCCATAATTTCGACATTTACCCAGCTTTTCCTGCCAAAAAAGGATATGAAAAAGACGCTTCTTTGAAGCGCCTTTTTATTCGTTGGCCCCGGGAAAGAAAACGCCTTTTATCCGACCCCAATTCCAGCGCTTATTTTGCCTGAATTCTTCAGATACCTGATCATGATTTAACTGGAAAGGAACAGTTTCATTTGATACGTTTGTTTCCCCGTATACAACATCAGAAACTTCGTCATCACTGTTATTGTTCGCTTGTGCTAAATTCGGCTGTTCCACCGCTGGCGTTTCCGGCTTGCCTGTTTTTTTGTCCGGCTGATTGCCACGCCCGGGCTTCCTGGATGTATTCTCTTCAACTGTACCCGGCTCGTCTTCTTCACCGTCGTCTTCTTCACTGAGCATATCTTGTTTATTAGCGGCGGCCATGCGGTTCTGAGCGTTCTGTGCAAATATCA
Organism: Clostridiales bacterium; assembly: GCA_018335855.1. Lineage (GTDB taxonomy): Bacteria > Bacillota > Dethiobacteria > Dethiobacterales > Dethiobacteraceae > UBA7523. The sequence continues at coordinate 116,960 of JAGXRM010000030.1, forward strand.
GTATCTGTTCTTTATCAACACGCCGCAAAAATTCACCGGGATGAACATCCATGTCAAGCAGTGCTCTACCAATACCTTTTTCCTGAAGTTCACTCATAATCAGAGATAATCCCTCGTGTTCAGCTGCCAGATAAATGGCGTACTTACCGGTGGAAAGCCCCAATTCCTGAGCTTCCTCTCTCATCTCTTTCGTGCCCGCAACAACAGTTACGGCAACCGGGGAAGCTGTTGGCGGAAGATAACTGGCAGAAGCTAAAACGATAACTTCGCTGACATCAGGCGCTTCTTCGTTTACCGGTGTACTGGTAATCACAATCAGAGAATCGCTGTCAAAATACTGTTGTTCTTCTGCAGCCTGGAATATTTTTCGTAACGCAACATCCAGCGGTAGTTTTTTGATCTTCAGCCCTTGCAAAAACAGCTGACCGTCATTATTTAGTGCATCTACAGCAATTACTTTTCCGGTGGTGGATACAGTTAGTTCCAGGCTGGGGTTGATATCAATGGTAACGTAAGCCGCAGGTACTGCAGGGTTTGTCAATGGAAGAAGTATTGATGCCAGAGCGAGCATAAGTACCGCTGCAACAGCAAACCATGGACGGAATGAAGAAGACGAACCATAGGCATATTCTTCACCGACCTGTACAGATCCGGAGCGGGGCAAACGGCAAAAACGGCCGTCCTTGGTGAGTACGACTACTGTATTTTTTTGGACTTCCATGACCAGTCCTTTTGTTTTCACAATCCGTCTTCTCCTTTAAGGTACTCACGAATATTTGGCAAATCTTCTATACAGACAAGAAGTAACGCAATAATATACTTACGCTGCCTCTCCAGTGTTTTACGGCTTACAGACAGATGTCCGTCCAGTTCTTTTAACGGCAATTCTTTGTATTTCATAAAAAACTGTAGCCAGCGTTCGTTTTTGAAAATAGCGAGAGCCGCCTGCATTGCTCTCTTACGCGCCTTGGCATGTTTCGGTGAAATCTTCACCAGTTCATCCAGCGAGATTTTAAACTCCTGCAGTCGTTCGGCAAAGTAAACAATTTCTTCCCGTCTGTCCCGTTTAATCTCAGAATCTGCGTAGACCTGCACTGCCGCGTTTCTTTCCAACAGATACAATTCATCATCGCCATCTCCAAATCCCGAAAAAGGGATTTCCTGCAATCTGGGCTTTGTGCGTCGAAAATAATCAGTCAGCCGTCTTTCTACGACCAGTCTGGCAAAGCTGAGGAAACGGGATCCTTGCCCCGGCCGAAAACTGTCTATCGCTTCGTTAAACGCCATCAGCGCTACTGATATTTCCTCATCCGCACCTTCCGAGACAAATCTGTGACAGGTGCGGGATGTAACTTTGATAATAAACGGTTGATACGTCTTTAATAAGAATTCCCGGCAATCATTGTCCCCACACTGTGCTTTGAGGACGACATCATCCGGCACGGGATTTCCCCGGGTCTCAATATGTATGACCACCGGTTCGCCCTCCTTACTTATTCATTCGTAAATGTATCTCTCTTTTTGGGGGTATGGTTGAAATAAATGAAATTACACAACAATCCCCATTGTTTTACAAACGGCGCAATATATAAAATAAAAACGATAAAACAAGACTAATCACAATCCCCGTCATTATGGGAAAATAAAATACAAAATTTTCCCGTCGCACGATTATATCACCCGGCAGCCTGCCAAGGTGCAACCGACCGCCCAAAGTAAGGGCCAGTCCGAAAAGAAGAAAAAAGCCGCCGATATAGAGAAATAGCCGGCCGAATTGATCCATCCCAACTGCCTCCTATTTTAAATAACGTTCCTTTTCGCTAAAAATGCAACCGCAGTAAGGCTGACGGTAAATTCCCAGCTTGCGGGAAATTTCTACGCTTTCCCTGTAACCGGGGCGCAAATCTTCATATATAAATGATACACCGTGCTTGCGTCCCGCTTCTTCACCCTCAAGGCGCAAAAGCTCATGATCCTGATAGGGGCTAATAGCCAGAGTCGTTGAGAACCAGGGTATATTCATTTTGGCTGCCTGCTGTGCAGCCTCCTCAAGACGGATACGATAACAATACCGACAGCGGCTTGACATGTCTTCCATCACCATGTGCAGGTAATCTTCCAGATCATATGAGTCTGATACGTCAAGCGGTATATCTTCATTTTGGCAAAACTCTTTCAAAGCATCCCGGCGCCGCAGAAATTCTTTGTACGGATGGATGTTTGGGTTATAAAAGTAACCGTGGATATCATATCCCAGACGGCGAAAATGCCCTGTACTATAAGTACTGCACGGTGCGCAGCACATGTGCAATAAAAGTTTCACTGTGTCACCTACCAAAGAGAGTTTTGCTGTGCAGATTCCGGGAAGGTTACACCCAGATGTCGGCAGGCCAGTTGGGTAACAATTCGTCCCCGCGGCGTACGCTGTAAAAAGCCTATCTGCATTAAATAGGGCTCGAAAATATCTTCAATGGTCTCACGCTCTTCTGAGATGGCAGCAGCCAGAGTATCCAGCCCCACAGGGCCGCCACTGAACTTTTCAACCATTGTGCGCAAAAGAAATCGATCAACCTCATCCAGGCCAAGGGAATCCACTTCCAGCATTTGCAACGCCAACCGGGCGACATCTCCGGTAATCTCATTATCTGCTTTAATTTGGGCAAAATCCCGTACACGCTTTAGTAAGCGGTTAGCTACCCGAGGTGTGCCCCGGGCTGCAGAAGCTATCTGACGGGAGCCCTCTTCATCGATGGGTACCTGTAAAATGCGGGCCGCCCGACGGACAATTTCCTGTAGTTCTTCTTCACGGTAAAACTCTAACCGGGAAACAACGCCAAAGCGGTCGCGTAGCGGAGAAGACAGCGCACCTGCCCTGGTTGTTGCGCCAATCAGGGTAAAGGGCGGCAGATCCAAACGCAATGAACGGGCACTGGGCCCTTTGCCGATGATAATATCTAATGCAAAGTCTTCCATAGCGGGGTACAATACTTCTTCTACCGTTCTGTGCAATCGGTGAATTTCGTCAATAAACAGAACGTCATAGGGTGCCAGATTGGTCAGGATAGCTGCCAGATCGCCAGGTCGCTCAATGGCCGGACCGGATGTGGCACGTAAATTTACGCCCAGTTCAGCGGCTATAATTGCAGCCAGTGTCGTTTTGCCGAGACCGGGAGGTCCGTACAGGAGCACATGATCCAAAGAATCGCCCCGCTCCTTGGCAGCACAGATAAATACCTGCAGATTCTCTTTTAGTTTATCCTGACCGATATATTCATCCAATGTCCTCGGACGTAGCGACACTTCCTGCCAGTCATCATCAGAACGTGTACGCGCAGAAATTATCCGTTCTTCCATGCCGTTTTTCTCACCTCATTCCCAGTTGGGCCAAAGCCCGGCGTAACAATGCCTGCCCTGTATCATTATTACCGTCCTTACGCGCCGCCTGCAACGCAGTTTGTGCTTCCGTTCCGTTGTAACCCAGGGCCAGGAGAGCCTCCATAGCATCATTGTACGCATCGGGATTTTGCAAGTCTGAAGCAACATGGGCAACCGGTATTTCCCCGCCGATTGCGGCCACCTTATCCTTCAGTTCCATAATTAGACGTTTGGCCGACTTGGGACCGACTCCGGGGACTCTGGTCAGTGTGCGCACATTTTCATGCATAACTGCCAGATAAAAGTCAGCGGTACTTAGCGTGGAAAGAACAGCCAAAGCAGCTTTGGGACCTACTCCGGAAACCGAAAGTAAAAGCTCGAATATAGCCAAATCTTCAGCGGAAGAAAATCCATACAGAGATAAATCATCTTCACGAACAGCCAGATATGTAAATAGTTTAACCTCTTCTCCCAAGTTAATCAACTGGGCAAGGGTAGTGGCGGGCACAGTAAGGAAATAACCGATTCCATGGTTCTCAATAATCACTGCATTTTTAGTTTTCTGTATCAGTTTGCCGCGAATATAATTAAACATAGTTATTCCTCCGACCATAGCCGTTGCAGCTATGGGCATGGCAGATAGCCACGGCCAGAGCGTCTGCAGCATCATCAGGACGGGGGATAACTTTCAGTGCCAACAGCACCCGGACCATGTGCTGAACTTGTTGTTTTTCTGCGCGGCCATATCCCACCACTGCCTGTTTGACTTGCAGGGGTGTATACTCACAAACGATCAGTCCGGTGTGGCACCCTGCGAGCACTGCTACTCCCCGGGCTTCCCCCACCTGCATGGCACTGGTTACATTCCGGCTAAAGAAGAGTTTTTCAACGGCCATAACAGACGGTTGATATTTAGTAAGAAGCGAATGCAAATCATTATAAATAATCTTTAAACGCTCCGGGCCTTCCCATTTAGAGTCGGTTCGGACACAACCAAAGTCAACCAAACTGCAGCGGTAACCATCACTGTCCACAATACCGTAGCCGGTTGTGGACAGTCCCGGGTCAATGCCGATAATGCGCACCCAGTTCCCCCCTCTCACTATACACAAACATATATTCGATATCCAGAGGGAATATCCTTCCTTTTTATAAAATCATTGCCTGTCCTGATGTAAGCTGGTCAACAATTGAGTACATATTAGTTACTTCCCCAACGCGCAGCTTTTCTTTCAGGTGGTAAAAATCCAGGCAAAGTCCGCAGGAATATACTGCGACTCCGCGCGATGCCAGTTTCTCCAGACTCTCCAGAGAGGGTGAGCCGTCACAAGCCAGGGTCACTGCACTGTTAACCAGGGAGACCGACTCCGGGAGTTTGTCGCTCTCTGCCAGTGCATAGAAAAAGGACTTAATGAGAAGCTTCCCCAATTCTTCATCGCCCCGGCCCATAGTATCTGCTGTGATTAAAAAAGTTACCTTTCCCTTCTCTGCTTTATTCATTTCTTTGTTACCATCAAGCAACACAGTGACAGCAAAGACTCCCTTATCCTCCCGGGACACCACTTCTAAATTAAGACTTCCCGCCAGTTTCAGCAGATTGTTTTTTGCCGTTTCATTATCAACGAGTATATTGAGCATGCCGCCCTGCATCTGTGTCAGTTTCTTTTTTGCTTCAACCACCGGCATCGGACAAGACAAACCGCGGCAGTCCAGTGTTTCTGTTGTCAATGAATTCACCCCTCAATGATTTTTACACTTCTACCATACCATAATCTTTACAAACAGGAAAAGGATTATAGCTATTTTCCGGCGAAAATTTATACCAGAGGTGATTCGACTATTTACACACGGAAGATGTGGCAGCCTGCGATGTTGTTACCCGCCTGCTGACTGCACAGGCAAAGAAATAAAGTCGATTCGTTTTCATATGAATAAAGGTGCCAGGGATTTCCCTGGCACCTTTATTCATCAGGAAATTATGATACTGCACACTGCCCGGCGAGGTCGAGACGGCACCGCAACATTTCTCCGGTTAATTTTTCTTCTTCTATCAGAACTCCCGCTAAATCATGGATTTGTGTCTGGTAATCACAAAGGACGTCCCGGACATATTGCTCCTGAGCCGCTATAATTTGCTGTATAATACGATGCAAAATAGTGCCAGGCAAATCATCCAGGGAAACGACGCCCAGTGTTGACATTCCTGCGGCAATAATACGCTTAGCCGCATCAACCGCTTGCTGAAAGTCATTGGCTGCTCCGGTGGAACGATTGCCAAGCACGATTTCTTCTGCTACGGCTCCGCCAACCAGAATGGCAATTTGGCCCTCCAGATATTGCTGAGTATACAGATAACTGTCTTTTTCCGGGCTCTGTCGCATATAACCCAAAGCTCTTCCACGGGGGGTCGTTGTAATGGTAGATACGGAACCTGGGCGATTCATCTCACTAATGATTGCGTGACCAATCTCATGGACGGCTACGCGCCATAGTTCTTCCTTATCAGGCTTTCGATCTAATTTTTCACCCATAATTACTTTATCTATAGCTTCATGCAAATCACGCTCACTGATTTTTTCCCTTTTTTCCCGCATCGCCAGAATAGCGGCCTCATTCGCCACGCTCTCCAGGTGAGCACCGGAGAATCCGAAAGTTTCCCGGGCCACACGGAGTAAGTCAGTGTCATCTTCCTGTGGCTTATTTATTAAGTGAAGTTTAAGAATCTCAAACCTGGCATCCACATCAGGCAAGTCCACCTGGACAATTCTGTCAAAGCGTCCCGGGCGCACCAGAGCACTATCAAGCATATCAGACCGGTTGGTTGCGCCAATGAGCAGAACGCGGACTTTCTCGTCCACAGACAATCCGTCCATTTCAACCAGCAACTGGTTTAGTGTTTGGTCATATTCGTGATGAGAACTATGAGATCCCCTTTTACCACCAAGAATTTCAATTTCGTCAATGAAAACAATGGCGCTGCTCTTTTTTTCCTTCAGAGCCAGACTCCGGGCCTTTGAAAATATCTGTCTAATCCTTTGTGCTCCTACACCGGCATACATTTCGATAAACTCACTACCCGATGATGCCAGAAAGATGGATTCGGTGTATTGGGCTGCCGCTTTAGCAAGAAGTGTCTTTCCTGTGCCCGGGGGACCCACCAACAGTATTCCTTTAAGCGGCCGAATTCCCATTTTAGCAATGCGCTCCGGGAAACGGACAAAGTCCAGTGCTTCCAGAAGTTCTTTTTTAGCCGTTTGCTGACCGCCTATTTGCTCAAATTTTACAAGACCGCTGGTGCTTTTGCCCGAATCAACCACGGCAAAATTTTTGCTGCCTCCTCTGGAGCCTGCGAAATGAAAGAGTAGAAGGAACATAACACCAAAGAAGACAACAGGAGTTATATTGACACCCTGCCACGCCAATGTAGTAATGAGCGCTAATGCCGCACCTAAGGCAATTTCACGAATCATACGCGCTCACCTGCTTCCTGCCTGTCATTTCTCTTAATCACTTCGTATAAATAAGCGTCTCCGCTCTGAATCTGAATGTATATATACTCCGAGTCTACAAACAGTGAATAATTTTCCACGCCAAAAGAACGTAGTCCCTGACTAACACGGTCTCCCATTTCAGCAAAATTTCCCAACCTCTCTCCCTCATAAAGAGCAAGATGGACAGCATAAAAAGCCGACTGCAAGGCGTCGTCACGTTCGTCCAATAGTACCAGACGATAGCGTTTTTGACCTAAAAGTCTGCTGATTTCATCGTTTACTTGCCGATGTATGCCGGGAAAATCATTTACATTTGACAATTTAACTGTAATTACCTGCAGGTTCCCATCCTGATTCAAGCTTACGGTCTCTACGCTTTCAAGTTCGCTGATTCGCTTAAATAAAGGTTCATTGACCATCTGAGTCTGACGCAAATATACGGCCCCCACTGACAAAGCCAGGGTAAGCACAAACGCCAAAACAGTTATAGTCCACTTGAAATTCTTCATATAATCGCCCTTTCCAGCGTTCGCCAGTTTACATAAATCATTATAACATAGCACAGAGGCGAATCCAACTGGAAGGTAAGACCACTGGTGGGGAATTTTTTAGGAACTGCTTACTATACTCCCCAATAAATCATAGCCATCAAAGCCTGTAATACGTACGGAGACCATCTCCCCGTTCTGCTTTTTAATGACCGGAAGACGGACATAACCGTCAACATCCGGAGCCTGCCCGTATGTCCTGGCCAGTATCACTGACGGATCCTGGGCGGAACAACCGTCTATCATTACCCTCTGAATACTGCCCACCAGTGTTTTGTTTTTTTCCAAAACAACAGAACTCTGCAGCGCAACAGCGCGGTCTACCCTCTCTTGTTTTACCCCCTCGGGAACCTGCCGGTGAAAACGGGCCGCCGGAGTCCCTTCTTCCCGGGAGTAGGCAAAAAACCCGACCCTGTCAAGTTGAGCCTCCTGTAAAAATGATAGCATTTGCTCAAACTCTTCTTCTCCTTCTCCGGGAAACCCGACGATGAAAGATGATCGTAACACTATGCCGGGGATGAGTCTCCGCAATTTAGCCAGCAGCGTTAAAATCTGGCGTGACGTCATTCTTCTGCCCATTCTACGCAGGATTGCATCACAACCGTGCTGGAGCGGCAAATCAAGGTAATTGCAAACCTTCGGCTCAGTTGCCATGGCTTCAATAATATCATCATCCAGTCTTTCAGGGTATGCATACAGCAACCTTATCCAGTGCAGATTTTCCAAGCCGGCCAGTTCCCGCAACAGTAGGGGAAGTGCCTTATTACCGGTTGTGTCCGTACCAAAGAGAGTTATATCCTGGGCAATCAGATTTAGTTCTTTCACACCACCTGCAATAAGTCTGACCGCCTCATCCACAACAGAAGTGGTTCTTCGGCTGCGATACGGGCCGCGAATGGACGGAATGGCACAGTAACTGCAACGGTTGTCGCAACCTTCAGCTATTTTCAGGTAAGCTGTATGGGAAGGGGTACCAAGAAGTCGTGGCGCCCCTTCAGGAGCCGGGAACTCCCCTGATGTTAAGGTCACTTTTTCACCGGCAAGGCCTCGGTGAATTGCTGCCGACACGCCATAAACATCTTCCGTACCGAAAATACCGTCAAGCTCTGGGATTTCAACTAATAATTCTTTTCCGTAACGCTGCGCCATGCATCCGGCGGCCAGGAGCAATCGGCAACTGCCTTTTTTCAGGCTGGCCATTTCCAGAATTTTTTTAATGGATTCTTCTTTCGCCGACTCGATAAACCCGCATGTATTAATAATAATGACCTCGGCCTCAGCCGTATTATTTGTTAAAATAAAACCCTCTACTTTTAATAAAGCAAGCATCGTCTCACTGTCAACCAGATTCTTGGCACAGCCTAAAGAGACTAACGCAACATGTGTATCCCTCATATGTCCTCCCCAACAATTTTATCCAGTCTAAACGAGATCAGTATAAACGGTAATCATACTATTGTCAAAAGATAAAGTTCAAAAGCAGCCTTTCCGGCTGCTTTTGAACTTTAGTTTTCATTTAGTTTAACCCGGGACTTTTCGCGACGGGTGATAGCTGCAATCTCTTTGTGGTCCAGATCATCCACAATATATAGCGACGCATCGGCTTTTTCTGCCATTTTCTCCAGAAAGGTCCGTTGCGGCTCCAGCCCAATACAAATAAAATTGATACCGGCTTTCTTCACCGTTTCGCCGGCTTCAATGGCATCCTGGTACGGGTCTTTGTCGCCGATGGACCAAGTCGGCAGCCCGTCAGTTATGAGAATCAGTAAATGTTTTTTACCCCGTCTCTTAGACAGATAACTTGCCGCCAGACGAATCCCTTCGCCCAGAGGTGTGAGTCCTGCGGCGCTCATTGCTGCCAGTCCGTATCTTACCCGATGGGTATTTCTTGTTGACCTGACCTTTACGCTGACGTCACCTTCCTGGAATGTGACCAGTGATAACGGCTCATGCATTTGACGTACCAGATGGTCGGCCAATGTTTTTACTTCTCTGATACGTTTGCCGTTCATACTGCCGCTGGTGTCAACAAGCAGACAGACTTCCAGGGGCGGCCCACCTGTCTGATGTTGAATACGAATGTCTTCTTTTTTTAAAAAATTTATTTCGTTATCGTTGGCAAACCGACGACGAGCCGCAGCAATCATCGTTTCTGCCAGAGCCAGGCTGGTAACCGGCTCACCGGCTTTAGGCCTGGCTTCTTTTTCGGCAATGGGACCATTTGTTGCCCGGGTCTGGCGAATACGCCGGTAATTAAAACGCTGAATCTGCTTACTCGCCGGCATTTGCTGCAGACGACGGATTTCATTTTCTACTGCTTGCAGTTCACCCGGCGCATCAAGGGTTAAAACACACTGTCCGCGATGGAGGGCTTGGCTGTCGGTTGCCTCTAATCTGTATGCTATTCTGTCTCCGCCGGCCCTGTCAGAACTGCTGTCTTTTTTTTTTCACTGCTTTCCCCGCCGCCTTGGGTAGGTGTTGCGTTCTCTGCTGTTAAAGATTTCCCGCTATGACCGGTTTTCTGACTGGATAAACGCTGCCAGAGCCCGCGCCAAAAAGCAGGATATCCCCCTGATGTTTTACGCACAGGACCAATAGGGTTTGCAGGCGGGCTGTTTTTTTCTATCCGTTTTTCAGACTCGGTCGCTTTTTTCATAGCTTCTGCCACTTCCAGCAATTTAGGAGCTTCAATACGATGACGCAGTGCAGCTGGCAGAACTACTGCCAAATCTGAAAAATCAGCCACTGTTTTACCATGAAGAATGGCGTGTAGCAATGCTCCGAGACGGGCTGCCTGTATTCCCCGGATACTTTCCAGCCTGAAGCGGATATATGCTTCGCCAAGGAATTCTTCCACCCGGGGGTCCAATGTAAGTGAATCCAAAATACCCTGACCAAGCGGCATCTGAGTAATACGCATGCTCTGTGGAAGATCCGTTTCGGCGTTAATAATTGCCCGCACGACTTCAGGTCGGTCCGGCCTCTGAATCCGGACAGCAAAGTCAAACCGGTCTGCTAATTGCCTGCGTATTTCCTGCAGGGGCCCCGGTTCTTCATCAGGATTAGAAGCTGCCCACACATTGACGGTGACAGGCATTTCAACCGTAGGCAGGCCTGTTTCCTCGATCTGTACCCTGCCAGGTTTTGTTCCCATAGCATCCAATAGCACATCAACCAATGCCGGTGATGTATCTGCCAGCCTGTTTATTTCATCCACAAAAATTATGCCGCGGTTGGCCCGGGGCAGTGTCCCGGGCAACAGTGCTGCTGCCGGTCTTGTTTTGGAAGTAAGCCTGTCTAAATCTATACTCCCCACAACCGTGCCGATTTTGGCTGAATGAGAGACCTCCAGAAAAGGAACCAGAGTTTTCTCCTGGCTTAGGCCAACTTTATCTTTATGATCAGGACAATGGGGACGATTTGGTTCACAGTTATATAAACATCCATAAACCCTCTCCATCTGCGGCAAACGACTACGCGCAGCCCGAATCAGCGTTGTTTTGCCAGTACCCCGTTCACCTTCCACATGAAAATGAATGGGGACTCCCAGCCTGGCCGCCAGCAGTCCTATTTCAATAAATCGCTGTAACTCTTCATTCCCCTGGTGTAAAATGACATCGTTCCAATGCATGCATGTCCTCCTGCTGTTTTTTTTAGCGTTCCCTCTTAGAAGGAAAAACATACAAAAAAAGTGAACAGCAGCAGCTGTTCACTTTTTCATAGGCCAGGAAAATATAACGCTCAGTTGTTTAATTCTCTGCAATCTCTATGTGAAGTGTATACGCATTTGCGGTAGCAGGTAGATCCAAACTTTCTCCGCCCACGTTCACTTTCATGCCCGGAGGGTTACCGATACGGATACGAATTTCTTTATTTGCAGAGATTCGTTTTATGTTGCCGGGGGAAAAGGTATCTTCCAAAAGGTATGCATTGTCCGCTTCCACACGAATCCAGCAACGTTCCGTAAAGGTCAGCGCCACATCCAGAGAGTCAACGTTATAAACATGAAATAGCACTCTGTCCTGCCGGCTGTCTCTCTCAATTCGTATTTGCGGAGGTGCGGGAGTTACAGGTTCATTCGGGGTAATAACGGGAAGGTCGTTGGTCGGTGGGTCTTCATCCGGCAGAGGATTCTCCTGGACAGGCGGTACTCCAGGAGTTACGCCTCCTGTCATTAAACCGGTATAAACAGCACGGACAGCAAACACAGCGAATAGCAACACGGCGAGTACCGTAACAAGGCGACGTTTATTCACCCGTCTGGTTGTTCGCACAATTTTGATATTTTGAGGAATACCTGACGTTGCTCTAGGTTTTGGCACAGCTTTTTCCGGGGCAGGCTTACCTTTGGTTTTTTCACCTTTAACTGACTCATCATACCGATTAACCAACTGCTCCGGTGCCAGACCTACTTCTGTGGCATATTTGCGTAATGCACCTTTTAAGTACACTTCTCCGGGGAAAGCCGTAAACGTTCCGCTTTCCAAAGCCAGCAGATATTTTTTCGCTATTAATGTACGGTTGGATATTTCATCCACTGATATACCCAGTTCCTCCCGGGCCTGACGCAATTCACTGCCTATCTCTTTCATTTTACCACTCCCGTTTCTTACATAGTCGGGTTATCTGAATTCTCATCCATTAACAGTTTCGAGACTTGATCTGCAGTAATCATAACTTCCCTGGCTTTGCTTCCTTCAAATCGGCCGACAAACCCGCGCCTTTCCATATCATCTATTAACCGGGCGGCCCGTGTGTATCCGATCCGCAGACGTCGCTGCAACATGGAGATAGAAGCCGTTTCTGCCTGTGCCACCAACATTACCGCTTCGGGAAAAAGCTCGTCCTCTTCATACCAATCGTTCTCTTCTTCTTCTTCCGGAAGCATCTGTTCCTGATACTGCGGCTCCCCTTGGCCCTTTATAAATCCCAGCAGTTCTGTCAATTCCCTTTCGTTAATAAAGGCTCCCTGAACCCGGTAAGGCTTGGATACGCCGACTGGATGGAAAAGGGCGTCACCCCGCCCCAGAAGTTTTTCCGCACCACCCATATCTAAGATAGTTCGGGAATCGGCCTGGGATGAAACGGCAAAAGCAATCCTGGATGTAATGTTGGCTTTAATCACACCGGTGATGACATCAACAGATGGTCGCTGAGTCGCAATAACAAGGTGGATACCTGCCGCCCTGGACATTTGTGCCAACCGGGCTATAGAATCTTCCACATCGGCAGCGGCCACCATCATTAAATCAGCCAGTTCATCAATAATGACGACGATATAAGGTAAAAGTTCCGTTTCTTCGTTGAGTTGACGCTTTCTATCGTTAAAGCCGTTAATATCACGCACACTTTCCCGTGCAAATAATTCATATCTTCGGCCCATTTCTTTCAACATATTCTTTAAAGCAAGCGACGCCCGTTTAGGATCTGTCACAACAGGCATCAGCAGATGGGGAATCCCGTTAAATGTACTCAACTCAACCACTTTAGGGTCAATCATTACAAATTTAGCCTCTTCAGGCCGGGCTTTAAACAAAATGCTGGCAATCAAGGCATTAATGCATACGCTCTTGCCTGAGCCTGTTGAACCGGCAATCAGAAAGTGAGGCATTTTCATTAAGTCAGCCAAAATAGGATTGCCTGTAATATCTTTACCCAGACCAATCGTCAACGGTGAGGACGCTTGCCTAAACAGGTCATCGTCCAGCACCTCCCGCAGGTAAACCGGGGCTATAACCTTATTAGGTACTTCAATGCCCACGGCAGCTTTACCCGGGATAGGTGCTTCAATACGAACATCGGATGCAGCCAGGTTTAGTGCCAGATCATCGGCCAACGCCACAATTTTGCTGACTTTTACACCACTTTCCGGCTGAAGTTCGAAACGGGTAACAGTTGGACCCGTTTGTGCAGCGACAACTTTTACTTTCACGCCAAAACTCTCCAGTGTCTGCTCCAGAATCCGGGACCTCTCCGCTATTGTCTTTTGCTGTTGGCTGTCTTTAAGCCGGGGGACTTTGCTTAACAGCGAAAGCGGCGGCAACTCATAGTCTCCCAACGGCGGGACGATAGAAATGCCCGGCGGTCTTTCGTTCACTTCGACAATCAGCGGATTATCACCGTTTGACAGTGGTGCTTCCTTGGCAGAGACAATCGGCACGGTTTCTGATAATGGTTCACCAAACAAACTTACTTCCACCGCTGGTTCCGAAAGTATGTCCACCGTATCTGTCGGGACGGACGAACTATTTTCAGGTATCGGTTTCTTTTTACGTTTTTTACCTGCCTTATCCGTACTTAATTCCGCTGTACATTCCCCTTCATCCGTATATGAGGAGAAAAGGAACTTAAAAATCGAGCCGGCAGACATACAGGCACGGAAAGCTGTTCTGCCCGCAAAGCGAATACATGCAAAAAGTGTTGTAAATAGCTGGATTAAAGAGTGGTTGGTAATCAGGAGAAAAGAAATTACAGCCAAGGCAGTTAATACTATTTGGCTACCGATATCACGGAATAAAAAATAAAAGACGACGGAAAAAAATGCCCCGACCACACCTCCCCCCAGTTGTTGATATCCCAGTTGGAAGCTGGCTCTGTAAATTCCCACGTCCCGTACCAAATCCTCATATTCCACAAGCATCCTCATCTGAGCCCAAATCACGAGAATCACGACAAAGAGTAGAAAACCCAACTGCCGCTGACTCTTATTGGGCAACTTCCAGGGAAGTGCGGCTATAAGAATAACCAAGGGAACCAGAATAGCCACGTCTCCTGTCAGAGTGCGTAGAACATTATTTAAAAATATGCCGACTTCTCCGGTCTGCACCGTAAAGTTCAGTGCAGCAAAACACAAAGCGGCCAGTGCCAGCAGAATGACTGCTCTGATTTGCTGTTTAATTTCATCTTTAATCTCTTGGACAGCCATAGGGCACCCCGGTTCTCTCTAGTCTAATAGCCCGCAAGTTTCAAAATAATAGTCGCAGAGCCTGCGATCCAGCAGTAGTGAGCAAAATAGTGAAAACGACTAGTCTTTAGTAAATGGAGAAACACTTTTATAGCCAGAATCCCGGAAATAAATGCGGCAACGGTACCGTAGAGCACGCCGGATGAGAGCCCGGTAAAGCCGGCTGAATTCAAGTGTCGCAATTCCATGAGTGTGGCACCAAAAATAACAGGGATGGAAACGAGAAAGGAAAACTTGACCGCCGTTTCTCTGTCCATGCCGCGCCATAGCGCAGCGGTAATCGTAGAGCCGGACCGTGAAATTCCGGGAATAATTGCCATCCCCTGGGCAACGCTAACCAGCAAAGAATCGGCCGGTGTAACTGTACCCTCTTGTTTTTTTCCGGGAATCAAGGTATTTAACAGGTACACAATACCTCCGGTAACTAAAAGCATAAATCCAACGATAATTGTTGATTCATAAAAAAGCTTAAACACATCAGCAAAAAACAAGCCCATCAGGCCGGTGGGGATTGTACCCAAAACGAGCATGTATGCAAAATGGCGCTCCGTCTTTTCTTTGGTAAAGCGGGTAATAATGCGAATCAGATCTCCGCCAAAAACCCAGACAACAGATAATAATGTGCCAAAGTGGACCATAATTTCAAACGTAATTCCCGGCTCCCGTACACCAAGAAAATCCTGTGCAATGACTAAATGTCCGGAACTGGACACTGGTAGAAATTCAGTCAGCCCCTGCAGAATTCCTAAAAATATTCCTTCAATACTCCCCATGTAACCCTCCACGCTATTTTTCAAAACCATCTTGCAATTATTTCGCTAAGGATAGCGGATATCCTTTTTTTATCCTTATTTTCCGGCACTGTCAACCATTCCACCAGGCATTGAAACGGTTTTAAAAACAATAACAAAAGCAAAGCGCCACATCCGTTGTAAATTGTGTGTGCATTGGCTAATTGACGGGGGAGTGTTGTTGATATTGACGCTGCAACATCAACAAATGTATAAAACATGGGTAATATTAACAATACGCTAAATACATTAAAGAGCAAATGTGCCAGTGCCGCGCGTCTGGCAGTCACACCTGTCCCCAGTCCTGCCAACAGGGATGTAACGCAGGTACCCACATCAGCGCCTATTATTAAGCTAACACCAGCGGCCAGTGTTAACATGCCATTTTGCGCAAGAAGCAATATCATCCCTACTACGGCACTGGAACTCTGCAGTAATGCGGTGACAGCCGCACCGGCCAGTATGCCTGACAACGGATGGTACGAGGCGCTGAGTAATACAGCACCAAACAGCGCCGTTTCAGAAAGCGGGGCCAGCGCCGCCCCCATCGTCTTCAGTCCGAACAACAGAACGCCAAGGCCTGTAAGCGTCCTACCCACGTCCTTACCTCTGCCCTGCGGCATTGCAGCAAGCATTAGCATTCCTGCCCCTGCCAGAGGCAATGCGTAGTTCTGAAGTTGAAAGGATAGTAACTGACCGGTAACTGTCGTACCTACATTTGCGCCAATAATCACAGCAATAGCTGGTGCTAACGGAATTAGTCCTGCTTCTGCCACGCTGACCACAATCACTGTCGTCAGTGAACTGCTTTGCGTCAGTGCCGTAAAGATTAGCCCACATAAAAATGCAGAAATCCTGTTTTCCGTAAAGCGGCGGATATTTGCTGCAAATGTGGTACCGCCCATTTTTTCCAGACCTGCAGTCATCAGCCTAAGACCACCTAAAAATAGCAGCAACCCGGACATCAGTATGAATACGGTTCCCATTGCATCACCCATAAATTTTATGCAGCGCGACTGTTATAAATCTCTGGTATTATTGGGAGAATAAACATTATTGTGCACAGGGGGCTTAAAATCTTGCTAACTCGCCGCAAATTTTTACGGCTTTGCCTGAATACAGCAGCTTCTGCCACGTTGGCACAGATGCTATTGCCGGAATTGGCTGAGGCGTTGCGCCTTATCCCGGGAGGAAAACCGCCGGTAATCTGGATCGAAGGAACATCCTGTACCGGCAACTCCATCTCCCTGGACAATATCGCCGACCCCTCCCTCCGCACTGTTTTTGAAGAAATTATTGACCTGCGCTATCAACAACTGACTATGTGGCCGCAAAGCTACCAGGCTATGGACGTGCTGCATGAAACAAAGGAAAAGGAGCGCGGTCGATATATTCTTGTGGTAGAAGGCGGAATTCCGATGGGGCTCCCGGAATCGGTCATTGTGGGAGAACGGGATGGCATCCAGTTAAACGCCAGAGATACCATCCCCTGGTTAGCCGAAGACGCCATGGCAGTGGTAGCCGTAGGTAACTGTGCTGCCTTTGGCGGTCCCTCAAAAGCTTATCCCAATCCGACAGGTACCAAGGGCGTCTGGAATGTGGTGACTAACACACCCGTTATTAATGTGCCAGGTTGCCCGGCTCATCCTGACTGGATGGTGGGAACAATCGTCCACATTATTTTATATGGCCTTCCCCGCGTTGATGAGTTTCGACGGCCCACAATGTTTTTTGGCCAGCTTGTCCATGACATCTGCCCCAGAAGGTTTTTCTTTTTTAATGGGGATTTTGCTAATGCACCGGGAGAGGCAGGATGCTTGTTCAAGGTGGGATGTAAAGGACCTGTGACCCACGCCGACTGTCCGACCCGGAAGTTTAATGACGGGATTAACTGGTGTATTAATGCCAACAACCCGTGCATCGGCTGTGCTACCCCGGATTTTCCCGACGGCGGTACATCCCCGTTCTTTGAACACCTGACAGACATACGTGTCCTGCCCGGCATTGAAACGACAGCTGTTACAGTAACGAAAGGTGTGGGTGCTGCCACAGCTTTAGGTATTGGCGCTCACTTCGCCGTTAACCTGGCTAAGGGACGTCTGGGTAATAACCTGACGCTGGAGACTGAGAAAGAAATACCGGTTCCAACAGATAACCCCTACAGTGCAATTAAAGATGAGTTGGAAACAGAAAGAAATGCGCTGATTAAAATCGAAGCGGAACAAATCCTTATGCAACAGGATATAAAACAAATCCGAAGATTACAAAACCAGGGCCGTGCCGGCAAATCACTGCTATCCAAACTGAACCCGCTACGATTTTTCAGGAAAAAGAATAAACTGTAATGGGGAGGCCTTTATGACT
This sequence comes from Clostridiales bacterium, assembly GCA_018335855.1. Classification (GTDB taxonomy): domain Bacteria; phylum Bacillota; class Dethiobacteria; order Dethiobacterales; family Dethiobacteraceae; genus UBA7523. The sequence continues at coordinate 134,493 of JAGXRM010000030.1, forward strand.
AAGGTAAGAATAAATCCATTGACCCGTGCCCACGGGTATATGGCGGTTGAAGTGGACATACAAAACGGAGAAGTTGTCGATGCCTGGAGCAGCGGATTGCTTTTCCGCGGTTTTGAGGCGATGCTGAAAAATCGCTCACCCCATGATGCCGTTTATTTAACACAGCGAATATGCGGTATTTGCTCTTCAGCTCACGCGATGGCCAGTTCCATTGCCCTGGAAAATGCATTTGATATTTCTGTACCCAAAAACGGTTACATTCTGAGAAACCTGACGTTTGGTGCAGATATGCTCCAAAATCACCTGCGAAATATATATCTGCTGGTTATCCCTGACTATATTACTGCACCAGGCGGGGCTCCCGGCGGTCCTCCCAACAACGATGACATACGTTTGCCGAAAGCTGTGAATGACCGTATTCAAGCACATTACCTTGAGGCACTGGAGACCAGTGACCTCGCGCATAAGGCTGTTGCAGCATTTGGCGGAAAGGCGCCCCATCTGCAAAGCATTATCGCCGGCGGAGTTACAGAACAAGTCTTAACCGACCGGATTATGCATTACCAAAGTCTGGTGTCTCAGATACACAGTTTTGTTACAGAAAAGATGATTCCGGATATCGAAGATCTTTCTCGCTATTATGATGACTACTTTAACATAGGCCGCGGATACGGCAATCTCCTTTCTTTCGGCATGTTCCCGGTAGGGGCAAATAACGAAGACCGGATTTTTAAAGCAGGCGTTCTCCGTAACGGTCAGGACAATGGCAACTTTGATCCAGATAAAATTACTCAGGATATTGCCCGGGCCTGGTACCGGGGAGACGAAGGTGCCAGAGCCCCGTTCGACGGGGAAAGCACACCATTTCCCCAAAAAGCCGACGCTTACTCTTGGATTAAGGCGCCCCGTTACGGGGGAGAACCGTTTGAAGGAGGACCATTGGCCAGAATGTGGTTTTCCGGCATTTATAAAAACGGTATTTCAGTGATGGACCGCTTGATGGCCCGTGCTATCGAAACAAAGGAAATTGCCGAAAAAGTGAATGACTGGATTCATGAATTAGTCCCTGATATGCCCACTATTAATTGGATAAACCCGTTGCCTGCATCAGGCGAAGCGGCGGGTCTGGTCGATTCCATGCGCGGCACATTGGCACATTGGATTCGTGTGCAAAATCACCGAATTGCAGCATACAGAATCATTACTCCCTCTGCGTGGAATCTTTCTCCCAGAGACGGAGAAGGACGAAAGGGTCCGGTGGAAGAAGCCCTGATTGGCACACCGGTTGCCAATCGGGATAATCCGGTGGAAGTAGGGCGGGTTATCCGTTCATTCGATCCCTGCATCTCCTGCGCAGTTCATGTCCTGCAAAAAGACGGCACTTCAAAACCGTGGCGACAGTTTTAGGAGGAGAATCATGCTCTTTAAGCGCTTACACCAACCCTGGGAAATCCGTGTTTTCCATTGGCTCTTTACGATCGTAATCACCATTAAACTGTGGAGCGGCTTCTACATCAGTTTTCCCCACCCGGCCTGGGGATTCAACGGCATGTACTCCGCCAGGATGACCCATGCATTAATGACTCCGACCCTGGCAGCGCTTTTAACCTTTCGCATCTATTTTGCTCTGCTTACCAGAGACTGGCGGCAAATTTTTATCTGGCGCAGACTGGACTTTAAACAAATCAGACCGTGGTTGAGATATTTTTTATTTTTGGACGATGAAACGCCAATTCAGGAAAAATACAGTATTGCACAACGGCTGATCTTTACTGCCATGTTTTTAACCATGCCTGTTTTTTATACAACCGGAGTTATTATGCTCAACATTCCCTTTTTCCGCTGGCTAAATGTGTTCTACGGCGGCCAGGGGATCTCACGGATTGTCCACTATCTGTTTTCCGTCTTCCTTCTCGCTATCATTGCTGTTCATGTTTACCTGGCAATGACAACCAGTATCGAAAGACTGCGAGCCATGTTCTCCGGCTACCTCCATCACAGAAAGATTCCGGGATCTAAAGAAGGTGAAGAGAACTGACAAAACAGTCAAGTATCAACCTGGTTGCCATGGGCAATCCGGTTATGAGTGATGACGGGTTGGGTCCTTATATATTAAAACAACTAAAAAAAATGCCGCAGATACGCGGCGTGTCTTATTACAACGCAGCTACGGACAGCCTTTCCTGTTTTCAGTTATTAAAGGATACCGGAAAGATTCTGATTGTTGACGCCTTACATGGCGGGTACAGTCCGGGCACCACTTACCGGATCCGCGCCAACAGGCTTAATTTAGACTCCATGCATATGTTTTCACTGCATGAAATGCATCTGTTGCACCTGGCTGCCCGTTTTTTTCCAGAGCGGCTGCGGGAGATAACCGTTCTTGCCGTTGAACCGGAAAATATCGAGCCTGGATTATCGCTTTCCGCTATGGTACAGTCAGCCGTCCCCCTCCTGATACGCTTAATCATCCAGGAAATCTCCCGCATAAAGACGGTTATCTAAATAAAAAACCAGGCTATGCCTGGTTTTCTGCCTTATATTGTATGATCGCTCCCGGCTGGATACTTGATTCCAAATAGTCAGTAGCGTTTGTAGATATTAGCCTGACAACTCTGGCACTGTCCAAATCCAGTTTTTCAACAATTAGTGTGCCCCCATTCTTCCAGGGAAGCTCAGAATATACAGGCTGGTGACCTTCGTTTCCGTCAAGCACAGTCTCCAGGGGCATCACAGTCCAAAGCATCAGTGCACCACCCCTTGTTCAGCACGGGCGTCTATCAGTTCCTGGAGCTTCTTGATTGCCTGCCCGAGTCCGCCCACTTCATCTATCAGACCGTCATCCACGGCGTCCTTGCCCACCATCACCGTACCAATGTCCCTGGCCAGTTGATCAGTACAGAACATCGCCTGGCGGAACTTATCTTTGGAAATACGGGAATGGGCAGTGACAAATTTTATAACTCTGTCCTGCATCTTATCCAGGTATTCATATGTCTGCGGCACACCGATAACTAAGCCACTTAACCGTATGGGATGGATGGTCATCGTTGCCGTTTCCGTGATGAACGAATAGTCCGAGCTTACAGCAATAGGTACACCAATGCTGTGTCCTCCGCCCAGAACCAGTGTAACACTGGGCTTAGTGAGAGTGTCAATCATTTCGGCAATGGCCAGGCCCGCTTCCACATCACCGCCAACAGTATTCAGAATAACTAGCAATCCCTGTATTCTGGGGTTTTGTTCAATCGCGACAAGTTGCGGTATCACATGCTCATATTTTGTTGTTTTGTTTTGTGGAGGCAACGTGATATGGCCCTCAATCTGACCGATGATTGTTATGGTGTGGATACCGTTTTCAGGCACCTGTTGAGGGATATTTGTCTGGCCTAACTGTTGAATGTTCTGCAAAATATCTTGTTCTTTTTCTTTTTCTTGTGTGTTCGTTTTGGGTTGCTCCTGAGGAGACGGTTCCGTAGTTTTCCGCACCCTGCGAGTATGAGCCGGCCGTCTGCGTTGGGGAGGTAGAGTCAAAGCGTCACTTCCTAACATAGATTCTCTACTCTATTCTCCCAATCAATGCAGCTGCTTATACTTGTCAGGCGTCGATAATAATCGGCAGGATCATCGGACGGCGATGCATTTTCTCCCAGATAAACCGCGAAAGGGAATCGCGGACAGCATTTTTAAAAACTGACCATTCCTGTCTTTTACCGTTATTGCACTTCTCCAGGGAACGGGCCACATGGGCGCGCGCCTCTTCGAGCAAATCTTCGGATTCGCGCACATAAACAAATCCTCTGGAGTAAATCTCAGGCCCGGAAACAATCTCGCCAGTGGCTCTGCTGATACTGAGTACAACAATAAGTATTCCGTCCTGTGACAGCAACTTGCGGTCACGCAGGACAATGCTGCCTACGTCACCCACACCAAGTCCGTCAACCAGAACTCTGCCTGCTGTAACCGTTCCAACCATTCTTCCTGTGTTCGGCGTAAACTCCAGAACCTGGCCGTTCTCTGAGATAAAGACATTGTCTTCTGGAATACCGACTTTTTCAGCTACCTTACGATGATGAATCAAATGTCTGTATTCCCCGTGGATAGGAATGAGATATTTAGGCTTTAGAAGATTGAGCATCAGTTTTAATTCTTCCTGGGAGGCATGTCCGGAAACGTGAATTCCAGAAACCCTTTCATAAATAACGTTGGCGCCTCTTCTGAAAAGATTGTCAATTGTTCTTGAAACCAGCTTCTCATTGCCGGGAATTGCTGTTGCAGAAATAATGACTGTGTCACCGTGCCTGATTTCCACTTTTCTGTGCTCTGCCATGGAGATACGGGTCAGCGCAGACATCGGTTCCCCCTGACTACCCGTAGTGATAATACAGGCCTTCTCCGGGGGCATGGCGTTTAGGTCATCCACATCCACGAGCGTACCTTCGCATACGTTCAGGTACCCCAATTCCTGGGCAATCGCAACAACATTGACCATGCTCCTGCCCACCACCGCTACCTTACGCTTGTAGTGGCATGCCGCATCGATTACCTGTTGTATACGATGAACGTTAGATGCAAACGTGGCAAGAATGATTCTTTGTTTAGATGTGCGGAATATATCCATAATGGATGCGCCCACTTCTTTTTCTGAAAGCGTGTAACCGGGGCGTTCCGCATTGGTGCTGTCAGATAAAGCAACCAAGACGCCTTTCTCACCAATTCTAGCCAGTTTGTAATAGTCCGTAGGATCAGCATTAACCGGGGTTTGGTCAAACTTAAAATCTCCGGTGTGTACCACTGTTCCCACGGGAGTTTTGATTGCGATTCCGACGGAATCAGGGATACTGTGATTCGTACGGAAAAATTCCATTTTAAAGCTGCCTAGTTCCAACTTCTCATCCGGGTTAATCATATTTAGTTCGCAGTTTGCCAGAATATGATGTTCACGCAGCTTCCCTTGCACAAGGCCCAACGTCAATTTTGTACCATAGATAGGTACGTTTATCTGCTGTAATACATACGGCAGTGCACCAATATGATCCTCGTGCCCGTGGGTTAGAACAATCGCCAGAATCTTATCCTTGTTTTCAACCAGGTATGTAATATCAGGGATGACTATATCAATCCCCAGCATTTCATCACCGGGAAACGCCAAACCGGAATCTATGACAATAATTTCATCTTTATAGCGAATGACAAACATATTTTTGCCGATTTCGCCGATTCCGCCAAGGGGGATAATCTGCAATTTTTCTTGCGTAACAGGCTTTCCCTTGCCTCTTCTTCTGCTGTGATTAGTTGACATAATGTTTGTTTCACCTCCTTTATTTCCAATTTCGTCCTCATATCACTAAATTACATTATACTGAAATAGTACCCCCGTTGCAAGTTTGCTAGTAGCAAACAAAAAAGCCGCGGATTACCCGACGGCCTTTATGTAAAAAGGTTAAACAATCAAACCTGACCCAGAACTTTTTTTAGTTCTTCGTATTGCTCCTCAGTTAGTTCAACCAGAGGCAGACGAACAGGACCAACATCATGACCGAGAATGTTCATTGCAGTTTTTATGGGTACAGGATTTGTTGCAATGAAAATTGTTTTAAATAAATTGAGGAGGCTATAGTGTATGCGTGCAGCTAATGCTGTCTCCCCTGCGTGAAATGCCGTAATCATATTTTTAATATCCTTGGCAGCCACATGTGAAGCGACGGAAACTACTCCACGACCGCCTAAAGCAAGAATAGGCAGCGTCGCCACGTCATCACCGCTGTACAACACAAAGTCAGCAGGGGCACCCGCACAAATGCGGGAAATCTGCTCTACATTACCGCTCGCTTCTTTTACAGCCACAATATTTGGAATCTGTGCCAGGCGCAGCGTTGTTTCCGCTGTCATACTAGCTACTGTCCTAGTTGGAACATTATAAAGCATGACGGGTAAATCGGTAGCGGCGGCAGCTGTGGCAAAGTGCTGGTAGATCCCTTCCTGTGAAGGCTTATTATAGTACGGGACGACAAGCATGATCCCGTCTACACCACATTCCCCGGCGGCTTTCGTTAGCTGCAGCGTATCCATAGTACTATTGGTGCCTGTTCCCGCTAAAACCTTAGCCCTCCCTTTGAGCGCTCCGGCGACGGTACGAAAGAGCCTAATTTTCTCCTCATCAGTGAGTGTAGATGCTTCCCCGGTTGTGCCGGCAACCACTACGCCGTCTGCACCGTTATCCACCAGATAAACAGCCAGTTCTGCTGCTTTATCATAATTTACTTCACCGTCGGCGGTGAAAGGTGTAACCATCGCTGTAAGTAAATTTCCAAAGTAAACTGACATCATTTCACCTCCAAAATAAGCCAATAAAGGCTTTAACACATTATAACAAACGGTATGTTATTTTTCAAACAGATTATATGTCCAGCCGGAATTCAAGGTGAAGAGCTTTAACAGCATCCCCAACTTTTCTTTCCGGAATCAGGCAGGATATATTGAGATGGGAATCCGCAGTCTGCAAGATTTCAGTGCCTGCCCGGTTCAGAGCTTTTACTACCCTGGCCATAACACCGGGTATTCCTCTCATTCCGGTACCAACCACGCTTACTTTTGCAAATCCTGCCTTTACCTGAGGTTCATAACCAAGAGAAGATAATATTTCTGCAGTTTTCTGTGCGTCTTGAGCCGGGACGGTAAACATCCTTTCGAAAGGCGACAGATTAATTAAATCAATGCTGATGCCGGTTTCTGAAATTTTTTCCAGAATGGTTTCTATTTCCTGCCCGGCTGCCTGCGGTGCATGTAAGCGTATTTGCGCCAGTCCTGTTATATGGGTAATTCCGTTTACCACTCTGTCTCTGGCAATAAAACCTTTATCGTCGATAGCTTTTTTATGGGTCACAAGAGTTCCGGCACTGCCTTCTCCTGTTTTTCTAAGCGAGATAGGCAAATTGTATTGCAAAGCGATATCGACTGCCCGTGGATGGATGACCTTCGCGCCTTCTCTGGCTAGCTGCAGGACTTCCTGGTAGCCGATATTTTTAATTGGCCGGGCTTCGGGTACCAAGCGGGGGTCTGCCGTCATTACGGAGTCAACGTCAGAATATATCTCCACCATTTCGGCAGCTATAGCTGCCCCCAGGGCGACGGCTGTCGTATCTGAACCGCCCCTTCCCAGGGTATTCACTTCTCCGTCCTCACTGACTCCCTGAAATCCGGCGACAACGGGAATCACCCCGGTCATTACAAGTTTTAATATGTGATCCTTTTTTATTCGTATAATTTCTGCGTGGGTGAAAACTCCATCTGATACAATGCCGGCTTGCCATCCGGTCAGTGCAACAGCAGGCATGCCCATTGACTGTAACTCAATTGCCAGCATAGCCGCAGAAATAATCTCCCCGCATGACAGAATCAAATCCGTTTCTCTGTCGGCAGGAGTCGGGGTAATCTCACGAATCATTGCCAGCATAGTGTCCGTTGCATATGCATCGCCCTGCCTCCCCATGGCAGAAACGACAACAACAGGGCTTACCCCATCCTTGGTGGCCGCAGATATGTGACTTACCACTCTTTGCCGCAGTTCCCGGGTTGCCAAAGAAGAACCGCCAAATTTTTGCACGACCAGCCTCATCCATTCACCCTCTACCCTCTATCCTTTATACGGAAACGCTTCCGCTGCTAAATTTATTAACAAAGGTTGTAGCTGTCGACCATCCAATGCCTGAATCACGGTAGGCAAGATCAATTCCGTTTTGGCCACCAGGGAATTAGGTTTGTCAAAGGGACTGTCTTGCCCGAATGGGACCATATAAAAATTACGTGTGGAAAGTAATACGCCTAAGTTCTTTGCATTTAACCCTAGCCCGTCGTTCGTGGAGATGGCAAGAACTACCGGTCTTTGATTACGTAACTGGGCTTTTGCTCCCATTAGTACGGCTGTGTCTGTAATGCCGTTTGCCAACTTAGCCAGCGTATTGCCGGTGCAAGGAGCAATAATAAACGCATCCAGCTTTACTTTTGGACCCAATGGTTCCGCATTAACAATACTGCTGATAATCTTTTGCCCGGTAAGTTTAACAAGTCTCGTCTTCCATTCTATTGCTTCACCGAAACGTGTGTCTGTTTTATCCACGGAAGGTGAGACCAGCGGGTAAATTTCAGCCCCCTCCGCCAACAGCTTTTCAATTTCCGGAAATATTTTTTTCAAAGTACAATGGGATCCGGTCATCGCAAAACCAAGTTTTACCCCATTGAGCCTCATTTAGTGCCTCCTTCCTTATATGATCGAATTAAACGAGGGTAGACCCGGGATAAAATTTCCCCCGCTGCGGCAGGAGCAATTTTTCCCGGTAGGCCCAGAGCTAAGAAGCTTTTTATGCCCAATCGTTCTGCCGCCGTAAAATCCGTACCCCCGGGAAATGAAGCGATATCCACTACAATTGCACTTTTTGCAAGCTTCTTGAGAACGTTTTCTGTGACAACCGGAGCGGGCACTGTATTAAAAATATAATCAAAGCCAACAACTGAACGTTCCAATTCATGAATCTGAATTCCCCTGAATCCCAGAGCGTATGCCATTGCCAATGCTTCTTCACGTCTTGCGGCCACAGTCACATCTGCACCGAGACCTTGTAACGTTCTGGCAAGCGGAAGACCGCAGCGGCCAAAACCAATCACCATAGATTTGCTGCCATGTATTGTTCCCGGACTTTCCTGCATCGCCAGCGCCACAGCACCCTCTGCTGTAGGTATCGCATTATAGATTGATATTTCATCATTATCCGCCGTAAGGACGATATGCATACCTATATTTTCCAACTCAAGTTTTAAGATTTGCGGGAAACTGCCGCAAAGTAAAATAAGCCCTGGTTTAAATAGTGCCCCCATTTCATCAAGTCCGACTTTCCTCCCAGAATAGGGCGCAAATATATTTCCTTCTTTATCCACACCGGCTAATGGACAGATGATCGCGTCACAGTAATTAGGAAGTCCTCTATGGAGTAATGGTGATGTCAGGTGTGTACATTTTTCAAAGCCAAACATCCAGACATCGGCACCGGCCTTAACTAGTTCTGCGGCAAGAACCACTTCACGGCCGTCTCCGCCGGCTATGACAATTCGCCATCCTTTCAGTCCATTTTTTTCCACGGTTTGCCTCCTCCGCACTAATAATTTAATATATGATAAAGTGCATTGAAAGCGTGACAGATTGGAAATAAAAAAACCGGCCTGCCATTTAGCCAAGCCGGTTCCCGTTCTTGTGATTAGTCGTGAATTTTTACTTCATCGGAACCGTTCTCACGGAAAACGGAAGCACAATCTTCCGCCAATTCTTCATCATCGGCTTCAACGGCAACCAGGATACGCCCTTTGTGTAATTCCTGTTCCAGCCGCTCTCCTTCTTCTTCGGGGATACCATAATCAATAAGCCCGCCGGCAATCCCGCCGGTTACGATCCCTGTCAGTGCGCCCGCCAGCGGGCCGGCAGCAATAATAGGGCCAATACCCGGAATAAGCAGTGCTCCGGCTCCTGCTAATAGCCCGGCTATACCGCCTACAGCACCTCCGGTTGCAGTCCCGTCGGCAAGATTTTGGTTCTCATAACCAGTTCCGCCGCCTTTACCACCTTTACCACCTTCATCATCTTTTGCAATCAAAGATATTTCCTCGTCATCAAAGTCACGGTTTTTAAGTTCACGGATTGCCTCTTCTGCCTGTTCTTTCGACCGGAACAATCCAACTACTGTCTGTGACATCTAATTCCTCCTTTAGTTGATACAGTATTCATTTCATAGTATCAACCATAGGAATAAGATTATTCACGACAGCCGTATTTCCGGGAATGTCGTTCAGGCGCAATATCCACGATTAAAACTTCCTCGCCAATTTTTTTCACAGATTCCCAGGGAATTATTAATTCCCTGGACGATTTGCCAAATTGCAGTCCCAGCCCCTTAGGGAAAATAATAATCGACTGAATACTGCCGCTGGTTCCATCAATAACCAAATCCGAATCACCAACATAACCCAGGCGTGCTCCGTCATGCAAATTAATAATCTCTTTGCGGGACAGCCTTGATAACTCCAAATCATGCACCCCCTTTAGTTACATGAAACAGTCTTGTGAACATAGGTTGGATTACACTGATTACAAGAGATATAAAAGCAAGGGGATCCATGCCGACATCAAGAAAAAACCACTCTTCCGCCAGGTCAATCTGTAAAAATGAAATGAGCAATACTAACGAGAGATAGATTCCGCCGGCAGTGGCAATCAATTCCTGCAGTGCTTCGGAAACTGGCGATTTTTTAGCGTGTTCGGGTAATTCGTGCTTTTCGGCTCTTTTTTTATCTCTCACCCGTTGTATTACAGACAGTACCATCGCTATGATAAGAAAAATAATTACAGTATTTATCATCGATCACCCTGCCTCTCACATAGCATAATGCGCATAATTATTCGGTCCAGCTCCTGGCTGGCCCGAACCACTTCAGGAGACGACAGCAACCCCTGATGACGCCCTACTGAGGCTGACAACGCATTCTGCAGTTGCTCAAGCACATTTTTCTCACCCGCCGACAATTTTCAGACCCCCTTATAAACCGGTGTGTCCGAAACCGCCCTCACCCCGGTCCGTCTCAGGTAAATACTCACACTGGCTGAGAACAGCCCGGGCAACTCTGGCAATAATAAACTGAGCGATACGATCACCCCGCGAAACTGTAAAGGACTCACCGCCCAAATTTACCAGAATCACCTGAACTTCTCCGCGATAGTCAGCATCTATGGTACCCGGACTGTTTAAGACAGTTACGCCGTGTTTTAATGCCAGTCCGCTCCGGGGACGGACCTGAACCTCAAAACCCCGGGGTACGGCAAACTGAAGTCCCGTAGGTATAAGTGCTCTGGCTCCCGGCAAAAGGAGAACCGGCTCTGTCACAGCAGCCAGCACATCCATGCCAGATGCGTCTTCAGTCATATAACGGGGCAGTTCGAGGTTTTCCGAATGGGGAAGCTTGCGGATAAACAACTGAGTATTTTCCATGAGTTGCACTCCTTTTTATCCATATCTCCCCCAGATTAACTGCTCCTCCTGATCTTGTCAAGGTTACTGGCTCCATATCTGCGCCCACACATGGCCGCCACCAGCACCGGATCGGATCTGAATAAATTTATCAGTAGAATTACGGAATTTCATATCTACATAGTTTGTTACCGTAGCGTCTCTCCCTGGAGCTACATAACCCACCTTAATACTGTGGGGATGGCGCTCAACAATTTCCATACCGGCAAGGCGTGCAGCATTATATATGGTGGTAGCTGTCTGACAGACCCCTCCGCCTATACCCATTCCTCCTACAACAGGGGCCATGCTGTAACCCCGTGCAAACGTCCGCGGTCCTGTTGCCCCATTGAAGGAGAAGACTTCGCCGGGCGCCAGAATATAGCCGTTCATATACTTTGCTGAAACATAAAGGTTATCAGTCCTGCCCGCACTTCCTCCACCGCTGGTACTGAATGCGGATATTTTTGTATTTATTGAGCGGAATATATCTGCCGTAATTTCCGGTTCCAAGCGAATTACAGATAAGCTCACTTTCTCTCCCTGCAGGGCGGACATCACAGCTGCTACTGTATCATTCACATCCACTTTCATCCCGGGTAACTCCAGCACAATTTTATCTCTTTTCCGGTCATAGCGGGCATTACGGGGAGCGCGGTCCATCACGGATGCCATTTTTTCAACTTTTATACGAACTTCCTTCTCTAAAAGCTTTTCCATCGGGATTCCTTCGAGAGTTACACCTGGTTTAACACCGTAAAAATAACGCTGTATTCGCGTACCCAGGTTGTAGGTGACTAACAAGGCAACTATCGCAGTTATCAGAAAAACTATCGTTGTCATTTTAAAGATTGTGTATTTTCCGTTTGCCATGCTTATCTTCAAGGAACATTCACACCCTTATCCGCAAAATATCCCGGATTCAGGAGAGTTGAGAGCGTTACCGGTTCCAGGCTTTTTTCTCTTAACGCGGGAATAACCTGCCGGAGAAATTCGTTTGTCTGCTCTGTGGGATGCATCAGAATCAGGCTTCCCCCCCCAGCGTTATTCATTATTTTTTCTGTCATCACATCTACGCCAGGCAGTTTCCAGTCCACTGTATCCACCGTCCACATAACAACGCGACTGTTCTCCATTATAGCCGCTTTCTTGACATGTTCGCTCAGTTCTCCCCTATGGGGACTGAAATAAACCGGACGTACACCGCATGTACTTTCAATCGTGTCCGCACACTTTCTAATCTGTTCTATGGCCTCGTTTAGCCCTATGCGTCCCATACTTACCCCGTCCGAATCGCCGTGATTTGCCAATTCAAAGCCGGCATCGGCAATAGCTTGAGCAAGTTCGGGATTCTGACGCACCCAGCGCCCCACTAGAAAAAAGGTGGCACCAACATTTTCTTCTTTTAACGTCTCAAGCATCGGCGCCAGAAATTCGTTTCCCCAGGCCACATTAATCAGGAAAACCACCTGCTGTTTCGCCGGATTCCCCTGATATATCGGAAGTTCAGGAAAATCGGTCATCGTGATAGTTGCCTGAATTTCTCTGTATACCGGGTTGACCTTCTCCCCCGTTTCTGCGGCCTGGACAGCAACCATGGTTTGCTCTACATCTACTTCCAATCCATTTATATCAGGAATTACACCCCCCGTCTCACTGTCCTCTACAGCGTCCACAGGGGCCACCCTCAGTTCTTCGGCAATGCGGGATACGACAACCCGTGCTTCGTCTGGCTGCAGCCCTCCCAGATTACTCCCCTGGAAAATAACATTTTGGCGGATTTGGGTTGTCCGTTGCCTCACATACTTTCCGCAACTGCCGAACACTGTGGGCATAACAAAGACTATCATAACCATGGTAAACACTTTTTTCCCGCTTAACGCACTAAAACAACGGTAGCGCATACTTTTTGCCTCCCGCCTTTTTCTATTGGGCCAATTCCAGCAGCTCAGTTACAGTACGTATTTCGTATTCTTTCATTCGCAGGCTCTGGATAATCAATGGCAAAGCATCTGCCGACTGGGTTGAACTGGTATGTAAGAGGATAATCGCGCCATTATGAAGTTTTTGCACTACACGACTGACAATTTTATCGACTCCGGGGTTCAGCCAATCATGTGGATCTATGCTCCATAGTACCGAAACATACCCTCTCTCAGTTGCTGCGTCATATATTCTTTGATCAATTTCACCGTAAGGAGGCCGGAAGAGAAATGTAAGTTGGTTTAATTCTTCCTGTAGCGCCTCTTCCATCAGATCAAATTCCTCCGCCAGTTTTTTATCGTCGAGATCACCAAGATGCTTGTGAGAGTAGCTGTGCTGACCTATTTCATGACCTCGGATTAAAATTTCTCTCGCTAAATCCGGGTTCTTTCGTACCCATATCCCAGTCATGAAAAATGTTGCTCTGACATTATAGCGATCCAGTTCATCTAAAATCCTGCCTGTTTCACCCGGCTCCCAGATCACATCAAATGTAAGTGCCACTGCTTTTTCTTCGGTTACGACATGATAATAAGCCCCTTTTACCGTTGGTGAGAACACATCCTGCAACACCTGCTTATGAATAAGCACTGCCAGAAGGATAACGGCAACGAGCAGGGACAAATATATACGGTTACGACGTTTCCGCATACGCGCTTCCCTGGACAAACCAACCATCCTTTCTTTGGCATGACGCCTTCTGCTTTTTCATAATTATGCCGCAGACTGCCTAAACATTCGCCTCTGAAAATACAAAAAAAACCCGGCTCTATGCCGGGTGCAGTTTGATATTTAACGCCACTTCAGGGAATATTTTTCGACCACAACAACTGCCTGATACATCACTGCTGCTGCAGCAGAAAGAATGATCACGCTGGTCATAACCAGGTCCAGACGAAATACCTGGCCGCCATAGACAATCAGATAGCCAAGCCCGGCTCTTGAAACAAGAAATTCTCCGACGATAACTCCTACCCACGACAGGCCCACATTTATCTTCAGCGCCGATACGATTGTCGGTATACTTGAAGGGAAAATTACTTTCTTGAATACCTGCCATTTTGTTGCGCCAAACGTTTTCAATAGCTTAATTTTATCAGTGTCTACCTGAGAAAACCCCGAATATACACCCAGGATAGTTACCACAATGGAAATGAATAGCGCCATAGCAATAATCGCCATCACTCCCTGGCCTACCCAGACGATGATAATTGGCCCCAGAGCAATCTTAGGCAAGCTATTTAAAATGACCAGATAAGGTTCCAAAACCTTGGAAAGAAATTCGGACCACCAGAGCAAAACGGCAGCGAAGGTACCAATTATCGTTCCTAATGTAAACCCAACGACAGTTTCCATAACGGTAATACTGATATGCTTATATAAAATACCTTCATTATGCAGGGAAACTAAGGTTCTGAGTACTCTGGAAGGTTGACTGGTGATAAACGGATCAATCCAACGCAAAGTCGCAGCAAGTTCCCATACGACAATAATTGCCAGTAATATGGCCACCTGTGTGGCCAATACTTTTTTTCGATACATACTGACCCTTTTTTGATATGCTAGGTGTTCGGCAGAAACCTGAACCGTTGCTTGCTCAGACATGGACATCCAGCTCCTTCCATATGCTATAAAAATAATCACTGAATTCAGGAGCTTCCCGGCATTTCATCGGTGTCTTATCAGAACAAGTAAGGGAGATTGTATAGATTTTTTTCACGGAACCCGGACGTTTTGTTAAGACAACAATACGATCCGCCATACTGATTGCTTCAGAGATATCATGAGTTACCAGCATGGCCGTTTTTTTCTCTTTCACAATAATCTGTTTTACTTCATCGGCAACTACCAGTCGGGTTTGGTAATCCAGTGCTGAAAAGGCCTCATCCAACAGCAGAATTTCCGGATTGATAGCCAATGTGCGAATTAATGCTACCCGCTGCCGCATACCGCCGGATAATTGGCTGGGATAAAGATTCTTAAACTCAGATAAACCGTAGCTATTTAAAAGCTTTTGTGCATAAGACTTCGTTTCTTCCGTCACTTTATTCTGAACTTCAAGTCCGAGAAGAATATTTTTCCATATTGTCCGCCACTCAAACAATTGATCACTTTGGGGCATATAACCCACTTTGGAAGTGGGGCCGAGAAGCTTCTTTTTATGAACGAGAATTTGTCCGGCTGTAGGGGCGAATAAGCCGGCCAATATATTTAATAGAGTGGACTTTCCACAGCCGCTCGGCCCGACAATGCTAATGAATTCTCCCGGGTATATATCTAGTGAAAGATTTTTAAGGGCAGAGACCTCCCCCTCAGGGCTGTGAAACGTCATATTAATATTTTGAACTTCCACAAGCGGTTCTGCCCTCATTATAATCACTCTCGCTTTATTCTTTACTGCATTGCTTTCCGGGCAAATTCATTTGTTACCAGTAATTCAAACGGCGCCCTTTTATCCAGTTCTCCCGCCAACTCCATCACGTCCTGAAGCCGGACAAAGGATTCCTCGCTAAAAACAGGCGTCTTAGCCCAGGCGTCAATCTCCTTATACCGTTTGGCAACCCCTGCTAACACATCCAGATCAGCATCGGGGAAAGAGCCTTTGATTGCCTCAGCAATTTCCTCAGGAGCATGTTCTTCAACCCAGACCTGCCCCCTGTATATCGCGTTTGTAAACTTTTGCACGATTTCCTGATTCGTTTCTAAGTAACTTTTTCTGGCGGAGAAGACTGTGTAAGGAATTTCACCGCTGTCTTCACCAACCGAGGCAACGACGTAACCGGCATTTTCTCTCTCAAGATTCGTAGCAATAGGCTCAAATAGCGTAACATAGTCTCCTTCTCCACCTGTAAACGCACCGGCCATCAGAGCAAACTGAATATGTGTCAGAACTTCCGTATCTTCACCGGGGAAAATACCATGATTTTTCAGCACATATTCCAGTGTCATCAGCGGCATGCCGCCCTTGCGCCCGCCAATGATTGTTTTGCCCCGAACTCTCTCCCAGGTAAAGTTTGGATCCGGTTCTCTGGCCATGAGAAAAGACCCGTCTCTTTTCGTTAATTGGGCGAAATTCACAGCATAATCAGCCTGGCCCTGATTAAACACATAAATGGTTGCCTCCGGACCCATAAAGCCAATGTCTGCCTGGCCGGAAATCAGGGCCGTCATGACTTTATCTGCTCCCTGGCCTGTCGTTAATTCAACTTCAAGTCCCTCATCTTCAAAGAACCCCAAATTAATAGCCACATACATGGGTGCGTAGAAGACAGAGCGGGTCACCTCATTTAACCTTACCTTAGTCAGACCCGTCTCTCTGCCGCACCCACTGAGTGTAAACATTGCCATTACCAGCACCATCAGCAAAGCCAGCCAATTCACATACTTTTTCAAAACCAACCCATCCCTCCAGTAAATTCTCGTTTTTCTTCATTATCATAATATTACTGCGGATGTTTTCTGTGACGATAAGACAGGCATGAAGAAGGAAGGCGGGATCGTAGCTTCCCTGAGCGTTATCATTTCCTTGCTTACAAAAAAAAAGAACATAAACATATGTTTATGTTCTTCTTGGTGGGCGTCTGTCTCTGTCGTTAAACGATCTGCGGGGTCGGTCGTCTCTTTTGGGAACGGCTTCCTCTTCAATCATTTCACCAGCTGCATTGGGTATGGCAGCTCTCCGTGAAAGATCGATACGACCGCGGTCATCAATACCGATGACTTTTACCGGAGTCTCATCGCCAACATTAACTACGTCTTCTGTTTTGTCAACCCGTTCGTGGGCTAAGCGGGAGATGTGAACCAAACCTTCTTTACCGGGAAGTATTTCCACGAAAGCACCGTATTTTTCCACTCTCGTGACTTTTCCGGTATACATTTCCCCTGCTACCACATCTTTGACCAGAGTTTCAATCATATATTGCGCTTTTTTGCCCATTTCCGGGTTTACTGCAGCAATATAGATGGTGCCGTCCGGCTCAATGTTAATATCGCAGCCGGTTTCTGCCACAATTTTGTTAATCATTTTTCCGCCTGGGCCGATAACTTCACGGATTTTATCCGGATGAATATGAATGGTGATAATCCGTGGAGCATATGGTGACATTTCTTCACGGGGCTCCGGGATGGTTGCCAACATCTTGTCCATGATGTGCATATAGCCAACTTTAGCCTGCATCAGAGCACGGGAGAGAATGTCACGGGATAACCCTTTGATTTTAATGTCCATCTGTAACGCTGTGATACCATCGCGGGTACCGGCCACCTTAAAGTCCATGTCGCCAAGAAAGTCTTCCATCCCCTGGATGTCCGAAAGAATGGCCACATCGTCATTTTCTTTAATCAGGCCCATGGCTACACCGGATACAGGCTTCTTAATCGGCACACCGGCATCCATCAGCGACAAAGTTGAACTGCAGACGCTGCCCATGGATGTGGAGCCGTTCGATTCCACAACTTCCGACACAAGACGGATTGTGTAAGGAAAATCCTCTTCGGAAGGAATCATGTTGACTAACGCTCTTTCTGCCAGGGCACCGTGACCAATATCCCGCCTGCTGGCACCGCGCATGAAGCCGGCTTCACCTACACTGTAGGGAGGAAAGTTGTAGTGATGCATATAACGTTTGGTTTCATCCAATCCGAGCCCGTCCATGCGCTGACCTTCGCCTGGAGCCCCTAACGTACAAATGTTCAGTACCTGGGTTTGCCCCCGGGTAAACAGTCCGGAACCATGGGTTCTGGGCAGGATGCCCACCTCACATGTGATGGGACGGATTTCATCTGATTTCCGGCCATCAGGCCGGAGGTTCTCGGTAAGAATCATTGCCCGCATTGTTTCTTTAACAAAATTATCAAAGACATAACGAATGTCTCTTTCTTTTTCCGGGAAAGTTTCAGCAAAATGTGCCAATGCTTCCTTCTTGGCTGCACTGATGGCAGATTCCCTGGCTTGTTTTTCTATGGTCCGTACTGCCGCGGAAACGGACTCACGGCTGTATTCTTTAACCTGAGCCTCTACTTCCGGGTCTGGGGAGAAGCTGTTGACTTCCATTTTTTCCACACCGACTTCTGCCACCATCCGCTCTTGCAGCCCAATAATGTCGGCGTTAGCCTCATGTCCTGCCCAAATTGCTTCGAGGATTTCATCTTCTGTCAATTCAGCGGCACCGGCTTCCACCATCATTACAGCATCGCGGGTACTGGCTACCACCAGATGGAGCCGTGATTCCTTGGTCTGCTCCTGGTTAGGGTTGATTACAGGTTTCCCATCTATCCAACCTACAACTACAGCGGCAATCGGTCCTGCAAATGGAATGTTGGAGATAGACAGGGCGGCGGAAGCGCCGATAAGAGATAGGATTTCCGGCGGGTTGTCCTGTTCTACGGAAAGAACAGTGGTGACAATATGTACAGCATTGCGAAAACCTTTGGGAAACAGCGGACGGATGGGTCGGTCTGTAAGGCGGTCAGTGAGGATAGCTCTCTCCGTCGGGCGACCCTCCCGTTTAATGAATCCACCTGGGATTTTTCCTACAGCATACAGTCTTTCCTCATAGTCTACGGTCATGGGGAAGAAATCAATCCCTTCCCGGGGCTCCGCAGAAGCGGTGGCAGTCACTAAAGCAACTGTATCACCATAGCGAAGAAGAACGGCACCGCTGGCTTGCTTAGCGATCCGACCGGTCTCAAAACTCAGCTCTCTGCCGGCCAGTTCCATTTTAAATATTTGCATGATAAACCTCCTCTCTTTTTTGTATAAAAAAGCGGGGTTTCCCCCGCTTTTTTTGCAACATACTGTGTCTATTACTACTTGCGAAGTTTAAGTCTTACGAGTATGGTACGATAACGGTCTGCATCAATTTTCTTTAGGTAATTAAGCATGGCTCTACGCTGACCAACCATTTTTAACAAACCACGCCGGGAATGATGATCCTTTTTGTGCTCTTTCAAATGCTCCGTCAGATAGTTAATCCGCTCGGTTAAAAGAGCTATCTGGACCTCGGGAGACCCGGTATCATTATCATGCAGTTTGAATTGTGAAATTAAGTCCTGCTTGCGTACGGCATCCATGGTCATACATTACACCTCCTTTTCTTATAAGCGCCACTGGGCCAAGGCTAACGTCGGAGAGTCGATTGCCTGAGCTCAGGGTTAACAAGCTTCATTGTATCATAATGGAAAAAGGAAGGCAAGGAAATCGCACATTTTGTCGTTATTGTTCACTGATTAGCTGCCGTGCCAGGGCAATATCCAGTTCTATTTGCTCTATTAATTCCCCGGCACCCGAGAATACTCGTTCTTCTCTAATCTTTTGTAAAAAGTGCACAATTAATTCCTTGTCATATAAATTTCTTTCTACATCTAAAAGATGAACTTCCACGTTAGCTTCGCCCTGACAAAAGGTAGGACGTTTACCAACATTGGTTACTGCCCATGCTTCTAATCCTTCTCCATGAATCTTGGTCAAATAAACGCCGTGGTCCGGTAGAATTACATCGCAGGGGGTCAGTACATTGGCAGTCGGAAAACCCAGCAGACGTCCGCGTCCGTCCCCATGAACCACCGACCCGCGCAGATAAAAAGGATAGCCCAGCATGCGGGCAGCTTCTTCAACCCGCCCTGTCTGGAGTAAGCCACGGATAATTGTACTGGCTGCAGTCACCCCCGCTACCCTGACTGGTTCCATTATGTTCACACAAAACCCAAAGCGCTTCCCAAACTCTGTCAGATCTGTCGGGGAACCAGAGCCGAAATGACCAAATGAGTAGTCGAAGCCGACAACGATGCAGTCGGCACCCAGTTTTTCATGCAAGATGTCCCTGGCGAACTCTTCCGGTTTGATAGCGGCAAACTCCCGGCTAAAGGGGTGCACGATGATGAAATCAATCCCCTCATCTCCCAGCTTGCTGATTCTGTCTTCCATCGTCATTAATAAGGCCGGGGGTTTTTGGGGAAACAGTACGGAAAGCGGATGGGGCGATAAGATTAATACTGCGCTTGCAGTTCCATTTTTTTTAGCGGTAGTCACTGTTGTACGAATAATTTCACGATGACCAAGATGGACACCGTCAAAATTACCCAAAGCCAAAGTAAGCTTACCGTCATAGTTTTGTTTGAAGTTTTCAATCCCGAGTATTAACAACATTTTTTTCACCCACTCATGATGGAAAGACTTTAACAGGTTTAAGCACCCCGGATTTCACTTCTGCCACAGCCAAAAATATATTTCCCGGGCTGTATACGCGAGCGAGCCCTTCCCCTACCTCTGAGACGGGAACAGAAATCCCGTGGGAAATTTTTACCGCATCTTCGGCCGAAAGACAGACTGGCTGAATATGTAAAAGTGCAGTATCGGGCGGCATGAATGCACTACTGAGCATTCCGGACGCCTCCAGTCCATTTAGTTCTTCCAATGTATATGACTGGTCAAGTTGAAACGGACCCACTGCGGTGCGCAATAAAAACGACATATGGCCGCAACTTCCCAACTTTTCTGCAATCTCCACACAAAGTGTGCGAATATAGGTACCCCTGGAACACTGAACATCAAATAGTATTTTCCCGGCATCAAGCCGTACCAGTTCAATATTGTAAATATGTATGGCGCGCGGTTCCCGCTCTACTGATTCTCCCCGCCTGGCCAACGTATACAATTTTACACCGTTTTTCCGCACTGCGGAGTACATCGGGGGTATTTGATGACCGGGGCCCAAAAAACCTGCCAGTACACGGCGGGCCTCGGATACACTTACAACGGGAACAGATGATTGTTTTATAACTTCGCCGGCAGCATCTTCCGTATCTGTAGCCGTTCCCAGTGTCAGTTCGGCACGGTAGTTTTTATCTGTTTCCAGGACATATTCGGCCACTCTGGTTGCTTTCCCCACACAAACAGGAAGTACCCCGGCGGCGCCGGGGTCTAACGTACCAGTATGGCCTGTCCGCTTTACCTTTGTCAGCCTGCGAATCCGGTAAACAACATCGTGTGACGTCATTCCCGGGGGTTTTAGAATGTTCAGTATTCCGTCCATGCTCTTATACTTCCTTGTCCACCGCTGTAAGAACCGCCTGCAGGGCGGTTTCAAGGTTGCTTTCCAGGGAACACCCCGCTGCCCGGGCGTGACCGCCGCCACCGAGAGACTTGGCAATACTGCTCACATCTACCCGGTGGGAACGGAAACCAACTTTCACTGTCCCGTCGGCTTTTTCCCGGAATAAAAGTCCAACTTCAACATCTTCGATGTTCTTAGCAAAATTTACAATCCCGTCTAAATCCTCATCTCTGGCGCCGGCCTTTTTCATCTCTTTATCCGTCAGTACCATCCAGGCAATCTTACCGTCCTGAGAAAACTTCAGCGACGTCAGTGCTTCACGGAGTATAAAAACGGCGCGCCGGGGGCGAAGATCAAAGACAAGCGGAGTAATATCCTTTGGATTTACCCCTGCTGCCAGCAGTTGGGCTGCGACCTCATGTGTTCTTGTTGTGGTGCTTTCAAACTTAAATGACCCTGTATCTGTACTGATAGCCACATACAAAGCAGACGCAGCAGGGAGATCCGGTTCAAGACGCATTTCCCCTAGCAAGGTATGAACTATTTCGCCTGTAGCCGCCGCTGTGGCGTCAACATAGTTCAAATTACCGAAAGAACTATTTGTGGGGTGATGATCAATATTAATGATAAAACTATCCTTTACCTGTTCCCAAATGGGCTTGAGACGTAAATGATCGCTACAATCCAACGCAACTACAATTGCAAAACTTTGTTCCGGAAGATTACCCGTTACAATTTTATCTGTTCCCTGTAAAAACTTGTATCGTTCCGGCACTTCATCAGCAGAAAACATGGTCACGTTAAAGCCTGCACTGAGCATCGGCAAACCCAGACCAAGCAGTGAGCCGATGCTGTCCCCGTCGGGCATAATGTGACAGGTAAGCAGAATACTTTCAACTTTATTTAGCTGGGATGCGATTTCACTCAAACTATTCACCCGTATCGTCTCCGGGGTTTAAGTCACGCAGCACCTTATTAATATGTGCGCCGTAGGCAATGGATTGGTCCAGTTGAAAGCTTATTTGCGGCGTATGCCGTAAACGTATCCTTCTGCCTATTTCCGTGCGGATAAAACCGACTGCTTTACTCAGTGCTTCTATCGTCTGCTGCTTCTCCTCATCACTGCCAAAAACACTGATATATATTTTTGAATGCCGTAGATCACGGGTGACAGTTACGTCGGTGATACTAATTAACCCGGCGACTCTGGGATCTTTGATTTCACTGCGAAGAATATCGCTGACTTCTCGCTTAATTTCTTCTGCAACTCGATGCGCACGCTGCTCGCTCATATTTTACCTCCACTTGTCATATCCTCATAACTCCGGGAAGCCGGAGGGTTATTTCACATAAGCCGATTACCATGAGACTCTATGAAGGCACGACTTGCTTCATTGTATATGCTTCTATGATGTCGCCTTCTTTATAGTCATTAAATTTCTCCATCAATATGCCGCAGTCATAGCCGGTACCGACCTCGCGCACATCATCTTTAAACCGTTTTAATGTCTCCATTTTGCCTTCATGAACGACAATGCCGTCACGGATAATCCGGATATCCGCATTCCTGGTGATTTTTCCTTCCATAACATGACAACCGGCAATGGTGCCGAGGCGCGAGACTTTAAATAAATTACGAACTTCTGCCTGGCCTAAAATAACTTCTTTAAATTCTGGTTCCAGCATGCCTGTCATCGCTGCTTTCACGTGCTCAATCGCCTCATAGATTACACGATACTGGCGAATTTCCACGTTCTCTCTTTCCGCCATTTTGCGAGCATTCAGTTCCGGTCTGACATTGAATCCGATGATAATTGCGTTGGAAGCGGAAGCCAGCATCACATCAGACTCATTAATTGCGCCAACACCGCCGTGAATAACCTGAACACGAACCTCTTGATTCTCTAACTTTTGCAGTGATTCACGTAAAGCCTCGACGGAGCCTTGTACGTCTGCTTTAATGATAATATTTAAGTCTTTTATTTCCCCTTCCTGAATCTGAGAAAACAGATCTTCCAGGGAAACCTTGACAGTTTTCTTTAATTCAGCCTCGCGGCGTTTTACCGTTCTTTTTTCGGAAAGCTGACGTGCTGCCCGCTCATCGGATGCTACCTGTAGCACATCTCCGGCTTCTGGTACTTCGGTTAAACCAAGAACTTCTACCGGAGTTGACGGGCCGGCCTTTTTTATCCGTTTTCCTTTATCGTCAACCATTGCCCTTACTTTACCATAGATTGTTCCACAAATAATCGGGTCTCCCACGTAAAGCGTACCGTCCTGAATAAGAACCGTCGCTACCGGGCCGCGGCCTTTATCCAGCTTCGCTTCAACTACGGTTCCTGAGGCGGGTTTGTCGGGGTTAGCCTTTAGCTCAGCTAGCTCTGCAACCAGAAGAATCATTTCCAACATAGTGTCCAGGCCTTCCTTTTTTGTCGCTGAGACATGGACAAAAATTGTGTCGCCGCCCCAATCTTCCGGGACAAGGCCGTATTCAGTCAACTGCTGTTTTACTCTGTCTGGGTTTGCATTCACTTTATCAATTTTATTTACCGCAACAATAATTGGCACACCTGCTGCTTTGACATGATTTATCGCTTCCACAGTCTGCGGCATCACACCATCGTCTGCGGCGACTACAATGATGGCTATATCTGTGACCTGGGCACCACGGGCACGCATAGCGGTGAACGCTTCATGACCAGGCGTGTCAAGGAAGACAACCTTTTTCCCTGCAAGATCAGCCTGATAAGCACCGATATGTTGCGTAATCCCCCCCGCCTCCTGTGAAGTTACATTCGCTTCACGTATCGCATCAAGGATGGATGTTTTTCCATGGTCTACATGGCCCAGGATTGTAACGACCGGAGGCCGGATTTGTAAATCTTCATCCCGGTCGGGAACAGTTTCCGCTAAATCGGCTTCCATTGGGTCGATTTTTGTCTCAACCTGGAGTCCGTATTCTTCCACAATCATTTGGGCAATATCAAATTCTACTGCCTGGTTAATGGTAGCCATAACGCCTAGAGCTATCAGCTTGCCAATAATCTCGCCAGCAGTTGCACCAAGCTTGTCGGCTAGCTCACCAACAGTGACCCGACCTTCAAGATATATTGTAGATTCCCGTTTTTGCTGCTCATCAAGAATGCGAGCCTCTTTTCTGGCCTTACGTTCACGGCGGTCTACCCGCCCTTTTTTCTTATCTCCTTGAGGTGGACGTTGACCGGGCATCGCTCTTCTTTGTCCTTGGCCCGTTCTTTGTCCCTGGGGAGGTCTTTGTCCCTGAGCTGAGCTTTGTCCCTGGGGAGGTCTTTGTCCGTGAGCAGGTCTTTGCCCCTGAGCTGAGCTTTGTCCCTGGCCCGTTCTTTGTCCCTGGGGAGGTCTTTGTCCCTGGGGAGGTCTTTGCCCCTGGGGAGGTCTTTGTCCCTGAGCAGGTCTTTGCCCCTGGGGAGGTCTTTGCCCCTGAGCAGGTCTTTGTCCCTGGGGAGGTCTTTGTCCCTGGGGAGGTCTTTGTCCCTGGGCAGGGCTTTGCCCCTGAGCAGAGGTTCCTACTTGGTGGGCGCCACCCGGTTTTTTGTCAGCAGCAGGTTTGGCAGGCTGAGGTTTATCTTTTTCTTTGGCTTTAGGCAGAGGGGGAGGTGGTTCACCTTTCCCTGTCATTTGATAGGTTATCCGCCTTGCGGCCTCATCCTCAACCATGCTCATATGGTTTTTTACTTCAAATCCAATATCACCTAACAGGTCTATGATGCGTTTACTTGGCACATCCAATTCTTTTGCCAGCTCGTATACACGAACTTTATTCATTCACTACACCTCCATTAGTTTGGCCTCCTTAATTTCAATAAATAAGATGGTCAAATTAATCTATTTTTCATCTGTCAGTTCTTTTATTTTAGTCGCAAATCCCAGATCAAGCACAGCTACTGCTGTCCGTGGAGAGACTCCAAGCGACTCTCCCAGTCTGGTGCGGGTAGAAAAACGCACCAGCGGGATACGAAATGATAAACATTTATCCAGATATTTTTTCTCAGTAGACTGTCCGGCATCGACCGCCAGCACAAGAAGCTTAGCCCTGCCGGAACGAATGGCAGCCAGATTTGCAGCTTCATGCCAAGTAAGTTTTCCGGCTCTCCGGGCTAAGCCAAGTAGGGACAACGCCTGATCAGACATCGCTATCTTCCCCGGGAAGTTGCTTCGCTAGTTCTCCCACAATTGTCGGGGAGATTGCGTGCTTAAGGCTTCGTTCAATCCGTTTCCCCTTTACGGCAGCATCAAGGCAATGCCGATTGGGACAGATATATGTTCCTCTGCCGGCTTTTTTCCCAGTCGGATCCAATTCTATGTTCCCTTCCGGAGTCCGTACAATCCTCACCAGTTCCCTTTTGCTTTTTTGTTCCTGGCAGCCTATACAAACACGTAACGGAACTTTACGAATTTTCATTTTCCCCGTCACTTCCTTCAGGACCGTAAACGGCCTCAATCAGTTCATCCGGGAGCCCGGGCACAGTGTTCTCGGGTTCCATAATATCTTCGTCATCACCGACCAATGCGGCAGCACCACGTCCCAGAATCATCCCTCGTTCAGACGCCTGGGTCTCACTGGTTATATCAATTTTCCATCCCGTCAGCTTTGCGGCAAGTCTGGCGTTTTGCCCTTCTTTACCGATGGCAAGGGATAGCTGGTAGTCAGGAACTATCACATTGGCAACTTTCTGCTCCTCCTGCAGTCGGACAGTGACTACCTTTGCCGGAGAAAGCGCATTGGCTACGAACGCATCGGGACTTTCATCCCACTTAACAATGTCTATTTTTTCGCCGCGCAGTTCCAATACAATCGCCTGTACACGGGCGCCTTTAGGACCGACACAGGCACCAACCGGATCCACATCTTTGTTTTTAGAATAGACAGCCAGCTTAGAACGAAAACCTGCTTCTCTGGCAACGGATTTAATTTCCACAGTGCCGTCGAATATTTCAGGTACCTCCAACTCGAACAGGCGCTTGAGCAATCCAGGATGAGTCCGGGACACGAAAATCTGTGGTCCCTTTGTAGTCCGGCGAACTTCTGTAATATAAGCCTTTACTCTTTGTCCTTGCTTATACTCATCATTAGGCATCTGTTCCGTCGGCATCAGTACCGCTTCTGTCCGCCCCAGATCAATAATCATATTTTTCTGTTCCATTCGTTGAATTACACCAGTAATAATGTCATCCTCGCGGTCGATGTATTCGTCAAATACCAGTTCCCGCTCGGCCTCCCGAATACGCTGAATAACAACCTGCTTTGCTGTCTGAGCTGCTATTCTGCCGAAATTCTTCGGAGTGACTTCTTTTTCAACTACATCGCCAAGCTGGTACTCGCTGTCTGTTTCCCGGGCTTCGCTTAAAGAAATCTCCAACTGCTGCTGGGGATTTTCTTCCACAACTGTGAGTCTGGTAAAAACTTTAATTTCTCCGGAATCCCTGTCAAGTACAACGCGGACATTGGCTGCAGTATTAAAGTTTCTTTTATAAGCGGAGACCAAAGCAGCCTCAATTGCTTCAAAAAGAACATCTCTGTTAACACCTTTTTCCTTCTCGATTGCTGCCATAGCCGCTAAAAATTCTTCATTCACGAAATATGCCTCCTTTCTTACAGTGTCAGTCAAAAAATGAGAGATTTGCTTTGGCTACCTGTGCTAATGGAATTCTAACCAAATTATTATCCTCATCCTCGACAAGAATCAGATTTTCTTCCATCCCCCGTAACATACCCTTTACACTTTTCTTTCCGTCCAGGGAACTATAAAGATTTACGCGCACCCGGCTGCCGGCAAACCGGAGAAAGTCGCCTTCTTTTTTAAGAGGACGTTCAATACCCGGTGAGGATACTTCCATTAAGTAACTTTCTTCAATGGGATCAACTTTGTCTAACTCATCTCCGAGTAGACTGCTTAATGATTCGCAGTCTTTATGAGTAACTCCGCCTTCCCGGTCCACCAGAATCCTCAATATGTAGTTGCCGCCCTCCTTAACGAACTCAACATCCACCAATTCTAGGCCAAGTGATTCTGCCAGTGGTTCAGCCAGCGGCAGTATTTTTTCAGCAACTTTAGACACGTTTACCCTCCGAGCATATTTATTTTGTGCATTCGTATTTTTTCCACTATTTTTAAAACTAAATAGTAATTTTTATATCCAGGAAATTAGAAAAAAAACACGCCTTTCTTGCCTGACAAAACGGAAGAGTGGGCAGGCCCACTCTTTTTGCGCGTATACATTCAAGATATCAAGAGTATTTTATCATATCTGGAAAGTCATCGCAAGTAGACCATCACCTGGGATTGTCTATTTTTGCATAATAACGGACAATTTCCCAATACATTTTCATTCTGGCCGCAAAGCCCTTTATTACGCCGAGCTTTTCTTCTTTTGTAACATGGGTCAGATCACGGAGATATACTTCTTTGACCGGTAATTTTTTTCCCTCAACAATTTGTGTAATTGCCACTTCCACACCAAACCGGGATATATCCATGTCATTTACCATTTCCAATACTTCACGCCTGACAGCTCGCTGCCCGGACAGGTACGGAGCCACCATTTGCGCCAAGTCCGTGGCCACTCGTCCATTTTCAAATAGTCCAATACTCATGACAGCACTGCCGTCAATTACAGGGTTTAGAAGCTGGCCCACATGTTCTGTGCGCAGACCGATTAAGTCCGCATCGAGAAAAAGAATGACATCTGCCCGGCTTCTGTCCAGTCCCGCTTTAATGGCCCCGCCTTTACCACGGTTTTCCGTAAGGCTAACTAATCTTACGTTATATTGCTTCGCCACTTCTTCCGTTGTATCCGTGGAACCGTCATTAACTACAATAATTTCATCAATAACAGGTACGCTGACCAGAACCGATAAAACGCCCCCCAAAGTTTTTGCTTCATTAAATGCAGGGATGATGGCGATAATCTTCATGAAAATCCACCTTATCCTCTCTTTTTCTTCAGATATTCATGGAGATATAACATGAATTCGTCTATTAGCCTGTCCGCCGGTACTGTGCGGACAATTTCGCCGTCACAAAAAATAAGTCCCTGGTTTTTTCCTCCTGCAATACCCAAATCTGCTTCCCGAGCCTCCCCAGGTCCGTTAACGGCACAGCCCATGACAGCCAGTGTCAGCGGTTCCTTAATTCCCTCCACCCGACGCTCCACTTCCCCGGCCAACTCCAAAAGGCCGATTTGACAGCGTCCGCACGTTGGGCAAGAGATAACACGGGGGCCAAAACGGCGCAGTTCCACCGCAGCAAGAATTGTTTTTGCCACTTTAATCTCTTCCACCGGAGGAGCCGTTAATGATACCCGCAGGGTATCTCCAAGTCCGTCCAAAAGAAGCGAACCGATTCCGACAGCGGAGTAAACCGTACCTGTAAAAGAAGAACCTGCTTCCGTAACACCGATATGCAAGGGATATTTGACTTTTTGCGCCAGCAGACGGTATGCATTCACTGTGAGTGGGACAGACGATGCCTTTAAGGAAATAATAAGATCAAAATACCCCATTCTTTCAACCATGCGGATATGGTCCAGGGCCGATTCTACCAGAGCCTCAGCCGAAGTTTTACCATACTTCTCCAGAATTCTTTTTTCCAGGGATCCGGCATTGACGCCGATACGCATAGCGGCCTTTTTCTTTTTAGCCAGTTCCACAACTTGGGCCAAACGATCTTCTCCGCCTATATTCCCCGGATTTATCCGTAGCTCGGACACCCCTGCATCCAATGCCAGCAAAGCCAGACGGTAATTAAAATGAATATCGGCAACCAACGGTAGCGGTGAATGTTTAACAAGCCCCGGCAATGCTGCCGCAGCCCGCTCATCGGGTACGGCAACGCGGATCAGTTCACATCCTGCGTCAGCCAATTCTTTGATTTGAGTCAATGTAGCTTCTTCGTCCCTGGTATCTGTAGTAGTCATTGACTGAATAACGACAGGGGCACCGCCCCCGATAATCAGCGAGCCGACGTTAACAGGCCTGGTATCACTTCTTGTAAACATCAGCCGCACCCCTAAAAGAAGATATTAAGACGTACCAAATCCCGGTATGCGATAACAATCATTAATAATATCAGCACAGTAAATCCGACAAAATGGACAAATGATTCCTTGTGCGGATCCACCGGCCTGCCACGAATCCCCTCTACTACCAGGAACATCAGGCGGCTGCCGTCCAGAGCAGGTATGGGAAGTAAGTTCAAAAAGCCCAGGTTCAAACTGATAATTGCCGCCAGGGATAGTAGATTAACTACACCCGTCCTTGCCACTTCACCCACAATCTGAATAATGCCGACGGGTCCCACAACATCGGCTGGTGCTCTGCCGGTAATCATCTTTACGATACTTACTGCAATAAAACGCAGGAAAGAAACAGTGTGAGTTATACCCAGGCTCAGAGAAGGAAACACAGCAAACATCCTGGTTTGAGGCCAAATACCGATAAGACCGATTCCAGCCTGCGGATCCCGTTGTGGAGTAACGGTTATCGACTGCAACTGATTTTCTCGTTCGAATTCGATTATTATCTCCGTATCTGGGTGCGCATTAATTAATGCAACCAAATCAAGCCATTTGCCAACCTCTTCCCCTGCCACCGAAGTGATACGGTCCCCAGCCATTAACCCTGCTTGCTCAGCCCGCCCGCCGGGTAATAATTCACCGATTGCTGTAGACTGGTAAACCGGGACACCGATGAAGGCAAAATAAATCAGGGAGAAAAGCAGTACAGCCAGTATAAAGTTCATGACCGGACCGGAGACAATTACGGCGAAACGGCGCCAAACAGGCTGCTTTTGAAAACTCCCGTCTTCTTCGACTTCTTCCGGATCCTCTCCGACTAGACGGACAAAACCGCCCAAGGGAAAGACCCGTAAGGAATAAACTGTTTCACCGATTTGCCTGCTCATTGCTTTCGGCCCAAAACCGATGGCGAATTCAATTACACCAATACCGAGGCGTTTCGCTACGATAAAGTGGCCCAGTTCGTGAAAAAAAATAAGCAGGCCGAAAATTACCACAGAAGCTATGAATGTAAGCATTGTTTCACCCTTTCGTCACTGCACATTTCCGTGCCATTTCCCGGGAGGTCGCATCTATAGCCACCAGTTCTTCCAACCCGGGGCTCTTAACTACTTTATGTTTATTCATCACAGCATCAATTATACGAGGGATGTCTAAAAAGCCCACTACACCTGCCAGAAACAATTCAACAGCCACTTCATTGGCCGCATTCATTACAGCCGGCATACTGCCCCCGACACGTCCCGCCTGGTATGCCAACTGGAGGCAGGGAAAGGCATCAACGTCTGGGCGATTAAAGTGCAATTCGGCCAGTTGTTCCCAGTTGACCCGGGGGGCCAAGCCCTGCAACCGTTCAGGATACGTCAATGAATATTGGATAGGAACACGCATGTCAGGAGCGCCTAACTGAGCTAATACCGCCCCGTCTTTATATTCAATCAGGGAGTGGATGATGCTTTCCCTGTGGACGACAACTTTAATTTTATCATAAGAGAGGCCGAACAGCCAGTAGGCCTCAATCACCTCAAGTCCTTTGTTCATCATAGTTGCTGAATCTATGGTGATTTTTGCGCCCATCTGCCAATTAGGATGTTTAAGAGCATCTTCAGGGCGAACGGCAACCAGCTGATCAGAACTTCTACCGAAAAATGGGCCACCGGATGCCGTCAGGATGATTTGATCCAGGGCACTATTATCCTGTCCCTGCAAGCACTGGAAAATGGCTGAATGCTCACTGTCTACGGGAATGATTTCTGCGTTGGAGTCGGTAGCCAGCGGCATGGCCAGATGCCCCCCGGCAACCAGAGATTCTTTATTTGCCAGGGCCAAACGTTTTCCGGAACGCAGCACTGCCAGAGTCGGACCCAGCCCTGCAAAGCCTACCAGGGAATTTAAAACAACATCATTATTATCTAAAGATGCTAATTCCAGAATACTTTCATCTCCGGCCATAATCTCGGTATTAATTCCAGCCAGTTCTGTTTTTAAACCGTTATATAAATCAGGATTTGCAATAGCCACTTTTTTCGGTTTAAAACGCCGGGCCTGTTCCGCAAGCAACTTTATATTACGGCCCGCCGAGATAGCATGAACACGGAAACGCTGAGGGTATAATGCTGCCACATCCAAAGCCTGTGTACCAATGGACCCTGTAGAGCCCAGTATGGTTATTGTTTTCATTGATGTTCCCTACCTTAGAAAGAAATGAATGAGAAAAAATGCGGTTGGGGCTGCAAACAGCAAACTGTCAATCCTGTCCAGCACACCCCCGTGTCCGGGGAGAAACGTACCGGAATCCTTCGTATTTGACCATCGCTTAAATGCCGACTCAGATAAATCACCGGCCTGCCCCGCCAATGATAAAATAATGGCGAACAAAGCGGCAAAATCTCTGGGCATATTAAGCTGTGGTGCCAGTAACAGAAACAGAAGCAGGGAAAAGACCACTCCTCCTAAGGCCCCTTCCAGAGACTTTTTGGGACTGACCGACGGGGCCAGCCGTCTGCGACCAAATGTTGTTCCAATGAAATATGCTCCGGTATCTGAGGCCCATACCGCCAGAAAAACGGCAACAACAAGAGTAAATCCTTGCGGCTGTATACGTATCAGGAGGAAAAAGCTCAGCAACAATGACACATACATGATGCCCCACATAATAGCTGATAACATCCGAAAGTCCTTGGGATACGTAACTACCCAATATAAGTTTACCAGCAAAAAGAAAAGAATAAAAGCCGATGAGAGTGATTGTGCACCCCAGAACCAAAGTGTAAACATCAGAAAATAGTGACCGGCAATCGCCAATATCTGAACTGCCTTATCCTTTACAGCTGCAAGACGGTAAAATTCCCGTAAGGCAAGATGACCGACAAAGGCGAGCATCAGAAAGAACAACCACCCGCCAATCCAGGTTATACCCAGTACCAGAGGAATACCGACAATCGCGCTGATTGCTCGCTGCTTAAGCATACAATCCTCCTACAATTTAATGCCTCCGTAACGGCGATCCCGCCGCTGATAGGCTTCAATCGCCTCCAGGAGGTGCACCTTATCAAAATCCGGCCAATAAACGTCCGAAAACCAGAGTTCTGCGTAAGCTAGTTGCCAGAGAAGAAAGTTACTCAGGCGATATTCTCCACTTGGTCTGATAAGTAAGTCAGGATCAGGGAGTGATGCGGTAAATAAGTGGTTAGAAATTGTTGTCTCGTCAATGTCCCCGGAATCCAGCGAACCGCTAGAAACTTTTTCCACAATGTTACGGATGGCATGGAGAAGTTCAGCTCTGCTACCATAATTAAGGGCAAAATTCAGGACCATGCCTGTATTCCCTGCTGTCTCCTGTTCCGCTTTATGTACGGAATCTCTTGTATGATGAGGCAATCCTTCCCTGTCGCCGATAACGGTAACTCTGACATTCTTCTCTTTTAATTCCGCCAGGTCTGTCTTTAAAAATTCACTGGGGAGACGCATCAGAAAGTCAACTTCAAGACGGGGCCGCTTCCAATTCTCCGTAGAGAATGCATAAACAGTAAGTACCTGAATGCCTAATTCGTCAGCATAGCGAATTGTACGCCGTAATGCTACCATCCCGGCATGATGACCAGCAGTGCGAGGCAAACCTCTTTGTTTTGCCCATCTTCCGTTTCCGTCCATAACGATGGCAATATGCCGGGGCAACTGGTCCGAAGCCGTTGATTTGTCAGTATTTTTCTTGCGGAAATAATCTCGCAGCGGCAGGCGCAAACAGCTCACCTCTCAAGTCATTTGAAAAACAAGCCCCCTCAAATGAGGGGGCCACGGGAACTACTCCTCGATAATTGCTCCAGTCGGACATTCGTCCACACAGAGACCGCAGTCGGCACAAGCGTCAGTAATGCTGTATACATCACCCTCAACTATCGCCTCATTGGGGCAGGCGTCCAAACAGCTCCCACAAGCGAGGCACTCATCCGTAATCTTATACGCCATAATTACACCTCCTTTCCCCAATCCTCCGCCGAAACTGTTAACTCCAGGCCGGAACCGTCAGCCACCTGACGTTGCCTAACCACCCGCACGTTACCGTGGCCCGGTTTTTCGTGCGCAGCAGTGTAGGTGACGCATACTGACAATTGGCTTTCCCCGAGCAATTTTTTCGCCTCGGCATAATCATATGCAAGGAGAATGGGGATTTCCCCTCTTCCCTCCATGTTAAACCTCCATAATATCCGCTTCTTTCACAGTAAGTACTTTTTCTACCTCTTCAATATATTTATCTGTTAACTTCTGTATGTCATCCTGTGTCTTATGAAGTTCATCTTCCGTAATCTCACCCTTTTTTTCGGTCCGCTTTAATTCATCGTTGGCATCCCGGCGAATATTTCGGATTGCCACACGGCCTTCTTCCGCCTTTTTCTTGCTCATTTTCACCAGATCTTTACGCCGCTCCTCGGTAAGCTGAGGAATAGACAAACGGATTACGGAACCGTCACTCATCGGTGTGAGTCCCAGGTCAGATTTCATAATAGCCCTTTCAACCTCGGACACTGCTTTTTTATCCCAGGGCTGAATCAGGAGAAGTCGGGGCTCAGGCACTGAAATGTTAGCCAACTGGTTGATCGGCGTACTGACACCGTAGTAGTCGACAGTTATTCTGTCCAGCAAGGCCGGAGTTGCACGACCTGCCCGTAAAGATGCAAGATCTCGTTTTAGGGCTGCCACAGCTTTATCCATTCTATCTTCCGCGCTGTCAAACACTTCCTGAACCATTTCTAATCCCCCTTCACAAATGTTCCTATTTTTTCACCAAGAATAACTCTTTTAATATTTCCAGAAGTATTTAAACCAAAAACAATCAGAGGAATTTTATTATCCATACAAAGGGATGCGGCTGTAGAGTCCATCACGCCCAGCCCTTTATTTATCAAATCAATATATGTCAGTTCCGTAAACCTTTTAGCACCAGGGGTGGTGAGAGGATCAGCATCATAAACGGCATCTACTTTCGCTTTCGCGAGAAGTATTACTTCAGCTTCTATCTCTGCAGCACGCAGTGCCGCAGTGGTATCTGTAGAAAAGTAAGGATTTCCAGTTCCACCGGCAAAAATAACGATTCTACCCTTTTCCAAATGGCGTATCGCCCGTCTGCGGATGTACGGTTCGGCAACCTGGGACATTTCTATGGCTGTTTGCACCCGGGTATCCACGTCGCGCTGTTCTAATGCGTCCTGGAGAGCCATGGCGTTGAGCACAGTAGCCAACATTCCCATGTAATCGGCCGTTGCCCGGTCCATGCCGCGTTCTCCCGCCGGAGCACCGCGCCATATGTTACCACCACCGACAACAATAGCCACTTCAACACCTAATTTTTGTACTTCTTCCACCTGTGCTGCGATATCTCTCATTACATCAGCATCGATGCCAAAGCCTTTTTCTCCGGCTAACGCTTCACCACTGAGTTTCAGAATGACGCGCTTAAATACTGCCTTACCCATACCAGCCAAAACCCCCAGTCTAATTATTCTACATATGTTTTAAATATCCTGTAAAAAAAGAACACCGGAGTGCTCTTTTTTATAGTTCCCCTATCCTTATTCGGACTTGGTCATTTGAGCTACTTCTTCTGCTAAGTTGCAGCTTTTCTTTTCCAGTCCTTCACCCATCTCAAACCGGACGAAACGACGAATATGGATATTCTCACCTGTTTTTGAAACTTTATCCTGAAGAAGCCCTGTAATTGTTATATCCGTATCCCGGATAAATGCCTGCTCCAGTAAGCAATTCTCCGCATAGAATTTTTCAATGCGGCCTTCCACAATTTTTTCCACAACTTTTTCGGGTTTTCCTTCGTTCAGTGCCTGATTTTTAAGAATTTCTTTCTCTTTGGCAATAACATCACCGGAAACCTCGTCCCTGGATAAAAACTGGGGATTCGTTGCTGCAATTTGCATGGCGACATCGCGGACAAAAGCACGAAATTCATCGGTTCGGGCCACAAAATCAGTTTCACAGTTTACTTCCAATAAGACACCGATACGGCCACCCATATGTATGTATGAATCTACCACACCTTCTGCGGCGATGCGACCGGCTTTTTTGGCAGCGGCGGCCAAACCTTTTTCACGCAGCAGTTCTGCGGCTTTATCCATATCACCGCCGGTTTCAGACAACGCTTTTTTGCAGTCCATCATACCCGCCCCGGTTTTTTCACGGAGCTCCTTGACTACGGCTGCTGAAATCATGATTCACCCTCCAATACTTCTAAATTCGGGAAAAGGCCGGGCGTAAGCCCGGCCGTAACATTCCTCTTGGTTACTGAACTTCAGCGGGAACGGCTTGGGCCCGCTCCTGTTCCTCTTCAATCACGATATGATCCTGACGACCTTCCAGTCCCTCAAGAACCGCATCGGCCATGCGAGACGAGATTAGTTTTACTGCACGGATTGCATCGTCATTCCCTGGAATCAGGTAGTCGATTTCATCCGGATCACAGTTGGTATCCACAATGGCTACAATGGGAATCCCGAGTTTACGGGCTTCAGCCACGGCGATTTTTTCCTTGCGTGGATCCACGATAAATAATGCATCGGGGAGAGCCTTCATATTCCTGACGCCGGAAAGGAATTTATTCAGCTTCTCATATTCATGACGAAGCCGAAGCACCTCTTTCTTGGGCAGGACTTCAAAGACACCGTCCGCTTCCATTTTCTCCAGTTCAATCAGACGGTTTACCCGGTTACGGATGGTCTTGAAGTTAGTCAGCATACCGCCGAGCCAACGTTGGTTGACATAGTACATGCCGCACCGTTCTGCCTCTGACTGAATGGATTCCTGTGCCTGCTTTTTTGTGCCGACAAACATAATTTTGCCGTCATTCGCCGCCAGATCTTTCACGTAGTTGTAACAGTCATCAATCATGCGTACAGTTTTCTGTAAATCAATGATGTAGATGCCGTTTCTTTCAGTAAAGATGTATGGCTTCATTTTCGGGTTCCAGCGACGTGTCTGATGTCCAAAATGGACACCAGCCTCTAGCAGTTGTTTCATAGAAACTACTGGCATTTTCCTGCACCTCCTCTCTGTTTTTCCTCCGCCACCTTCATATTTTCCCGGAACCGGCTTGTCCGGCACACCCTGGAAAATCGGGTTGGCGTGTGTTTTTTTACACCACGCTAAAGTATAGCACAGTTTGTCAGCGTTGGCAACTTCATACTGTGGTTTTTTAGGACAAAATTATAAGACCTCAATTGCAAAAGTAAATTCAACCCTACTATTAGCAACCCATTGAATTTAATCTTACAAATCAACATGTAGAATTTAATTATGCATAAACGGCTTTCATTCTATCCGGTATAATGTTTGTAGGGCGATGTTCTCAGGCAGCCGGTGGATGAAAGGAGCACCTGGCCATGACAAACCACAAGCATTTAACCCTGGATGACAGAAGTTATATTCAAACCAGTCTCAATAGCGATTTTTCTTTCCGAAGGATTGCAGAGCAGTTAAATAAGCATCCTTCCAC
>JAGXRM010000031.1 GCA_018335855.1 Clostridiales bacterium
AGGCATAGCAAGGCCATGCATTTGCTACAGTCAGGTGTGTGTCTTATCTATATCAGAGATTTTCTTGGTCATAGTGATTGTTCTACAACGGAGGTATATGCCAGGGCAGATAGCGAGATGAAAAGAAAAGCAATAGAAAATGCTTATCAGGATTTAATACCCGAAGGGCTACCTAAGTGGGAAGAGGACGGTGGCTTAATGAAATGGCTCAATTCCATATGTGAATAAGAAATGTTATGGTGAGTGTCTTATGGAAGAAAGCCTTTAATTAGGGCATATTTTAGGGTCACTCACCATAATCTAACACTCTACATAATGTCTAAGTTTGTGAGGGGTATATCCCTTGCCCTCAAGTCCTGCCAATTTAATATATTTGGTGAACATTCTGTTTACAGTTCGTGGGGTAATTCTGCCACCTTCAGACCATGTGAATACAGCCTGTTCCGTTAATGGCAGGCGTGAATTCAGATATGCCCAAAGGTCAGAGATAAGAGGTTCTGAAATAGGGATAACCCGTTCTTTCTTTCCTTTTCCTTCAACCTTTAGGGTATAGTTTTTAAAATCAAGGTCCTCGAAATCCATGGAAACTAGTTCGCTGCGGCGAATTCCTGTGAAGGCATACGTTTCCAAGATGCACTTGTCACGAAGGGCATTCTCTCCTCCACGGCGGACGGGGGCATTTATTAAGCGGATAATTTCTTCGGGTTGCATGTATATTGGCACTTTGTCCACGTCTTTGGGTGCAGTAATCGGCATCATTGGGCTTTTGTTGACATACTCCTGTGACAACAAAAAGTTGTAAAATGATTTTAGTGAATGAATTTTTCGGCGAATGGTACCTACGCTGTAGTTCTTTTCCGATTTGAGATACGTCAGATATCTGCGTATGTCAGGTGTTGTAATAACTTCAGCAAGTAATGGTATATTCTCGCGGGATAAGAATGCAAAGAAAAACTTGAAATCGGTTTTGTATCCTGCTATTGTGTAGGGTGACGCATCCCGTTCCGAGCCAAGATAGTCTAGGAACTCGTTATAACAGTCGTCCAGTCTCATTAAAATCTCCTCCAAAGGTGGTATTGGCAACATGAATCCTGCATCCAAGGTTGTGTGCCCTAATAAGGTAAAAAAAATGGTTTTACGGGCCATTCTATTACCTTTAGAGAAGCAAACACCCCCTATGAATGTCCTGCTCATGGGAGAGCAGGGGTATTCATAGGGGGTGTCTTAGTCCTCGGCTTACAGGTTTGCTTTGTATTTGTCCCATAAACACTACGTTTAGGCGTAGTGTTTTTTTGTGTTATGGGGCTACAATGCAAATCCATAAGCCGAGATTTGGTCAGATATAGTCACACATCTTTATTCCGTAAACCTTGTTACTTCTTTTTTTCTAACACCACAAGCAGAAACAGTATCGTATGAATATTTTAAAAGGAGCTGTGAATTTTTGTTTTACACTTATGCAGGATTTTGGGGATTTGTGGAGAATTGAGAATTCAACAACACGAGGAACAGAAGCACGAGATACACTCGAAATGGCAAACCCGTTGAAAAGCGGGGACGCAAAGCCAGAGGTCTACGGCGTTTAACGCTATGATAGCTCGGTTCCCGAAAGTGTTTTTTCTTTTTTCCAAATTTACATAAGGAGGTGGTGTTTATAGAAGATAAAGACAATATGATTGCAAATTATTTTGGGATTTTGCTTGATAGCTAACCCTTAAAATCTAGGCTGGGTTGCAATATAAATCGCCTCCGATAGAGTTATCTGCCGGGCCAACCCAAATATAGCCTAGGAGGCTATTTATAAATGAATTTAAAAGAAAAAGATTTACAGGGAGTGTTATCAGCATAAGTTCAGCCAGAGTCCTTCTGATGTTCGTGTAAGGGACCAAAAGAAACGGTGGGGCAGTTGTACGGCCTTTTATTCAATTGGAGGTGTGTGATGGAACCATCCCCTGTTCTGGACTATATAGTCGTGCATGAAATGTCTCACCTTTCTCATAAAAACCATTCGAAGGCGTTCTGGGATGAGGTGAGTTGCATACTTACTGATTATAAAGCTCGGAGAAATTGGTTACGGAATAACGGGGTAAGATTGAGTTTGTGAGATGTTAAAAAACATCATTTAAGTGTTAATTGAGTATAGCATATGGGGAATTTGCCAATCATATAGGTAGATATATATTTTTTTACTAGGAGGATTATAATGGAAATAGGACGCTGGTGTTTTATTGACGAAACCGCAGCAACATATGAAGCACCAGAGATATTGAATGACCTTTATGCCGAATTTGTGAAGGTCATAAGTCAGTATTTTGGTGTAGAATTTTATTTGCCTGAAGATTTTTTTTCTGAATTGGAAAGTAAACCGTTTTCTTCTGGAGATATCAGATTCATTAAATGGTTAGAGGACAAAGGTTTCCCGACCTTTAAAGATTTGCTGGAGAAATGTTGTATAAATGACGGAAAAATATTTATGCAATTAGAATACGAGCTTGAAATGCTCCAGTCGTTGACAAGTGATTTATCGGAACTTGAAACGGATGAAGATGTAAGAATGGATTTGAGAGCATACCTCATAAATTTAGTTAGCTATTTGCCTGACATAGCTACCAAACCTAAATGGTCAATAGAGGAAAAACCACATTTTTTGGCGAAAGAGATAGAGTCTGCGAATAATGCAGACTCTATCTTTATTTTTACAGAGGAAGGTGAAAAGGCATGGATTTCGAGACATATAAACTAATCAAGAATCACGTGCAGTTACAAGATGTCGAACTTGTATCTTTGGACTGTGAAAGATTGTCAGGAAATAATACTGAAATTAAGATAGACACCCAGAGAAAAATAGAAGTAATTGACGAAAAGATAGTTGAAATATATTTACGAGTTAAAAACAAAGCGGTTATACTTACCAGTCTTTTGTAACTTTATTATTGCTACAAAAAAATGGAGATTTGAAAACCTTCACGAGAGACTTGAAAAATGGAAGAAAAGCTTCGGCTCTATTCGAGAACGTAGAAAGCTAACAGATATAATAGAAAGAGGATTCTCTGTCTGTACCAAAAATGAAGATATACCTATAATCCGAGGCTGTATGGTTGAAGCATTGGTAATAGGTATGCATGGTGGTCCTAAAATTTTAGAACCTGATAGTCGGCGTAAGGCTGGTTGGGGAGCAAAGGTAATACTCAACAATCAAAGTGGAACCGAAGAAGTTGTGTATCGATGCGTGGATAATTTATTTCCTACTTGTGGTAAAACTAAAGCAACGGTTGACTTTGGCATTTGTGATGGATACCATGGGAAATTTTATGAATGTAAGGCTCATCCAATACGTTTTGATTGTAAAGAAATTCAATATATGAAACTTCTTCAGCAGGTTTTTGAAGATTTGGGGGCTTCTTCAGACTATCATTTCGTATGTCCTGAAGAGGAAGAATCAATACGCATGAGAATTGAAGATAAATACAGTGGTAGTTTTGAAAGAGAACTGCAAACCGTCAAAATTCTAGGAATAGAGCAACTGAAAAGTGCATAAAGTCATACCCGGTTCGATGGTACCGCTGCGGGTATAGCCGCGGTCTTTAACTGTTAGATGATTTAATGATAAAAAGCATCAGCCTTTAGTTTCAATAGCAGACTGCTAGGTTATAATATAGAAACGCTTTGAGCGCCAGACAACGATTTTAAGGGGGATAATTTTGAGTCGAGAATATAAAGCTGTATCAAAGCTTGCAAAAGGGATAAACAAGAGGGAAATGATGTGGATTATAAAAGGGACATAAGTGGTTTGGATGTCTTGGATTTAGTAGCCTTTGCTAACTCTGAATCGGGAGTAACAATCTTAAACGGCAATGAACCTGCGGGAATAGCAGGTTTTTTTATTGTTGATAAAGGATAGGCGCAGTGTTCGGTAGAATATCTTACCATTACATGTTAATGTGGAAACGGGAAGGTAGGAGAGAAGAAATGGTTAAAAAGGAACTGATTGAACTGCTGTACGAATCTGCCAGCATCCAACGCTGGAATGACCATATCCGGCCGCCGAAGGGATTCACCGAACTGGATAAGCAGGCTCATAAAATGATTTATGCCTTTGTGGTGGCCAAGTTTGAAGAGAGTGACAGAAAAGCTTCTGTGGACTGGAGGAAATTAATCGAAGGCGGTTTTTTTGAGTTTCTGCACAGGATTGTGCTCACGGATATTAAGCCGCCTATTTTCCATAAGTTGATGGCGGAAAAAGGGGAACTGCTTAACGCGTGGGTTCTAGACCGGCTGCAGGGAAGTATAGACACCGTAGAAGGGGATTTCCTGGCGAAGTTTAAAGCCTACATGTTTGATCCCGAATACTCCCGCGTTGAAAAAAAGATTCTTAAAGCAGCCCATTATCTTGCTACAAACTGGGAATTTAAGCTTATTTATAAATTCAATGTCGGCCTTTATGGACTGGATGAGACCAGCGCAAAGATTGCTGATGAAATTGAGGAGCATTATGATCTGGCCGGAGTGCAGAAACTGCAACTGGGAAAGAAAACAAGCAATTTTATGGATTTGGTTGGCCAGTTGCGCTTTCAGCAGCGGTGGGCACAAACGCCGCGGATTCCGGAGACTTCAGTAATGGGGCATATGCTGATTGTGGCAATGTTGTCCTACCTCTGCTCCGTGGATGTAGGTGCCTGTGACAAACGAATTTTTAATAATTACTTTACTGGATTGTTTCACGACCTGCCTGAGGTTCTCACCCGGGATATTGTGTCTCCGGTAAAAAAATCAGTGGAAGGGCTGGAAGAGCTCATCAAAGAAATTGAAAAAAGGCAGGTGGAAGAAAAACTCTTTCCCCTCTTGCCTGCCTCCTGGCATAAGCAAATCCGCTATTTTACCGAGAATGAATTTAAAAATAAGATTTGTGTAAACGGTGAAACAGTTATCCTGGAGGCCGGCGAAATCGGCGACATCTATAATCGGGATTCATTTTCACCGTTAGATGGAGAAATCGTTAAAGCATGTGATAATTTTGCCGCGTATTTGGAAGCATACCTTTCCATCAGCCATGGCATTAAATCTCATTATCTCGAAGATGGTTGTCAAAAGATTTATGCGGATTTTAAATATAAAACTGTGTCCGGCATGGATTTTGGCCGGTGGTTTGATTACTTTCAATTTTAATTTAGGAGATATTCATGCGACCAACAAACAAAAAGCCTGCCAAAAGAATATCGGGCCGTACCATGGCCGGATTAGCTTTTATCGTAACAGGCCTGCTCATTGCTTTGACATTGGTGTATCCAATGGCTTACAACTTACTGGCTGCAGAGCCGGTTATGGATCCAGCGGTAGTGGAAGAGGGCCGTTTCTGGTTAGTCATTCCGGAAATTAGCGTGGATACAATCGTGCGTAATGAGGTGTCCCGTCATACTCTGCAGCGTGCAGTGGCACATCTTCCGGGGAGCGGATTCCCCGGAGACGGGACCAGTATTATTATTGTGGGGCACCAGTACAATCCACAGACTGCGTTTAGCCCACAAAGCAGTTTTGGCCTGTTGGATATGCTTAAAGCAGGTGACCCTATCTATTTGGCGTATGAGGGCGTGATCCACACATATTCCGTTGCGAGGAAAGAAACGCTGGACGCCGATGATCCTGCTCTCTACAGCCTGAATGATTATGAGTGTCTCACTCTGCTGACCTGCGCTCCGCTCTTCTACGAGACAAAACGCTTAAAATTAACGGCACTACCGCAAGAATAATGAAAGCTCCAAAAAAATTGGGAGCTTTCGCTTTTTATGTTAAGCTATCTGAAAGACAAGGCGTTCGTTCTGCAAATCCACCGATACTTGGCTGTGGTCTGTTATTTCCCCGGCAATTAGTTTTCTGGCCAGGACCGTTTCGATTTCACGCTGCAGGTAGCGCTTTAGAGGGCGGGCACCGTAGACCGGGTCATAACCGGATCTGGCTATAAAGTGTTTTGCTTCATTGGTCAGTTCCAAATTGATATAGCGCTCTGCCAACCGTTTGCGCAGTAAGTCCAGCTGTAAATCAACGATACGTGTAGTTTCTTCCAGGGTAAGGGGTTTAAAGAGGACGGTTTCATCCACACGGTTTAAAAACTCAGGACGGAAATGGGTGCGTAATTCATTAAAGACACGTTTCTTAATGTCTTCGGAAATTTCCCCCGTTGCCTGGATATTCTCCAGGAGATGAACACTGCCGATATTGCTTGTCATAATTATAATCGTGTTTTTGAAGTCAACGGTTCGGCCATGACTATCGGTGAGGCGTCCATCGTCCAAGATTTGTAAAAGTACGTTGAACACATCATAATGTGCTTTTTCAATTTCATCAAAGAGTAAGACGCAGTAGGGTTTGCGCCTGACCGCTTCGGTGAGCTGGCCGCCTTCATCGTAGCCTACATAGCCGGGAGGGGCACCGATTAAACGGGCAACCGTATGTTTTTCCATATATTCACTCATGTCAATGCGAACCATGTTTTCTTCACTGTCAAAGAGGGATTCCGCCAAAGCGCGGGCCAACTCCGTTTTACCCACACCGGTGGGGCCTAGGAAGATAAAGGAACCAATGGGGCGTTTCGGGTCTTTGAGGCCGGAGCGGGCACGGATAACAGCATCTGTGACCGCCTGCACCGCTTCGTCCTGACCAATCACCCGAGTATGGAGAATTTCATCCAAACGGAGCAGTTTTTCCTTCTCCCCTTCCAGCAGACGGTTGAGGGGAATCCCGGTCCAGCGTGAAACGACTTCAGCTATTTCTTCCGGAGTCACTTCTTCTTTAAGAAGTCGTGTTTCATCCCCGGTTAGCAGATCTTCTGCACTTTTTAGCCTGCGCTCCAGTTCAGGAATTTTACCATACTGATATTCAGCAACTTTATTAAGGTCATATTCCCGTTGCGCTTGTTCCATTTCAAGCCTAGCCTGCTCCAGCTCTTCCCGCAGGGAGCTTAACCCGCCGATCGTGCCTTTCTCCGTTTCCCACTGGGCCCGTAGTGTGTCTCTGTCCGCCTTCACGTTGGCCAGTTCCTTTTCCAATGAGTGCAGCCTCTCCAGTGAAGCCTGGTCTTTTTCTTTGCGCAGCGCTTCCCGTTCAATTTCCAGTTGCATCAACCGCCGCTCAAGTATTTCCAGTTCCTCCGGCATACTTTCCATTTCAGTGCGGAGTTTGGCCGCAGACTCATCAATGAGGTCGATAGCCTTATCGGGGAGAAAGCGGTCTGAAATGTAACGCTGACTGAGTACAGCGGCAGCAACCAAGGCGGCGTCCTGGATACGCACTCCGTGATGAAGTTCGTAGCGTTCCTTCAGGCCGCGCAGGATGGAGATCGTACTCTCAACACTGGGCTCTTCCACCATAACAGGCTGAAAGCGGCGTTCCAGCGCAGCATCCTTTTCAATATATTTACGGTACTCATCCAAAGTGGTAGCACCGATGCAGTGCAACTCGCCCCGAGCCAACATGGGCTTTAACATATTGCCGGCATCCATGGAACCTTCCGCTTTCCCTGCGCCCACCACTGTATGGAGTTCATCAATGAATAGGATGATGCGCCCTTCTGACTTAGTCACTTCTTGTAGCACTGCTTTTAGGCGCTCTTCGAATTCACCGCGAAACTTAGCCCCGGCTACTAAAGCTCCCATATCCAGAGCGACAATTTTTCGGTCTTTTAAACTTTCTGGCACATCACCGGCAACAATCCGTCGCGCCAACCCTTCGGCGATTGCCGTTTTGCCCACACCGGGTTCTCCGATGAGAACCGGGTTATTTTTTGT
This sequence comes from Clostridiales bacterium, assembly GCA_018335855.1. Lineage (GTDB taxonomy): Bacteria > Bacillota > Dethiobacteria > Dethiobacterales > Dethiobacteraceae > UBA7523. The sequence continues at coordinate 7,782 of JAGXRM010000031.1, forward strand.
GCGGCGCGAAAGGACTTGGATCACACGACGAACTTCGGTGTCCCGTCCGATCACAGGATCTAACTTATTGCGCCGTGCCAGTTCCGTTAAATCCCGGCCATATTTTTCCAACGCTTCATACGTTTCCTCGGGGTTGGCACTGGTTACCCGCTGATTTCCCCGGACTTCCGTCATGGCCTGCAGGAAGGCGGCACGGGTTATTTTCAGGCTACGAAAAAGTTTGCTTACCGGTGCATCATCTCTTTCACCAAACATAGCCAGCACCAAATGCTCAACACTGACATATTCATCCTTGAGTTGCTTGGCTTCATCCTGACCCCGTAGTAATAACTGATTTAGCCGCTGAGAGATATATGTGGATGTTGAGCCTGTCACAGAAGGGATTTTATGTAGAGCCTCTGCCAACTTTGATTGTAAGATTGATAAACTAAAACCGGCTTTTTCAAAAAGGCGGGGTACCAGTCCGTTTTCCTGGAGAAGCAGGGCCTGAAAGAGATGCTCCACATCAACTGCCTGATGGCCGCTACGTACTGCCATGTCCTGTGCTTCATTTAATGCCAGTTGTGCTTTTTCGGTAAATTTGCTGATATCCATGATATCACCCCTTAGAATAATTAACCTCTTATGGTTAAATTTTAAATATTAATCCTTTCTATGTCAATTAATGAAATAATAACAATTATATGAAAACTTTGCAGGAAATTCGCAAAAAATAGCGAAATTAAACATGGGATAAAAGGGACATATGCCCTGAATTATGAGGTGAAGCATGAAAAACACTCTAATAATTATTATAGTACTTATCACCTTATCTTTACTCCCCTTCCAGTTTGTTGTTGCGGCCGGTAATTTTAAAGATTTAGACCTAGACGTTGTGGAATTAAGTCGGCCAAATATTAACAGTGATGTTCGCTTTACTTCGGTAGTGGGCTCCGGAACAGAAGATTCTCCGTATATTATTTGGTATGACGATTTTCATGCCAGTGAAGATGAACCACGAATTCGGGTGGTGCAATCAGAGCCTAATAAGTTGCAGTTTAACCAGAGTGAACCAATACTATTTGAGACACATGGAATGAATAATGGAGTTTACGGACGTCCAGCAGTTTTCACTCTTGAGGAAACTGATGGCTATGGGATGTATCTATGGAAACTCGATGCAGGATTATTTTATTCCAGTAGCGGCAACGGCAAGACCTGGAGTGATCCTCAAAAAGTAAACGGCATTGACGATTTGAGCCCAAGAGGTGTTATTGATACTGTTTTTATTGGGAGTTCATTTTACCTGTACTGGATAGATAGTAATCATCAAATTCGTGTGTCTGAATCAATTTCCTCTGGGGAAGATCATTTTTTGAATTTTAAAAGTTTATCTAGCGTTGAGATAGCAGAACAAGATGGACAAAAGTTTTTACCAACGGGCCAAGTAATTAAACACTATGATGCTGATCGTGACCAAGACGTTTTTATTTTGTTCTTTGTCTCAGGTAGTTTTACCGGAAACGGGCTTGTCACAGATATGGCAGGTATGGCTGTTTCAGAAGACGGCTTAAATGACTGGGTTATTATTCGTGGATTTACAGACCCGCTTTTGGATGGAAGTAATGATGCCAGAACAATGTATGAACTGACAGTTTCCAACGGTGGTCCAACCTTTAATATGTTTTATACAGCAACATTTAAGGATGAGGAAACCCCAGATAAGTCCGTTGGTTTTGCTCAGGGGAAACCAGGCGTTGTTCATGTTGGAAAAGATACCAAAGGAAACCGTGTAACAAGCATTAATGATGCTCTGAGTAATGTAAAGATTGGTGGAAAAATAAAAGTGCAAAGTGAAGATAAGAATACGCCTCTTTCTTACTTTGAATCGGTTACTGTAAGCATTCCGGTAACAATTGAATCAGATGATGTAACAAAACGCCCAATACTAAATTTTGGCAGTAACGATTTTGGTTTTAAAATCACAGCCAATGGTGTAACAATTAAAACTATAGCTGTTAAAGGTGATACGCAAGTAAATCCTGAAAGCAGTTTTGTTTTGGCGTTGGAGAGTGAGGACCTGATTCTCGAAAACATGGTTTTTTACGGGGACGGGATAAAATTAATTGCACAGGATGTCAGTAAAGCAGTAATGGCAAGGGGAAACCGCTGGGGTACGAATAACCCATCAGAAGTAATCACCGGAAATGTAGATTACCTGCCTTATCTTTGGGATTATGAAATACAAAGTGGGAAAAAAGTGTCTTTAATTGATGGAGGCAATGAGGTGCTGGCGCTGGACTTTAAAAGTCAGAATTTCGGCAGCTCACTCACTGTAATGAAGCTTGATCCAAAAACTGAATTGTCTGTGCCTCTCTCAGGGAAAGTGATTAATTCTGCTTGGTACATCAAACCGGAAGTAACGCAATTTCCCGATAACCCTGTAGTAATAAAAATAAAAAATGAAAAGGCAGTCATCGGAGATACAAGTTTCCGTCTGTGGCATCTAAGTGAAGGTGTATGGGAAGATATAACAATCTTTCCCGGCGATTCGTTGTATCCTGAGAATGCGGCAAATGGATATATCTATGGTGCGACTGAATCTTTCTCAGAGTTTGCAGATGAGAACGGGAGTGTGACGTTCACGGCTTACGGAATGAATACGAACGTTATCTTTTTAGCCGCCGGGTTTCTTATACTTGCAGGTTCACTCATGGTAATGCAGGAAAAGAATTTTAACGAAAAGCCGCTAAAATAAGCGGCTTTTTTTCATTTAAGAACAATTTTCTTTTAAAAAAAACAAAAAATCTGCGACATGCTTCTTGAGAAAAATTGTACAAAAAATGATAGGCTGGTAAAGGTAGATGTTCTGAGGGGGGTGCCTATGCCAGCCGGAAAAAAATTGTTTACCATCTTTCTAATGCTTATGATAGTTTTGATAGGTGCAAATGTTGTATGGTCTGCAGATTTAACGTCAAACCTCTATGTTACGACGGCATCTCTCTTAATGATTTGCATATTTGTGGCGATGGAAGCGGACGGGCGCTGATTGCCGGCGGAATACCCATTCAGAATGTTAGTATTATAAATGTATGGATTGAATATGTGGAAGACGGGTTGCATTTAATAGGTGAAAGCCTCAGTAACCCTTTAAAAAACTTTACTATGTCCGATGTGCTAATCAGTGAAGTCAGTGGTACGCCTGTTACATTGTGGTATACGGACGGAGTAAATATAAACCTCAGTTCTTTTTCCGGATACCCGGGACAGGCGCTTATCAGTGAAGATGCGCTGATACCGGTTGACGCTAAGCATAACTGGTGGGGCGGAATGTGTCCCGGTAATGTGATAAGCGGAAACGTTGAGTTTTCTCCCTGGGCTGTGGATGCATCTTTTAGCGGTTTTATTTCGGAACAACCCGCCTGCTTGCCCACGGAAACAGGGGACAATGTGACAGTCGGTTTTAATCTCATAGATTATCCGATAGACACCTTGGCGTACACGATATCGCTCTTGAGCTGAGAGTTTCTCACAGCCAACTGGACGTGGTTCGCTTCTCAGTGCGTCAATACGCTTGAGAATCCGCTCAACATCTTTATTCGGCAGATACCGGAGATCCTTGGCTACAGATTCCTTAAAACGAATCTCAAATCTTGCCATGGGCCCTGAGGTCCTCCAACAGTAACTCGTAGCTTATTGTAGGCTCAGCTATCCGTTCTTGGAAAGCAGCCAAATCCTCTTGGTCCTCCCTCAGAGCATTCCGAACAGCCTCATTTACCAAATCCGATACCGAACGATGTGTTAAAGCTGCTTTCAAACGTAAAGCATCATAGATTTCAGGCTTGAAGTAGACGGTGGAGCGCTTATTGGCTTCAGTCATAAAAAATCACCTCTCAGTCCCATTATAGCGCTATGACGTCATGACGTCAAGGGAACAACTTCTATTTGCGTGTAACTTGCAATCGCGCCTCCTATTGGATACCGGTATATAAAAACAATAGAAAGAGAGTTCACGGCAAGCCGTGAACTCTCTTTTGGGTCAGATTCTGAAGAAGCAGGATTCTCCAATAAATTCACGTAGAATGGAGTTGGAAGGCACATCTCCGGAATCGAGCGGGACAAAACAGGAGAGGAAGGTAAGCAATCGTTTAGCATCAATATATTCAGGTTCTGTCTGCGCAATCTTTTCCAACAAAGGTTCGGCAAACTGTTTTAAAACGGCCAGCTCATAGACAAGGGATGAGTTAAACATAATATCTGCTTCTTCCTGAAGGAAAAAGATGTTTCGTTCCTCTCCCCGTCGTACTGATGGCCAGCGCTGGATAGTGGTGATTGCATCGGTACCCCGGAATTGGCTGTCACGGACAATGCGGCGGATGAGTCTGGTATCGGTAGTATGAATTCGTGTGTGGGTGTCAACGTTTAAAGCTGTCAGTGCTGATACATAGATTTTAAATTTACGATAGCGGGGGATTGATTTGGTGAGCCGCTCATTGAGGCCATGGATACCCTCAATGATTAAAGGTTGGTTTTTCTCCAGTTGAATTTTATTTCCGCTGTATTCCCGTGTCCCGGTGGTAAAGTTAAACGTGGGAATTTCCACTTCTTCTCCGTTAATTAAATGCAGTAAGTGTTTATTAAACAGACCCAGATCAATGGCTTCAATATGTTCGAAATCGGGAATGTTAGACTCATCAACCGGTGTATGTTCCCTGTCTACAAAATAATCATCCAGTGAAATCGGGAAAGGCCGAATTCCGTTTACCATAAGCTGTGTCCTCAGCCTTTGCGCAAACGTGGTTTTTCCGGAAGAAGAAGGGCCGGCAATTAATACAATACAAATTTCATCCTTTCTCTCCGTAATCATATCGGCAATTTGTGCGATTTTCTTTTCATGGAGAGCTTCATTAATCCGTGCGACTTCAGATCCTTTACCTTCACTGTTCAGCACATTCATGGCGCCTACAGTTTCAAAACCTAAAATACTCCCCCATTGCTCCGATTCGCGGAAGATGTCAAACAGCTTTGACTGCTGGATAAAGGGAGGAATCGTAAAAGGGTCTTTTTCGTCAGGAAAACGAATAACTAAGCCAGGCTTATGATACTCGAGCGCAAACATCTGTAGCAGCCCCGTTCTTGTTACCATATACCCGTGCAGGGAGTCTTCCAGTTTACCAAGGGAATAAAGAGTAAGATAATCTTTATGCCAGTATTTATACAGCTGAACTTTATCCTGAAACCCTTCCTCTTCAAAAATTTGAATCGCTTCTTCAATGGGTACTTTTCTTTTTGTAATGGGCATATTTTTATTAACGATTTCCCACATCTTTTTCTCCAGGCACGACACATCTTCTTCATTCAACGCCGGTTCTTTAATAATTTCACAGTAAAGGCTTTTGCCCAGGGAATGCTCTACCTTAATCTGCGCCTCGGGGAACAACTCATGGGTGGCGTAAATCAAAAGAAACGTCAGGCTACGCTGATAGATTCGGGCGCCTTCCTTCGTCATCAGGTCTAAAAAACGAATCTCTGCCGGTTCGTTTACCTCATAAGTCAGGTCATGCAGCTTTTCATTTACCATTGCTGCCACGATAGCAGAAGGATAACAGTTTTCTACGTCCCTGCTAATATCCTGAAGACTGCGATTTCCTTCTACAGTTTTTACTTCGTTATTGGGTAAGATAATATCAACAGTTATTTTAATCAATAAGAATCCCTCTTTTCCGCAAATCAGTTTATATATTAACTGTGTCTTCACTATTATATGAAAGACTCAGTGTAAACACCAGTTCAGTTTTTATCTAGTCTAGAAAGTTATTACAGACATATTAATAAACTATCCTGATAATTGCGGAACATTTCTACAAATGATACGATATAGAATATATCAATGAATTGAAGAGGTGAAGATACGATGACCGAACTTCAAGCTTTAAAAACGGCAATTCTCAACGAAGCGGAAGGCTATCAGTTTTATAATTTAGCCGCCATGCGTACCGCTGATTCTGAAGTGAAAGACGCTTTTTTACACCTGGCCAAGGAAGAGCAGCAGCATGAATCCTGGTTACGGAAAATGTATAAGGAACTGTCGGACAAGCAAGATACTTCTCTGGACATTGAGGTTACCGATGTCCCGTCTCCGCAAATTTTTCGATATGATAAGGTAGGGCCAGAATCCGGTTCACTGGAAATCTCCGTGTATAAAATCGGCATCCTGATGGAAATGGCATCACTGAAGTTTTACCGGGAAGCTGCCGAACAAACGACAACACCGGCTTTAAAGAAACTGTTTTCGCATCTGGCAGACTGGGAAGGGTCCCATCTGGAATCATTAGAAAAAATCTATGATGTACTTAAAGAAGAGTGGTGGGATAAGCAAGGGTTTTCTCCGTCGTAAACTCCACTGTAGAAGTAATGTGCAGTACAGCCCTGGGGTCCGTTTATGCGGACCCTTTTTTAATTTATATTACCAACTCTACAATATCTTTATCATGCAGGACGTAATCCCGCGGCACCGCCTGCCCGTCAAACCGGGCGGAGCCCCACACCAAAGCGCTTTTTAACTTTTGCGGGAAGTCGCGGTGGACAGTGTATGCCAAGTCCAGAACTGTAGAGCCGTTTCTGAGAATAAAAGGACGCTCCATTTCAGCTTTTTTGCCGGGAGCCTTTCCGTAGATACGAATTACATGTAACATCTCAAATATTCGTACCTTCAGTAGTTCAAGATTTTGACCGCTTGCAGAAACAGGAAAGATAATGGTTTTCGGATGCAGTTCTTTGAGAATCTCTAAATTGCCTGACGCATCCGGCAAATCATTTTTTGTTCCCAAAATCATGTACGGAACGGCGACAGGACTTTCCCCGGATGGGTCAATCACACTACGTTCTTCCAGCAACGATATTGCTGTTTCCAACTGGTCCAGGCATTCTCCGGCACTAAGGTCGATAACAATTAGGAGTGCATCGGCGTTACGGAACGTTCCGGTTAGTCCGGGAGGAACACTGTCTGCTGTAAACGGGGGAGTATCAACTAATTGAATGTGAATATCTTCATATGGAATCATTCCCGTGGCGGGCAGTGTGGTGGTAAAAGGAAAGTCAGCCACTTTTACTTTTGCCCGTGTCAGTGCAGAAACAAGGGATGATTTGCCGGTGTTTGGACAGCCGGCAAGCACAACTTGGCCGGCACCCTGTTTTTCCACATGGAAAGGGTTATAACCACCCTTCTGTTTCTTTTTCTGGCTCTCTTCCCGTAACTGCGACAAACGTTTTTTTAAATCCGCCTGTAGCTTTTCTGTTCCTTTATGCTTAGGCATGACCGACAGCATTTCCTGGAGAGCTTCTGTCTTTTCCTCCGGGGTTGCCGCCTTGCGGTATTTTTCTTCCGCAGAGTAATATTGGGGCGTCAGATTGGCCGGCATTTTTACTTCACCACCCATTCGCAGGCTCGATAACTTTGAAAATTATAAATCAATAGTATATTTTCTCTTACCGCGATGCAGAATCCTTCCCGGCGCTTCGTTGACAGAAAATGCGTTTTTTGATAAATTCAATAAAGACAGAACAGGGGGAATAGAATATGGGCAAAAATTTGACAAGAAAGATTATCGCTGCACACCTATTGGATGGAGAAATGGTTGCCGGCGGCGAGATTGCCATTTCAATTGACCAGACACTGACCCAGGACGCCACGGGGACCATGGCCTACCTGCAGTTTGAGGCGATGGGAGTACCTCGGGTTCAGACCGAGTTGTCCGTGTCCTATATTGATCATAACACGCTGCAAACAGGGTTTGAGAATGCTGATGATCATCGGTTCCTGCAGACGGTCGCCTCAAAGTACGGGATATACTTTTCCCGTCCCGGTAACGGTATCTGCCATCAAGTGCACCTGGAACGCTTTGGTGTGCCTGGCAAGACACTGCTCGGTTCTGACAGTCACACACCGACCGGCGGCGGAATTGGCATGCTGGCCATCGGTGCAGGCGGTTTGGATGTGGCTGTAGCCATGGGGGGCGGGCCGTTTCATCTGACTATGCCTAAGGTGGTAAACGTCGATTTACAGGGAGAGCGTACGCCTTGGGTATCAGCAAAGGATGTTATTTTGGAAGTGTTGCGCCGCCTCAGTGTAAAAGGCGGCGTCGGTAAAATCATTGAATATACTGGGCCGGGCGTAAAGAGCTTATCTGTTCCTGAACGGGCTACGATCACAAACATGGGAGCAGAGCTTGGTGCGACCACATCTGTATTTCCCAGTGACCACGTTACCCGCGAGTTTCTGGCAGCCCAAGGGCGTGGGGAGCAATGGTGTGAACTGTTGCCCGATTCTGATGCGGATTATGATGAAGAAATAGTCATTTTTTTGAACGAATTGGAACCGATGGTAGCGTGTCCGCATAGCCCGGACGCAGTTAAAAAAGTTAGTGAAGTGGGAGAGATCCGCGTAGATCAAGTAGCCATCGGCAGCTGTACCAACTCTTCGTATGCCGATTTGATGCAGGTATCCCGCATTTTGCGCGGGAAGCACGTTCATGAATATACCAGCTTAGTCATTTCACCCGGATCAAAGCAGGTATTTGAAATGCTGGCCAGAAACGGGGCTTTGGCAGACTTAATCGCATCCGGGGCCCGCATCCTGGAATCCACCTGCGGGCCGTGTATCGGCATGGGCCAGTCGCCCCCTTCAGGGGCAGTTTCCGTCCGTACATTTAACCGAAACTTCCCCGGCCGGTCAGGAACGGCAGACGCCGGCGTTTATCTCGCAGGTCCTGAAGTGGCTGCTGCGGCAGCTCTGTCGGGCAAGCTTGTTGACCCGCGCAGACTGGGGGAATTCCAGCCGGTAGAAATGCCCGAAAAATTTTTAATTGATGATAGTATGATTATTTCTCCTGCGGCCGACCCGGAAGAGATAGAAGTGGTCCGGGGACCTAACATTAAGCCTTTGCCCGTTAATACGGAGTTGCCTGTTACATTGGCGGTTGAGGTTTTACTAAAAGTGGATGACAATATCACCACAGACCACATCATGCCGGCCGGAGCCAAGGTACTGCCGCTCCGCTCCAATATTCCTGCCATCAGTGAATATGTCTTTGCCGCTGTCGATGCAACGTTCGCCTCCCGGGCTAAAGAAGCCGGCAGCAGCATAGTAATCGGTGGCAATAACTACGGTCAGGGTTCAAGCAGGGAACATGCGGCACTGGCCCCCATGTACCTCGGCGTCAAAGCAGTTTTGGTCAAGTCATTTGCCCGTATTCACCGTGCTAACCTGGTAAACTTCGGCATTTTACCGTTGACATTTATTCATGAGGAAGATTACGAACAGATTAGCCAGGGAGATTTATTGGAAATTGAGGGTGTTCGTGAAGCAATGGTTAAAGGAGAAGAACTAACTATTATTAACCGTACGTCAGGGAACTCCGTGAAAGTGAATCATGGTCTTTCTCCACGTCAGATCGCAATCATTCTGGACGGCGGTTTGCTGAATCATACCAAGAAGCACGCATCTTAGTTTACAGGCTTCATTGCTCTGGCCAGAAACTCATGCTGTGATAACATCTCAATATTCACTTGCTCTAAACCGGATGTAGCCAGTAGCTCCGCCAGTGTATCCGGAGCAAAGAAAACGGACGGCTCTCCCGCCAATCTTTCCAGCCTTTGCAGAACCCTGATATATGAGCTGTTGACTGAGAAATCGAGGATGTAGAGCAAACCTCCCGGCCGTAATACGCGGCGTGTTTCGGTAATAACCTCATGTTGTGCCGGCATATGATGGATGGCATCAACAATAAGCGCCACGTCGAACATGTCGTTTGCAAAGGGTAAACGGGCGGCATCGCCTAGAAATATGCGATTCCCGGGTAATACGCGCTGCGCCCGTTTCAACATTTGTTTGGAAGCGTCAAGGAGATAGACATCGGCCCCTTCTGTGGACAGTGCGGCGGCCAGTTTACCGGTTCCCCCTCCCAAATCTAATATCGTTTTACCGTGTAAGTCCGGTAATCTGTCAATGAGTGTGCCGGTTTGCCGCTGCTGCAATTTAGAGAGCATAACATCATAAAACGGTGCTATGACGGAAAACATATTCATTAGAACGCCTCCCGCAGAAGATGTAATGTGATATAATTTCGTATAAAAATAACGAGGTCAGGGTTCAATCCTGAGCCTCGTTTTATCATCCCGTTATTATGTTAGTTTTATTAAATCATCAGACAGATGTTTTAACATTTTTGAGACATCGGATAGCGTTTCCAGTGCTGCCAGCACTTCTTCCGAGGCTGCTGCCTGGTTTTGAGCAATTAAGCCGGATTCCTTAATACCGCCATTAATCGTCCGCATATACTCAATAATTGCCCGGGTGATGACGTTGATTTTCTTCGTGGACACACTGGTGTTTTCCGCTAGCTTACGGATTTCAGTGGCCACAACGGAAAATCCCTGACCCGCCTGGCCGACCCGGGCCGCTTCTATGGCGGCGTTTAAACCGATAATATTTGTTTGCTTGGCGATATCTTCAATCAGCTTGAGGATTTCATGGGTTCTTTCAGCCTCCTGGGTTGCCGTCTCGGATGTATCTGCAAGCGACTCACCGTAACTGGCCAGTTTCTCTGCTTCGCCTGCTAACTGCTCCACACTCATTCGGATTTGACCAGCCGATTCATTTAATTGCTCCGTATATTTGGCCAACTGCTCGGCGTTTACATATATTTTTTTAAACATTTCTTCCCGGCTTTCAATAATGGTTATCAGCAGCTTTGCGGCTACCGCATTCATTACCGCCAGGTTTTCTTTCATATTATCTTTTAAAAGTTGTTTTACTTTCTCTACGCCTGTAACTTCAATCACCATTTGTAATTGGACTTCTTTTACCTTTGGCACAAAATCGCTAATTGTCTGAATGCCGAGTTCCCTGGCTTTGAGCATTGCAACCGCCTCGCTTTGCACGTCTGCGACCCACAACACTCGTACACTGGGAATAGAAAGAAGTAAGTTCAGTACTGCTAAACCTCCATGGCCTCCGCCAATTATACCAACATTCATAGCGAAACCTCCTAATTGGACAAAAATCTACCTACTGCTTAATTCTTTTGACAGTTGATTTGTCCTGCAAGTATGTTAATTATTAGAAAAAAAATATTTCTAAAATTTGATATATATCACATCTGTAAAAATAATCCCATGCTATACTTATCGTAACGAAAACTATAACCGGGAGGTTTTAAACATTATGAAAAGACAAATCATTCGTATCGATGAAGAAAAATGTAACGGTTGCGGCCAATGTGTCCCTTCTTGTGCCGAAGGTGCCCTGCAGATTGTAAACGGGAAAGCTCGTTTAATCGCCGATAAACTTTGTGACGGCCTTGGCGCCTGCCTGGGAGATTGTCCTCAGGATGCACTGATTATCGAGGAGCGGGACACAGATGCATTTGATGAAGAAGCTGTCCACAAGCATCTGGAACAGCAAAAACAAGAAGTGCCCCAGGAACAGTCTTTCGGATGTGGTTGTCCGGGGACCCATGCCCGTACGTTAGCTGCGAAAAAACAACCGGCTCCGCTGTCTGCGGAAAGTACTCCATCGGAGTTGGGTCAGTGGCCTGTCCAGCTTAAACTGCTGAATCCTGCTGCCCCATATCTGAAAAACGCCGACCTATTGGTTGCTGCCGACTGTGTGCCATTTGCCTATCCTGATTTTCACCGAAATATGCTTCGAGGCCGTGCAGTAGCTGTCGGTTGCCCCAAGCTTGATGACGCCATGGCTTATGTAGATAAACTGGCAGAAATGATTCGGGTAAACGATTTTAAAAGCATCACTGTTGCCCATATGGAAGTTCCCTGTTGCAGTGGCTTAATCAGTGTGGTTCGTGAAGCACTAAAACGCTCCGGAAAGAATGTTCCCGTGGAAACAGTAAAAATTACTTTAGACGGAACAGCAAATGAAAAACAACAACTAACTGCCTAAGTATAATACCAGCGCCCTTTGGGAGCTGGATTTTTTTTATAGGCAAGGAAATTATAACGCTCAGGGAAGCTACGATCCTTGCCGTGGGGGTTGTAAGGGGGTGTTCCCCCTTACTCTTGCGGGGTGCTCAGGGTCCTCAGACCCGCCGAAGGGGCGGCAGCCCCTAGCGGAATAAAAAAGACGTTCATCTGAAAACGCGTATCGTCTTTTTTATGAGCTGATATAATGACGCTTTCCGTCTTCTGTTATTGTGAAAAAGCAGTTTTCAACAAGATCGAATAAAACTGACCGCATACTGCCGTGCTGTTTAAAAATATTCATAAGTTCTGCAGTTTTGCCGCTATCCGCAATTGCCCAAATGTCAAAGGGCGCTTCATAAAGAACCAGATCATCGGTAAGAGGCAATCCGATAAAGCTGCCGTCAGACATATAATACAGCATGTTGTAAGCATGATAAAAAAGCTCGTCAGCAAACTCCGGGTGGTCGATATCTTCTTCGCACGGTGAGGCGGAGGTGCCAAATACCCGGCAAATTAAAGGGCGTTCCATATAGATGGCGCAATGTTCCTCTTCCTTATCATCACGGACAAAGGGACAGAGGAGCTTGCCGCCATCTTCTATAACGCCAAGCCGTGAAGACAAAAGATGCTCCAACTTTTCGTCACCGCCCGTTCCATGTATGTTCAGCAGAATATTGATGTATTCCACATAGGACATAAGAATGGCGCCGTGGCAGCAGTTACTGCAGGAAGCAGGGCAGGCATATTGCGGCATATCACGAAGTGTTTCTTTGACCCGGTCCATCTGCCTCCTGGAATAGTTAGCCATGTCTGCAGGTTTTTCCTTAATTTCGTTTAATATTTCTACAAAAGCAAAATTTATTTTTTTCATAGTGTTAGCCTCCTGAATTCTGATGTTCGTCACTAAAGGCAAATTCCCTTCTCGCGGACATATTATCATAACCGGAGAGTAGATATAAGGAACTTGAGGAAGAATAAGTCAAGAGGAGGTGTGACATGCAGTCTGTGATAGGACGGTCAAAGGACAGAGCGTTAATCTTTCCCTACATATTCAGAGTGCTGCCCATGGTAGAAAAAGAATTGAGTGTCTGGCGTAAAGTGGCCGCATCCATTCCTGATGAGGAACTGCAGAGGCAAGCGGTAGCCAGTCTCGATAAGAAAAGGTTTCATTGTCAGGGCGGGAGTGTCTATGCCCTTTATACCCCTTTGCAGGGTCACCGGATGATTACCTTTATTGTTGCCTTGCAGACAATCAGCGACTATCTGGACAATCTTTGCGACCGGGTGAGTAATGCTGATGAGCAATCTTTTGCGGTGCTTCACGGAGCCATGAAATCTGCTGTTGATGCGTCTGTACCCGTCGATGACTGGTACAAGAATTATCCTTACCGTGAAGATGGAAGCTATCTCGATTTCCTGGTACGGACAAGTCAACGGGTCATCACTTTTTTGCCCGGCTACCGGGACGTACGGGAGGATATATTACACCTTGTAACTCTATATAGTGATTTGCAGGTTTTTAAGCATTTGGGTCTCAGTGTGAGGGAAGAAATGCTTATTCGTTGGTTCAGCCGTCATCAGAGCCTGGCACCGGATATATCCTGGTGGGAATTCGCCGCCGCGGCAGGGTCAACCTTAGGTGTTTTTGCCTTGGCTGCCATGGCCGCAGGGGGTAACGTCAGTAACGAAGAAACGGAATTGCTTCTGGACTGCTACTTTCCCTGGCTATGCGGGTTACATATTCTGCTTGACTATTTTATTGATCTGGATGAAGACAGAGAACATGGCGACCTGAACTTTGTTGCCTACTACCCTTCACCCCAGGCTATGGAAGACGGCTTGGTCCGATTTCTGGATGAATCATTAAGCAGGGTGGAGAAGCTACCCCGTCCTGCTTTTCACAGCACAGTGATCAAAGGATTACTTGCTTTATATCTTTCAGACCCAAAAGCCGTGCATCCGGCGAGAAAAAAAGTGGCACAGCGTTTGCTGCGCCGGGGAGGCGGAGAGACCTTGTGGTTGCATAGGGTTTGTCTGCGTCTCAGACGGCAGGGTGTCATTTAACATTCTACGTCACCTGCTTCTCTGAGTAATATAATCGGCCAGACGTGAGAGAATTACCCGTTGTGGCTTACTGGGAAGTTTGCCGACATTTTGTTTCGCCCGGGCAACAGTAGCCCGGGCTTTTCGTCGTATGTCAACCAAAATGCCGCTCACTTCCAGAGCATTTTGAATATATGCCAGGTTTTCTGCGCCAAAGTCCTGTTGGGTTATGATATCTTGCACCCGTACCCTGTACTGAGGTTGCTCAAGTAATTTAATAACAGGCAGAGTCAGGTATCCCTCTGCCAGGTCGTGAAGAACCGGTTTCCCCGTTTGGTCGGCTGACCCGCAATAGTCAAGAAGGTCATCGGTGATTTGGAATGCGTATCCTAGCTGGAGCCCAAACGCTGCTAGCAGTTTCCTCTGCACATGCGGCAGGCCGCAAACTTCTGCCCCTGCCAAGCAACATGCGGAAAGGAAAAAAGCGGTTTTTTTATGGATATAGGACATATAATCGGCTTCCGTTATACTGCAATCATAACGGCGGGCAAACTGTTCAATCTCTCCTTCGCACATCAGGCTGATGGCCCGCGTCATATTTCCTAATATTCCTGAGTGACCGTGCTTCGTTAACAATGAAAATGACCGGGCGAAAAGAAAATCACCGTATAAAACTGCCTGATGTTCTCCCCATTGAGCGGAAACAGTAGGTCGCCCCCGCCTGCTGGACGCATGGTCAATGACATCATCATGAACAAGGGACGCGGCATGTATTAATTCCACGGCCGTAGCCACATCAATCAGTTCCGATTTTGGTGCTGGTAAAAATGAGCCGCATAATATTACAAGAGCCGGACGCAGCCGCTTTCCCCCACCGGTAACGGTCGACGAAAAAAGCGGTGTCCATTGGTCGTCACCGCGGCAAATCTCCCTTAAACGCGCTTCTACCTGCTTCAATTCACCTAGTGACTGTAGTTCGCGCAAAGGCATTTGATAAACTGTCAATATCCATCACCTACTGGTGTTATTTACCTGTAGCCTGACCGAAGCAGGTGCAAAATATTCCTGGACAAAAAAGAAAGAGTTGCGTGATTAGCTATTAATGAAACATTAATTAAACGAATTGGGCAGGAAATCAGACGAAATCGAAGAATTAAGTGTGTCGGGGGTGGAAAGATGAAGCCTTTAATCGTGGTTGGCGGTGTGGCAGCAGGAATGAGTGCGGCTTCCAAAGCGCGGCGGCTTAAACCGGATCTGCCGATTATTGTTTATGAAAAAAGCGGCTTTGTTTCATACGGTGCCTGTGGTATGCCTTACTACTTGTCCGATGTGATTCCGGACCATAATAAGATGGTTATTCGCAGTCCGGAATATTTTCGTGATAAACAAAACATAAACGTTTTGACTCATCATGAAGTAGTTGCCATAGATCCGTCAAAAAAGAATGTTGCGGTAAAGAACCTGAATACAGGAGAAACGTTTGAGCATCCTTATAGTAAATTGGTTTATGCGACCGGTGCCAGTGCCATTGTTCCCGTAATCCCTGGGATTACTTTGCCAGGAGTCTATACGTTACGGACTCTTGATGACGGGTTAGTCTTAAAGGAACGTTTGGCGAAATCCGATGTGGAACGAGTGGTTATCATTGGCGGGGGCTATATCGGGCTTGAGGTTGCGGAAAATCTGCGAATGCTGGGAAAACAAGTTCGTGTAGTGGAACGGGCAGAGAGAATTTTAATAAACCTGGATCCTGAGTTTTCTGAAATAGTTCGTCAGGAACTGATTCGACACGATGTCCAATTACACTGTGGAGAGACCTTAACTTCTTTTAACGGCGACGGTCGTCTTCAGTCAGCGTCCACAGAGAGCGGAGAATACCCGTGCGACGTGGCTATTCTTAGTATCGGCGTACGACCGAACTGTGAATTGGCGCAAAAAGCCGGAATTGCTTTGGGCTTTAAAAATGCGGTGGCGGTAGACCGTCAGATGCGTACCAGTGTTGCCGACATCTATGCCGCCGGAGATTGTGCAGAAACGTATCACCGTTTACTCAAGAGAAATCTTTATATTCCTCTGGGCACCACATCAAACCGGCAAGGCAGATTAGCCGGCCAAAACGTTTGCGGCGAACCTGGTGAATTTGCAGGCGTGCTGGGGACGGCTGTCGCTAAAATATTCGACCTTGCCATAGCCGTTACGGGCCTGACTGCCCAAGCGGCTCTGCAGGAAGGCATGAATACTATGTCATCCTCGGTTGAGACGCTTGACCACGCTGTCTATTATCCAAACCCGAGAAGGATTAGAATAAAACTGACGTATGACAGGAACACCTCCGTTTTGCTGGGCGGACAGATTGTAGGGTATGAAGGCGTTGCTCACCGTATAGACATCTTAGCAACAGCTATCACACAGCAGATGACACTTGATGAGTTAGCTGAGGTTGATATGTGTTATGCTCCTCCTTACAAAGGCGTATGGGATGCAGTGTTAGTCGCCGCCAATGCGGCCCGATCAGAATGGGAAGAACAGGGGAAATAAAAAATACCTAAAAAAGCGAAGTCTAACTTCGCTTTTTCAGTGTTAACTCTAGTTTATAACCGCCGCGTTCCCCAGAAAATTAAAAAAGCACCGCCGTAAATTAAAAGTAGCCTAGTCAAGGGCAATCGGTCAGATAAACCGACGACACCTACCATAATACCAGCTAAAAGAATTGTTGGGCCGATAACTGCAAGAACGCTGTTAATCCGTAGCGCTGTATCCACCCGGTTTAACCGTAATATCAGCAGTGCTGCACAGACTTCCAACAAGCCGGAAAAAATACGCAGGCCAGCCATGGTTATTATCGTATGATTTTTAAGCATATCTACCTCCTGACTCCGAAATTATTTAAGTATACTCTTCGAACTGTAACCGTTACGACTAAAAGTTCATAAAAAGTTCAAATTTTCATCAAAGGAGTTTGGTATAATAAAGCGAATAGTAATTTGGTATGACTTGATGCCTACTTGGGAGGGAACATTTTGGCTAAGAGTAGAAATACTTCACAGCGTATTAGAAGAAATAAAAGACTTGTTTATTTTGTAGTTATTATAGGAGTCGGAGCACTTTTACTTTCCTCCGGTCTCGCTTATTTTGGTTCAGCACCCCGCGCACAAACCCCTGCCGGAGCAGGAGAACTGGCGGAACTGCAATACCGAATCAGCCAGTATGAACAGAGCCTGGAGAGTACACCGGGTAACCTCTACCTACTCACACAATTGGGGAATTCTTATTATCAACTTGGGGTGTATTACAGTTCAAACAACGATGAAGCCCGGTCCAGTGAGAGCTTTGGCAAGGCAATGGAACCCTACGGCAAGGCACTTGAGATTGAACCGGATGATGTTAATGTAAGAGTAGACAGGGCAGTTTGTGCGTTCTGGTCTGACAACTATGATATAGCCGAAGCAGAATTTGAAACCGCCATCGCCACGGATCCGACCCATGCAAAAGCATTTTTCAATTACGGTATTTTCCTCTACCTCGGGCTGAATCGTCCAACGGAAGCCCTGGAAAAGTGGAATGCCGTGATTGAACTTAATCCGCTCGATGATCCACAGTTAGTGGCCAACGCCCGTAATTGGTTCAATGCAGTGGAAGAAGAGCTAAGCAATCCTCCACAGTTTGACACGACTCCGCAACCACAAAACTAACCCGCATTGCGGGTTAGTTTTGTGGTTGCTTGTTAATTATTTTTTATTTCTCAAGTGATATACTAGGATACAAAGTCGGAAGGAGCGGATGATATGAGCGCCTTTGGTGGTTGCAAGACCTCCGCGATGGGAATTCTACCCCACAAAGATGTGGATAAAGCTTTGGAGCTGGCTTTATCCCTGGATATTCCGTTTTGGCCCCAGCTCCCCCATGTTTCCTATTATCAAGACATGTATGTCCAGTTTTCCGAGCACTTTCCCGGCATGATTATCGATGAAACGGACAAAAAGATTACATTTAACACCACTCTTTTTTACGAACAGCTTCCGGAATACATTGATAAAACTGCAGACCCGGAAACCTTCGGCCTGTCTGAGAAATATGCCAATGTTTTTCACCGCTTCCTTGACCAGGATTTAACGAAGTATTCCGCGATTAAAGGACAGGTCATGGGGCCGATTTCATTTGGTATGCGTATATCTGATGAGAACCTTAAGCCCATGATCTTTCATGATGAAGTTCGTATGTTGATGTTTGAATTTACTAAAGAAAAAATTAATCATCAGTACGCGGAACTTCGAAAGCACAATCCTAACACGATTATCTTTTTTGATGAGCCGGGGCTTGAACTTATCTTCTCCAGCATTTCCGGGTATACCAGTGATATGGCGAAACGGGATTTGGCAGAACTTTTAAGCGGTATCGACGGCATCAAAGGAGTTCATCTTTGCGGTAATCCGGATTGGGATTTTTTACTCAACGCTGAAATTGACGTTCTATCTTTTGATGCGTATCGCCGAGGTGAAGTTGTTGTCCGCTATGACAGCGTGCGTCGTTTTATTGAAGAAGGTAAAATATTGGAATGGGGAATTGTGCCCACCAATATCGAATTACTGGATGTGGAAACGGAAGATACACTGATTGCAAAGCTGGAGCTATTATGGGACCATCTGGTGGCTAAAGGTGTAGACAAAGAAAAAATTGTCCGCAATGCACAGCTTGCCCCTGCCACATGTAACCTGGTCGGAGCGCGCAGCGAAGAAGCGGTGGAGAAAGCATATGATCTTCTGCTCCGGATCTCTGCCCGCTTGAAGGCTAAGTATAATCTCGAATAAATTTTTTAAAACATTGGTTTTAACCCATACTATGTGTATGTGGTAATGATAAAAATTTAAAGGAGTGTTACAAATGTCAAAAATCACACCTGATATGACGATCTCTCAAGTTCTGTCCACGTTTCCCGAAACAGCAAAAGTATTCATGGGTCTGGGAATCCATTGCCTTGGCTGCCCTTCAGCAACCGGCGAGTCGGTCCACGAAGCGGCCCTAAAGCACGGCCAGGACCCTGCTGATTTGCTTCGCCGCCTAAACGAAGCCGCCCAATAATCCCATTGCAACCCGAGAACCGTCCCCGGGTTGCATAACTATCCTGGTTCCGTTACTTGTCCCATAGATAATTGGTCAAAAGAAGAATGCTGCCCGGCTTTAAGAGCCTGTGGCAGCTTTTTTGTATGTTTTGAGTTACTAATGGAGAACAATAATTTTACGTAGTAAAGGAGGTTCGGTAAAATGACCGTCGGTTCCCAGGTAAAGCAGACGCTGGCCAGTTTGAAAGGTACCCAGGCAACTCTGCGGATTTACGCGGAACAATCGCAGCACGAACAGACCAGAGTTTTATTCCATGAAGCGGTGGAAGCGGTGGATGAAATTCTGGGTGAACTGGAAGACAGGCTGCGAACACTGGAATTTTCCGAGCCGCAGTATAAAGGAAACTAGTACTAGGTGAGGTGAAAGAATGCAGGAATGGCTTATAGTACTGTTACGGGCAATTGGCCTTTATATCCTTGTTTTTGCATTTATCAGGATAATCGGCAAAAAACATCCTGCGAAAACGACTCCCTTTAGTTTTGTGAATTACACGGTAATTGCCGTTATCACAGCGTTGCTAATATTAGGTATTTTCCCAAACCTGGCTATCGGGTCTCTGGCTTTGTCAGTATGGGTCGCGCTACCGATACTCGGTGATTTTCTTGCCACACGTAGCAAAGCAATCCATGATGTTTTACACGGGAGGGAGACAGTTTTAATAAAACAGGGAAAAATTATGGAAGAGAACCTGCAGCAGGTCAGGCTGACAGGGGAAGAACTGTTGGCAGACCTGCGGCAAAAGAATGTCTTTAATCTTGCTGACGTTGAATTTGCCATGCTGGAGACAACGGGGGAACTCACAGTTTTATTGAAGTCGGATAAAAAGCCAATAACACCATATGATCTTCAATGGGATGTGGCGCCGCAAACCGAACCGCAAACCGTGGTGCTCGATGGCAATATCCTTCATGATCCGCTCACGGAAATGGGATTAACACATAACTGGCTGAACATTCAATTGGAAACAGCCGGCCTTTCCCTGGATAATATTTTCATCGGACAGGTTGACTCCAATGGCGAACTATATTTTGATCTCTTTGATGATTCTGTGCAGATGCCCCAGGCTAACGTGCGGGAACTGCTCTATGCCAATCTGGAAAAAGCCCAGGCCGATTTTATGAAATACAGCTACGAAACTCAAGATTCGGAAGCGAAATCGATATATTACAGAAATGCAGAGAGGCTAGACAGTTTGATAAAAAAACTACAGCCCTATTTGTTGCGCTAAAAAGGAGGAGGCAATATGTCAAACAAGAAAAATAAAAAACTAAGCCCAACGCAGCAGGAGTATCAATCCTTTGCCAAATCCCGGGAGCCAAAACGGCCGGTTTTAAAGAACTGTCTGCGGGCATTTTTTGTCGGCGGCACCATTTGCCTGATCGGTCAGTTTTTCCAATGGTTCTACATGACCTATTTCGAGTTTACCGACGTAACGGCCAGCAATCCCACGGTTGCTACAATGATTATCATAGCGGTGCTTATGACCGGGTTCGGTGTTTATGACCACCTGGCCCAATATGCCGGTGGCGGCACCATCATTCCTGTAACCGGTTTCGCCAACACGGTAGCTTCTGCCGCCATTGAACACCGTACAGAAGGTTATGTTCTTGGCGTCGGCGGGAATATGTTTAAAATTGCCGGACCGGTGATCACCTACGGTGTCGTCTCCGCCTTTGTTATCGGCTTAATTTCGCTAGCTCTAAAAGCGTTAGGTGGGATGTAAATGCTGCATGGCCATCAGACATGGGTCTTTCCCACAAAGCCGGTCATACTGGCATCTGCTGCCGTTGGTGGTCCTTTTGAGGCCAAAGGGCCACTTGCCGATGATTTCGATATCCTCCATGATGATATCTGGCTTGGTCAGGAAAGCTTTGAAAAAGCAGAAAAGAAAATGCTGGAGCAGGCCTGCGAAAAAGCCATCGCCAAGGCCGGCTTAAAAAAAGAAGATATCCAGTTTTTATTAAGTGGGGACTTAATGAACCAGATTATATCCAGCAGCTTTGCCGCCCGCACACTCGGAGTGCCTTTCCTCGGCTTGTTTGGCGCCTGTTCCAGTTCTATGGAATCTCTGGCTCTGGCATCTCTGCTGGTTGACAGCAAATCAGCCCGCTATGCACTGGCGGCTACTTCCAGCCACAACGGTTCAGTCAACAAGCAGTTCAGATACCCGACGGAGTATGGTGCTCAAGTGCCACCCACAGCCCAATGGACGGTGACAGGGGCAGGTGCCGCATTAGTTGCACAGGAGGGGGACGGCCCCAAAGTTGTTGCGGCCACCATCGGGCGTGTAATTGATATGGGTATCTCTGACCCCTTTAATATGGGGGTCGCCATGGCCCCTGCGGCGGTAGATACCATTCAGGCCCACTTTCGTGATCTGGGAGTGGGCGCAGATCATTATGACGTTATCGCCACCGGAGATTTGGGCCGCGTGGGGCACCACATTGCCGGAGACCTGCTGCAAAAACATAATGTGGAGATACCGGCCGAAGTTTTCACCGATTGCGGCCTGCTTATTTACAGTGAAGATCAGCCGGTAATGTCCGGAGCCAGCGGATGCGCCTGTTCGGCCACTGTCACATTCGGGCATTTTCTCAATCGGCTTCGTAAAGGTGAGCTGAACAGAATCCTGATTGTCGCCACAGGGGCACTCCTCTCACCTCTCTCTTATCAGCAGAAAGAAAGTATCCCCTGTATTGCCCATGCAGTGGCGATAGAACGGTAAAGGAGACAGCTTATGATTCAGCAATTTATAATCGCGTTTCTTGTCGGCGGTGCGATCTGTGTCATCGGACAGCTAATGCTTGATGTTTTACGGTTAACCCCGGCGCACACCACAGTAACACTGGTGGTGGCCGGATCGATACTGGGCGGGCTTGGCCTCTACGAGCCGTTAATTAAATTCGCCGGCGCCGGAGCTTCGGTTCCCATCAGCAGCTTCGGCAACGCATTGGTAAGAGGTGCTCTTTCAGAAGCGGAAAGGACAGGATTTATTGGGGTATTCACTGGCATTTTTGAGGTTACCAGTGCAGGTATCTCTGCCGCCATTATTTTTGGTTTTTTGGCATCTTTAGTGTTTAAGTCAAAAGGGTAAATCAATGACAACGGAGAGGAGGTGATTTATTTGACCGTAGGAACACAATTAGAAGAGTGTATTGCCGGTGTGCAAAGCGCCGCCGCCAGCATGAAAACCTTCGCTCTCCAAACCCAGGACCAGCAAGCCAAACAGACATTCCAGCAATTGGCCCAAACCCTTGACGGCGCAGTAGACACTCTCCAACAGAGACAGAAGTATATACAGGAGCAGGAACCTCAGTATAAACAACAATAGTATCATAATGTAAAGGGGCTGAGAGCAAAAACTTTCAGCTCCTTTTTGATGGGTAAAGCAACAGAGTCGGTTGACAAATATATGCCGGAGTGCAATAAATAAGGTATAGGATATCCCAATGGCTCACCAAAAAGAATGATGAAAGTTGAATGATTGAACGGAGGATTTATATGTCTCAAACAGCACAGGAACCTAAATACATGGGGCGTGTGAATCGCCTGAAGAGCAGAGTGCTTGGAACCAGCCCGGAAATGGATCTTGAGAATGCGAGGATTCTTACGGAAGGTTTTCAGGAAGCCGAGGGAGATCCGCTTGTGGTTCGTAAAGCCAAGGCTTTCCGTAAGCAGTGCCAGGAGAAGACTGTCACGATATGGGATGACGAACTAATCGTTGGCTGTTCCGGAAGTAAAATGCGGGCAGGGATTTTGTGCGCCGATGCTTGCTGGTCCGTGCTGAACGATGAACTGGAAACAATCGGTCAACGCCGTTATGATCCGTTTTATCTGCAACCGGATGACCGGAAAATTTTTGAGGAAATCATCCGCCCTTACTGGAAAGGACGTTCAAACTTTGAAGCGTGGCTTGCCCAGATCCCCGATGACACCCGTGAGCTTCGGGATCATGGCGTGGTATATATCAACCGTAAAGCCGTCCGCGGCTGGGGAGAAACTACCGCCGGATACGAGTGGCTGATTCGCGAAGGCGTTTTGGGTATCAGCAAAGTGGTGGAAGACAGGAAAGCTAAACTCGATATCACTGTACCGGGTGATTATGAAAAGGATTACTATCTGAAATCCCTTTTAATTGTGGCCGAAGGAATGGTGACACTGGCGGAGCGCTATGCCATGGAAGCAGATCGTTTGGCGGCCATCGAAAAAGACCCGCGGAGGAAAAAAGAACTTTTAGAAATCGCTGAAGTTTGTTGTCATGTTCCCGCAAATCCGGCACAGACGTTCCGGGAAGCTTTGCAGTCCTTTTATTTCTATCAGATTTGCATCTTTATGGAACAGAACGCAGCAAGCTATAATCCAGGACGGATGGATCAGTATCTCTGGCCGTACTATAAAGCCGACATTGAAGCGGGGCGCATCACCCCTGAAGAAGCACAAGAGCTTCTCGCCTGTCTTTGGGTCAAACTCAGCGAACCATGCCTCTTCCAGGATGCCGTTACCGCAGAATTCGCAGCCGGTTATCCCATGTTTCAGAACGTTTGTGTGGGCGGAGTGGATGACAGTGGCAGGGACGCTGTCAACGATCTTTCCTACATGATCCTTCAGGCAACAATGGATGTGCAACTGTATCAACCCTCTCTGTCGGTTCGCTACAGTCTGGCCAAAAACCCCAATTCATTTTTAAGAAAAGTAGTGGAACTCATTAGTCTGGGCACAGGATTTCCTGCATTCCACAATGATGATATCGGCATTAGAATGCTGATGAATAAGGGCATTCCACTGAAAGAAGCATTCAACTGGAACCCATGCGGCTGCGTGGAGACTAACCTGGAAGGACGGTTGCGCCACTACACGGCGCTTGCCGACATTAACCTCGGGAGCATTGTAGAGTTCGCGCTTTTGGACGGAAAAAACAGAAAGAGCGGTAACTATATATCCGCCCGAACGGGAAACCCGGTTGAATTTGAAACATACGAAGATTTTCTGTCCGCAGTGAAGAAGCAGATTGAATATGTGACTCGCGCCGTTGTGAAAGGGAGCCATGTCATTGACGAAGTCTGCATGGACCGCCCGTCTCCCGCGTTATCATTTACGTTTAAGGAGTGTATTGAGAAGGGGAAAGACTACGCCTGGGGCGGAGCGAAATACAACACCGGCAACGGCGTTATTCTGATAGGCGTTGCAGACCTGATCAATAGTATCGCCGCCGTGAGGCATATTGTCTTTGAGACAAAACAGGCGACCATGGCGCAATTGCTAGACGCAATGGACTGTGATTTCCAGGGGTACAGGGAGATTCAAAAACTATGCCTTGACGCACCTAAGTACGGTAATGACGACCCGATGGTCGATGATATCGCAGGAGATATGTTCACCTTTATTGCCGATGAGATTGAAAAATACAGCAGCAAGTTTGGACGCATGACGCCCGGAATTCTCCCAGTATCCGGCAACACTCCCTTTGGACTTGAAGTTGGCGCTCTCCCATCTGGCCGCAATGCATGGAAACCACTGGCGGACGGCGTCAGTCCCAGCGGGGGTACAGACTTCAATGGTCCCGGCGCCGTGTTAAAGTCGGTGGCGAATATTCCTCATGCCCGCTTCGTCCAGGGGACTTTACTGAATATGAAAGTGGAGCCGGCTATGCTATCCACTGAAAACGGTATCACTCAGATGATGGGCCTGCTGAAGAGCATGTGCAGCCTTGGCGTCTATCATGTGCAGTTTAATGTAATAGACCAGGAAAAACTGATTCGTGCGCAAAAAAATCCAGAGGAGCACAAGGGGCTGCTCGTGCGAGTGGCAGGCTATACCGCCTATTTTGTGGAACTTGGGAAAGATGTGCAGGATGAGATTATTGGACGCACGATACAACACGGCATATCTGTGGGGTGATTTAATGAATCAAGATGCAGCGGTTGGTTCGGTTCTGAGGATTGAACGGGCATCGATTCACGATGGGCAAGGGCTCCGGACAGTGCTCTTCCTCAAGGGATGTCCACTTAGATGCCGCTGGTGTTCGACGCCTGAGTCGCAGCGGCCGAATCCTGAGAAAGGCTATGCCATTGACCGCTGCACAGGATGCGGAACTTGCGTAGGCTCGTGTCCGGAAGGGGCCCTTTCCATGACGGATAATGGCCTGAAAGTACTTACCGACTTCTCAAAATGCAATCATTGCTTTATCTGTGTATCAAAATGTCTGTTCGGCGCAATTAAAGAATACGGAAGCTTCATGTCCGTACCGGAAGTGGTACAGGAAATCTCCAAAGACGAGATTTTCTTTTTTCACTCCTCAGGTGGTGTTACCATAAGCGGTGGTGAACCCCTAAGCCAGCCCGATTTTGTATCAGAAGTTCTGCGGGAGTGCAGAGCGCTTGGAATTCACACAGCGATGGAGACCAGTCTTTTTGCGCCGTTTGGGAGCATCAAAAAAATTCTGCCCTGGCTCAATGTACTCTATGTTGATATTAAACACATGGATGGTAAACTCCATAAACAATTGGCTGGCGCTGATAACTCACAAATTCTTGAAAATATCCAAAAGATTGATCAGTCCGAATATCCCGTGGAAATCATAGTGCGCATCCCGATGATTCCCGGTGCAAACGACTCGGATGCAAATCTGTCCTTAGTAGCAGAGTTCTGCAAATCCTTGAAAAAACTAAAAGAGATAGAACTGTTACCTTATCATCGTCTTGGCACCGACACCTATAAAAATCTGGCAATGGACTATCCGCTAAAGGATTTGGTCCCGCCGTCACAGGATCGGATTCTGGAACGAGCCAGTTTTCTCTCGCAGCAAAACCCTTGCTTTCCGGTAAGAGTTGGTGGCGGGTTTGTGTGAAAGATTACTATTGACCAATAGAGAACACAAAGAGACAGAGAACACAATTGAGTGTTCTCTATTTTTTTATAGAAATTAAAAAACAAGCTATCTTTCTAAGAATATAAAAATCCCTGTACGGCATACTAACTACTGAAAAATCTTACAAGAAAGGGGTTTTGAGATTGGCTCAGATTAACCAGCAGGAATTAGAAAACTTACGGCATTTGATCGGTGCCCATGACACCGGGGCTCAAAAGCTGGAGTCTTACGCTCAGGATTGTACTGATCCTGAAATCAAGCAAATGTTCCAGCAGTCAGCTAACAGTGCCCGTCAGACCAAACAAAAGTTGATGCAATTCTTAAACTAACACAAAGGAGGTTTTTCAGTGCAAGATAAAGACATGGTAAATGATGTTCTTTCCCAGATTAATGCAAGTCTGACCACATATGCGACCGCTATTGCTGAGAGTTCTAACCCCCAGCTTCGGCAGGCGCTGCAGCAGATTAGGAATTCAGATGAACAGTTTCAGTTCGATCTCAGCCAGAAGGCTACTCAAAAGGGATTTTATAAACCAGCCCAGCCGGCAGATCAAACTACGGTTCAACAGTATAAGAGCCAGCTAAGCTAGAAAAGTTCTGTAATACTGTGACCAGGAACCTATGTATTTATTCATAACATACATGGGTTCCTGGCCTTGTTTTAACATATGTTTAACGTTAAAGTGGCGGTTCGTCACTTTTTCGGTTCTTGCTATTGACAACACCTCAGATGGTGTAATACAATTTGTAATACAAGGAGGTGCCTGCTATGGTGAGTGTACGATTACCCGGCGAACTGGAACAGAGGCTGGAACAGCGGTCATTACAAGACAATATGACTAAATCAGATATCATTAAGGAAGCGCTACAGGAATATCTAGATAAACGTGAACGTACCGATAGCCCATATCTCCTGGGAGAGGATTTATTCGGCAAATACGGCAGTGGCATCGGCTCACTTTCTTTTGACTATAAAAAACATGTGAGAGAGAAAATCCATGCGAAAAAGTCTAATTGATGCCGGGCCACTTATTGCACTGTTCGACCGTGACGACGCATATCACCAGGTAATTAAAAAGTTCCTAAAGCAGTATGAAGGGCAATTAATCACAACATGGCCTGTTGTTACAGAAGTGCTTCATATGCTTGACTTTCATGTAGGGGCACAAATCGATTTCCTGCGCTGGTTGCAACGCGATTCCATTACTATTCATTCGCTATGTAAGGAATCCATTAGCTCGATCATTTACATGACGGAAAAGTACGCCGACCTTCCCATGGATTTTGCGGACGCAACTCTCCTGGTAACTTCTGAGACTACCGGTATTCGTAATATTATCACAATTGATTCTGATTTTTTCGTTTATCGTACTATCCGCAAAGAAATGCTGTGTCATATTTTCATCCCGGATTAGAATGGTTCGTCTTGCAATTATAACCCCTTGATTTTTCAGGCTTTTTGCGACATAATACTAGGTGGGAGTAGATGTCTGCCTGGTGTGGGCCCCGGACTTCAAATCCGGTTTACCTAAATATTGTTTGCGCCGTTTAGTGTTGATAAGTGTTAGAATGTACTGAAATCAAACGCTTTCCCTGTAAGAGAACATCCGTTATATATCAGATTTTTCGTTATTTATTATTACGCACGTGACCAATATGTGACCATTCGCAAAGCGAATGGTCTTTTATTTTGTTTTAAAGTAAACTTAAGTAACGGATGTCTTCCTGCCTGTTTGTAGCATGAAAATCTATATGGCTGAAACTACTTGGTCCCGAACCTTTATATTGCATTTTTCTGAGTTTTAGACAAGCGATCATGTTTATAAAAGCCCATTATTTAGGGATAGTTTTATTACCTGATTTTTTATTTTCATCAGTTTAAGTAAAAGCCGTGAGAAAATATGTGAGATAAAATATTAGCAGATAGTCTCTGCGCTATCCGTTTTCGTTAAGACTGGGCGGCGTTTTTTTGTCTTAAATTAACTCCATGCAGATTGCAGCATTTACGACTTAACCAAAATTGGATGCATCAACCCGACGGCAACGATGGACCGGGTTGTTTTCTTTTGCTGATGTGGTTCCTGTACGTTTCAGGGAAGCTCTTGATAAGTTTCGCACTGCAGGACCCCTTGGCCAAGCATTTTTAGGGGATTTCTCCCTTTATAAATGCGTGTTTTTCAGCCTTTTTGGCAAAAAACACAAAACGGGAGGCTATTTTTTTATGGATAAACTGGTAATCGAAGGAATTAACCATAAAGGATTTGGAACTATTCCAAAAGCAATCATGCTATGGCCATCACATGACCTTGTTGATGAAAACGGTACTGTGGTTGCCAAAGGATTACACAATACTGCTAAAGCTATATGCGGATACATTTTATGTTACTCTGGCGGGGGAAGTACCAGTTTTCCTGGACGAGATAAAATTTGCAATGATCTTGGGATTAAGTCGGATACGGATAAATCGGACACTAATATAAACAAATCTTATAATACAAACAGTCTTAAAGAAAAAGAAAAACATCAACAACAGATCATTGTTGATGATGATGCTCTTTTTGAAATTGAAAAAGAATACACAAAGATCACTGGCCGTAAAGATTTAAGCACGAGAGCGCTTAAAAAGCGCATTGGTGAAATTACTGGCATACAGATCACCGTAGACTACTTGCGAGAAAAGCTGGTGGTTCTGGAGCAAAAACTGGACCAGACAAACAACCCGGCTGCGTTTCTAATTGCCGCAATCAAAGAGGATTGGCGCCCGGCACCCGAGCAGGAGCAACCAAAAATAGAAGTGGCAAAATGCCCGAACTGCCATCAAGCAATTTCAGCCTGTGTTTGTGAAAAACCTGAATCGCCCGAAACCGTGGAACTATATGCGCAGGCAAGGCAGGCAGCAGAAGTGTTGGGGGTTAATGGCTCAATATTTACAAGGATCACCGCAACAAACAGGGATGGCAAGTTTATCTTAGCCCCCAGTGCATCAATCTTTTTGACTGAGGTTAAGCAAGCACATTTCATCATAGACCGCGTTATGAAACATTTGGACAAGCCCTATGTTTTAAATCTGCACCCGGCTAATTAAATTCGGACAACAAAAAACCGGCCTAGCGAGCCGGCCATGGAAACTATTGAGACTATTAAAGTTGGTGTGGTATGTATTTAAACGCAATATGCGAGCCAAGCCTAGAAGCCTCTACTTTTATTTGTTCGCATATAGGTTGGTCACTGGCGTAGAGAGCTGCGCTTTTTCCCTGAGAAAAGTGACGATACATAATTTCTGAATAGACCTTTTTCGCGCAAGACGAAAGATTTTTATTAGCTGCAGAAAAAAATTCTCTGTAGCCTCAGAGAAACCAGAGCGTGAACATTTGATGGAAACTCTTAACAGAGATCCTGGTCTAGTACGAATGCTTTATGACGCGTACGGTCATGGGAACGGATTAACAACAAAAGAAAAAGGGATGGCACTGGCCACAAGTGGGGTGGGGTCATTCCGATCAGATTCGATGAGAGAAAACGGTAAAACGTTTATGATAATGTCAAAATCTCGCCACTACAAAATTATGCGCTTAGACGCAGAAAGACGAAAACTTGCTTCACGTGGCTTAAGCGCAACTGGTGTTACTCCAGTAAGAATATCACCAGAAGGCGATGCGGAATACATAATTACCCCCAGTGAATTGGCAAAAATAAAAGCCAATATATAGCACCCTCTCGTCTTGATGACTTCAAGAAAATTATTAAAAAAATACTCCGCCTAGAGGGGGAGTATTCTCAAAAGGAGTTTTCAAAACTGTCCGACCAAAGTCAGGCAGTAATATTGTACCAAATTGAGAAACAAAGTGTCAAGAGTGTGCGGGTCCAAATGGCCCGCCTCTCTTTTTTTGTTTTTTATACTTCCCAACCAACGATTATTAACCCACCGCCTGAGTTCTGCTGGAGAGCTAATAACAAGTACAGCTATCTGACTTAACCTAGCATACCACTAAAGCACTTAAATTTGAATCGAACGAACGACCTATAAACAATAGGACTATGGTCCCGCGTCGAAACCGGATCTTTTTCTCGAGGCAATTCAGTCAGAGACAGCACACTAGGTTGACGCGGAAGAAGAAGTTATTATTGATATGCTCATTCGGGAGTCAGGTATTACTGTAGGGTTGGTGGCCGAACTAAAGGCACTGGAGCCGTTTGGCGCGGGCTTTCCGTAGCCGTCACTTGGCCTTATCAAGGATGTGACCTCTCAGCCATTATATTTTGGCAATGAGGGTTCTCATAAAAAATTTCCCGGGCCACCGGAAAGATTATTATCTGGCAGGCACGGGAGCAATTTGAGGCGTTATCGACATAAAATCTTTCACAGAGGCCGTGGCGGAGGATTGCTTTCTTGAGACTGTCTTCCAACCGGGGGAGCTTTTCATCCCAGTAAAACTGGGCTTGTACAATGTACCTCGAATAATCGTCCAGGATCGCGAATAAGAGTGCCTTTTTGTTTCTCTTTGGATTCTTGGGGTCAGGTAAGTACAGCGTATGCTGAAAATCTGACTGCCAAATAACGTGGACATCTTCCGCCTCAAACCGTCGGTAACCGGTCTTTTTCTCCTGTATGATCTGACGGGTTGCGCCTGCGTGCCGTAATTGCCT
>JAGXRM010000032.1 GCA_018335855.1 Clostridiales bacterium
TTGGAAAATGTGTTATAGTCATGGCGTATCGTGCTGGATGGCTTTATGTCCATAGCGAACGGTTCATATGGTTTCATTTTACCCACGTCCTTTGGTATTATTATGACAATATTATACCATTCCTGCTTTATGTGATTCAAGAGGGTGCTGCGGATTTAAGGTAAGCAAAGTGCCAAAACTGTCCAAGGACATCGGGTTTTTGTACCCCAGTTTCTCTGCTATCTCCTCCCGTTCGGTTCCATCTATCGTTTTTCCCGGTGAAGGAGTGTATGTAGGACAACTAAGAGGTTCTCATAGCCTCACCCATTATATTCTTATTTTTATTACCGCCTAAGTCAGGGTACTTCTTACATTACCACTGGTTAAACTTACTCCCAGTGGTGGTTGTTGCTCGTCAAGGTTAGGATGTAGTACTTCGCTTACCAAATACCGGTAATTTCCAACTTCGCTCGCCGCCTACCCGAATATCACGACGTAGGAAGAGCAGCCAAGCAACCGCGATTGCGAGTAGTACACATAACAGGAGACCTAGAAGCCAAGTTCCATTGAGCCCTTCGACAGCCAAGCCGCCCTGGTAGTAATATAGTGGGGTTAACTTCATGAGTGGCTTCAGTTTGTCATTAATATTGGACAATCCTAGCAGCAAAAAGTTTCCTACCAAAATTGCCCCGGTGAGCATGCCTGCAATGCGTGCCGCAGGCATTATCATACTTAGTAAAACAGCTATTGCCGTAAAAAGCAGTAATACCACGAACAGAGGAAGAAATGGTAGTAATAACTGCAGCCAACTCAATTCGAGGCCTACGCTGCCAGCGGGTATTGACCAGCTGAGCCACCCCGCCACCAGGATAGCAGCCAACGCAGCAGCAAGGCCTAAGAAACGGCCAAAAAACAAACTTGTCCGGCTCACCGGTTGCGCTAGCACGAGATCAAGAACGCCTTTTTCCTCGTCGCCAACGAGTAAACCAGCCCCTGTACCAATGGCCAGAATACCGATAATCATGTGCATATAGGAAAAGAAGTAGACATCCATATATCCCATGGGCGTTCCGATAAGATAAATATTTTCAAAGAAAGCCATCATTGCCTCGGGGAACATGTTGATATATTCATACATCACATCACCCATGTCTGCGATGCTTGGAAATAAGTATGCCATCATCAAGCCATAGGCCGCTACACCGCCAGCCCAACCGACAATCTGCCAGCGCAGGCGACGTAGAGTGTGTTTAAATTCAGCCCACATTATTGTGTCCCCCCCTCTTTGTCTTCTTTATAATACGCCAAGAAAACTTCTTCCAACGACAAGTGATCGGATTGAAGGTCACTTACCGGGAAGGCACCCAAGGCTTTGACTAAGTGGTCCACGTCCCCCTCCACTTGCAGTATAATGTCCAAGTCACTTGTCTGTTGAACTAGCGATACTCCAGCTAACGAAGTTAATGATGATAGGTTTACCGGCTCTCGAAACCGTAGTCGGAAGCGTCGCACAGACATGTTGAGCAAACGGTCGGGTTCAGCTTCTTCGACAATAACGCCCTGGCGGATAATTGCCACACGTTCAGCGATGGCCTCTACTACACGGGCACGAACGCCAACGGGATCTTTTCTCGGATCGATGCCCAGAACCTGCATATTTCCGGCTTGGGGTCTAATTAGATCCAGCAAGCACCGGATGGTTGTCGTTTTCCCCGCACCATTGGGACCAAGAAAGCCCAGCATCTCACCTCTCCTTACGTTCAGATTTACACCTCGCAGTGCTTGCATTGAACCATAGGTTTTGGTTAAGCCTTCTATTTCAATTGCCAAAGCACAAACCATTGTTCTGCTCCTTTCAGTGCTAATTAATTACCAACCAAAGCGATGCTTTCAAGCCAGACCACTGATTTGAACGTTTTAATTCCATAGATTGATAATGGATGGGTGGAATTTACTTTTGCATTTCAAGAGTATATTACTTTCGGCCGCTCTAATTTAGTTCCGCTTGTATTTTCTGCTCGTTTGACATATAATAAAGTAAGGAATACATGGAATTCCAATCAAATGGAGGTGTCAAAATGGAATTGGCTAAAATTACGGGCAAAGGGCAAATCACACTGCCGATCAATATCCGCAGAGCATTAAACTTAAAAGACGGCGATAAGGTAGCGTTTATCGAAAAAGATGGTCAATATGTCCTTGCCAACCCGGTTTCCCTTGCCATCCGTGATGTCCAAAAAGGCTTTGAAGGCGAAGCGGAGCGTCTTGGCTTGAAGGATATAGACGATGTTGTGGGATTGGTGAAAGAAATACGCAGAAGCAGGGAAAATAAGTAAATGCGTATAATGCTTGACACCAATGTCCTAATCTCCGTATTCATATTTACGATAAAGCGCCCGAAACACAAAAAATAAGCCCTGCCTGCCCATCACCCGCAAAAGGTGAAAAGCAAGCAGGGCTATCTGCTATATAGGTTGTGCCGGTGCCGGTCTGCACAACTCTGATTCAACCGATTCAATCAGAATGTAGACGAGCGTACACGCCGCTATCCTCATAGACGTAGCGCAAAACCCCGCCTCTGGCGCTGTTTCGTGCTGAACAATCGTAAAAATACCATACCCGTTCCAGTTCGCCGGAACATTCGAGTAGGCGTAGCCGCTCAATCATACCATTCCATCTTGTTTATTGATTTTCATGCACATGTTATGTGGTTAATTCTGATATTAGGCATCAATTAAACCTCCAGGCTTTTTCTGACTTGCTCAGCTGAAGGCCATTCATCACCGTTATTCACAGCTTTTTCGGCATCCATGAGCTCGGATAAAAGCTTGATGGTGGCTTGGGTTTTCTCGTACTCCTTAATATCCAGAATCGCAAATTTTCCCCTGCCATTCTTGGTTAAAAACACAGGCTCACCCACTGTAACACCTTTAAGTACCTCGTTATAGTTTCTTAGATCCGAAACAGGTTTAATATTTGGCATAATATCAACTCCTTCCTGTTGATATTATTATATGCTTATTTTACTTAAAATTCAATGACGTATATTACAGCAGTTTTGGCTCTGGGGCAAACAAGCGCCATCATTACCGGTTGCTCATACCGCACTCGGTTTATTAAAAAATAGCCTCGGCGGATATGGTATTGTTCTCATAGCTAGCATAACCGCATCATAGCACGATGCTAGCTACTACAACCATAGATTACCCCAAATATTGGCATTCTTAATAGCCAAGAACCCCCGTGTTTATTGGGTTTATTATAAACAGAGATAAAAATAAATAGCCGGTATCACACGGCTTCACGCTGGTTGAACTGATGGTGGTTGTAGTAATTATCGGTATTTTGGTGGCAATTGCGGTTCCGATTTATAACAGTGTACAGGCTCAGGCACAAGAAAAAGCGTGCTTCGCAACTCTTAGGACGGTTGATGGTGCAGCACAAATGGCTGCGGCTGATGGTGATGCCACAACCACTCATGACGACTACCTAGAAGCTGGTTGGGGTTGTCCCACTACCGGAACTATTACAGTAAACCTTGGCACAAAATCTGAATGCTCAGTACATGGAACTTACTAAAAATTTTAATTTCTAACACTCCTCATCGTTAAGGATAATGTCTTCTGCTATCATTATTGTAGGAGACATTATCTAATTTGTTTTATATTTAAACAAGCCGAAGTCTCTAAGCCGAATTCATAAGGAGATGACTATGAGAAGGCATAGCCTGTTCGTCAGAACAATTGGACATTTTGCAGCAGTTTTCCATGCTACAAATCCGATGTAACCGTGCTGATTTTGCCATCGGGCTTGCTGCAGGACATACAAATCCGATTATAACTATCGCAAATTCCTGGCAACCTGACTACTACCCACAAGGGTAGTATTACGCTAATCTAATCGGATAAAAGCAAACATGCCGTCACATGTTTCTAGACCTGTGACGGCATGAGGATGAAACTTTGCCATGAGATTAAGAACTATTTGGCGACTTCGAAAACAAAATTCGCTGTCTTGGCAAAGGGGACACTTACTTCAACGATCATCCGGAGCCCAGCAATACAATCTGCACCACGGTTTTTTCCGGTCCTCCCAGCGAGTTGGGCATAATGACCACAGAAATTTCATATAAACTGTGGGAACCGGATAAAACCACCATACCCCCTGCGTTGATCGTTTCGAAATCCGCAATCCCTTTCAATGCGGCTTGATAAAAGCTTTGCACTTCATCAATGGAAACGTTGGTCTTCAATGTCAGGGTAAAACCGTCCGACATTTTCTCGCTGATGGCCACAACCGCATTTTCCATCACCGGCACAATATTTTCGGGATAACCGGAAGGTAGTCCGGTACCCTTTTCCAGATCAACAGCCACTCTTTCCGACAGTCCAATTGACTCAGGCCAGAGGGCATAAAGTCGGTTTAATTCGCGGTATTTGACCTCGGTGTCAACACCCTGTAAGGCCAACAAATCATAAAGCACCGAGTGAATATCACTCAGGAGCAATTGGGCTTTCTGATCAAGCTGCGCTGCAATTTTTGCCTGGCTGATACAGTCCCTGAAAAGATTAAGTGCTTCCTCATCCAGGTTGTTTTCTGATATGGCCACGGCTTGCAAAGTTTCCAGCTTTTCCAGCATTATGCCATATGTGTTATCATACGATGCAAAAAGCTCTGCCAGCAAAAGCTTCACTTCACTATAGCTCACTCTTAGTTTTTGCTGCTCTGCGCCACCACCGCCTGATGCTCCTAAAATCGCGCTATCCAGGCTTACCAGCGCCCCTTGTTCAGCCTGCACACCTCCGGCTTCATCCCGGATACGTTTGATGTTTTCCTTTAATGACGGCTCTGAAATTACGGATTCGACGCTTTCCTGATACCTTTTTGAACCGTCAGACGCATATTCCTCTGCCGAATTCAATATTTTCCCGGCAGTGGCTGAAGCATCGGCTACAGTACTCAGCGCATCCGCCAGTTTTGCTGTCTCTTTCCAGGCATCAGGCAAGTCTTGGGCCATCTCTTCAAATGTTTTTGTTTCCCGGGCAGCTTCTTTTATTCTCTCGATTACCGCCATTGCCTCTTCAAAACTCATTCTGCTAAAATTATACGAAAATTTTCCGGACGGTGTCCAAAAACGGTCCGTGGCCTCATAGACACCGCTTTCGCTAGG
Source organism: Clostridiales bacterium (assembly GCA_018335855.1). Classification (GTDB taxonomy): domain Bacteria; phylum Bacillota; class Dethiobacteria; order Dethiobacterales; family Dethiobacteraceae; genus UBA7523. The sequence goes on from JAGXRM010000032.1 coordinate 5,150, forward strand.
ATTGTAATTACGCTCGCCAGACAGTTCCTGAACGCCGGCAACCAGATTGGCCATATCAACAGCCAATTCATCGGGCGGCCATATTCTCATGACGCCCAGGCGGGTGTTGTCGGATATGGTGGTGTACGTCACCCATTCTTCTTTCCATGGACGGGGATTAGTGAAAATAATACTGTTTCCCACATCGATTCGCACCGGATTCACACTAAAGTTAAGAGTCCACTCAGTCTTTGATGAAGCGGAAGCTCCTTCCGGCTCTTTTTTTATCAGCATTCCCGCTCCGTAATATTCGCTTTGTTCCCCGAATCCGTTCACATTGCTGGTTCCGATGTATGCCCCGGTGGGATCATTCACAGTTATGGTATGTCCGCTGAGATAGGACATCTCCCGGGCCACAATGTAGCACCTTCGTGTTTCCGGATCATAAACCAGTATTTCCACCGATGTCAATGTGGCATCACCAATGCCGCTTGAACCGTCCTCATACCTGGATACCCATTTTTGCTTTTCAAGAGTAAGGATTGTTCCTGCATAAAATGCATATCCGGACAATAGCTCCTGCCGTTCTTCCTCCCGCTGGGCCGTCAACTGCTCAAAGTTCGGGTCCAGACGGTCAGTGTCCACGTCTCCACTTGGTGAAATCAAAGTAGTGCTGCGACCGCCGCATCCTACGATCGCAAACGGCGATACAATGATCAACAAAGAAAAAACTGCAATAAACCACAAGTATCTGTTTTTCATGCGCATTATACATCGCCTCCCGGAATAACTTAACAAATATGAGCATTAATTCTTTTTCTTTTTGCCATACTCCTCTTTCATAAAAAAAAGGATAACTTGTGTGGAGAAATACAGTACATATCGTTAAATTCATCACTTGTCGGTCGTGGAAACTTTAAATTATTACATAATATTGCTTAAATTTATCTAAAATGGTATAACAATAATTGACAACTGTTTATAAATTGATTGTTCAAAGTGTAAAGTATGAAGCATCAGCTTCAAAAAGGCCCCAATGATCAAATGGCCTGTTCTTTCAAAATTTTACTGGTGAACAACAAATACAGGGAGGAATTTCTATGCTAAATAAGAAAAAAATGCTTGTTATTCTTATTGTGATTGTTTTTTCCTTAGGATTAAGTGCTTGTTCCGGAGGTCAAAAGCAACCAGACCCAGGTACGGGCGGCCAGACTACAGGCAGCAATCAAACCGGGCAGCAGGATAAGGAAAATGTTCAGTTAAATGTTTCAGTCGGAGATAGTGAGGGGAAAAGCGCAGCGTTGCCGAATAGCTATCCTGCGGATTTGTTCCCGGTCTACGAGGGCAGTTATATTGAAAGCGCATTGGAAGTCGAAGGAAGCTATACCATAGTTGCATTCTCCAAAGAAGATTTTAAAAATGTCGCGTCATTTTACAAAAACGTGCTAAATAGCGCAACTGTCACATTCGAAACCGATTCCGACGAAGGTTTTACTTCATTTGGCACAATCGAAGGCTATTCCTATAATTTTGACACAGGGCCAAGCAGTGAAAAAGACGGTTATGCTTCCAGCATAACGATTATGCTGATGCCTGCCAAATAGACTTGCATATCACTCATTGAGAGACATTTAAGGGGGCAGAAACTGCAGCGCAGGTGAGGTATAAAAGATAAAATTCCATGGACATTTACCAGTGGTAAGCCTCTCCAGCTGACTTTGATGTGATCTAATTTTAAGCCCTCGAAAGGCCATAACTCACCCAGATAAACACACAAAAAATATGCCCTGCCTGCCCTTCACCCACAAGAGGTGAAAAGCAAACAGGGCTATCTGCTATACAGGTTGTGCTGGACATACACTCTGTGCATTCCGATACAACCGGTTCAATCAGAGTCAAATACTCCCGTCAAAATTGCTTACCCCAGCAGATATTTCTCAACCTCTTCCCTATATCCGTACTTCTGGAAAAACTCAATCAAAGCCACCTCAAACATCTCCCGCTGGCTGATATTCCGCTCCATACTAAAGCGCCGCGCCAGTTCATCCAGCACATTAGCCATGCGCATCGCCTTCGTGCCGTACATTCCCTGAACCTGATACCTTGGTATGCTCTTTGATTCTGATGCCGCTGGCTGGTTTTCTCCCTCCTGCAACTTCTTCAAAAGCGGCAGGATATTGTTAAGCAGCACCTCATGCATACCAGGCTCTCCCTGCCCGGCAGGTTCATCCGTCTGCGGCATCGCTATCGGCTTATCCGGTGACCCTTTTACGTAGTTTCTCTCCGTGGAATCCCATTCGTACCCTTTTCTCCCCATATAACCAGCCAGTTCCGTATGCGTATCAAAGCCAACCTGCCGGGCAATTTCTTTGGCATCCGCACCGTCCTGCGCAAAAAGCGATATGACAAGCGCGGCTTTTGATGTACCATGCAGCGGCAGGACATTGTTGTTCAGCTTTGCCGAATACCGCTCTGCTGCAGGCACAAACATCTTTTGTCTGGAGTCCCAGGAAAAGTTGCGCCGCCTCATGTAGTTGTCCAAAGACATGGGGTTTTTGTAACCCAGCTTCTCTGCAATCTCTGCCCGCTCCATCCCCTCTTCAAGCAACCTTAATATCTCATCCACCTGCCTGTCAAAGACAGGTTCTTTGCAATCCACTAATGCCACACCGGTGGCCTCCTCTCATGTTAAAGAATATTAACCGCATCCGATAACGCTTCCATGTTGGTATGGGTGTAAATCGACGTGACCGCCAGGCTCTCATGCCCGAGCAGCTTTTGGATTTGCACAAGGTTCACGTTCTTTTTTACCAGCGCCGAGGCAAAGGAGTGCCGCAGAATATGACAGGAAACCGGCTTTTTCAGGCCTGCCTTTTTGGCAGCGTTGCGGATGGTGGCATTGACATAGGAATAAGAAATGGAGCCGGTTTTCCTGGTGGCAAAGAAGAACTCCGATCCATAAGCATCGCGCCAGTTCTCCCTGTAATCCAAAAGCAATTCGTAGAGCTTGTTGTTGATGGGAACCAGGCGGTCTTTTCGCCCTTTGCCCTGGCGCACATGGATGGTGCGCTTCTCCAAGTCCACATCGCCCAGGGTGAGGTTTAAGCACTCGGAGATGCGCAAGCCCGTGTTAAAGAGGAAAATGGCCATCAGCTTGATAAGCGGGCTCTCTATGCCATCCACAACCGCTTCCACCTCTTTGGCGGTTAAGTAGATGCGTTCTCTTTTCGGCATCCGCATAAAATCCATGGAGGCGGCAATATTTTTCTCGGCCAGCCCTTTCTTGTATGCGAAGGCATAGAGAGCGCGGAGGGTATAAAAATAGTTGCTGCGCGTATTGGGCGAGTACTGCTTCACCTCTTTTGCGTAACGCATAAAATCTTCCAAGGCCTCCTGGGTGACGTCTTCGAGGTAGACAGGGCCGTTTTTGCGCTCCTCCAGGTATTTTCTGATGTAACCCAGGTCCCTGCCATAGACATCCATGGTTCTTGGGCTGCGGTCTATGCTTGCCATATACACAAGAAACTTATTGGCCGCTTCGCTAAAGAGCATAATTAACCCGCCTCCTTTTGTTTGCTTTTATCCGCATCAAACCACTTCATTTCCGGTTGTTTTACTACCTATATACATCACTAAAAAGAGCCTTACAGTCAAGTAAATGCGGGGTTTTTACGGACTGAAACAATGCCCGCAAACCCCGCATTTACCGAAGCTTCCTGCCGCTTCTCCATGTCTTTACTTTGTGGAATGCACGAAGCCATACCCGGTATCATTTCCCGGCATCAGCACACTTTTTCCCCTGCCTTGGCTGGCCGTTATACCCGTCAGCCTGCCATCTGCAGAACCTTGACCGCTTCCGGCAGGATCAGCTTACCATCCAGGCGCTCATAGGCGGCAAAGCCGATCTGCCCCTGAATCGCATATCGTTCATTTAGGCGCTTGATGGAAAGAGGCTGGCGCTCAATCACCCAATAATAGGAGAGGTCACCGAAGGCAATAGGCTTTGCTCCTGCTGTCGGCAAAGGCATGGATGCTGTTGTGATGACCGGCTTGCCGAAGATGGTGTCATTTTGGGCATTCCAGATTGGATTCCCGGCGCTGTCTTTTAGGATGCGCAGGGCCATGGCCGTATCGTCATGCATCAGGAATACAGCGTTTGAGCGATATTCAGCTTTCAGGGAAAAGTACAGCTTCACCACCTCGTCATAGGTAAACGTGGCTGCGCTTGCCGCTGTGAATCCAATCTCCGCGCCGCTGTCGCTCAGGAGTCCTGTGGGCTCGTTTCCTCCGGTGCCATTCAGGAAGGCCGTTTCCTCGGCTCTGCCGAAGCGTCTGGCAAAAGCATTGAGCAGATACGCCTCGAGGTCAAAGGCGGTATCGGCCACAAAGGAATTGTTGAGCCTGACAAGGCTTGCCAGCTTGTAGGAATAGACAGGGAACGGGGTGATGGCATCAGCGCTTTCCGGGATGGATACTCCTTCAGCAATCCATTCCGCCATTCCGGTGGAGGCGACTGCTTGAATCGTTCCTTCCGGTACAGTGATAGTAACCACAGTTGCCAATCTGCGAAAGACATTGTCCTTTAAAGCAAACAGCGCCCGAATTTAGTGTAGGTAGTGTAGGTTGTGGTGTAGGTAATTTCCGCTACCTACATCGCCATAAACCCTTTATCCATGCGGTTCTCAAGGTTTTTAGTGTAGGTAGTGTAGGTTTTGGCAACTCCATATTTACATTTATAACTTTCTTCTTACACAACTTCTTTTTCATACACACTCCCATTTTTCTCTCTCGCGCGCGAGAGTTTGTAGAACCTACACTAACTACACTGACACCTCATAAACCCTTGTAAACACTGGGTTTATAGCGATGTAGGTTCTTCAAAAAACCTACACTGAACCTACACTAACTACACTGTTTTAACTGCTCGCAGCTGAAAGGAATTCTGCTCCGTCATAGCCATAAGCTTTGGCATACTGCTGTTTCGCGTCGTTTGTCAGGGTATAGTCCTTGTAGACCATGCCCTGGGCGCGGCGTGTGGTCATATCGGGAACCGTTGTGTTTAAATGCTCCGCAATCTCCGTCCTGAACTCTTTGGCGGTTTTGGCATAGCCGTGGTTGTTGTCGGCGCACCAGGCTTTATACACGTCATACACCTTGCCGGTGGTGCAGTTGTCGCGGATCTTCCCGCCTGAGCGTTTTTCCATGCACTCTGACCAGAAGCTGATAACCGTGCTGTTCTCATGCTGATAGTCAGCCCTGGCGGCACTCACGCATCCGGCTCGTCGAAGGCATAGCCGTTTGCGATCACCTCACGCAGCGCCATGACCGCTTTGTAGACGATGCCTTCCCGCTCAACGTAGAGCTTGTCTAAAAGCTGCTTATCCTGCTTCTGTGGCGGGATGACGTTATTGCATTCAACCACCATGATGCGGTTGTACACCCATTCGCCATTATCGCCGCCAAACTTGGGGAGCCTGTTCATACAAAACCAGAGCAGACCGTCATAAACAAACTCAAAGCCGTTTTGCCCCTTGAACTCCGCAAACAGGGAATCCCCTCCGGTGGCTTTCTTGAACACCTTTACCTCGTCAATGGAGGCGAAACTCATATCTGCGCTCCCGGCCAGCCGCTTCATGTAAATGTTGCCGGTACCGAAGCGCGCTTCCAGTTCTTTTAAGTCAATGCCTACATAGTTCCCCTTGCCTAATAGCCGCTCGGTCAGGCTTTTCAGCTGGGATTTGCCTGTATCGCCTTTGCCCACCAGAAACAAAGCCTTTTTCAAGCGCCAGCCTTTGACGTTTGAGAGACACACGCCTATAAACTGGAGCAGGAGTTTTTCGATGTCTTTTCTGCCACAGGTCAGGTCCTGCATAAACCTATCAAACACTGGGGTAGGCTGTGCTTCGCCTTTCCACTGGCAGGGAATCTGGACGGTGGACAGGTAGTCCGGGCTATGCGGGATTAGCTGCAGAGTATCCAGCTGCAAAATGCCGTTGTGGAAGTTGATCATCCCCTCGTCGGCGTTTAAGGCGGTACTGTCTACGAATACAAGGTCGGTGGTTAACTGCTGAAACACCTCGCCAACATCACCCATGCGCAGGATCGTCTCGTCAAAGGACGTGATATAGCCCTTGATGACCCCGCGAAGCATATCGTCGGAGTAGAGGGCGTACACGCCGCCATCCTCGTAGACGTAGCGCAAAACGCCGCCTCTGGCGCTGTCGCGCACAAACAGATAGCGCAGGTTTTCCCGGATGTATTTGGCCAGCAGCGGGCGGCTTACGCCCACGCTCTCCGTCTTGGGGTCGTAGAAGATATAAGGCGGCATCGGCCTGGCGGCGGGATGGAACCGACCATCGCAGCCTAAAACCGCCTTTTGGATGGTGGCTTCCCGGTAGTCCTCGCGCTCCCATTTCTCCCGGTACAGCTTCGACTGCCGAAATAACCTGTCGATCTCCGCTTCGTTGCCGCCTGTGTAGAGCGCCAGCGTGTTGCAGAGCGCAAGATCGGCTTCGGATGAACTGCTATAACCGGAAATATCGCCGTGGTCATAGAGCGCGATGAACTTATCCCCGTTCTTTGCCTTTCTTGCGGCAGCGATGGGGTCGTAACCGCTTGACTTATGTGTTTTCTGCTTCTTGAACTTGGCTCTTTGCATATGCGTATCAAGAAACCACAGCACCGCGTCGGTGCAGTCTGCCACCCGTTTGTCCGAGATCACGTCACCGGTGAAGGTGAAAAAGCGGTTGGTCAGTCCGCCAAAGTAAATCTCCAGATGGTTATGCGGATTCTTGGCGTAATAGCGGCTGTCCAGCTTTCCGTCTTTTTGCGGGATTTTGGCCAGATCGCATTGGAAAAGCAGGTGCTGCCCCGTACCGCTGGGCGAGCGTTCCTCATACGTACTCACCCGCTCCCTGATCTCCACGGCAAGCGCATCGGCACTTTCCCTGTGGTCTTCATCAATACCGCCATAACCGGGCGGGATGACCAGCCCCACGCCGTCAAAGCTGTGTTTCTTGACAGCTTCCAGTGCTTTTTCATACGTAACCCAGCGACTTTTGTACTTGCCGTCTGTACCGATCTTCTTGCCGTCCGCTCCGTAGGGAACCTTGGTGCGGCGGCCTTTGGTGGTTTCGTAGCGCCAGCAAAGCCAGATGTTCATAGTTTTGAGGTGTTGCATAGCCGCCGCACCTCCTTTCCTTTAGTCCTCACAAAACATTGCTTCTTCCGTTTCGCCGCATTCTGTGCAAAGAAACCCGGCAAAGATGGAATCGCGGTCTGCCGCTTCGATTACTGCCCGGACAGCGTCACAGGCATCAACACGATTGGCTGTGCCGCATTTTGAGCATTCAATGGTCACATGCATGGCTCTTCCCCTCCCTTCGATGTGCTGTTTTTTGTCCATTTGATTCCCCCGACTTGATTTTGGGCAATAAAAAAACACCTCGCTATGAAGTGCTTTCTGGTGCTTTCTTGTCTTTTTCACGGGGATTCTGCCCGGCTCATATTTCGGGCTGCCGGTGATGGTCGTACCCTTCGCCGCAGCATAGGCCACCAAATCCACGATGCCGGTCTTGTCTCTGGCGGGAATGTCCCCAAACAACCGCTTGCGTTCTTTCATCAACATGTAGCGTTTATGTTTCCTGCTGGCATTGCCGGACATACGCTCACTCCTTCCGGTTGTGTCTTCATCTCTTTTGCCCTGTCGGTTTCACCAGCATTCTTGCTGATCAGGTTTCACGTACGTGGCCGACTCACCTTAAACGTGTGGCTATTTTATTGTCAAATACCTGGAGTTACGCCTGTTTGCTTTCCACGGCTTTTCTGATGGCTTGCCTGACAAGCTTTTTCTTCTCATCAGGCAATTCCCGCCTCAGCCATTTGAGAAAAGTCATTTCCGAGATGCCCATGGCTTCCGCGACTTCCCACTGCCTGACATTGGCGATTCTGAATTCGTCCCTTAAATCTTTGTTTCTCATGGATTCACCTCCTTGACCGAGATATGGCGTTTGTTATATAATCACTATATGCTAATTATAATTGATAACCTTGTTATCAGTCAATGAGATACGGCAGATATTGTTAACATATGGGAAAATTGATGAACGCATATTGATTGATAACATTATACAAAAAGGCAGGGTACTGTTATGGCGTTTACCATTGAGTTCGACGACAATCGGTTAATCGAGGAAATTTCTGATCCTTACCGGCGCATCCACGAAACACAGCCTCTGGGGATGTCCTTTACGGATTTTCTTTCCCTGGGGGAAAACTTGCGGCAATCAAGCCATATCTACCTGCGGCTGGCCGATTTAGATGAGCGGATTGACCATACCTCTTATACCTATGTGCGCATGAAGGAGTTCGTCGACCTGTGCATCAAAGACCCCTCGCTATATACCATGGAAAACTTCATGTTCTTTTTGCATTTGACGGGGTTGAGTGTCCCAGAGCACCATCTGCAGTACCGCTTTGACCCGGAGAAACCGGTAGAGGACCTGGTTAACCCCTACCTCCAGATATCTTCTTTTGAAGCAGCCGTCCGGGGATTTGCCAAGTCGGATAAAAGCAAACATGCCATCACAAGTGTTTATACCTGTGATGGCATTGAGGATGTTTGCATGGCTTCCCTGTATCATCTGTTGAAGCTTGGCCTTGCGATCAAAGTTTGTGGTAACTGTGGAAAATACTTTGTGCCTCTGCGGCGCTCGGACGCGCTGTATTGTGACCGCATCAGTCCTTTTAATGCGTCCAAAACCTGCAAAGAAGATGGTTCGCAAAGAGCCTTTGAAGAAAAGTTGAAAACAGACGAAGCTGAAAAATTAAGACGACAAATCTATCAGGCAAAGCAGATGCGGGTCAGGAGGAATCCTCATATTCCTTCCTATAAAGAAAACTTTGAGAGATGGAAAAAAGACGCTAATCAATGGAAAAAGGACATAAAAAAAGGCCGCAGAACCTCCGAAGAGTTCATCCAGTGGCTTGAGGACAACAGGAAATAAAATGTCCCACCCTGGTCCGCATTGTTAAGAGGCGTGGTGGGCTCTGTTGACATTATCATACAGCTAACCAGACGCTATGTCAACCAGCAATGCATGATCGTATATCTCGCCACAATATGTTTTTGCAGCAACCCATCCAACAACATCGTTTTTCTGGTACTACCTTTACAACCTTCTGCCTAGTTCTGATATGACCGGTTTTAACTATTGTTGCGGTAGCTATCATAGCCGTATCATTGCATTTTGATAGCTACGACAACCATATAATTTTCCATATTATGTTATGTTATAATCACTGAAAAGCCCGTGGTTACGAAGTTTATACATAGTGCAATCTACCAAAAATAGCCGGTATCACACGGCTTCACACTGGTTGAACTGATGGTTGTTGTTATTATCGGTATTTTGGTGTCGATTGCAATTCCTGTGTACAGTAATGTTACTAATGCTGCCAATAGAAGGGCTGTTTCTGCAAATTTGAGGACGATTGATGGTGCAGTTCAAACATTTCGCGCCACTACAGGAGCATTGCCAGCAGGCATAGCTGCTTTAGTTCCTGATTATTTAGCAGTAGCTCCGGCAGGGCCCGCGCCTTTACTGGCAGCCGCTTATACTTTAACTGCCGCTGGCAGGGCGCAAGTAACTCTTGCAGCGGGTCAATTTGGCTCAACAGTTGCCGCAGGCTCTTTCACCCTAGAAGGATTACCAGCTACCTGGTAACTTTGTTTCACGGAACAGACGTAGGGACAAGAGGACGTTTCTAGCGTTCAGCTAAAGAACACGTACCAAAAGGGGTCAGACCCCAATTGATTCCATAAGCCAGCCCTTTAACTTCAATGAGGGCTGGCTTTTTTGCGCCCAAGTATAGACCAAACTCAATAAAAATCAGAACGTAAGAAACAAACATGATAAAAATCGACCTAGCCCGCACCATTGCTGAAAGAATTAACATCCACACCAATGACGCAGAGGCCTTCCTAACTACCTTCACAGACATCGTCTCAGACAGCCTTGCCAGCGGTGAGCCTGTACGGCTCTCTGGGGGCGGCGTGATTGACGTCAGGTACGTCATTAGGAAGAGGACCTCCACTTAACTTTCATTTTAAGTACTTTCGGATAAAGGAAAAGAGCCGTCAGGCTCTATGTTTTGTGCTACTGGTGACCAGGCAAATACCTTTACTAATTAAAAAGCCTAATAGAAGTGGTAAAAACCACCATAGTGTTACTGCAAAGTGTGGAGCTAATGGATAGCTTCCTACTAGCCTAATCCAAACTTCTCCAATCAGATGCATCGGCGTAAAGGCAAAGATCGGAACATCTGGAGGAACAAAAAAACTTAAAAGAAATAAAATCAGTGAAAGTGGAAGCTGCCTCTGGTTTATATTTCAGTTTCAAACTCAGAAAAACGGTCAAACATAAAACCTACTACTGCACCATAAAAAATAAAAGTAAAAAGGGCAACGTAGTTGGTGTTTACCGAATTCTGCAAAAATTGTAAACCATTCATTGCAGGATATACTATCATAAAAACCACAAAACCCAAGGCAGAACTCATAGATATAGATTTAATGTATAGATAATCTCTTCCTGTCACCTTTAATAAAACTGCAATTAAGACTCCATTGAGCCCAGCCATAAAGATTGAGGCGATTAACCCGAAAATCTGTGCAGGTAAGGTAAATTGAGCCGGTGGATTAAAGAACACATTAGCCATATCTTTCCAATAGGTACTTGTTCGAAGCCCGGCAGTAATCAGTATAAGCAACAAAAGATTATGAATTATTCCCCCTAACGCCCCAAACACTAAACCGGCAACATAGAAATCTTTTATTTTGACTTTACTCATAGCTATCAACCCCTATTGGATAGTATTACTATTATTTAAACATTAAAACAAATCTATTCAGGTAAAAATATTAAACCTTCAAGGCGAAAAAAATAACACAAGCTTGGTCGCCTTGCTTCTCTATGGTATACAGGTAAACCGAATTTTATCAAATGTATTTTTTAACCTTAAAGATCGGCCTTTTGAGTATAGGCTGGTCTTTATCGTACCACAAAGTGATCTTGCCAGCGGTGAGCCTGTATAGATCGCTGAGGGCGGCACCTTCGACATCAGGCACGTTGCAGCACATGGAGCCAGGAACCCGAAGACTGGTGAACCTGTCCAAGTCCCTGCCAAACACAACCCCACCTACCGGGCAGGCAAGACACTGAAAGCCAAGGCTCGAAGTCTTATGCTGCTCCAAAAAGCCGGATGAAGAATAAGTATTATGTGGCGGTTTAGGCACACACAGCCCCAATTATAACTATCGCAGATTCCTGACTGCCTGACAACTACCCACATGGGTAGGATTGCGCAGAATCGTTGCAAACAAATGCAGTATCATAATTATCTATTACTGTGAGCCTAACCATTAAATATACCAATACAAATCTGGTAGGTTAATCGCACGTAATGCCGAATTACTGGATGGGGGCTAAGGACATGGTGTCCTCGCGGGCTGCAAACCCGCTGGCCGGTTCGTAAATTAGCCGAGGTCGGTTCGATTCCGACTAGCCCTCTCCAACCTAATTCAATATCTCTTTTGCTGCACAAATTAAGAGGCCATAACGAATCTCTGATTTGAAGTTCGTTACGGCCTTTTTATACGTGTATTCTCCCAGATTATTCCTCTAGATTTTTACAGCGGCTTTTAAGTTCTGCCAAGAACTCCTCACGATTCTCCGGAGAAATGAGCGTCGTTCCCGTAATATAGTTTTTACCATGCTGCCTTATCTCAATCCTTTTGGAGGACAGGGCCATGGATGCGAGCAGATTTCGTGACAGCTTTAATGACTTAATATTATCGTATCTGATCTTCTCTCTGAAAGGGCCGCTTTTGCAAAGCAGGTAATCTTCATGTAATTCATAGTAGGTGCCAAAGTAAATCCACGCTAAAAACAGTACAACCGGGATAACGCTAACAAATGTGAGTAAAAAGAATTCGCTCGGAACAATGAAAACCGAGCCAATCAGGATGCCAAATGACGGGAATATTATTATCTTAAACCATAAATCCTTTGCTGACGGATACCTCATTCGCGACCACTCCCAATACTATTGAGTTCTTTTACTACATTATACTACAGGGTGGATTGTACAGGATAGCAACTATTCACGGGCTTTTACCAGCGGTGAGCCTGTACGTTTCGCTGGGGCGTTCTGTAATGCGCCGAGGGGATTGGCCAATTTCCGAAGTTATGGTGGCTTGCGTTAGTCACTCGCCGAAAAAATGAAGTGAGCAAACAACTGATCCTCAATCTCAGCTAAGTGCAATTTTACTGAGCTCAATTTCGAGCCGAGTGAGATAGTCCCGCTTGTATTTTTTCCCCGTTTGACATTATAATAAAGTAAGGAATACATGGAATTCCAATCAAATGGAGGTGTCAAAATGGAATTAGCTAAAATTACGGGCAAAGGGCAAATCACACTGCCGATCAATATCCGCAGAGCATTAAACTTAAAAGACGGCGATAAGGTAGCGTTTATCGAAAAAGATGGTCAATATGTCCTTGCCAACCCGGTTTCCCTTGCCATCCGTGATGTCCAAAAAGGCTTTGAAGGCGAAGCGGAGCGTCTTGGCTTGAAGGATATAGACGATGTTGTGGGATTGGTGAAAGAGATATGCAGAAGCAAGGAAAATAAGTAAATGCGTATAATGCTTGACACCAATGTCCTAATCTCCGTATTCATATTTAAAAGCATGAGCCTTGAACAGTTGCTGAACACCATTTGCCTGCGGCACACCTTGGTATTAAGTTCATATGTCATAGGTGAACTGTACGAGGTTATAGAAAGAAAATTCCCCGGAAAGACCGAATTGTTGGACGTTTTCCTCTCACGAATCCCTTATGAGTTGGAACACACGCCCCATAATATCCCTGATCATAATCTGTTTACCATCCGTGACAATCAAGATGAAAAAGTGCTTTACTCTGCCATTACCGCCGATGTGGAAATATTAATAACAGGCGATAAGGATTTCATGGATGTAGATATTGAAAAGCCGGTAATTTTAACTCCCGCCCAATTTTTAGAAAGATATTGAGTCTAAAGTAAAAGCTAAGGGTATGAGAATATCAGTCTTTAAGCCATCCTTTTAGCCCAGCCTGCCTGTTACACAAAGATAACAAGCACAGGAGGGGCTAACTGTAGTATATTAAAAGCAAAAAGCCGCCAACCCCCTGTTTGCAAGGGGAGTGGATAGGCGGCTTTCATCGTCATTGTGCAAATGTCAAGTAAATAGGGCAGAGAAAACTGTAAATTTATCTAGTGCGAGTGCTAGGCGCTGAAGCGCCTAAATTGTGCTGAGGAGTGGCAACAGAAATCTCTAATTAGAATCCCGTACCACACCATTTGCTATAATATAGGGCTTTCTGCTGCTGGGGCAACGTAGACCTATCGTTTCAACGAATGGCCCTTTGCCATCTCTTGACTCCATCAGCTGTTCAAGGGTTGTTGGGAAGGCACCGAAAGCTTCCCTGTAACTGTCAACACCGGCCTGCAGATAGTCAATGTTTTCCTGGCAAACATTGCCGGATGGTACATCTGCCGAAATAGATGGAGCACTATTCCAGCTATAGACAACAGCTACTATGACAATAATAAAAACAACTATACCCACTGTTGTGGAAGGAAAACTGCCGCCCTGCTTATGTGTACGCTTGTCTGAGGTAGCCGGTTTCTTGCCGTTTTGTTTATTACTCGCTTTTTTCCCCATGCTTTGTCTTTCTCCCTTCCTGTTCTGCAAATCACAATGCCATTATACTTCTCACAAACGGCAACGTCAACACTACCGCACGTAGCGCATCACTTTGATACAGCTGATTCTCTCAGAAATAAAAACGCGGGGCAAGGAGATGTTTTCCCCGCCCCGCGTTTTCATAAACCCACGCCTCTGACCATCCGGGCAGTTACTCCATCAAAAACTCTTCAACTTCATCCCTATATCCGTACTTCTGAAAGAACTCAATCAAGGCCACTTCAAACATTTCCCTCTGGCTGATATTTCGCTCCATGCTGAAACGGCGGGCAAGTTCATCGAGCACATTTGCCATGCGCATCGCTTTTGACCCGTACATCCCCTGAACCTGATATCGCGGTATGCTCTTTGACTCTGATGCGGCTGGCTGGCATTCCGCGCTTTGCAGTCTCTTCAGGAGCGGCAAAATATTCTTGAGCGCTTCATCCACACAAGGCTCTGCCTGTTCGATGGTTTCGTTTGGCTGCAGAGCAACTGCTGGCGTAGTCGAGGACCCTTTGACGTAGTTACGCTCTGTGGAATCCCATTCGTACCCTTTTCTCCCCATATAACCGGCCAGCTCGGTATGTGTCTCAAAGCCAACCTGCTTGGCAATATCTTTAGCATCCGCACCGTCCTGTGCAAAGTGTGATATGACAAGAGATGCTTTTGATGTGCCATGCAGCGGCAGGACATTGTTGTTAAGCTTTGCAGAATACCGCTCTGCTGCAGGCACAAACATTTTCTGCCTGGAGTCCCAGGAGAAGTTGCGTCTCCTCATGTAGTTATCCAAGGACATGGGGTTTTTGTAACCCAGCTTCTCTGCAATCTCTGTCCGCTCTACCCCCTCTTCAAGCATCCGTAATATTTCATCCACCTGCCTGTCAAAGACAGGTTCTTTGCAATCCACTAATGCCACAGCGGTGGCCCCCTTTCATCTGTTAAAGTGTATTGACCGCATCAGATAACGCTTCCATGTTCGTATGGGTGTAGATGGAAGTAACCGCCAGGCTCTCGTGGCCCAGCAGCTTTTGGATTTCCACCAGGCCCACATTCTTTTGCACCAGGGCTGAAGCAAACGAGTGCCGGAGGATGTGGCAGGATACCGGCTTTTTTATCCCCAGTTTCCTGGCTGTATTCCTGATGGTGCCGTTGACGTAGGTATAGGAAATGGTTCCGGTTTTCCTTGTGGCAAAAAAGAAATTAGAGCCATAGGCGTCGCGCCAGTTTTCCTTATAATCCAGGAGCAAGTCGTATAACGTGCTGTTGATGGGAACAAGACGGTCCTTGCGCCCTTTGCCCTGGCGCACATGGATGGTTCGCTTCTCAAAGTCCACATCATCCAGTGTGAGGTGTAAGCATTCGGAGATGCGCAGGCCCGTGTTAAAGAGGAAAATCACCATCAGCCTGATGAGCGGACTTTGGATTGCTTCTGCGATGGTTTCCACCTCTTGTGGGGTCAGGTAGTTGCGTTCAGTTTTTGGCATCCGCATAAAATCCATGGACGCTGCGATGTTTTTCTCGGTTAGTCCTTTCTTGCAGGCAAAAGCATACAGGGCGCGGAGTGTGTAAAAATAGTTGCTGCGGGTATTGGGTGAATGCCCCTTAACCTCTTTTGCATAGCGCATAAACGCCTCCAAATCATCCTGGGTCACATCTTCAATGTACACCGGGCCGTTTTTGCGCTCTTCCAGGAATTTTCGGATATAACCCAGGTCCCTCGTATATACCTCAATGGTCCTTGGGCTTCGGTTGCAGCCGCAGGGCTTTCCAGCTCTTCTGCGATGTATTTTTTAATCTACTGTAAATCCTTAAGGGCTAGAGGGTTAATTCTGATATTAGGCATCAATTAAATCTCCAGGCTTTTTCTAACTTGCTCAACAGAAAGCCATTCATCACCGTTTTTCACAGCTTTTTCGGCATCCATGAGCTCGGATAAAAGCTTGATGGTGGCTTGGGTTTTCTCGTACTCCTTAATATCCAGAATTGCAAATTTTCCCCTGCCATTCTTGGTTAAAAACACAGGCTCGCCCACTGTAACGCCTTTAAGCACTTCGTTATAGTTTCTTAGATCCGAAACAGGTTTAATATTTGGCATAATATCAACTCCTTCCCGTTGATATTATTATATGCTTATTTTACTTAAAATTCAATGACGTATATTACAGCAGTTTTGGCTGTGGGGAAAACAATCGCCAATGCTACCAACTGCTTGTGCTTGTCCTTCACAACCAACAACTGCTTATGGTTGGGATGCAACTACAGGGTAAGCATCATGCACATCAACTGTTGGTGGAGCGCATACTCTCCCCTAATGTCTTGCAACTTCCAAAGAGGGATATGGAAAAACATATTCCTCTTTTTTCATGCACGGCCATGGCGTCATGACCTTCCCAGACGGCCACACCCACGAGGGCAACTGGGATGCCGACGAGTTCCTGGGAGCAGTACAATCACACAAACGTACGCTTTTACGTGCCCTGGCGGGGCATAAGGCCATGAAAAACAAATATCGCTTTAATTTTGCCAATCTATTGCCACAGCCATAAATTCTGCTAATACATCTGGATAATCTGACACCGAGCCGGCTTTAACCCTGAGTTCTGCTTCGAGCCATTGGTAATCCCTGTATATGCCCATAACCTGACTTGGTCCTTTATCTTCCTGAAACTTGGTAAACGCACCGGAATCGCGTCCGTGTGTCCTTATGAACGTGTATGCATTACCGGGGGATAGCCATTCTTCCGTAATGACTGGTAACACAGCGGCATCATTGTAACTACCTCTGACAAACATCAGGGAGTCGAAATCACTAGAAGTGGCTGCCATACCATAACCAACTTCAATTTCATAAGCTAGGCTTGGATCTTTTGGTGTAACCACTGCATTAATATATTTGACTCCGTCGTGACCGCCCGTTCCTTCGTATCCTGGTGGGATAATTACTTTAAATCCCTGTAATTCAATTACGCTGTTATTATTCTCTTCTTTATCACTTCCATTTTGAACTTCATCAGCAACGCTTTTATTATCCGTTTGCTTTTCCCCAGGATTAGGCGCTGTATCTGTTTGGCTACAACCAAATAAACTAAAACTAAGCAAAAGAAATACACCGAGCAAAATAAGTTTTTTCAACATCCGCTGCCCTCGGCAAGAAAGGTTTCAATCATATCCACCACATGTTTTGATGATACCGTCTCAAGCAAAACCATTTCCCCTTCCCTGTCCAGATAGAGGTTGTCATGCAGGCCTGCCTGCAGGCAAAGCATGGCTGACCGCGCTATTTTTCCTTCCTGGTC
Source organism: Clostridiales bacterium (assembly GCA_018335855.1). GTDB lineage: Bacteria > Bacillota > Dethiobacteria > Dethiobacterales > Dethiobacteraceae > UBA7523. The sequence continues at coordinate 22,217 of JAGXRM010000032.1, forward strand.
ATGGGTACATACTTCCAAGCGCAGAACCTGAGCCGATAATAAAAAGTTATTGGCAAATGACATCCCGTCGCCTTCCAGCCCATATCCTTTGTCTTTTTGCACCGCAACCTGAAGTTTAATCAGTTTATCCAGGTTTTCTTTTACTAAATCTTCTGTTGGAAAACCTTCAAGTCCCGTGAACGCTTTGATGGTTGCTACCAGCCATTGGCCGTCCCGCGGTGTTGCTTCTATAGCATCCAGTACCTGGGCGGGGCTGTAATACTGATGAACTGCAGGCCTCATGGCAACCCGATCAGTTAGGCTCTGCCGTCGGTGTAGGTCGACCATAGCGGCAAAGACAAGCGCCGCTTTAGGTTCTAGTCTCACATTCAGCCCGCTCGAAACCAGACTGCTGTAGCCCCAATACTCGTAAAAACCATGGATAATCTGCTCCAGCGGTGCCGGATCCCGCACCAACAGATTATCTCCGTTGGATGTGAAACTCACGGCTTCCGCCTGCGGCCCACAAAAGTAGATTAAATGCTCCATCATAGACGGACCGGTCATCAGACGCAGGCGTACCATGCGGGAGGGCCGCTTCAATTTCTCAATGGTCACTGCCACTTTCCTTTTTAAGCGACCCTTTTCTTCACATAGCTGCGCTGCTTTTAGCTTCTCCCAGGCTGCTTCATCCACTTCAGTGGCAGCTTCCCACCTCCGCCAAGGAGAAAGGGTCCCGCTCCCAGTTCCCGCCAAGTGAGCTAAAAACGGCAACAAATCGGTTGCCAGTAAAAATTCCGTTCTTGCCACGTTTTATTCCTCCTTCGAATACTGCATTATTATGCCGAAATATTAAAATATTCCGCACCCAGTTTATAGATGTCCACAGCCAACCCTTCGCCTTTTGCTGTGTTTTTTGCTCCGTCTTTAACCACTTTCCGCACTTCTTCCCGCAATAATTCTTCTTTCCATTCATCAAAAGGCAAAACGTCGTTTAGAGCCTTTAGCGGGTCCTCCCCCATATTCCGCTCCTGCAATACTTTCCATTGATGCTGTGCCATTACTTCGTCATCCACAACGTCACTTTCGGGAATAAAGTGGTCAAACGCCGTTTCCACAGTTGCTTCCACCGTACCGCTTACGGCACCGGAGCCGGCACCGCTTATCACGTCCGCCAGATCTCCACCTTTTTTCAACGCATCATACCCGCCCTTAACAGCACCTTCGCCCACAGTATAAACAAACTTTTTCCCGCCGCTCAGCGAGTCCTTAGCCACACCGCTGGCACCATCCGCGGCCCCTTCCAGAAATCCAAGAGCAGTGGCTCCCAGCACATCGTCTCCTTTGTTATACGCTTCTTTCCCTGCGCTGTAGCCGCTTTGCACTCCTTTTTTCGTCACAGTGTAAACAGCTTTAGCCGATTTTGTTTTTAACTTATCGCCAATTTCGTTATCTATAACCTGTGCACCTGCCTCTACCATGGCTTCCGTCCAGTTGCCCGATGCATACCCTTCGCCTACCCCTCCACCAATAGCGGAGGCGGCTTTGTACAGCCTCTGTATCGCTTTGCCCTTAGGACCGGTCACTTTGGCCAACCCGTCAATGGCCAAATCAGCACCGCTTTTCACATACTCCACACTTGTGGTGGCCACGTTCCAGCGCCAAGCCACCGTCTGGGCCTGCACAAGCTCAGCCCTGTGTTTCTCCTGGCCAATGCCTAGTCCGCCGCCCACAGTCTTTTGCAGTTCCTCAAATTTTTCCTTGTCAATTTTCCCAGCACTACGGGTGGCATCCACAAACTTTTGCAAATCATCCACTATTCTATCTTGACCGGCGCCCACATTTACTCGGCCCGCTTTAATCCGCCCCGCCAGCGCTTCGAGCCTCTCAGCCGTCTCAAGCGCTTCCTTCTGCTTACTAAAAAAGTCCACCATTTCCGGCGTCAACTCACTACTTGCCTTCTCCCAGTCCGCTCTGTGCGCTTCTTTGTAATCTTCATTAACTGCCTGCTGTTCTTTCCAGTCTTTTTCAATCCAGGCCTGATTGCCCACCCAGACCCGCTTGTCGCCGTTGGGATCAATAAAAGCTTCACCTTCGCCCAACGTACGCACCGGCACCAGCCGTCCGTTCTCCGCCTTGTATTCCACACCATTATGAAATGTATACGTCATCCCTTCCACATACGAACTGCCCTCAGGAATCTCAATACCACTAATAGCTTCCTGTTTCACAGGCTGCGGCAACAGTTCCGGTCTGTTCGCGAAAATATTTAACAACCCGGATATCACCAGGATAGCAGAGGCCGCCGCTGCCGATGCGGCTGCCGACCCTTCACCCACCGGACTGCTCTCCGCCAGTTCCTTCACCAATGCATCCAGTACCCCAACAATCCCCGACAGAACCGGCATACCTTCCAAACCCAGATTATTTTTAAACTCCTCCCACACTCCCGGCAGTTGAGAGTTGGCAATAGCAAACGCTCCTTCCACCGCCATAATGTTTTCATCGGGAGGAATCACATACCCATGATTTACCCATTCTTCAATATCTTCCATAATCCCAAATCCAATTAAAACGGCGGCACCATCCCGTTCTTCGCCACTCAACCCTTCCAGCTGCCCCGAATTAAGTATCCCCTGGTGGGCCAAACTGCCGTACTGATCACCGCCACCCGCCAGATAAATGACCATATACCCCTTAGCTTGGGTACCGGGACTTCTAGTACTGCTTACCACCCTGTGACCGTATTCAATCGCCGTCGCAAAATCACCCCGGGCAAACGCATCCTTTGCCATCAGGTAGTACGCATGAGCACCATCTTTCTCCGCCAGGAATGGATTGCTTTGTGCCCCCATCGTCACCGGCAAAACGCTTACGACCATAAAAAACAAAACGCCGCTAACAACAGCAATAGTTTTTCGCTTAACGGTTCCTGCCTTGGTGGAAAGTACAAACTGCTGTGCAATAACCATCCCAAGGGAAAAGAACATAAACGCCGTACCAATACCTGCCGAAGCCGTACCCAACATTTTGACCGTCCCTTGTGTTGCAATCAAAACCACGGTCCAGATGAAAAGGTACAACCGGGAACGCCGCCCAAATACCCCGTTCTCCTTTACGAATACTGTTGTAAACGCACCGAAAAGCAAGCCCACCAGCACTCCCGCCAACAACAAATACACAAAAACAGGCGACATGGGCGCCTTCTTAAAAATAACACAATAGACCACAATCGTTAATAAAATCGGTCCCACCGCCAGCAAACCGGATATCCGCCGCAGCGCAAACTCTTTCCTCAGGGAAAAGAAATGAAAAACAGAGAATACAGCTGTTAAAACCAGCAATACCACATTCAGCGTACTACCAAACAAACTCATACATATGCCTCCCCGCAATTTATCCACACAGCTTTCAAGGCTCTTCCTCTATTTTGTTAAATTAATTTTTTTCCCTGCCACATACTACCCCACCTTCCGGGCGGGCATAACTGAAAGAGAAGGCTGCTTACTTCACAGAAGCCGACAGGAAGCTTGAAATACGTATACGTAGCAGAGTCGCCAACCCCAAACAAAGGCTCACACAGTCCCAAGTTTAATTATTGTAGATGTGACCCAGCTTGACAACTACCCCAAAGGGTAGGATTGTGGCAAAGGTACCGGCAGGATAAAAAGCCGCAATGAGCATGCCTCCTTTCAGCACAAAACTATCCCGATATTCAGATAGCGCTATTCTTTCCAATAGCCGCTCCAACATATAGTTTCTCATTAAAATTTGGGCATTGATTCCTTTTTCTTTGGCCATGTTCCTAATTAAATCTTTTAACTGGCGTGAATTTTTCATAGGATGATCTCCACATAGTTTCTCAAAATATTTTGAACATCTAATTCTTTAGCATATCTCATCATTAATGGGATATTTTTATCTTTACTGCCCAGGTATCTTTTAATAGCTTCGTTTAAAATGGCAGGGTCCATGTTGTTACGGTTTCTTACAATGTCACAGAGGGTTCTTTCTTTATCATAGGCTTTGATGGGCCTTCCGAACATAGTCTTTAAATCCGACACACCCATTTGGTGAAGTGTTTTTTTAACCGTATGGATTTTTATCCCTTCTGCTTTTAAATGAGAGGCATTATATCCAAAGGGGACTGTAACAGACCATGCGATAGGATCTCTATCGGATAAATCATGCAAAAACAAGGCCGTTTCGTGAGAAAAAATTGCCCGTTGATTTCTGGCTTGAATACTATACATTGCGTCATCAAATGCATCTGGCGCTAGGTACACACCTCGAGACACTCTCTCAAGCTTATTCTCTCTCATTAAGATCGTCAAATAATGCCTTGGAATTCCTGCGCTTTCAAGGTCTTGTGTTAAGATCAGGCCATTATTACAGTCAATTAATTTTTCAAGCTTTTCCCGATAATTCATTAAACCAACTCCTTGTTTTGCGTTTACGCTATAATTATAAACAATTTTAGCGCATTTGTAAAGAATTGACTTTGAACTACATTAGGGCTGTTGGTTTTGGTTTCTGCCACAGGTATCAAATCCTCCCGTTTGCCATAAGAAAAAGAGCCCCAGCTAGGCTCTTTGATGAATAAAATGTCGCATTTATTTCCCTCTGAGGCCTTTATAGTTGTGTAGCGGTCACAGTGAATTTGTGTGAAAAGAATTTATCCATTATCCTTTTCACCCGCCGTTCTATAGGCTCCGTAGCCTTCCAAGTTAGCCATAAGTGTTTTTCGGGTGTCTTTGTACTGGCTGCCCCATTCATCCCTAGCCGGATGAGCCAGGTTCGCAGGGCGTACTTGGGGTTATCATCCTGGGCCTGTTTAAAAGATGCCCGCATAATCGGCGATCAAGGGAGCCAGGTCTTTAAAGGCGTTCGTTTTAGTCGGTTCAAGTTCTATGCCCATGAGTTGCATAGCTGTTTCGGTGATTTTCCTAAGCTCTTCCATATCGCTTACTTTTCTTCCTAACAAGGCTCTCAATATTAGCGGCCCCTTTCTTTTTGGCCCTTGCTCAACGCTAATGGTCTGATAGACTGTTATTAATACCGCAATTCACACGCCGAATAATTCGAAAACATCTTTATCGTCAAGAACACGACTGCTCTTATTATCTGCATTTTCAAGCAGGCTCTGCATTTTTTGCTCAATTGTTTTCTTCAATAATACTTCAAAATCAATATTGCGTAGTTTGAAAAACAATGTTGGGTCTTCGTCGAACCTTGCGCCAATACTATACAGCGCAGCGGTAACGTGCTTGCACATTCCCGCCCAATCTAAACAACTGCAGCTAAATTTTATTTCCTGAGCGGTGGGGAACAAGCCCTCACCCCTTAAGGTGAAAATCTCCACTAATTCTTTGGGAAATTTACCTTCCACAAGCTCTGCCAAGCTGTCAATTTTATGATTGCATAGACTCAGAATACTCTCCCATTTTTCATGGGAAAGGGGCAATATGTTAATCTCAATTTCATATGGCTTTCTCCCACTACCCTGTACTAGTGCTCTTACAACAGCAGTTTCAATTTTTAAATCAAGCACAGCACCATGCCTTACATAGCTACGCCCACGCGATATTCTATTCGTATAGTCGGCATAGATTTCAAGGTTCTTGTTCCAGGCCTTGCCCCACCAAGTAGTAGCAATGGGGTTACCTACTATCAGAACCGGTTGTAAATCAGGGTTTTTCTTTTTTAACTTTTCAAGTTGCTTTTTAGCCTTCGCCTTCTTTTGTGCAGCAGATACATACTCAGGATAATAGTCATAACGCCCCATTAGTTTTCACCTGCCTGTACCAATGTAAATAATTCCATTAATTGCTTGTTGTCAAACTCTGTGATCCATCCCTCACCGGATGATGCGATGATGTCATCTGCGAGCTTACTTTTTTCCTCAATCATCATATCTACTTTTTCTTCAATAGTGCCGGATGTGATCATCTTGTGCACCATCACATTTTTTTGCTGTCCGATCCGGAAAGCACGGTCAGTTGCCTGATTTTCAACAGCAGGGTTCCACCATCGGTCAAAATGGATAACGTGATTTGCAGCTGTTAAATTAAGGCCCACGCCACCGGCCTTTAACGATAGCACCATAAAAGGGACATATTCCTCACCGCAAAACTTGTCTACAAGTGCGGGACGCTTTTTAACAGGTATTCCGCCGTGCAAAATAAGCCCTTTGCGATTAAATATGGTTTCAAGAAAGTCTGAAATTGGTCCAGTCATCTCCTTAAACTGGGTAAAAACAAGCACGCGCTCTCTTTTTTGATAGATGGTTTCGCATATATCATATAATCTGGCGAATTTCCCACTATGCTCATGTTTAAATGTGTTTTGTCCCAGAAACTGGTCTGGGTGATTGCATATTTGTTTAAACTTCATAATGCTGGCCAAAACCAACCCCTTGCGCTCAATCCCTTCAGACGTTTCTAATTTACGCTCTAATTCCTTAACCAATCCGTTATATAACACAACCTGCTTTTTAGTAAGGGTTGTGTATGCTTTCACCTCTATTTTATCGGGCAGGTCATCAATGACTGTTTTATCAGTTTTTAGTCGCCGTAAAATAAATGGATTTACTACGGCACGAAGCTTTGCATAGTCCCCATGACCTTCCTTTAATCTTTTAGTAAACCCTGTAAATTCCTTTGCTGTCCCCAGTAATCCAGCGTTTAAAAAATCAAATAACGACCATAAATCTGACAAGCTATTTTCAATTGGTGTACCTGTCATTGCTATTTTAGAGCTTGCCTGCAACTGCTTTACCGCCTTTGTTTGCTTAGTTCCCGGGTTTTTTATCGCTTGTGCTTCATCTAATATAACCAGATCCCATTTCACGGTCTTTAGCTCCTCAAGCCTCACTGCCATGCCGTAGGTGGTTATAAATAAATGTGTACCCTCTGTATTTTGCAAATCAAGCTTTTCTTTCTTGCTGTAGATCAGTTTATACTTTAGCATTGGCGCAAATTTTTCTATTTCTTTTTGCCAGTTGCCCATTAAAGAGGCTGGAATTATTAGCAGTGACTTGCCACTTGTATTAACTCTGAGATGCTCAAGCAGTGCAATAACCTGAACAGTTTTTCCAAGGCCCATATCGTCAGCAAGACAAGCCCCAAAGCCTAAATTTTTCATATAAGTTAGCCAATCAAATCCCTTTTGCTGGTAAGCACGCAGGGTTGCCATAAAGTCATCGCTTAGTGCCATGTTTTCAAGTAACGAGGGGTTTGTAAGCTTTAATGTAATGCTATTTAGCCACTCACCATTAGATACCTCAAGGTTAACATCATCTTCCTTAACGCCAATAAGTTCGGCAGCATTTAGTTGCATACGCATAGCCTCTGCAATAGTGTATGCACCGCTTTCCGCCAGCTCTTTTGCCTTTTCATAAGCCTCTAATGTGGATTGTAATTTCTCGTGGTCGACCTCAACCCACTTGCCTTTTATAAATGACAAGCCCCCCGTTTGGGCAAATATTGACCTAAATTCTTCCTCTGAAATTTTATCATCACCAAAATAAAGCTCTGCATTAAAATTAAGGAGTGCCTCCATCCCCACCTTTGAGGGTGCTTGCTCGCCGACCTTGACAGCAAGCTTCAAGGAGTTACTCTTTTTCTTCCACCAATCGGGCATACGACAAAGAATACCGCATTCCTCATATAGTGGGATCTCTTTAAGAAATGTATAGGCCTCTTTACTTGTGAATTTTAGCGGACTAAACAGCTCCCCACTTTCCACAAGCTCAGAGATAAAATCGCTTTTTTGGGCCGCCTTGCTTACAGTTGAAAGTAGCTTTAGCAGCATATCATTTTGATTTTGATATTCAAGCAAAGCATTTTTAAGTGGCGTATGTGTTGCCTTTTTTTCTCCCAAGTCCCCCGTGCTATAGGTTGCCAAAAATGCAAAGGGGTGTTCATCCGACTTATTTTCAACTAAATGGAAAAACACTCGCCCAACAACACTTATCTTTGAATTATGCTCCAGCAGAAATTCTGCAACAGTACCAGAATAGGTTATTATTTCAGCTGCAAAAACCTCTAACAGGTGATGATAAACATTTTCTATCCAATTAACATTTATAAATTCAAGCCCAACAACAAAAGGCACACTATGTAAAATGTCCATTATTTCATCATTGGTTGGTGTTAAAACTGTATTTTCACGGGTAAATTCCAGATCAGCCGTTTTTGATAAGCTTTCTATGAATTTGGAAGCTATGTTATGCAAAAACGACATTGATACGGACATTTTTTTTACATCATCAGCAAAGCCAAAATAAAACAGCATTTTATAAGGGTTATCTAAATATTTTTTATACAGGTCATCTTCAAACCCTGAATATTCATCCGTCTTGTTTTGAGTTATCTCAAAATCAAGCGTAAACCCTTGTTCAAAAAAACAAGCGATTAGTTCTTTGTTGGTAGTATTAATTCCCATGTTTCTTCCACCTTTAAAAATATTTTAAGACCCGTTTTACAAACTGAACCCAAAATCATCGGCAAATGCAATATCCATTACAACACAATAAAACCTCAGCCTAAAGATTCTCTTACTTGGGTTAAAATCCTTTTTGTCTGCAATTTAAATGCACTCAGCACTATGTCCAAAGCCGCTTGCTTGATTTATAGTTCCGGTAAAATATTCAATGCAAAAAGCCCCGTCAAATCACCGTTTTTCACGGCTTTTTCAGCCTCGATGAGCTTGTTTCTAAAATATTTAAAATGGCATTAATAGCATAAAGCGGAAGGTTGGTTAGCCACTCCTCTTTTCTATAATCGGACATTGATGTGCGAATTGCATACTTTGGCTCGTACCTTAAGCAGTAGCTTTTCAAGCTTTTAGCCTGAAGGTTTTCAGCGGCCTTGACCTCAAGGGGAATAATATAAGGCCCACTTTGGAAAACAAAATCAATCTCACCGTTTGACTTTTCAGCAGTCCAGTAAAAAGGTGTTATGCCCTTATTCGTTATTAACTGCTGCAAAACATATTGCTCTGTTAAGGCTCCTTTGAACTCTTCAAAAACTCTGTTACCCCCTAACAGTGATTTTATATCGAGTCCGCTCATAGCGGATAGTAAGCCTACATCTAAAACAAATAATTTAAAGGCATTGAAATCTTGATACGCCATAAGCGGCATATCAGGCTTTGTTATTCTGCCTACTTTATAAATTAACCCGCAGTCAAGAAGCCATTGCATTGCAAGCTCATACTCCCTTGCTCTTGCCCCTTGCCTTATAAGTCCATATACAAATTTTCTATTTTCCTTCGCCAGCTGCGCTGGGATTGATGTCCAGAGCATCCGTATTCTTGGCACTGCTTCATTTGGAGCGTGCTTAGAAAAATCCTGCTCATAGGCCATAAGTAAACGGTTCTGCACAATTTCTACTCTGCTGCGTGACAATCCAGGCAGGTGTGAATGAAAGTCACCCGCTTTATTTTAGATAAGCGGGTGACTTTCATTAATAATATGCATGGTTCGCTAACTTAAGCGTTGACAACCTTTTCAGATCGGGGGCTGATTGATTACCAGTGCTTTGCGCATTATATCTAACGCAGGCTTTTGATTCGTAAAGATTGTAAAAGCTCTTGCGCCTTGGTGAAGCAGCATGCTTAGGCCGTCAAGGCCTGGGTTGTTTAGCTCTTTGGCGTAGTGGAGGAAGTCTGAGGGCATATTTCCGTAGCGGAGGTCGTAAAACAGGGCACCGGTGGTTGAGCTTAAATCTACGAGCCACTCTCCCTCCTTTTTAAACGGAACGGAGAGGGTGTTAATTACAAGATTGGCACCTGTTATGGCAGTTTTGTAATCATCTTGGAGGGAGAATACGGTTACTTTTGGCAGTAATGAAGATATCTGTTGGGCTTTTTCCAGGGTTCTGTTTAAGATGATTATTTCTGCGGCGTTTTCATGGGCTAGTTGGGCGGCGATAGCACGGGCTGAGCCGCCTGCACCGAGGATGATAGCTTTAATTCCGCGGGGGTTCAGGTTGACTTCATTTAGTGAGTCGATGAAGCCGGGTCCGTCGGTGTTATGGCCGATGAGTTCGTTATTGACGTTGAGAATGGTATTGACAGCGCCACAGCGTACCGCTGATTCGTCTAAATGATTCAGGTGGGGTATAACCTTCTCTTTGTGAGGGACGGTTATATTGACCCCTGTCAGGTTTAAAGCGCGGATGGCTGAAATGGCGGTTGGGAGGTTTTGGGGGGTGACGTGGAAGGGGATATAGGTGTAGGGCAGCTTCTGGTAGGAGAAGGCGGCGTTGTGCATGGCGGGGGAAAGTGAATGGATGACTGGGTCACCGAAGAGTCCGATGATTTTAGTGTGGCTGGAAATATTCATGGTTTTCACCTCTGAGGGAATTTCGCTGTTTTGGGGGAAAATTCCTGTTAATAAAAAAATAAGCCACGGCTTATTTTTTTTGCTCAATAATGAATTTGAATTCTCCTGTTTGTTTGTTTACTACTACATCCTGAAGACGGATGTCAGGATGGTTATTTTGTTTTTCTTGCTGCCAGGCATCTTTCATTTTCTGCAGCAGGTCTTCCATCGGGAAACCACCTCTGTTCGGTAGTTTCCCCGTGAAATTTTTCTCTATACTATCTTCACATTGTCTACATCGGTTCTCCATTTTTATTGTGTATGATAAGTGTGTAAGAAAAGTTTGGGAAGATAAGGAGGTGACACAATGCGTAAAGGATTAGTAACAGCGTTAGTACTGGGGCTGATACTGACTGTTGCGGTACCTGTTCTGGCCGGAGAAGCTACGGCAGGGAGGTTTGCCCGGGATGGCGGTATGGGAATTGGCCAGGGAGTGACGCGCGCTTACATTGGTGAACTATTGAAGCTGGATGAGGAAGCGTTGCGCGCGGCTCGTCGTGAAGGCAACTCCATGATTCAGATTGCAGAGTCTCAGGGTCTTGGTGCGGACGAGTTTGTTGGCAAAGTGGTTGAATTCCGTAAAGAGCAAATAAATGCTCTGGTTGCGGAAGGTACAATTACTGCGGAGCAAGCAGAGCAGTGTGCTGAGACGATGGAAACACGAATTCAGGCCAACCTGGAACGTGTCCCGGAAGGTCAGGGCAAAATGATGCAGAACCTTCAGATGCAGCAAAACAAACAAATGCGGGTAAACAGCAAAAACCGATAAGAAAGTCGAAAGCACCTGGTCGCTCAGGTGCTTTTTTCTGTTAAATTAGCATTAGTAACCGCTTCGTTAATAAGCATAATCAGCTCAAGGAGGCTGCAAAACGGCATAGTCTGTTTTTTATCCAGAGACTGGACTGTACCCTGCCATGTTGTGTTTTGGCGGTAGAGTATCCTTACAAAAAATGTACTTCCGCCTGACTGTGGTTTTTCTTCCTGATCCTGTTCCGTCCCGCTTGGCATATTAATAAAAGCATTCTCATCCCAGCTGCGCAATTGGGTGTCAGGTTGTGGGTAACCGAGAATCTCAAGTTTGTGATGAATTTGAGTTAACAATTCCAAAAAGCTTTTGTAATGATAGGTCTGCCCTGACTCTACGTGTTCAGCCTTGCCCTGCCAAGTGGCGTTATTTACTGAGGTTACACGAATGATAAAGTCGGCAGACTTACTTTTTTTGAAACTTTTAATATTTATCGTGTAACCCCTCCCAGCATTTTTTATTTTATTATAACATCGCAGAGATATAAAAATATAGATAATTTTAAATTATTTAAGATTATATTTGTTTTTTTGGCGAAACTTGGCGATAGCTTCACTTCACTTGTGAAATGTTAAAACAGTAAATATTACTGTGTAAAAAAAAGTCCCACCGTTGCCTGAGCGGACACGGAGGGACTCTATGGCTTTGTATTTTTGCTTTTACCACGAAGCGAAACGGGGGTTGACATTATGGTTTGAAACTTTGCTTCTTTCTGCCGAGGAGGATGCCTGCAAGTAACAGCAGGGCTCCGTAAAAGTAATACGGCGATAACCCTCCGGTCCGCGGCAATATGTCGCCGAGGGCGGGACTTTCAGGAGATATCATTATCTCTTCTTCATGGTAATTGCCGAAGAGTACTGTTTGATTTTCACCTTCAGCTAATTGCACAGTTACCTCGTGAGCAGTGGTAGCTACCCATCCGTCCTCTTCCCTGAGTTCTTCCCGGACTGTATACGCACCGGGTTCCAACTCTATGGTAACGGGGGTGACAAATTCCTGCCCGTCGATGAAGACTTGCCAATCTACTATCTCCCGCTCGCCTTCGTCCCAGATGCCGTTACCGTTCAGGTCAAAGTATTTGCGCACCGTCAGTGTGGTCTTCTCCGTATCTGTTGATCTCTGCCGGTTGCCGAAAAGAACTGTTCGTGAACCTGTAGCCGGCATTGTGATAGGCACAGAAGTATCGGTGGTAGATTCCCATCCATCCCGGTTCTCCTCCACAACCTGGTACTCCCCGGGAGTAAGATCATACAGGAAAACAGGCGTGGTATACTGCTTGCCGTCTATAGTGACTGGCCATCCCTGAATCTCCGGTTCATCGCTGGCCCAAACACCATCGCCGTTTAAGTCATTAAACTTGCGCACTGTGAGAGAATTACCATCCGGCGTCGTCCTTTCCGGGTAGTTACCGAACAAGACGACCTGATGTCCTCCCTTTTCCAGCGTCACGGTTCTACTGGTATCTGTGCCGGCAACCCAGCCGCTTCGGGTTTCCTCTGTGACTGTATAGGTGTACGGCTCCAGTTGCAAGCCTATTACCGGAGTCTTATACTCTTCGCCGTTAATATAAACTTTCCAGTTGGATATCTCGTATTCACCGGAATCCCAGACGCCGTTATGGTTATCGTCACGGAACTTACGCACATCCAGTGTTCCCATTTCTGTGCATTCCGAGCGGAACATGAACCGTACAGTCACATTAGCACCCTGGTACTCATTGCCCACATCGGGACCGGAGAGGTGTACAGTAATGTCAATCTGCTGGCTCTCATGACCATCAAGAATGCCCATGTCCAGTTCCTCGAATTCATTAACCAAACCGTGGAAAAGTTCCTCTCCACCCCGTGCAACGGTGATCTGCAGAACTTCGTCCAGTGGATTCCCCACCAGGCCCCGGTAGAAGCCTTCAAGGCTGCCTGTCTTTTTTATATCGAAATAATACCTGAGCGGTGTGGCCTTGGTGTTCTCTGCAATCAGGTAAGAGGCCTTGTTGTCGCCGGGTTTTAAGTTGCTGACATCCACAGGTTTATCTGAGGCGGTTACTACCAGGCCGCAGTCTCCGTTATCCACACTAATGGCATACGACGTGCTGAGGCCAGCCATAATCAATAGTGTAGAGCTGACGAGGAGAACAATCAGTATGGTGGCGACGGGCACCATCATTTTTATATTCCAATTCAAAGCTCTTTGCTTCTTTTTCATCCTCCAGGGTCAGCTCCCTCAGGTTTCTTTATATTAAACCATTTTAGATTATTTTCATTGTTTAGCGTAGTTTTGCCCGTACGCAACTCTTTGTCAAACACGTATTGCTGACATAGAATCATCAAAATCGCAACCAGGATTCATGATTAATTATGGACAAAGGTCTCCCACGTCACCGGTTCAGCTTTTTAATACTCATTGCTGTAGAAAAAACCTGCTGTCAATTATTTTCAGCTTTAATAAAGGCCTGTTCCGTATCGTTTGTTTCATATTACCCAAGGCTATACAAAGCATTGTCGGAAGGCATAATCTTTAGGCTTATCCGTCACCATCAGGTTCTATATGGAAAAACTTATGCGGCTCTCCATTATAAACTAACGTCTTCATCTTATTTTTTTGTCTTCATTTGTAAAGTAACCAGGTTGCCTATGTAAGACTTCTTATGTCTGTTAGGGCGGGCCACCTAACCCGCCCTAACAGGAGAACTCGCTACACCAGCCTGGTAATCTTGCTTTATATAATTCTAAAGCATTGTTCTTGATACCGCTGGCTTAGTGGCGATAAAGCAGATGTTCCAGACCTTTACACTGTCTTTGTGTATTGCAGTGTATAGCTTACTGAACCTGGTCTAGTTTGAATGTGAGTGTGAAATCCACACTATCGCCTTGAATCATGTTGTCAGGAACGTCAATCCATTTAGTTCCATCCCACCTTTGGAGATCAGAGTCTAACGAAACCCGTAAGAAAAATGCTACTTCCTGTCCAGGAGCAAGTATATCATTAGTTAGGTAACCAAATGTTCCATAGGTCTTACCACCCAACCCATTTAGACCAGGGATTCCCCACGGGTGCGGAGGTCCAGCTTGCCATTGACTATGAATTCTGGATGGGACAGTCCAGCCTTTAGGTCCCCACCCCATAGAATGGGGCAACTCTAATCCGTCTGGGTTATCTATGATACACCAACCATTACCCTCTTCCAGAATCACAACACCATCACCAGGCTGTTTCCCGGGTTTAAGGAACCAACCCAGATGGCCAGGATTAGGGTCAGGTACATTGCCAGCACCGTAGTACTCTTCGAGAGCAATAGCTTTAGGTTCATTCATAATATTACTATTGTTGTTAATTGGACTAAAGTTTACAGATAGTTTGCCAGGCAACGTGCCATCGTTTTTCAGCACCCACTTATAGTACGAACTTGTGTCTCCAGGTGCCATGTTCGTTAAAGATACGCCTACTGCCTGATCTTGGCCATCTACTTTAAGATCCAGTGTACCCGCAGCGAATGTATTGGGGGTACTTACATGCGAATCACTAAACCAAGCCATAGTAGCGCCGCCGATTAAAGCAGCTGCCAGTGCAATTACCATTAAACTAATAACCAATCTACTCTTCATTTCTCTACCTCCAATTTTTTATTTTAAGGGTCTTACCTCCCCTGGCGGCCAGGCTGCCATTCTTTTAGAGAAAGGCCCTGTGGCTTTGCGTCCCTGCCTTTCGACAGGTTTGCCTTTTTCAAAAACACAACAACCGTGTCTCTTAGCCCATAGACCTAACCTCCTTTCAATAGCTTAATCTTATTGCAGCGGATGGCCGTACCATTCTATATCAATAGCGTTATGTGAGGCCTGTACCGCTTGGGCTTCCAGATAATACTCCTCTTGGGAGTCGAAGTTCATTACGTCCAAAGTGATGCATACTTTTTCTCCCGGAGGTACGGGGGATTGGTAGTACCACCAGCCCTCTTCGCCGGGTATCCAGGAGGTACTATCGTAGTTTAATGTCCATTTGACTGGAAGTTTTTCCACGGCTGCATGTGTCACCAGGTAAATAGTTGAACTGATCTCTTGAGAGAAAATCTCTTGAAAGGGGATAATGTGGAGGTCGGAAGTGGTGTTATCTAGGGCGTTATGTGGAGATCTAAACTGACCGGGCCCATTTGCATTATCTTTAGTAGGCACTGCTGTTTCTGCATAAACAGGGGTTTCAGTTAGCGCCCAGCCGTTGATTGTCTCATAGAGCACATAAAGATTCTCGTAGTCTTTGTATACAGTTACCCACCCGGCGTGGTAGTTCTGCCCGGCTATTAACTCTTCTTTTCTTGTTTGTAAAAGGTCGTAGGTAAAGTACATCTTCCACCAGGGGGTTCCATAGCTCACACCATAAACCACTGCAGTCTGTGGTTCTATTTGTTCACCGTCGCCGTGGGCTCTGACGCGGATATAGGCAGCCTTACTGCCCGTGTTTTCCACACACCAGGTCAGTGTTTTAATGGACGGATTGCCTGGAGATGGATACATGGGGTGGTCGGGTTCGATAGCTGTTATGGATACGTCCTGGCCGGTTATTTCTACGGTTCCTGTAGTGAAGACAGCGGGATCAGCTGTAACGTGGTCGGTAAACAGAGCCAAAGTGGCTCCTCCGACAAGGGTGGAAGCCAGGGCCAGTATCATTAGACTGAATACAATTTTTTTCTTCATGCCATCCCCTCGCCTTCCTCAGGGTTTTTCTATTGGAGACTATACTGCAGGTTCATTATTTGCTTTGGCTTTTTTCTCTTCTTCCATGGCCGTGGCCAGGCTGAAGAGATTTTTTAGCTCGAAGAGGATTATCAGGAGGCCGGGAGCGATTACCAGGAGTACCAGGCCTTTTTTGGTTTGGGTAAAGGCCATTAGATGGCCGAGGTATGGTACGGAGTAGTGTACTCTTCCTACAATGTTTGCTGCGGGAACAGTACTTCCATCAACTACATCGTTTGCATCTCCCTTGGTGACAAAACTGAGGGTGCCATCGCTTACGACTTCCATCACACGGTGTGTTGTCAGAGTTTCACTGCCGTCATTTCCTCTATACGTGATAATATCGCCTGCTTCGAGCTGGATTGGATCCAGCGGGCGAACAAACACCACGCTTCCCGCTTCAAAGGTAGGGCCCATACTGCCGCTGAGAACGATATACATCTGATAGCCGGCAATTGACGGAGGAGTGCCGGTAATTCTGCCCTTTACCAGGGAAAAAACCATTGCACTCATAAATAGGAGGATAGCAATAAACACAACATTGCCGAGCATACAGGCCAGGCTCCACAGCATTGTTGGTTTAGGACTTATTTTTTCTGTGTTTGTTTCAGGCATTTGTGCTTCTCCTTTTCGGCGAGCATGTGTTATTCATTATTAATGTCTCAGTGTTCATAGACGCTTTCGGGGACACTCTCAGGGATGTTTCCATAGATGCTTTCAGGGACGGAGAATAATACAAGGGGATAAACAATTCTTACGGTCTTGTAAGCCGTCATACCCACTACGTCTACTTGTATGACAATTACGTCTGCATTGGTATAGCTTTGCACTGTAAGGATTCCTGTTTCATGATTGATAGAAACACCGGGCACTTCTTCGGCAAGGCTCCAGTACACCCAGGCATCTCTAATCTCTTCGCCGTTGTCAGTGACAATAGCGAAGTACTGCTGTTCAATGTAATCATTTGACACTTCTATTTCGTCGTTACCGATAATCTCGAGATAAGATTCTGTTTGCATATAGTTCATTAGAAGCATGGGTTGTTCATCAACAATATGAAAAGGCTCTGATTGTGTACTGTTAGTGAAAAAGGAAATACTGCTACGGAAGCTTGTAGCGTAAAAAACAAGCGCCGGTAATACGATAATTACCATTGAAACTTTTAACGCTTTATCGAGTATGCTTTTTATAAGATTCATATTGGCCCTCCTGCGCTTGTGTGCGGCAAGGCGTCTGCGTAATTTTGTCATTCTTGTTCCCCGCTTTCACTGGAGCACTCTTATGATACATCTTCTTTTTCAACCCACATGTGGTTGTCAGGTGAAGACTGTACGCTATGGTTTATGGCATCATTCACCAGTTGTATAAGCTCCAGCAGGCTGCGAAATGGCATACTTTTCTTTTCGTCCAACCATTGGACGGTACCCTGCCATGTACTATTCTGACTAAACTGTATTTTGACTAAAAAGGATACGCCTCCAACCGGAATCGTTATGTCGTTGGATTTACTCTGGCCCATAGCTTCACTCTCCTGAAAAAAGATTGCGCGTTTCCGGTGAGGAATATAAATACTACTGTTAAAACATAGCACTGCTGGAACTCATTATGGTCACATCAGAGTCACATTTCAGTCACAAAAAGGACGGGAGAAACTTGAAAAAAAGCCGCTACCGGCACGAATGTACCGGTAGCGGCTATATAGTAATCATGTGAATCAGGCTAAATGACACTTAGTTATTTTGTTGAGGTGGTATAACGGGCTGGAGCTTGCCGAGCAGTTTTATAGATGAATTATTTTTTGTGTTGAATGCAGTGATGATGCGTTGAAGCACCTTTTCTCCCTGCTCTAAGTTCAGGTTTGGCAATAGGATAAGAATCTGCGAGTCGTTCCAGTGTGTGA
Source organism: Clostridiales bacterium (assembly GCA_018335855.1). GTDB lineage: Bacteria > Bacillota > Dethiobacteria > Dethiobacterales > Dethiobacteraceae > UBA7523. The sequence goes on from JAGXRM010000032.1 coordinate 40,012, forward strand.
TAATATCTCCTTTGCGGAGGTTGGCGTTAAGCAGGTCAAGCAGCATATCTGAGGCTTCTTTGAGAGTTTTCTGAGGAGGAATTCTGTATTCGGCTGTGGTAAGGGAGAGTAAGCCGAGAAAAATGACCTGTCCGCTCCTCTCCAGCTTTTTTTTCTCCAGTTTATAAAGATGGCGGAAAATATCGGAATCGCAGAAAAAAGCACCTTCAGTTTCCTGACGTTCAGCTAAGCTTTCCTGGATGGATGTTAAATCAAACTCCACATATTCGCTTCCGGTTTTCAACTGCCTGTAGAGGTTGCGCATGGCGGGTGACGGCTTTATCCCGAGTTCACGGTAATGAAGAGAGGTTACATACTCATAATGAGAGCGGGCCTCTTGTATTTTTTCCATAACCATTTGGCTTTCAAGAAAGTACAGATGAAATTCTTCTTCGAAGGGTTCGACGTGAAAGACACTTTCACATACTTCTATTATTTCAGAGTGCCTGCCGGCATTTTTAAGTAACCGGCAGAGGTAAAGTGAGCTTTGCAGGAAAATACGGCGGTAGTAATTTCTAACGGGCAGTGCCCATTCATAATACAGGCATTCAGGCAGATAGTCGCCTTTGTAAAGAGACACGGCTTTTTTAAAAGCTTCGATTGCTGCTGCGGGATTATTCTCCGCAATCATTCGTCCTCTCTGGCAAAGAGCTTCAAACTCCTGAACATCCAGCAAATAGTCTGCATTTGTGTCCCACTTGTAACAGCCCTGTGAGAAAGTGATAACGTTGTTGCTATTGTTATCAGCAGTTGGATGCGTCAAAAGTTGACGAAGTCGGTATATGGGGGTGCGCAGAGCTCGTTTGGGATCTGAGAATTCCTGGCCGGGCCAGAGATTCTCAAGAATTACCTCAGGGAGAATACCCTTGTCACGGTAAGTAACAAGGTACTTAAATAGATCCCATATTCTATATGAACGGCTGGACTGTTCGGAAATCAGTGTGTCGCCGCTTTTCACCAGAAAACGGCCCAGGGTATAGATTTCCAGGCGCTCTTTTTTTAGACTTGGATCAAGCTCCATGCCAATCCTCATAACGTATTTACTCCTAAACCTTTTTTGCCCGACAAAAAAATCCGGGCAAGATATCCGGTTTAAGTAATGAAAAACTATGTGTTATATAAGTTATACCTTTAGGTGTGTTTTTTAGTCATTCTTTTATCATTTGTGTATTCATCAACGCCTTTTTTGATACTATAGGCATTGTTCTTGACGGAGCGTGCGGCCTTTTCAAGTTTCTCTTCCCGTTTACGCCTTGCCATGTCGGCTTCGGCCTTGTTCCAATGCAGAAGCACTTTCCTTGCTAGTGACATGTACTTAATTATATACCTCTAAGCTTATGGTATAATAAGGGCTATATTAAAAGTCAGAGGTAATGAATAATGGAACACTCATTAAACTCAGTAATCTGTGTTTTAAATTCGCGATATATCCATTCCTCGCTAGCACCCTGGTACTTGATGGCGGGAATAGATGCTTATTGTGAAAACGTGAAAGCAACGGTCGTAGAGGGTACGATTAATGAGAGACTCGAAGACATTGCAGAACGCATTTTGATACAGAACCCGCAGGTAATCGGGTTTTGTTGTTATATCTGGAATATTACCGCCACAAAACAGGCTTTTTTTGTTACGTTTCATGTAATCCCCTCCGCAAACTATCTAAAAAGATTGTTATGAACAGAATCCGCTCGAATAAAAAAGACCACCTTAAAGTGGTCGGTTACGCTACTGGCTCATCCAAGGCAACGCGTCCAAATCAGCCATGAAATCAAAGCCTCCACAATTTACAGGTAAACTAAGTGCGGGATTTGCCATAAATAAACTACATAGTCTGACATATATCGATACAATATTTTCCACATTTGTTTGAAGAGTTATATTCTTCACTATGATTTACATCTCCTGCTTACGCAAAAAAAAAGCCATAATAAATGAGTTAGGATTTTTACAAAATCACCGCCGGCACGGTACGCATAAGCGATTTGAGACAGTAATAAGAGAAAGTGCCAGGTGGCACTTTCTCTTATTACTTAACTATTCATTGATGCCCGGACTTGTACCTGCAGGCTGGGGACAAGCGGACGGCGGCTTAATTAAGCTTCGTTTTGTTTCATTTGCCTGTAATTTCGGTAATTTAGATTAGCGTTTAGTGATACTCCCGGGTTTCTCTTACAGGTATGCATCAAGATCCAGAATTCTGTTCCCGTACATGTATTCATTCACTATTCCGCTGAAATCATAAACTCCCAGGCTGTTTAATGCGTTGATTAACCCCTCCCTCGATGCGGGAATTCCATTCATGGCATCGCGGTAGATAAGCGTAACGGCGTCATCAAGTGTCTTTTGGCCGGCGCTGTGCTCTTTGATCAGCTCGTTGATGTAATAAAAGGTCAAAGCATGTTTAAAGTAAGAAATATAGGAATGGTTTGTAAAGTTTTTCTGGTCCTTTTCACCCTGGGCTGTAATGATGTGCTGCTTATAGTACTTATACATAGGCTTAAATCTATGCTCAACAATGGTTTCATGCCCATACCTCGAAGCCACAGCCATGTTTTCGTAGTAGGTAGTCAAGCCTCCTTTTACCCATGATTCGCTCTCATTGGTTATCTGGATGAGATGTACCAACCAGTAACGTAGCGTCCCGTGCATGAAAAAGCTATAGTTCTTTTGATCATCAAGGGAATTAAAGCTCCAAATCTGCGGCTGAGGAAGGGAAGAGCCATGGTAGCCGATATCTCCGCCGGTACCGAAATATTCACCCATCAGGCCATGACCGAAATTGTAGGGAGCTCCCTGATAAGCGCCGAAGTGGGGAACGGCCTGGCCGTCTATAAGCGGGAAGAAGGTCAGGGCTGCATGAACAGGCAGTGGTCCTATAAGCTCGGAAAAATAGTGGAAGTACTCGTACTGTGCTGCATGGTTTCTTTTTTCTTTAATACTATTGCTGTAGATATCCTTTACTTCCACCTCTCCGACTTTCCGGACGGCCAGGTGGAAAGGCCCTTCCTTAAAAAGAACAAAAGGGGCTCTCTGGTAATTTTTCCAGCGCTGCGCGTTATCGCCATACATGTAATCCAGCTTACCCAGGCTGACTTCATAACCCTTCTGAGGATAAACGGAAGCATAGCTCCAGCCCGACGGCAGGGTGATTCGAAGCTTTGCGGAATGAATATCTCCGCGCGTGGAGGGTCTGTATAAAATCCATTCCAGATAACCCGCCCAGAAATTCTTCGGATCATCGGGCCTTTCGCTAAAGAAAACGCCTGAGCCGGCCCCGAACCCCGACCAGATTTCCGGACCGTTGACGATGTCATATTCCAGGACTACCGTACTTTCACCCCGCGTATTGATGGTGATTACATCGTATTTTATGCTTTCCCAGAAAATCCACCATTTGTCCGGCCTGACAGTCTTTTGTGAGCTGCCGAACGTCAGGGGGTTGCCATTGCCGTTTGTTACAGTAAGGTTGTGAGTGGTTGTAAAAAGCTCTGCCCCCACTTCACTGTAAGCGGTACCGTTAATCACAAAGGACAGGGAGTCCGTTGTCACATTTTTTGCCGTCAGTCGCATTCGCGGCCTGCTGCCTGCATCTTTCTCCAGCGAAAGACGGTAGTCCAGCACCAGCCCCGTCACATCGCTCGCAATAATTTCTTCCGCCTGTGTGTTCACAGTTATCTTCCTGGCGTTTCCGTCCCAGCTTATCTCATCCCCCAGCGCTTCCCCGATGAAGCGCAGGGGAATAAAGGTCCGGCCGTCAATGATTTGTGCAGGGACATCAATGGTTTTCTTTACCCCGTTTACCGTTGGGCCGGTGCTGTCAATGGGAATAAGGACTTCGGCATTGCCGCGGGTGCCCACAGCTGTACGGGTCTGCGCATCCCAGTCCACATCAGCCCCCAGAGCCTCAAAAAGCGCCCGCATGGGCACCAGCGTACGCCCGTCCCTGATTACGGGAGGAGGGTCGAAAACGTGCTGTAGTCCGTTTATCAAAACACGGATATCGGAATTATCCTTTGCCGTGTTTTCTGTAGGCTCTTCCGACAGCAACAGCTTCAGATGGCGCTTAACCGTTGCGTCGGCATGCCAAAGCTCCATGTTATATGCGCTCAGTTCCGTTGCCCGCACCGAAACATACATCAGGTCATCCGGCAGGGTGAGAGTCACCTTACCCTTCCATCCCTCCGAAGTACGTTGCAGAGGAGTAAGGGAAACAGCTCCTTGTGTTTCCGTGGCAGCTTCTGATCCAGATGTTCCGGAAAACAAAACTGACGCAGAAAAAAGCACGAGCAGAACGAGGAACTTAATGAATTTGGGCAGTATTGTTGATTGAAAAGACTTCATTGCTAAACCTCCCATCATGATACCTTGCCTTGGTCAAACTCATAACGTTTGTCCTTAGACCCCAACAATAATTCAGGGAGTATTCAAAACGGTTCTCTTTCCATGCCGATAAGTATTACTGTAATATTGTCGCAACCGCCGGCTGCTTTTGCTTTCTCCACAAGAGTCCGTGCCTTTTGCTCCACAATCTTCATTGCGTTCGCGGACAAGCCCTTTATCGCTCAGGCCGTAAACCCGGATCATCATTACCGGCCCCTGGCACCCACATCGTTCTTATATTCCACATACATGACACTTTTTGTAACTGGCCATGACACTCCTGCCCTGAATAAGCCAGTAGCGGTGAAAAGAAAAGTTTTTTCGGGATGAGTAAAAAAAGCAGTTGCCGCATTGATATAAGTCACACTGAATGTTATTCTTTGGTAGTTTATGAATGTCCTGCCAGGGACCGTTATTTTCACGTAAATTCGTAATAAACCGTCCTTTGGTTAGTTAATCCAGATAATGGTACAATCCAACAAGCGACCTCCCATCAAGTCCTTAATTTCTTACTTATACTCCTTCCTGTTAAGAATACAGTAGGCACAATATATGGACGGTGTTATTCCAATTACGAGGGCCTGTCAGCATCAGCAGCCGGAGAAACGACTACAGTATTCCCTACACCGACACTATGGGTAATACGCACGATATTACCGTAAAATCCTTTGTTAATTAAAAGAAAACGCCCATTTCCGGGCGTTTTTGATGTTACTGCTATAACACTCCTCTTGCGGAGACTACGTTCTCTAAGTAAGTACTACCTTAAATTACTCTGCTTCGTGACAGTCGAGACAGCTTTCTTCATACCCGGCAAAATCAGCGTGGGATGCTTCAATGGCAGCGCCGTGGCAACCGATACAGTTTTCGTACGGGCCGTCAAGGGCGTGGGGAATAGCGGAACCAACTGCTGCTGGCGGTTCTGGAGCCGGAGTTGGTTCAGGTGTGCTACCGCCGCAACCTGCGGCAAGGACGGCAACCATCATTACGACCACAAAAAGAATGGCCCATTTTTTAGTATTCATAAGTCTAACCTCCCTATATTCTCTATTTTGTTTGTGCCCCTTCTCCGCAAAAGGGAGTTACCATATGTACGTCTGTGATTATAGCACTAATTTCCATTGTATTCAAATTAGGAAATCTTAATAAAACAGAGTTCCTTTTGTTCTTTTTGTTATCCAGAGTTTTTAGTTGTTTAGCAGTGCTCTGCGCATTATATCTAACGGTGCTTTTGATTCGTAAAGATTGCGAACGCTCTTGCCCCTTGGTGAAGCAACATGCTTAGGCCATCCAGGCCTGGGCTTTTTAGTTCATTGGCGTACTGGAGGAAGTCTGAGGGCATGGCACCGTAGCGGAGATCATAAAACAGGGCGCCTGCGGTTGGGATGAGATCGGCAAGCCATCATCCCTCCTGTTTAAACGGGACGGAAAGTGTGTTAATCACAAGATTGGCACCGGTGATGCATTTTTGTAATCATCCTGGAGAGAAAATGTGGTGGCCTGTTTTGGCAGGAATGACGATAGCTGTTGGGCTTTCTCCAGGATCCTGTTTAGGATTTCTGAGGCGCCTTCGTGGTATAGTTGGGCGGCGATGGTACGGGCTGAGCCGCCGGCGCCGAGGATGACGGCTTTGATGCCGTGGGGGTTTAGGTTGTCTTTTAATGAGTCAATAAAGCCGGGGCCGTCGGTGTTGTGGCCGATGAGTTCGTTGTAAGAAAAATTTGGCAAGTTAAGGAGGTGAAACAATGCGAAAAGGATTAGTAACAGCGTTAGTACTGGGGCTGATACTGGCTGTTGCCGTGCCTGTTCTGGCCGGAGAAGCTCCGGCAGGGAGGTTTGCCCGGGATGGCGGTATGGGAATTGGCCAGGGCATGACCCGTGCTTACATTGGCGAGTTGTTGAAAATGGATGAGGATGCGTTTCGTGCGGCTCGCCGTGAAGGCAACTCCATGGTTCAGATTGCAGAGTTAAAGGGTATGAGTGCAGAGCAGTTTGTTGGCGCTGTCGTTAAATTCCGTAAAGAGCAACTGAATGCTTTGGTTGCGGAAGGGAAAATTACGGCGGAGCAGGCGGAAGGATGTGCAGATACCATGTTTGAGCGTATCCGGAGTAATATGGAGCGGATACCTGCCCCACCCAAGGGTGGAAGAGGAAGAAATATGCGTTAAACCTTAAAACGGCAAAAGCACCTTCAGGTGCTTTTGTTTTTTATTCGTTTTAGAAAAAAACGTTCTATTTGCCTGATGAGCTTGGTGCCGATAAATTCGTGGTTGCTCATGGGTGTGACGAGGATGGTGTACATGCCGGTGCGGTTACCGCCGAGGACATCGGTGAGCAGTTGATCGCCTACGACGGCTATTTCCGAGGGAATCAGGCTAAACTGGCTGGCGATGTTGCGGAAGGCGCGGCGGCGGGGTTTGACTGCTTTGGAGACAGCGATGACGCCCAGTTGTTCGGATAGTGTATGGACGCGGCTGGATGTATTGTTGGAGACGATGGCTAAATTCAGGCCGGCATCTTTTACATCTTTGACCCAGGCTGTGAGGGTGTCTTTAATTTCTGTGGACCGCCAGGGGACTAAGGTGTTGTCCAGGTCAGCGATGACAGCTTTAATTCCTTTTTCTTTTAAATGGGATAGATTGATTTGATAAATGGAATCCACGATTTCGTTGGGCTGAAGTTTTTCTAGCATGGCGCACCTCAAAGCTCTGTTTTGGGTTATTATATCATACTGCGCATTATTCTGAAAGTATGAGAAAGCTCACCTCGGCTGAGGTGAGTTTTCTAGTTATTTTTTTAGTGAGTAACGATTAAACCTGAGTACTGGCGCACCACACCGAGCCTCTGCTAGTTTTGGCAGTTGCCATGGCCGGTGCCAATTTGGTATATGCCACCATAAATATACCCCGTATGATGCCAGAAAAGGGACCGATGGTCATGCTTGGGATGCTGGCATTAGCTGGTGTATTTGCTTTTCAGGCACCATGCAGCAGTGAAGAGACAGAAGAACTGTCCCCCCGGAAGGGGCATGACCCGGCAAAAACAATAAAAGCCCTGGCGGCTTTTGTATTGGCAATCTATTTTGTTGGGGGAATCTGGTACCATTTCTTTGCTATGAAGCTTTCTGCGGCACCGTTATGGGAGACCACAATCGGTTCCTTAATTTATGTGGGGGCTATTATCTTTTTGGCCTTTTTGGCAAGGCGGGGTCAACCGGGAAATCTGGCTCCTTACAGTTTGAGTGCATTGGGTGTCGGCCTGTTAATTGCGCTTACCGGGTCAGGGCGGACTATTATTGAATTGTCCTTCCATGCCGCGCTCAATCTTGGGTTCGCAGCAGCAGACCTCTTTTTTTGGTACGCGTTATGGTTTCTCGGAAGGTTGTATGGAAGCCGTCGTGCGTTTGGGCTTGGTCTCGGGTATTCCCTGTTGCTGATTGCTTTATCTGTGATCCTTTCGGCAATCGGCTGGCCTGGTGACTCTCCATCGATGCTCTTTATTACAGCCCTTACTCTGCTGTTTTTAGCTGTCCCATTTATTTTCCGTTATCCATTTCAGTTGTTTAATCTGGCAAGTTTGAAGGATGAGACAGAATCAGGCTTGACCGTCGCCGACTTAACCCCTCCGGATATCCTTACTCCGTCGGAAAGCCGAATTTATATTCAACTGATGCAAGGAGCAAGTGATACGGAGATGGCGGATGAATTGTTTATCTCCAAGCACACCGTGAAATTTCATGTGCGTAATATTTTGCGCAAAATGGAAGTGAAAAATCGTAAGGAATTGCTTTCACGTCATATTAAACCCGAGTAAAGTAAACTAAATTAGAAGCCGCCCTGCAGGGCGGCTTTCTCTATGGCAATATACGAGACTAGTTGCAGAAATTTTGACAGTTTAGTGAGGAATTTTATTGTTGTAGGGGAGTTGTTTGACATAGCTCATGAATACGGTGGAGACGTCTTTGACCTGGGAGGCGGGGGCGATGTCGGCAGTGTATTCTCCGATGCTGAAGAGGGTGTCTACCAGCCTGCCGTGCTGAGCCTGGAGCTTGTTGCGGTTATTGTTCATCAGGGCGTGGAGGTTGACATCTACTGCTTCTGTACCGGAAAGGTGATAGATTTCCATTAAATGTTTCTCGTGGAGGAGCATATCGTACATCCGGTCTAAGTCATTAATGCTTTCATCTTTTTGAATGTTAATGGATACCTTGTTGCCGATTTTTTGTACTCCGGTATTGGTGGTAATTGTGGCATTGGGGTCCATTACTTCACCTCCTGGGAGACTGCATTAACGTAATTGAGGAGGTCGACGAAATTCTCCTGATGGACTCTGCCGATATCATCAAAGAGTTTGGCATAGTTTTGATCCTGCATTGATTTTGCGTGGTTGTAGCATTTTTTTGCGGCAAGTAGTTCCCAGGAGAGATGATCTTTTAAGTAGTTGACTTCTTTGGTAGAAAGATTCAACGGAATTCCTCCTTGTTTTTTTTATTCGTTTTATTTTGGTCTTATCTTTGTGATCTATGCACAAAAGAGTGCATTAAAAAAGAGCCCGTAGGCTCTAGCATGCTTTATGACGATTTTCGATTGAACAGACTTCATTTACTTGTGCTGTGATCTGATTTAGCCATGGTTGCCGGATCTTGTTTTCTCCGTTTATTGCCTGATACGGTATATCTCTGAGAATCTGTTGAATTTTTTCTACACATTCTATGCCAAACTGGGTGAGCTTTACGTTATCGATTAAAACCATTCTGGGGATGGGACAACAATCACCGGTAATAATCAGGGAACCATAGATCAGTCCTTTGCTTTCCAGTTTATCTATGGCTACTTTAAACTTAACGGGATCCATGCCAAGCTTTTTTGCGGTGACGGAACTACATACATTCGGATTTATTTTTTGTGACTCCGAATATATGGCGAGCAAAACTTGTTGTATCCCAGCAAGTTGCATAGTTGTGCCCCCCAAAGCACCGTATGGTATTATTATCCTTTATAACTTTTTCGCCTTGAATCTCCATAATTCCTGCTGATGTTTGTTAATTTTTTTTAATTACTGAATTTTTATCCCGATATTTAATCTGAGCCTATTCATGTGTGCGATCCCCCTCATATTTCTTGCATCCCACAGCGGTTATTATGCTGATCACTGATACGATTACAAAAAAAGCGATTATCGTGTAGAGCAAAGGACCGTTAATTACCGCACCTGTCACTGAGGCGATGATAATCAAAAAACCATTACAAATATATTTAATCCTACCCATTTTGCCAGGCCCTGGGGATCAGAAGTTTTATTCGGATCATATCCGGCAATGAGTTCGACCAGGTTGAGTTTCCAGATCAGAACTCCCATGAGTAAAAGGAACGTGCCGATAAAGGCAAAAATCATATACATTGATTTCCCCCCTGAAATCTTGATGGTAAGCCTTTATAAGGATATTATTTGCGTTACAAGCTGCTAAACCCTGCAGATATGTTAAAGCTTTAATAATATTCTATTATTTATATGATTTGAAGATCGTTATTGCAGGAATTTGAAAGCAAAGATAGAATATACTGAATTATCAGATAATTAAATGGGGGTGTATTCATGGCCGATAATTTTTATACGTACAACCATGTTGTAACACCGCAGGATGCTACTGTTTTGGGGATGGCGTATGATGCCAAGTATTTGGACTGGGCCTGTATCGCCCGGGAGCGGATGATTGTGGAGCACGCGGACTTGCGGCAGATTGAATGGCCGGCCTTTTTGACTGGTGAAGTACTGATTCGCTATCTTTACCCCGTCTTTCTCAACCAAAAGGTTGAAGTCAGGGTAAGCATTCAGGATTATTCTGAGGAGCAAGGCAGGGCCAAACTGCTATTTCGCTATGTTAACCCGGACAGCATGAGGCTATTGGCTGAGGGACATCAGATTATTTTCTTCGTCAATCACGCGTCCGGCAGCCGTACTTCCCTTCCTGCCAGCTTTGTTACATTAGCAGATAAATTCTTCGAACGTAAGAATACTGTTTCATAACATGAAAAGGGAAGGCTTGGAAATACCTGGCCTTCCCTTTGTCTTTGCCGTTAGATGGGATTAATCTAATGTGCCGAACCCCTCGACCTTCCACTGGCCGTTTTCTTTTTGCAGATGCAGAACGGCACGTTCATGGTTTTCACCAAGAGTCATGTGAGTTTCAGCAAGCTTTTCTTCGTTAGCCTGAAGAATATTGATAGTTGAGTTATAGAGAACATATACCACTTCGAAGTCATTGCTAAAATGAGCCGTTTCTATCATGATGCCTGTGGCTTCACTGACAACTTCGACTTCTTTTAATGTGTTAAACAGGGATTCCCAGGTTTTTTGCTCCCTGGTAAGTTCCAGTAAGGTCTGAGTAAGGTATGGATACGCCTTATCATTTGAGATTGTTTTGTAATCCATTGTATTCATTACGGTAACAAATTCATCGACGAACTCTGCTACTCTGACGACTTCCGGATGATCTTCATTCAGATAAACGAACTCTTCCTCATTCTCATCATATTGCAAATACGGCGTTTCTGTCTCTGAGATACCACCCTTATTATCGGGGGCAGGCTCAGCTTTCTTGTTGCCGCAGCCTGTAACGCCCACAAAGATGGTAAGAATTATAATAAGAGATAGTAATATACGAGTATGTTTCATTTGTGCCTCCAAAAAACAGTTCGTTAAATACATTAATATTATACTCTACTGTGTGGTATAAAGTAAGCTGAAATATCTGCAAAAATCCAACATCGCTCAGAGACCTCGCTCAGAGAAAAACCGCCGTGGAGATATTTCAAGGCGGTTTTTCTAGTAGAGTTTTCGCTTTGGTCGGATCAGTAACCAGATAATCAGGCCCACAGGCCATTTAACAAAGAGAACCAGCAGGGCTACCAGACATCCGGAACTGCCTCTGCTTTCCGCATCACCATGCGCCCAGAATACACTGCCCATAATTAATATAAATAGCAACACTGCAAAAGCTACACCAAAGGCTGGAACTATAAAATGCATTGACAATTCTCCCTATCCCAACTTCTTCTCTATAAAATATATTCAATGTTTTTCTTTCCTGCCCCTTTATTATTATTAAATCTTAACGAACTAAAAAAACGTAGACTTCTCTGTATTGCACGGCGCCTGTTTATACTAGCACACTGTTTTCGTTTGACATCAATAAAGACCAGGATGGGAATCCTGGTCTTTATTGTCTGTCAGTATTGACGTTTAGTTTTATTGATCGGACACGACCGCCCTCTGCTTTGTTGAGGTGGATTTCCAGCACACCGTGGTGGTAATCGGTCCAGGCTTCGTCCGGTTTGACTTCGGCGGGGAGCGGGATGGTGCGGGAAAATGTGCCATAGCGGCGCTCCATCATCCGGTAGCCTTCCCGTTCACGTTCGGCACCCCGTTTAATTTTTCCGCGGATAGTCACCTGCGTCTCATCGACGGTGACATCCAGTTCTTCCGGGTCAATACCGGGGATTTCGGCGCTGACGGTAATTTCTTTGTCGTTTTCCCGTATATCTACCGACGGGCCTGGCATCCGGTTATATGGCTGCCCCTGCATGGGCAGCAGCGGGCTGTCCGGGAACAGGTGCCGCAAACCTTCTCTCATGCGTTCAAAATCATCATATGGATTTCTGCTCAGTGTATGCATTATATCCCTCCCTACATACTCTTTTGTTAGCGTGACTTGTTTTTCTGCGTGATATGTACTATCGCAATGATCATAGTTAAATTTTTGGGTTCCGTGCTGCCTTGTGTATGGTATAATATCCATGTTGTTCATTGGAAGCATTAAATAAAGGGAGGCATATAAAATGGATGTTTTAAAAGCGAAACTTTACGGCACATGGAGCATTGTCTCTTATGAGAGCCGTATTGGTCAGGATGTATCCTATCCTTTTGGGAAAGATGTTGTCGGTCAGTTGAAATATGGACCTGACGGGAAAATGTCAGCACAGCTTATGCAGTCTGGCCGCTCCAAAGTATCTTCCGTTGACGTATATGTCGGGAGTGAAAAAGAGCTTACAGCCATTGGTTATCTTGCCTATTTCGGTACATTTGATGTGGATGAGGAAAAAGGAATTGTAACGCATTACGTCGAGGGAGCATTATTTCCCAGATGGGTTGACACAAAGCTAACCCGCCTGTATGATCTTAAAGCAAACCGTCTTACCCTAACAACCCCGCCTATCCAAACCAAGGGGGAACAAATCATATCCGTACTTGTATGGGAAAAGATTAGCGCATAATCTAGTGATTAATCTTGAAACTTTTTGATACTAAAGTGCAGGATAATAACTGTGCCTACGTTGCGGCGCAGTTATTATTTTTAGATTGTCTTTTAGGAATTACTGCGTTAAAATTGACGATATACCCGGGAGGTGAAGCATTGCTGAAAATAAAGAGACGTCCTCTCCTGATATTGTTGGGTTGCGGACTGATTAATTTCGCGATTGGTACGTTCTATACCTGGAGTGTCTTTCTTGAGCCGCTGCAAGCGGCTCTTAACGTCAACCGCTCTCAGGTAAGCGTTGTTTTTTCCGTGGCTACCATTACCTTTACATTGGCAATGCTGTTTGGCTCTCCGGTTTACCGGCGTGTGCGGCCGAGCGTTATAGCCACCGGTTCGTTACTATTGGGGTCCACCGGCTTGGCTATTGCTGCTTTTGGCATGAGTTTACCCCTGATTATTCTCGGCTATGGTGTTTTTTTCGGTGTGGCGGCCGCCTTTGGATATAATCTTAGTCTGCAGCTGGTAAACAGCGAGTTGCCCACCCACAGTGGTTTGGCTACAGGCTTTGTGGTGGGAAGTTTTGCTGCGGGTTCTGTGATTTTTGCTCCCATTTTTGTCTATACCGTACGCCAGAGCGGTGTGCAAACAACCTTCTTTGGACTTGCTCTGTTCCTGCTGCTTGCTGCAATTGTTTCCGGAAGCCTAATAACCCGTGCAGGGGTTTCTACAGCAGTTAAGCACTTCTCTGAGGATCACGGCAAGCCTGCCAAACAACACCGGGTATTTTTTTCGTTGTGGTTTGGTTTTGCGTTTAGCGCTTTAGCTGGTTTAATGGTCATCAGCCACGCGGCAGGAATTATGTCTGCCTTTGGCGGAACGGCAGCGCAAATCGCTTTAGGCGCCATGTTAGTCAGCATTGGGAATCTCACCGGTCGCTTTAGTGCAGGTTGGCTCGGACAGCACTTTCCTGTTCGCCGCATTTTCCCCATCGTCACGGTAAGTGCGTCGCTGGGATGTTTGCTGTTGGCGTTTCTCCCTTCCGTCTGGATGGCGATTGCAATGCTGTCGCTGGTGGGATTAGTTTATGGAGCCAATGCGTCACTCTACCCCATTTCTGTAACACTCTACTATGGTCGTGAACATCTGGCAAAAGTTTTTGGCGTACTGATGACGGCCTGGGGCATTGCAGGGTTGACTGCACCATGGCTGGCGGGACTGATTTTTGATGCCACCGGACAATACACATATGCCATTCTCGCGGCAGCTGCCGCCACTCTGATCAGCAGCATGGCAACGTTTCTTCTGCCGGAGCAGTCCCAGGAAAGAAGCAACCGACTCCCGGGTCATGCGAAAGCCAATTAAGCTCGAATTAAAATTGTTGCGTCTGAATAAATGAACCGTAACATAGTCATTGATGCAACTCTTTTACTACTCTTAGAATTACCAAAAAAAAACGTCCGTCGGGCTTAGCCGACGGACGTTTTTTAGCGTTCCTGAATAAATTCTTCAGCGATTTTGGCAATGACTTTCTTTTCGATGCGGGACACGTAGGAACGGGAGATGCCCAGAGAGCGGGCGATTTCTTTTTGTGTTTTGCGGCGGCCCATGGGAAGGCCGAAGCGCATGGCAAGGACGGTGCGCTCCCTCATTTTCAGGCGTTTGATGACTTCGTACAGCTTGGCTTCCAGGATTTTTTTGTCTACTTCATTTAGGACGTCGTCGCTGTCTGTGCCCAGAACGTCAAGGATGGTGATTTCGTTTCCTTCTTTGTCTGTGCCGATGGGGTCGTGGAGAAGGACTTCGGCTTTGCGTTTGGTGGTGGCGCGGATGTGCATGAGGATTTCATTTTCGATGCAGCGGGCGGCGTAGGTAGCCAGGCGGGTGCCTTTATCATCCCTGAAGGAATCAATGGCTTTTATCAGGCCAACGGTGCCGATGGAGATAAGGTCTTCCTGGTCTTCTCCTGTGTTCTCAAACTTTTTAATCACATGGGCAACGAGGCGGAGGTTATGTTCGATAAGGATGCTGCGGGCATTTGAATCACCCTGAGTCATTAGCGTTAAATACTTTTTTTCATCTCTTGGGGATAAAGGCTGGGGAAAAGAGTTGTTGTTTAAGTAAGAGACGAGCAGGACGATTTCCTTAACGATAGCCGCCACAGCGGCAATAATTGGAAGCAAAAATATCAACCTCCCGCATAATTGTGTATCTTTACATGGTATGTCGGGATGTTGATATTTGTTACTGTTGTTTTTTGACAATTGTACCCTGCTGTAGCGATATTAAAGTAGTTTTTCTATGGCCATTGCAAACTCTTTTTGTGTTTTGCGGGTCCGTGGTGAGGACGGACACTTCCGTATGTATCTGCTTTACAAGCGTAGCACAGTTGTGTACAATATATGTAACACATTTAGGGAGGTTTTTGTATGAAGTTTGTCTCGGTTCGCGATTTGCGCCAGCGATCTTCTGAAATCTGGGGATTGCTGCGGGACGAAGGAGATGTGGTTATAACATCTAACGGTAAACCTATCGCTCTGCTTTCTGATATAGATGAAAAAAACCTGGAGGAGTATCTGCTTCACACACGCCGTCTCCGCGCCTCCATGGCGACAAATGCCATGCAAGAGCGCTCAGGGCAACAAGGCTTGGATAAAATTACCGATAACGAAATAGCGGCCGAAATCAAAGATTCGCGTCGAAACCGCTCCCGATGAAAATCGTACTGGATACAAATGTTTTAGTGTCAGGATTGTTAAAATCGCATAGTGACGCCGGCGCGATAGTGCGAATGGTCGCATCCGGCTCTTTACAGGTCGTTTACGATTCGCGGATTTTATCGGAGTACCGGGATGTGTTGCGCCGCCCAAAATTCAGTTTTGAAGACATGGAGGTTGAGGCTGTACTGACTCAGATTAAAGCCGAAGGAATTTTAGCCGATGTGAAACCGCTAAAAATGAAGCTGCCTGACAAAGATGACGAACCTTTCCTGGAGGCCGCCCTCTCTATGGCTGAAGCCATTCTTGTAACCGGCAATAAAAAGCATTTTCCTTTACCTGCCAACAGCTGGGTTCTGCTTCTCAACCCCGGCGAATTCATCTCTTACTGGCGGGAGAGAACCGGAGATGATTAATAAAAAAAGTAGTTGAGCATGCCCAACTACTTTTTTTATTGTTTAGAGTTAGAGTAACAGGTCGACTGTCCCCTTATCGCAAAGCGGATTTAAAAACAGCCGTCCTTTAAGATGTAGTGTTTACCGTTTTTGATCAGGTAGTTTCTGGCCTGTAGTTGTTTGAGTACTTGGGCCACCATAACGCGGGAGGCACCGATGAAATCGGCTATTTCCTGCTGGGTGAGACAAACGGTTATTTTTTTGCCTTCGGGGCATTGCTCACCGTGGTCGGTTGCCAGGCGTATGAGCAGGTTTAATACTTTCTCCCGGGTTGAGCCGGTACGGAAATCGGATGCCTGTTCCCAGGCGTTATGCAGGCTACTGCCCAGACTGAAGATTACTTTGAGCGCCAGGTCAGGATTTTCACGGATGACGCCCTCCAGGCGGTCTCTGCTGAGGGCACAAACCCTGGCATCGTTCAGGGCCACTGCGGTGGCCGGGTGGATCCCTTCGCGGAAAAGCGCTGCTTCCCCCAGGACATCACCGGTGCTGGCCACCTGCAAAATGACTTCTTTTCCTTCTTCGGAAACCCGGACAAGTTTGAAGCTGCCTTCTTTGATCAGATAGAGTGTGTCGGATACCTCGCCCTGACGGAACAATATTTCACCGCGGCGGTAATGTCTTTTCACCGCGGCATGGCGGCAAACCGTACTGAAGACGCTCCTCTCCATGCTATCAAACAAGGGCAGGTCGTGCAGACAAAATTGTTTGTTCTCCATAGCTTCCTCTCCATATGTCAATTATTTTACAGACAATGTGTTTAAAAAATTTTAGAATATTGAGTATAGTTTTATTTTATAGGAAAGGATGGGAATTGCAATGAAAGATTTAACAAATGAGCTGAAATCATACCTCGCCCAGCTGGGGGCGATTGCAGTGGGTGTGGCATCGGTTGATCGTTATGAAGGTGCTCCGGCAGGACACCATCCGGCAGAATACCTGCCCGGAGTGAAAAGCGTGGTGACCTTTGCTTATAATCTGGGTAAAGGGGCTGTCAATAATCTGCCGGTTTCCCGCAACCAGTACACGCAGGAGTTTGATGCAGCTAATGCTGTTCTTGGGCAGATGGCCCATAAAGCTGCCCGGTTTCTGGAGAATAAGGGGTATGAAAGTATCGCCTTCGGGCCGGAGGCGTCTGTGGGAGATTACTCCCGGCTGAAGGGTGACTTCTCCCACAAACATTCTGCGGTGCTTTGCGGGCTGGGCAATTTCGGGATTAATAATTTGGTGATAAACCCCGAGCACCGCTCCCGGGTACGTTTTGCCAGCGTTTTGACGACGGCGGAGCTGGAATATGACGAACCGGCAGAATCGAAAGATTGCGAGAAATGTTTACAGTGTGTGAAGATCTGTCCCTCCGGGGCGCTGGAAAACTGGAAAGGCAACTATTCTTCTCAGACCGGGTGGGTGATTAACAAAGAAAGATGTGCCCATTATATTTTTGTGGTCAATCAGGGGAAACGCTGCGGAATGTGCGTGAAGGCCTGTACTGGAAAGTAAAAGCTGTAATTTTGGTAAACTGCTTTACTGCATAAAACCCGGAGATGGGCTACCCTTGAGGGGGAGGGATTTCTGTGAAAAAACTTTTGTGTTGCGGCATATTGGCACGGGAATTGGAGCACTTGCTACGGGAATGTCAGGCGGAGATCAGTTACCTGGATCCGGCGCTCCATGTGGACCTGGATAAACTGGCAGCGGAACTTGAAAAAGGCATGCAACAGGTGGAGGAAGGTGCGGCACTGGTTTTGGGTACGCAGTGTCATCCTGATCTGGCGAATCTTATAGCAGGTAAGCGGATGCGCGGTATTCAGGCTAAAAACTGCATAGAAATGCTTCTGGGTGATGAAATGGCCAGGATGGACAGCGAGGCAAAAACGTTTTATATTACCGGCGGGTGGCTGGAGAACTGGCGGAGCATATTTATTGAAGGCCTGAAGTGGGATGAGATTGACGCCAGGCAGAACTTCGGCTATTATGACCGTATAGTGCTCCTTGATACCGGAATATGGCCTGTTGATGATGAAATGATCCTGGAATTTTATGAATATACCCGGGTACCCATTGAAATGGTCCCTGTCACACTGGATCATCTGCGTAAACTGCTGGAGCAAGTTCTCTGAAAAGAAGGTGGATAGATTGTCAAAGCAGATCCGCTGTATGAAAGACCTGGCGGTCTTCTCTACTCTAGATATTCCCGAACGGAATAAGATCGGCGAACTGGCCTGCAAGAGATTCTACGGCAAGAACGAGTTTCTCTTCCGGGACGGGGATGCGGCCGATACTATTTACCTGATTAAGTCGGGTAAGATCAAGCTTTTTAAAGTGTCGGCGGGCGGAAAAGAAATCATTCTCGATATTCTCAAAGGAGATGACTTTTTTGGCGAAAATACGTTTTTTGACCAGGCTGAGCATACCATGAATGCCCAGGCCATGGAGGATACGTATATTTGCTCGTGTACCAAAGAGCACTTTGCTGTGCTGTTGCAAAATCCCCAGACTTCTATGAAAATTATTCAACTGTTGGGGGAAAAACTAAACAACTACACCAATCAGGTGGCAAGCATAGCCTTCCATGATGTGAAAGGCAGGGTTGCGGCCACCTTGCTTAAACTGGCCGGAGAGTATGGTTCCCGTTCGCCGGAGGGAACGACCATTGATATTGAGTTAACTCATAATGACCTGGCCAGCCTGGTGAATGCTTCCAGAGTTATGGTGTCTAACGTCGTGGGCAGCCTGAGGCAGGATGGCATTATCGCAACAAAAGACCACCGTTTTATTCTCCTTGACCCGGATGCGCTGTCGGCTGCAGTGGAGAATCCAGCGTAACCGGAGGCGACATTATGAAGAGTCCAAAAAAAACAGCTAATAGTGGTGCAGTGGATGAGATACAAACGATTGTGGCCGGTCTGGATGTCATGTCTTCCCTTCTAACCGAAGTGAAAGCCGGTTCAAAACTGGGTAAAACGTTTGTATTGTTGCTGAATCTCTTTCTGCTGGAAAACAGGCAGCCGGACGGTTGTAAAACGATTGCGGATCTGTCTGTACAGAGTCTGGCCGATTCAGTGAACATGGACTGCGAGGAATTAACGGGTATTTTAAGCTATTTAACAGAACAGGGCCTGATTGATTGTCAGACAAAATAAAACGCCGCAGCCGGCGTTTTTATTTTGTCTTTAATTGTGTAAAACAGTTTACTGCGATATCTGCCTACCGGTTATATAATGAACGCATAACCTGCCGAGAGGCAAATTAAAAGGAGTGTTGCAGATGTCAGTACGTGAGACTATTAAAGGCCAGATTGTTGGAGCGTTGCAGGGAGCAAAATTTCCCATAGCCACACCGGAAGATTTACTGGCTGCGTTCCCTAACGGAGCCGATACCACTTGTCAGGCCGGTGACTTAAAGGTAACTGCCGGACAGGCCGGCCAACTGCTAACTGCGGCTGATTTCCCCTTCAAAAGCGCCGAAGATGTAGGCGAAACCATTGTCAGCCGGGCTGGTCTTTAAAATTTCAGAACCATAAAAAGGGACACTTGACTGTCCCTTTTTTATGACCAAGGCTCATCTTGCAATTATATCGATATTTTGATAGAATTTGCATATATTTCTGAAAAGGACAAAACGGTAACGATCGTCAGAATCCTGTATAGCAGACGTTATTGGGAAAATTTAATTTAAAACTGTCAGGAGGCGCAAAACTGTCGGGCATCCCTCTGACAGTTTTTTATTTAAGGGGGAGAATGGCTTCCATGACCTGGCGGAAAACCGCGGGAGCCGAAAAGCCGCGGCGACTTTCGATGAAGACGGCAACTACGAGGGGATCTTCCATGGGAGCGAAGCCGGCAAACCAGTAGTAACTCTCTCCTTCACGTCCGGTCTGAGCCGTTCCGGATTTGCCGGCGGCGGTGTAGTACGGGCTTGCGGCGTCTCTGGCGGTGCCGGATGTCACCACTTCCTGCATCATAGACGTTAACAGCCTTGCTGTGGCGGGAGCTGTCACTCTGGCGCCGTACTGCACAGGAAAGCGGCGTACAGTGGTGCCGTTTTTGTCGGTGATTTCCGAGACCAGGCGGGGGTAGACATCGCGGCCCTGATTGGCGATGGCGGCCATCATCCTGGCCAGCTGTAACGGTGTGGTTTCCACAAGGCCCTGGCCGATGGAGGCGTTTGCCAGGTCGCCAAGGAATGGAAGTTCTTCGGGGGTAGGGATGTTGCCGGGAGATTCACTGCTTAAGGGTAGTCCGGCGGTTCGACCCAGGGTAAATTGTTGTGCTGTTTCGATGACGGTTTCCCGGCCCAGTTGTTGGCCGAGTTGAATAAAGTAGGCGTTGCAGGAAACTGCCAGCGCTTTTTTTAAATCAACTTCTCCGTGAACATTTCCCTGATAGCAGGAGATTGTGCGGTCTCCAACTTCGATGGAACCTGTGCATGTGTAAGTTTCCCTGTGGTCGAGACGGTTTTCCAGGGCTGCGGCGGCCAGCACTACTTTAAAAACCGAGCCCGGGGAATATTTTTGTATCGCTTTATTAACAAAGGGTGTATGGGGGTTTGAGTCCAGTTGGCTGTAATCCTGGGCGCTGATTCCCCGGTAGAGTAGGCGGGGGCTAAAGTCGGGAAAAGACGCCATGGCCAGGATATCGCCGTTTTTCGGGTCAAGGACGACGATGGCGCCACTTTCCATCGTTCGCCTGCCTATCTGTTCCACAACTGCCTGGATATTGCGGTCGATGGTAGTGACTACATTGTACGGGCGGCGAATGTTGCTTTCACTCCATTCCCTGAAGCCAAGTCCGTCTATCAGGCGTCCCTGGCCGTCCATGACGACAGCCAGGGCAGACGGTCGACTGGCAGATAGAGATGCATCAAAATAACGTTCCAGACCGGACATGGCTCTGTATGTCAGCTCCACATAATTAGGGGCTTTCTTTCGTGTGGCATGGGGCTGAATGTAGCCGGTAATGTGTGGGGCTAAAGTATTGGGGCCATATCGATCTTCCTCATGGATAGGTATGAGTCCGGGAATCGGGTTATCCTGAAGCTGGCGAAACGTGCTGGCATCCACATTGCGAATCACGTGGACACTGTTCTCATCGTCCAGCTCATACTGAGCTAAGACCTGATGGGAATCATCCTCTAAACCAGGGCTGAATGATACTAAAGCCGGCTCCCACCGGGTGTCAAGGAGTGACGTGCCGTTGCGGTCGAGAATCTGACCGCGGCCGGTGGCATACACATGACGTAGTGAGCGCTGAATCACCGCTGCTTTGGCATATTCGCCGCCGTGGATAATTTGCAGCATAAAAATGCGGCCGGTAAGGACAAAACCGGTCAGAAAAAAGAAAAACAATAGAATAGCGATTCTTCTTTGGCGATACGGTCTGCGCATAAAAACACCCCCAGGAGACTTAAAAGATTAGTCTTCTCACCGGGGGCGTTTTTTATTCAGCGTTATTCGCGCTCTGGTACTTTTCTGCGGACCAGAGAATATTCTTCCACCGGAAAAGGAACATCAAAGCTCACATGCTCCTGGACACGGATGGCATCAGTGATTGGTTGACAATCGGAACTTTTGAGGTTACTGACAGTAATCTCGCGGCTGTCTGTTTTTGGCCCGACAATCTCCAGGGTTTCCCCGGCGGCAAAGCGGTTGCGCATTTCCACTACGGCACGGCCCTGTTGATATTCACGGACGACGCCGACAAATTCGTGGCTGGCTACTTGTGCTGTTGTTTCGTAGACCTGCCCGTCACGGCCCGGGTTGCCGGTAACAAAGCCGGTAGAGTATGGACGGTGGCTGATCTTTTCCAGTTCTTCATGCCAATTCGGGTCAGGGGCGAAGTGATCCGGGTCTGCCAGGTATGTGTCCAGCGCCCGGCGGTATGCCCGGGTGACGGTGGCTACATAGTAGGCGCTTTTCATTCTGCCTTCTATTTTGAAGCTGTCGATGCCCAGGGCTGTTAACTGCGGTATGTGGTCGATTAACCGCAAGTCCCGGGCGTTAAATATGTAGGTGCCACGCTCGTCTTCTTCCACGGGGAGGTACTCGCCGGGCCTTTTCTCTTCCATCAGGTGATACTTCCAGCGGCAGGCCTGGGCGCATTCTCCCCGGTTGGCACTGCGGCCTTCCATGTACTGGCTCAGGTAACAGCGGCCGGAATAGGCCCAGCACATGGCCCCGTGAATAAAGAGTTCCAGTTCCATCGTCGTATGGGAGCGGATTTCTTTGATGGCCTCCATGGATAGTTCCCTGGCCAGGACGACACGGGAAGCTCCCTGGTCCTGCCAGAAGCGGGCGGCACGCCAGTTGGTGGTATTGGCCTGGGTACTGATATGGCGGGGCATTTGGGGAAGGACTTCGCCGGCTAAGGCAAAAACGCCGGGATCCGCAATAATCAGGGCGTCCACTCCGGCATCTGCCAGGGAAGTTAAGTAGGCGGGTATGTCACGGATGTCATCGTTGCCGGCAAAAATATTGACCGTGGCATATACCTTGACGTCACGATCGTGGGCAAAGGCGATTCCTTCACGGAGATCTTCTTCATCGAAATTTCCGGCGAAGGCGCGCATACCGTACATTTTCCCTGCAAGGTAGACGGCGTCTGCTCCATAGATGACCGCCATTTTCAGTTTTTCCAAATCACCGGCGGGCGCCAGTATCTCAGGTTTCTTTGTCAAGTTCATTGCCTGTTTCTCCTGGCTTTTGCCTTATTGGCCTCGTGCTCTGCCAGCGTTTTACCAAAATAATGTCCGCCGCTTCCATCGTCTTTGGCCACGTAATAAAAGTAGCGGGTTTCAGCCGGATAAAGAACGGCCATCAGCGACTTTTGACCGGGAGAAGCAATGGGTCCCGGAGGGAGACCGCGTACTTTGTACGTGTTATAAGGAGAGTCTACTTCCAAATCTTTAAAGAGTACCGTGGTTTTGTGTTGTCCCAGGGCATAAAGGACGGTGGCGTCAATCTGCAGCGGCATTCTAATTCTCAGACGGTTATGCAGAACACTGGCAACCAGTTCCCGTTCCGATGCCACCTGCACCTCCCGTTCTACCAGAGAAGCCAGTGTCACCACTTCGTGGGTTGTCAGGCCCAGTTCTTCGGCCCGTTCCCTCATTTCCGGGGTGAATACTTCTTCCAGTCGGTCCCGCATTCTGCGTAAAATGGTTTCTGCAGAAACGCCTTCATCAAAGACATAGGTGTCGGGATACAGATAGCCCTCCAGGGTGTGACGCATTCCCGGGACGCTTTGCCCCAAAGCAGGTACGGTGTTGCCTGCCAGATCCATAAATTCTTCGTAATCAACGAACCCGCGTTGAGAAAGCCGTTGTGCAATCTGTTCCAGCGTCAATCCCTCGGGAATGGTGATGCTCACCGTGGGCCGGTAGACATTGCCGGCGGCCAGTTCGGTGAGGATTTCATCAATGGTCAGTCCGTAGTGAAGCTGATAATTCCCAGCCTTTAAACTCTGATCCAGATTGCGGTATCTGGCATAGTAACGGAAAACCAGCGCATGACGAACCAAGCCTGCGTCCTGTAGCGTTTCTCCAATATGCATTGAAGAAGCCCCGGGGGCGATGGTAACCAGAACGGGTTCCCGGGCCACTGCAGGGGTATCTACAGGCTGCAGCCAGCTATTAATTTGCAGGGCTAATAAGCCAAACGCTACGGCAAGGAGGAACGTGAGCCCCCCCAATATCCGTAGCGGTGTCCGCATTGTCATGTTGTCCCTCCGTCAGTTACAGTTCGTCGTCTTCGTCCTCTTCGTCATCGATGCCTGCCTGTTCTTCCCAGGCTGCGGCAACGGCTTGCCATTCATCGTCGTCTTCGACGACCAGTAATGTTTGCTCATCATCATTTTCTACGATACGAAAGATAACTGCTTCCTGCTCTTCTTCATCAGCGTCAACCATACCTTCATCAGCAGGTACAAGAATTGCGTATTCCTGTTCATTAACCATCAGGATATCAAGAACCATAAATGAGTGCTCCTGTCCTTCCTCATCCACCAATGTAACTAAATCCTCACGTAAATCTGTCATTTAATTATACACCTCTTCTCAAAGTTGAGTAAACGCCTATATTCTTTACATATTTACACATTATTATCCGGTTTGGCGGGAATAGGGTTTGCGTGCATATAGTTCTGCAAAATAAGTACCGCCGCCATCTTATCAATCACTTTCCGACGCTTGGCACGGCTAACGTCCGCTGAGATTAACATCCGTTCCGCTTCCATCGTCGTTAAGCGTTCATCCCATAATTTAACCGGCAACTCCAGGGATTCGGCCAGTTTCCCGGCGAATTCCGCTGCCATTTCAGCCCGGGGGCCTATGGTGTTATTCATATTCTTCGGATATCCTACGACAATGATGCCCACTTCCCACTGGGTTACCAGTTTCTTTAGCCGCGCAATGTCCTTTTCCCAATCACTGCGGTGAATCACTTCCAAGCCCTGGGCTGTCCACCCCAGTTCATCGCTAACGGCCACCCCAATGGTTCTGTCCCCCACATCCAGGCCAAGTATACGCATCGCACACCCCCTTAAGTTAAAAGATTTTTAAGCAAAAGTCGGGACAAAACGCGCCGCAATAGCCGCAAAGGATACATTCTTCAGCGTTAATTTCCACTTTGCCCTGTAAGATGATAAGTGCACCCTGGGGGCAATGGGAAACACATTCTCCGCAACCCTGACACCAGTCATGGGCATAAAGCCGCCGTGTTTGTTTCTGCAATTCCCCTGCCAGTTCGTCCGGCACCGGTTGCCCGGAAAAAAGCAAACTGTTATAGCGTATTTCCTCAATGGAAACCATCCCCACGGCTACGGCATCGAGCACGGGAAGTTCCAGAACAAAACGGAGCGCTTCCGCATTTTGGCCGGCCAGATGGCCGCCTCCCAGCGGTTTCATGCCGAAAACTCCAACGCCTGCCCGGTGAAGATCTGCAAGGACAGCCAGCATCTCTGTGACTGTGCCGTCTTGAATACCTATCCCCTTCATATTGACCAAAGGGTGAACCACATCGATTTCGGGCATCTGCCGTGCTGCGCGAAGTGCCGCCACGGTGTGGCAGGAAAAGCCCACTGCCTGGACAAGCCCTTCTTCTTTGGCTTCCAGCAAGTACTCCAATGCGTCCCGGTGTCCGGCCAGTGTCAACGCCGATTCTTGTTCGTGGAGCAGGAAAATATCGACGGTGGGGACATCCATCTCTGTCAGTGCCCGCATCAGGCTCTCCCGCATACCGGCACGGGTGTAATCATAGGATTTAGATGCCAATACCGGTCTTTGTTTTCGGTGTCGGATAGCCTGGCGAATATGCGGATAGGTACCGTACAGATCAGCGGTATCAATAAAATTGACCCCGAGGTCCAGGGCCAATTCGATGAGAGTAGCCCCATTACTGACAGACAGATTGGCCTGAAGGGGACCTATCGTTAATGAACCGAAGCAGAGCCTGGATACATTAAGACCGGTTCTGCCCAAACGTCGGTATTGCATTTTATCTAACTCTTATCAAGCTGCTGCAGGTAGTTGCCGACCAATTCTTCCAGCAATTCGTCCCTTTCCAGCTTGCGGATTAATACTCGTGCATTATTGTGGCTGGTAATATAGGCCGGGTCCCCGGATAACAGGTAACCGACGATCTGGTTGATGGGATTATAGCCCTTCTCTTTGAGCGCATCATAGACCACACTAAACACATCTTTAGCCTGATATACCTCGTCATCCATTTTCCGCTTAAATTTCATCGTCTGGTCAAAAGAGCCGTCCATACCCTCACCCCCCGGCATAGTTTATACTTACTTAGTTCTGCTTGTAAGCTTGTTTTCCTTTTTATTTCTTCCCTTGTTTTTCCACCAGTATGTCCACTTTTTGCAGCGCTCCGGCTAAATCAGCGGGATTCTTGCCGCCGGCCTGAGCCATGTCCGGGCGTCCGCCGCCACCGCCGCCGGTGAGTTTAGCCACTTCACCGATGAGCTTGCCGGCATGGTAACCTTGTTTCACTAAATCCTGTGTGACGGCAGTGACAAGAAGCACCTTGCCTTCAGAGACGGCACCGAGCACGATAATGCCTGACTGCATTTTATTTTTCAGCCGGTCTGCCATCTCCCGCAAAGTTTCCATGTTTCCAGCGGATACCTGGGCACTGATGACGGGAACACCGCTCTTTTCAGAGAATTTTTCCAGCAGCCCGTCTACTTCCATACCGGCCAGTTTCAGTTGCAACCGTTGGTATTCCCTTTGCAGTTCTTTATGTTCACCGATGAAATCGGCAATCTTATCCGGGAGAAGCTCAGCCGGTGTTTTTAGCTGCGCTGCGGCAGATTCAAGAAGCTTTCTGCGCTCATCAAAGTAGCGATAGGCGCCGCCGCCGGTCAGCGCTTCAATACGGCGCAACCCGGCACCGATACCGGACTCGGAGATGATTTTGAACAAGCCGATTTCGCCGGCACTACCCACATGGGTGCCGCCGCACAGTTCCATGCTGTAGTCACCCACCCGCACGACACGGACAGAATCTCCGTATTTTTCCTCAAAAAGTGCTGTGGCGCCAATTTCCTTGGCTTCATCCATATTTGTCAGTGTAACATTAACAGGAGGATTCTCCCAAATTTTCTCGTTTACCCGTTTTTCCACTTCTGTCAGCTGCTCCGGGGAGACAGCGCTTAAATGGGTGAAATCAAAACGCATTCTTTCGGATGAGACCAGGGAGCCGGCCTGTTTTACGTGTTCGCCCAGTACTTCCCGCAGTGCACGGTGCAACAGGTGGGTAGCCGTATGGTTCCGGCAGATACCGCTCCGTGTTGTCAAATGAACAACGGCAGAAGCAGCGTCCCCTTCTGCAACCATTCCCACGTCTACTTTGCCCCGGTGGACAACCTGGTCATTGGGTGTCATGATGGTGTCGAGCACAGTAACAGAGCCACCGGGCGTCCTGATAATACCGGTGTCGCCCACCTGCCCCCCTCTTTCGCCGTAGAATGGAGTTACGGCAAGGACGATATCAACATCTTCGCCTTCGCTTGCCGATGTAACCCGCTCACCTTTTTGAAAGAGAGCCAGAATCGATGATACAGTATCGAGTGTGTCATAGCCGACAAACTCAGTTTTTACATCATCAAGCTGTTGCCACATACTTTCTTCTTTGCTGTAAACCGCGGTGCCGCGGGCACTGCGGCCCCGTTCACGCTGCGCTTCCAAAGCGTCCTGGAAACCCTGCTCATCCAAGGTTAGTTCATGTTCAGCCAGGATCTCTTTCGTTAAATCAACAGGAAACCCAAACGTATCATAGAGTTTAAAAGCGGCGTCACCGGGGAAGACTCCCCGTTTGCCGATCTTCCACATTTGCTCATTTAGAATCTTCATACCCTGTTCCAGTGTTTCGTGGAAACGTTCTTCTTCCAGGCGAACCACTTTTTCAATATACTCCTGCCCTTTAACCAGTTCCTGATAAAATTCTCCGTATTCCCGGACAACCGTATCTACTGCTTTGTACAGGAACGGTTCGCCCACACCCAGCAGTTTGCCGTGGCGCACAGCACGCCGTAA
Source organism: Clostridiales bacterium (assembly GCA_018335855.1). Lineage (GTDB taxonomy): Bacteria > Bacillota > Dethiobacteria > Dethiobacterales > Dethiobacteraceae > UBA7523. The sequence goes on from JAGXRM010000032.1 coordinate 67,398, forward strand.
CAACCGGCGCAGCACATAACCGCGGCCTTCATTCCCGGGCAGAATCCCGTCACCGATCATAAATGAAATTCCACGCAAATGCTCGGTGATAATCCGCAAAGATATGTCCTTACTGTTATCACTGCCGTATACGGCACCGGTTACACTGCTGAAATGATCGAGTAAGGGCCGTACCGTGTCAATTTCAAAAAGGTTATTAACCCCCTGCAGCACGACGGCCAGGCGCTCCAAGCCAGCGCCGGTATCAATGTTCTTTTTCGCCAGCGGCTGGTAGCTGCCATCTTCAACACAGTTAAACTGAGTAAAAACCAGGTTCCATATTTCCAAGTAGCGGTCGCAATCACAACCTACTTCACAGTTCGGCCGGCCGCAGCCGCGCTCTGCGCCTAAATCGTAATAGATTTCCGAGCAGGGGCCGCAGGGGCCTTGTCCGATTTCCCAAAAATTATCTTCTTTGCCCAACCGGAAAATCTTTTCCGGCGGCAGGCCGATTTGTTTGTTCCAGATGTCAAACGCTTCGTCATCATCCTGAAAAACACTGACATAGAGCCTGTCCTCCGGAAGCTTATATCCGGTGGTCACTAAATCCCAGGCCCAGGCAATGGCTTCTTCCTTAAAATAGTCACCAAACGAAAAGTTACCCAGCATTTCAAAGAAGGTGGCGTGCCGGGACGTGCGGCCGACGCGCTCAATATCGGGGGTACGCACGCATTTCTGGCAGGTGGCCATCCGCGGCTGCGGCGGCGTTTTTTCTCCGGTGAAATACGGTTTTAACGGCGCCATACCGGCTCCGACTAAAAGAAGCGTGGGGTCGTTTTGTGGTATGAGTGAAAAACTGGGCAGTACGAGATGATCGTGTTTCTTAAAATATTCTAAAAATACAGACCGGATATCTTTGGACTTCATGCCAAAACCTCCCTGAAAGCGTTTCAAAATCCATTATATAGATGAATAAGAAGTGTGTCAATAAACGGCGAAATACTAACGGTTTGCGGCCAGGTCGACGGCGTGTTTTAAGAAAATTCGCAGCACCGCCGCAAATGGGACAGCAAAGATAAGTCCGGCCAGCCCAAACAACCGTCCGCCGACAATTAAGACAAAGATCACAATCAGGGGATGGAGGCCAAGGCTGCGACCCAGTACCTGCGGCGCAATGACCTGGCTTTCCAACTGCTGGACAATAATGATTACGATGATAACCTTTAATACCAGAGCAGGCGAATTTAACAGTGCGATGAGTACAGCGGGCACGGCACCGATGAGCGGACCGAAATAGGGAATGATGTTCGTGAAGCCGGAGATGATGCCCAAAATCAGTGCAAACTCCACACCCAACAGCAACAGTCCCACATACGTTAACAAACCCACAATAAAACAAATAAAGAGCATGCCGCGAAAATACGCACCAAGGGTACGATCCATCTCACTGCCTACGGTCGCCACCCACTTACGGTAGCGTTTGGGAAAAATAAGCACCAGAGAACGCTTCAGGCTGTCCATGTCCCGCAAAATATAATAGACCAGCAGAGGAATGATTAAAATAGTGAACATATGGGAGAACAAGCCGAGAATTGTACCTGTTACCCGTTCAAGAATATCCTGCAGATTATTTTGCAGCGCCATAATATTCTGATCCAAAACGGCACGAACACTCTCAGGCAGGTTAAACCGCTGGTAATCCGACTGCAGGTGACCAATGAATGCCTGAAACCGACCGGTGTACTCCGGGATCATTTCACCCAATTTCTGCAGTTCAAAGATAAGTGTGGGGATGGTGCCGACACCAATTAAAAAGAGCAGAGAAAAAAAAACGGCGTAAATAAGCAGAATCCCCAGGTAGCGCGGCATACGGCGGCTTTCCAGGAATTCCACCAGGGGATTTAAAATATAGGCAATAATAATAGCGAGAAAAAAGGGCAACAGGACCATGAAGGCCTGGGCTCCGCCCCGGAAAAACCAATATAGCAGGGCAATAATAACGAAGATTACCAGGGCCAGTACCCCATAGCGAAAATAAAGAACGCGATCTTCCCTGTGACGTTCCAAACGGCCCACCCCCCGTTTATCCAGTTTATCTATATGCGGGGATTATTACCCTCATTCGGCCAACCCGATTATTTCCTCTGCCTGGGCTTCCGCTTCGGCCATCTCGTCCAAGGACACCAGGGTTCCCTCTTCATCCACATAATACGCCGTAAACTCATCAGGACTACGCACACAGAATTCCACAAAACAGTTCCAGCAGTAATACTGACCGGTTCCCACCTTGCCAGTGTCGATACTGCTGCAGATTGGACAATTCATTTTAATCACCTCAGTATTTACTCTTTGCGGAAGTCAATAATCAGCGCATCTTCCCCGATAGAAAGTAATGGTTGCTGCTCCATGACAGACCGGCCGCTTAAAATATCATCGATTAGCCCGGAAGAAAGACGCCATCCCGCTATCTTACCGGTCCCTTCATCAAAGAGAATGTCTTCTACCACGCCCAGTTCATCGCCGGACTTCGTTAACATCCGTTTTCCCAGGACCCTGTTGGTAGGATGCCCGTCAACGGCAGGATGTTCACCATGAGGGGCCAACCCTTCCCGGGCTACAATCACAGCACCATTTCCCAGCCCTAAAATATCCCTGAAGGCGAATATCTTTTTCTGCGGTAGCCAGCCGCCCCCTTCCGCCACAAAGGCGACAATAGCCTCACCGTCCCTGTCTAGCAACCATTCACTGACCCGGCCCAGTTCACGGCCGTTGGCAGCATGAACAACAGAAAGGCCTGTAATCTCACTGGAAAAACGCACGGTGGCACCCCCAAAAACCTGCAAAGTAGTATACCCTGTTCTTCAACATTCCATTCAACTGGTATAGCTTTCCAACAACTGCATGAGCTCTTGCGTCGTTGAGAACGGCACGCCTTTTTCCAACTGATCCCGGACATCATCCCTGACTTCAAATTCCGTAACATACTGCAGTATTCCGTTTGGCGGGTTTCCCTGAAAAATAGCAATTCGCTCGCCGTGAACCCCAAGATAGCCGTGCAGGAAAACGTCCCGCTCCGGCTCCCGGTGCGTGTTCTGCTCTACAACAGGTGGAGAACTTTGCTCCGGCATCTCTTGCGGCATCGCAGGCGGCGGCAAGGGAGTCTCGCCGCTGTCCGGCCCCCTCAATGACGCCGCAGCAACAACTGCGACCAGTGCTAAAAGAATGATGGCCATAATAATCCCGCTTCTTTTTTTACGACGTCTGCGCAAATAAAAAACCCCCCTTGCACGGTCTTGTTAATACAATTCCCGTGCGGGAGGTGTTTATACAGTTTCTACTCGTTCTCAAGCTTTTCAAGTATATCGGCAGGCACATCCAGATTGCTGTAAACACTTTGCACATCGTCATGGTCTTCCAGTGCTTCAATCAAGCCCAACGCTTTTCTGGCGTTCTCCAGGTTATCCACTTCTACTGTATTTTCCGGGATCAGGCTGATTTCTGCTTCACTGAACGTTACTCCCTGGCTTTCCAGCTTCTCTTTCACCGTTTCAAATTCCTCAGGAGCAGTATAAATTTCATAAACACCATCTCCGGCTGCAAAATCTTCTGCTCCCGCATCCAGAACCATCATCATCAGTTCGTCCTCATCATACCCTTCTCTGTCCACAGCCAGGTAACCCCGTCGCTTAAACATCCAGGCAACACAGTTGCTCTCTCCCAGACTGCCATTCCGCCGGGAAAAAATATGACGGATTTCACCGACTGTCCGGTTACGGTTATCTGTGAGGATGTCCAGCATAATTGCCGTCCCTGCAGGCCCGTATCCTTCGTAAATAATTTCTTCGAAGTTCACGCCTTCCAGATCCCCGGTGCCCTTTTGTATGGCCCGCGCAATATTATCATTGGGCATATTAACCGCCCGTGCTTTTTGCAGTGCCAGTCGCAGGCGGAAGTTGCTATCCGGGTCGCTGCCGCCCTGCCGGGCCGCGGCCATCAATTCCTTGGATATTTTCGTAAAGATTTTCCCTTTGGCCGCATCAACCCGTGCTTTTCTATGTTTAATGTTGGCCCATTTTGAGTGACCCGCCACGATTTTCTCCTCCCGTTTAACGCCTGCGCAGTTCGCTTAGCACGCAGGCCCGTAGTGCTTCTATTTTATTACCTTTGGCTAAATCCATGGCTTCCAGGGAATCGGCCCCCGGCTGCATCCAGATATACTTAATTCCCTGCTCCGCACACTGCGGAATTAAGCCAGTGGTCACGGAGGGGGGAACAACACAATTCACCACATCCGGCGTTTCCGGCAGGGATGCTAAATCCGGATAGACGTGATCTCCGTCCATTTCTGTTAAATGCGGGTTCACAGCATACACTGTATAACCAGCCCGCTTCAGCCTGTCATATACTTTAAAGCCATACTTGCTCCGGTCGGCAGAAACACCGACCACCGCCCAGACTTTTTTATCCAACATTTCATCTGTTACCGACACTCTGATTCCTCCAATCTGAATACCCTTTACATTTTACCACCAAATCTTTTGCCGGACAATATATAATTCATTGCGTTTTGCGAACCCGGGGACGGTTCTCACGTTGCAAAACTGCAATTCGGGGACGGTTCTCAAATTGCAAAACTATGCTGCTGGTACTTGCTATAACGTACGGTGGATATAGCAGCACGCGCTGCATTCTATGGAATGCTAATACAGGCGCTGTTCACGATATCGATACCGGGCAGCCGGCCCAGTTCCTTTACCAGCCGAAACATGGCCAGATCCTTTTGCTTGGCTTCCACCATCACATCGAAATCGGACGGGTATTCTTTTAATATTTTTAGTATGGGGTAGATGTCATCCGGGTTGATAAAGTCATGATGGCTACGAAAATCGGTTTCGCTTCTCGGACTGGAGATATGGAGCTTTGGCCGCAAACCTGTGTTTTCCCAGGTGCGAATAAACCGGGGCAGTATATCCTCGAGATCGCTATCCTCTTCATGGTTGCAGGTATGGTGGTGTACATCAAAAACAAAAGGTATCTGTAATTTTTCACATAGGTAGAGGGTTTCACGGGCAGTAAAGGTTTTGTCATCATTCTCCAGCGTTAACCGTTTAGCAATGCCGTTTGGTATACGCGCCCAGTTTTCCAGGAAGCGTTCCAGGGAGCTTTCTTTATCATTGTAACCGCCCCCGACGTGAATAATCAGTTTTGCGTAATCGTCCAACCCCATAGCATTAAAAATAAGGCAATGATGGGCCAAATCAGTCACGGATGCCGTAAAGACTTCCTCTCTGGGAGAATTAATTAAAGTATAGTGGTCAGGGTGAAAGCTAACGCGGATGCCGTTCTTCCTGATAAACCTGCCGAGTTCAGCTAACGGCTGCTTTAGCTCCCGCAGGTAACCCCAGTGAACGAGGTCAGGATGGGTAGCCAGAGGAATAATTTTAGATGAGAACCGGTATAGCCTTACGTGGTTCGCTGCGCAATAATGAAGCAGGCGCAAGCAGTTCGTCAGGTTTTCACGCGCAATCTGCCGAACTTTCTCAAGCGCCGTATCAGGGCTGCTTTCATATAGTTTACGGTATGTTTTATGGGTGACAGCCTTGGAAGGGGAGGCATGTTCAAGAGTCATGGATATGGCCACAAAACCAAAGTAAACGAGCATCGTACTCACCTGCGTTTTTTTGTAGTATGTTACCCCTTTATTCAGCGAATAATAGGGGTAGTGTTTTGATAAGGATGCAATATAGTGAGCTCACAAATAATTGACTTTAAGACGCCACCCCATTCTTACTGGATGGCTTCAACAGACAGAACAGACTACCCGGTTTTGTGTGAAGATGTACACGTTGATGTTGCTATCATTGGCGGAGGAATTTCCGGTATTACCTGTGCGTATCTGCTAAAAAAAGAAGGGTACCGTGTGGCAGTTATTGAAGCGTAAATATCTTCTCCCTCTGGCTGGGCAGATTCCCGGCAACGGAAGCCACATCTTTGAACAAACCAGGATTTTTGATATTGATGGAGACAGTCCATATATTCTTAAATCGGTGAAGAGAAACAAAGTAACGGCTGATAAAGTGATTATTGCCTCTCATTACCCGATTTATAATAAGGCGGGGTTGTATACGGCGAGAATATATCCTGACCGGTCGTATGTTGTGGCGATAAAAGCGGAGGAGCCCTATCCAGGCGGTATGTATATTAATGCTGAAACGCCCAGTCGTTCGTTACGCTTTCAACCATTTGAAGGTGGAAAGCTGATTCTGGTTGGCGGTGAGAACCATAAAACCGGACAGGGCGGGGATACCACACAGCACTATCAAAAGCTGGTGGATTTTGCCCGCGACACGTTTACAGTTGAAGAGATTCTTTATCGATGGTCCACTCATGACTGCATGACGGTGGATAGTTTGCCTTATGCCGGCTATTTCACAGCAGATAAACAGAATTTGTTTGTGGCTACCGGCTACCAGAAATGGGGCATGACCAACAGTATGGCTGCATCCATGGTCATGGCATGATGTTTATAATCCTTCACGACAGACCATTGCTGCCTCGGCCAAAACATTTGTGGTGGAAAACCTGAATGTGGCGGCACAATTAGTAAGCGGTAAGCTCACATCTTTGCCCAAAGATGTTGACATCAACAACGGGGAAGCAAACGTTTTTGATATCGACGGTGACCGGGTAGGAGCATACCGGGATCAGCAGGGTACCCTACATATTGTAGATACCACCTGTACCCATCTGGGTTGTGAATTAAATTGGAACTCCGCAGAGACGTCCTGGGATTGTCCATGCCACGGGTCAAGGTTTACCTATGAGGGTGAAATTATTGAAGGCCCTACAGTTAAACCTTTAAAGACGGGGAAAGAACAAATTGACTAATAGCAAAAGAATTGTGTAGTTCATATTTAAGGCTCAACCGTCTGCTGATAAGCGATAGTTGAGCCTTCTTTAGAAAAATTATCCACTTATTTTTCTTTAAATTATTTCAAGATCTCCAAACAAGGTGGGCATCTCCACAGCACCGACGTTATAAACATAAATACGGTTCCGGCCGTTTATTTTAGCATGGTAAAGAGCGTCATCGGCTCTTTGCAACAGTGCCTCATCCGTTACTGCGTGGATGGGATAAACGGCTATCCCAAGACTGACGGTAATCTGAATTTTATTTCGTCCGATCTGAAAAACGGCTTGTTCCACTGTGCCGCGGATTTTTTCAGCCACGGCAACCGCACCGTCAAGGTCTGTTTCAGGCAGGATAACTAAAAATTCTTCACCGCCGTAACGTATGCAGGTATCAATATCACGGACATGATCATGTACGATTTCAGCCAACTGCTTTAGTACCTGATCTCCGTCCAGGTGGCCGTACGTATCATTTATTCGTTTAAAAAAGTCTATATCTGCCATGAGTAAGCTGAAATTTCGGTCATATCTGTCAGCACGCCTTAATTCCCTTTCCATTTCCTGCCGGAGCAGACGACGGTTGCCAAGGCCGGTCAACTCGTCTGTCAGAGAGAGGACAGACACTTGCTGAAACAGCAGATATTTTTCCAGAGATAATGCCAAATGTTCGACTATAGGCTCCAGAATATCCAGGTCTTGTTCTGAATAGTTGCCCGGCCTCCGGGAATTTAAGATAAATACGCCGATAATTTCATCTTTTACCCGGATAGGTATACGTACAGCGGAACGGATTCCCTCTTTAAACAAAGCGTCGTCTTCATAGAAAAGCCGGTTTACACTTAAATCATTCTCAAACTGAGGCCTCTTATGCTGCAGCACCCATTCTACCGATGTATTCGCCAGGGGCAAAATCTGGCCCTCCGGAAGAGTGGTCTGATGGGTTGCCGCCAATAAAAAAACACGCACATTCATTTTGTCTTCTTCAATCAAAACGATAACACACCGGTCATAGTCAATCAGCTCTCTGATTTTAACAGCAAAGTTCTCGTAGATTTCCTGCAGGTCCAGACTGGAATTAATAACCTTGGTTATTTCATTTAATACAAACATGGTCCGCTTTTCGGATGACACCTGATGGTAGAGCCGTGCTTTTTCCAAAGCAAGGCCTAATGCCTGGGCCACACTTGTTATAAACTGTACTTTAGTGGCAGAAAATCGTCTTTTGCGCCTACTGTTTAATAACAGGGTGGCGACCAATTCATTGCCGGTATACAGAGGAATGGCGGCGGCAGAATTGATGTTCCGGGCAAGCTCAACAGGTAAGTATGGAGAGGACTCTTCAGATCGTATGTTCTCTAAAAAAATCGGCCTCTTTTCAGCAACGGCCCTGGAGATTAGATTATAGGGTTTTTGCAGCGGCACGGTTTGCAATGTTTCCACAAGACTTGCATCCATCCCGTTTTGAACAAGCAGCGTCATATGGTTGCTTTGCGAATCATACAGGTGAACGGCTCCCCCATCCATCTCCATGGAGGTAAGGATGCCATCCAACGCTGTATGCAATATCTGCGACAATTCAAGACTGCGGTTAGTCGCTACGACTAAGTCATCAATAACCGCCTGCTCCATCCGCTGCTTTACATTTATTCTATTGAGGGTGTAGGCGACCAATAGCGCCGACGCAGCAAGCCATCCAAGCAGTCCTGTCACCGCAAACTCCTCCGTTAAGAATGGTTAATGTTACTAGTTCGCGGCCTGGCATGAAAATCCTGCAGAATATTGGCGAATCATCAGTATAGCTTTTGATACTGGCGATAAGCGGTTCTAACTTTGAAAAGAAAGTTGCGGGTTTCCGGAAAAGGGATATTGGCCCTGTTATTATATTTTCCGTCCCAGATACCTTCCTCCAGCCAACGGTTGACCTGTCCCCTGCCGCCGTTATATGCGGCGATGACCACATCTGTTCTGCCGTCAAACTCTTTGGCCAAGTTGGCCAGATACCACGTACCGAGCCGGATGTTAATTTCCGGGTCGAGGAGCATCTCTTCCTGAAAATCGGTGAAGCCAATCTGGGACGCAATCCATTCAGCCGTCGTGGGCATAATTTGCATTAAACCCAGTGCACCCATACGGGAAACTGCATCCGGGTTAAACTTGCTTTCCACGCGAATGACTGCGGCTACCAAAAGCGGATCCACACCATAGATAGCGGCGTTGGCTTCTATGGTCTGCCGGTATTGATACGGATAATAAAGCCTGCCCACCTGCGGAGTTTGGAACAATGCAGCCAGTAAAACTGTCAATATTACGACACCCAGGGTTAGGCGGACAATGTACATTCTAAATTTCATGTTGACACTCCTGTTTCAGCGTTTGCCACAATTCGACCACCTGTTTCCTTGTTTCCTCCGGTGTTCCGCTGTTATTTATAATCAGATCGGCTCTCTGTACTTTTTCCCTCAGCGGCATTTGCGTCCCTATTCTTTTTGTAGCTTCATCCCCGGAAAATCCGTCCCTTTGCATCAGTCTGGCAAGTTGTATTTCCTCGTTCACGAAGACAACAATGGTTTTATCCACTTCTTTTTCAAATCCTGCTTCAAACAAAAGAGGGACTTCGATGAGAATCACCTTTGCACCTTGCCGGAGAGCATCGGCAACCTGTCTCCTGAGGAGAGTACGGACGGCGGGATGAGTAATTTTATTTAGCAACTGCAGTTTTATGCTGTCATTAAAAACTAAAGCCGCCAGCGCTTTTCTGTCTATGCGGCGTTCACTGTCAAGTATCTCCTGGCCGAATTCCCTGACAATCGCCTGCCAGGCAGGTTGCCCCGGCTTTACTACTTCCCGGGCCAGGATGTCGGTGTCGATACGGACGGCACCCAGTTCTTCGAAAAATTTTGCCACCGTTGATTTACCTGTAGCGATTCCTCCGGTTAGCCCTATAATCATCAGCCGTTCCTCCTGTCGTGATTATTATACCAAAAGATTGTTTACTTTTCCTCTAAAAGAAGTAAAAAAAAAGCCCGGTTGCCCGGGCGGAGGGTAGTGTTATATAACTACATATTTATTTTTTGCGTAAACGGCATCTGCAATTTCACGTTTCATGACGAAAACATTATCCTGCTCAAATTTTGTAAGCTTACGCAGAATAGAGAACAACGTCCGCTTTGTATCTCCTTCTTCCATGGCAGCAATGACTTCTTTGGCCCAGACATCAAACTTTGGCACCAGGCCATTGACATAGCAAGTCGTCATTTTGGCAGCCAGGGAGCCGGCTTCTTCGCCTTTGGCAGCAATGATTTTGCGGGTGCGCAACAGAGCGCTTTCCGCACCGAAAATCTCATCAACCATGTCGGCCATCCGCGCCAGAATCTCTTGCTCACGGATTAGTTTTTCGCCATATTTCTGTGCTGCAGAGCCGGCTATCAACAAGAAGATTTTCTTAAGATTTTCAATGGCTTGTTCTTCTTTGGCCAGCAGTTCATCGGATTCATCCTGCATGGTCGGTGTTAATAATTCTTCCTGCAGTTTCATGGCTGCCTGAATCAAAGGAATTTCGCCCTTCTGTGCTTTACGCATCAAGGTGGCCGGGATAATGAGACGGTTAATTTCATTGGTGCCTTCAAAAATTCTGTTAATCCGGCTGTCACGGTAAATCCGTTCTATTGTGTATTCCTGACTGTAACCGTACCCACCGTGAATTTGCACGCCTTCGTCTGCCACAAAGTCCAGGGCCTCGGACCCGTAGATTTTTGCCACAGAACACTCAATGGCATATTCCTGAATTGCATCGGCAATTTTCTGCCCGGCTTCGTCACCACTCAGATCAAGTGTTTCAATCACATCCTGAATCAGGCCGCCGATACGGTAACAGATGCTTTCGGTGATAAAGGTGCGAATATTCATATCTGCAATTTTATTTTTAATTAAACCGAACTTGGAAATAGGCATATTAAACTGATTACGTTCCTGCGCATACTGGGAAGACAGTTCCAGCGCATATTTGGCAGCGCCGAGACAACCCACGCCCAGTTTAAAGCGACCGATATTCAGAATATTAAACGCTACCTGATGACCTTTACCTATTGTACCCAGCAAGTTTTCTACCGGAACTTTGGCATCCTCAAATATCACAGAACATGTGGATGAGCCTTTAATCCCCATTTTATGCTCCTCCGCACCGATGGAGACCCCGGGGGTGTCACGGTCGACAATAAAGGAAGTAAAGTGTTCTCCATCCACCTTGGCGTAGGTAACAATGACGTCAGCCCAGGCTGCGTTTGTGATAAATTGTTTGGAACCGTTTAAAACATAATGTTTGCCATCTTCGGTAAGAACTGCCCTGGTTTTGGCATTCATCGCATCCGAACCGGCATCTGCCTCAGTCAGCGCATAGGCGGCAATTTTTTTACCTGTAGCCAGATCTGGCAGATAACGCTTTTTCTGTTCTTCGTTGCCGAAGAAAAGGATGGGCAGTGTACCGATGCCCGTATGTGCGCCGAAGACTAGAGACAGTGAGCCGCCACGGGACATCTGTTCGGCGATGAGCAGTGAGGAAATTTTATCGGCTTCAGCACCGCCGTATTTCTCAGGGATTTCCGTGCCAAGCAGGCCTAACTCTCCCAGTTGGCGGAGCAGCGCTACAGCCACCCCGTCCTCCATCTTTTCGATGGCGTCAATCTGGGGCACCACTTTTTCCTTAATAAACCCGGCAACCGTGTCGGAGACCATTTTATGCAAGTCACTAAAATCTTCCGGTGTATAAACCTGATCAGGCTTGACCTGAGAGATTAAAAATGAACCGCCTTTGATTAAATCAGCCATTATCGTTTCCTCCTTTATTCATTACTCCCGTTCAAATAATCCGGCAGCACCCATGCCTCCGCCGATACACATACTGACTACGCCGTACTTTCCGCCCCGCCGTGCCAGTTCAGCCAGCAGCGTTACGGTAAGTTTTGCACCGGTACAACCCAACGGATGACCCAGGGCAATGGCACCGCCGTTGACGTTGACCTTCTCCGCGTCAAGTTCCAGCGTACGTACCACAGCAAGTGCCTGTGCGGCAAACGCTTCGTTTAGCTCAAACAGATCGACCTGTTCTTTTGATACGCCGGTCTGCGCAAACAGTTTGGGTATGGCCACCACTGGGCCAATTCCCATTACATCTGCTTCTACGCCGCCAACGGCATAGCCACGGAAAACGGCAAGAGGTTTTAATCCCAACTCGGTCGCTTTCTCCCGGGACATAATCAGAACTGCAGACGCACCATCGCTGGTCTGGGAAGAGTTGCCCGCCGTTACGCTTCCGCCCTGTAAAAATGCGGGTTTTAATGAGCTGAGTTTTGCCACGGTCGTTTCCGGGCGGACACCGTCATCGGTATCAAATGTTTCATCGCGAATCACCAATCGCCCTTTTTGATCAAAAGATTTAATTTTCACGGGTACAGAAACCGTCTCGTCGGCAAACTTTCCTTCTGCAATCGCTGCTGCCGCCCGCTTGTGACTCCGTTGTGCAAAATTGTCCTGATCTTCCCGGCTGATTCCGTAGCGCTCGGCAACCCGCTCCGCCGTCAGGCCCATTGAGATGTATGCCTGGGGGTACTCTTCCATTAATGTGGGGTTGGGCGCCATATTATTACCGCCCAGAGGTACTGAACTCATACTTTCCACTCCGCCTGCTATGACCACATCGGCCAGACCGCTTTGGATTTTAGCTGCCGCCAAAGCGATACTTTCCAAACCGGAAGAACAAAAACGGTTCACTGTCATCGCCGGTACTTCCGGAGGAAATTTCGCCCTCTGTGCAGCGATACGCGCCACGTTCATGCCCTGTTCACCTTCGGGGAAGGCGCAGCCGAGAATAATGTCATCTACAATTGATGCCGGCACATCCGCCCGGCGCAGTACTTCTTCCAAAACCAATGCTGCTATGTCGTCCGGTCGGGTCGCACTCAGGCCGCCGCGCTTCGCTTTTCCAACCGGAGTACGAACCGCAGCAACTATAACCGCCTCTTTCATCGCAATCCCTCCTGTCTTCAACTTAATATTCACTACTAATTACGCAGCGGCTTGCCCGTTTTCAGAAGATGAGCCATACGCTGCTGCGTTTTAGGCTGCATGCATAGCTGAACAAACGCTTCCCGCTCTAAATCGAGGAGATACTGTTCTGTGACCCAGGTATTGGCTGAAACTTTACCGCCGCACATAATGTATGCCAGTTTTTCAGCAAGGAATGCGTCATATTCGGAAATCTGACGTCCTTCTTTCATGTTGTAAATTCCGGCTTTAATAGTCGCCAGACCCGCTTCTCCGATGACACGAATCTTCCGTTCCACCGGCGGTTTATACCCGGTAGCTGCCATAGCCAACACAGCCTGCTTGGCTTCATGAATTAAACGGTCCTGGTTTGTTACGAACCCGTCCTGAGGACGCATATAACCAAGCTTCATCGCTTCCTTGGCGCTGGTGCCTACTTTAGCCTGAGCAACTGTCATAAATGAAGCAACAATTAACTGAGTTAAATCTACCTGCTCATTGTCCATCACCGTCTCTACGCTGCGCAGAACCATTTCCTTGGTACCACCACCCGCGGGGATTACACCGACACCCAGCTCGACCAAACCCATATAGGTTTCTGCTGCTGCCAGAATGCGGTCGGAATGGGCCAGTACTTCATACCCGCCGCCCAGTGCCATCCCTTGTGGTGCTGCAACAACCGGCTTATCACAATACTTTAACCTCATCAGGGACTGCTGGAAGTGACGGACCATTAAGTCCAGTTCATCCCATTCTTCCGCCTGGGCCTCCATTAATACCATCATCAGATTGGCGCCCACACAGAAGTTGCGGGCATGGTTAGCAATGACCATCCCTTGATAGTTCTTTTCCACTTCATCAGCAGATTTGACAATCATAGAGAGGACATCGGCCCCAATCGCCTGCCTCACCGAGTGGAACTCAAGACAGGTCACACCATCACCGATATCAATCAGGCTGGCGCCGGAGTTGGATTTAATCACCCGCCCTTTTTCTTTATAATCCGGGAGGTAAATTATGCCAAACATTGGTTCCAGAGCCTGATACTGTTTTGTTTTAAAGTCATAAACGAAGGTCTTTCCGTCTTCCTTCTTGTAAAACGATTCAATCCCTGCTGCCAACATTTCTGTTACCATGGGAGGCACTTCTTTGCCGTCAGCCACTATCCGTGCCACAGCATCTTTAACACCGATGGCATCCCAAGTTTCAAAGGGGCCCATCTCCCAGTTGAATCCCCAGCGCATTGCCCGGTCGACAGAGACGATATCATCGGCGATTTCTTCCGCCTTCAGCGCGGAATAGATCATCATGCCACGCAGCGCTTTCCAGGCAAACTCACTGCCTTTATCTCCGGCGCCGAGAAGTGCTCTGATCCGCGCTGGAACGGAACCGGCGCTTTTTGCAGCTTCCAGGCTGCCAAACTTCGCCTTTTTCTGCTCACGATATTCCATGGAGCTAAGATCCAGGGTAAGAATTTGCTTTGTCCCGTCAGCCTTTACCTTCTTGTAAAAGCCCTGTCCCGTCTTTTCACCAAGCCACTTATTATCAAACATAGTCTGTAGGAAGCCGGGAATTTCAAAAGATGCCACTTCCCACGGTTCTGTAACTTTTTCGCCCACATTACGGGCTACATGGACAAACACATCGAGGCCGACCATATCCAATGTACGGAACGTGGCACTTTTGGGACGCCCCATGGCCGGTCCGGTAACTGCGTCAACTTCCTCAGGAGTAAGGCCTGTTTCTTCCATTGCCGTCACGGTGGCTAAAAGGCCGTACACTCCAATACGGTTGCCAATAAAGTTCGGCGTGTCTTTGGCCATGACGACCCCTTTACCCAACACCCTGTCACCAAAGTCTTTCATAAACTCAACAAGGGCAGGATCTGTATCCTCACCGGGAATAATTTCGAGAAGCTTCATATAGCGGGGCGGGTTGAAGAAATGGGTTCCCATAAAGTGCTTTCTAAATTCCGGTGAACACTCTGCTACCATTTCGTTAACAGACAATCCTGACGTGTTCGTCGTAACGACTGTCCCTGGGCTCCAGTATTTTTCTACTCTTTTAAAGAGCCCTTTTTTAATATCCATTCTCTCGGCAACTACTTCTATAACCCAGTCCACTCCAGCAATCTTATGCAAGTCATCTTCCAGGTTGCCTGGCGTCAGCATTGCTACGTCATTCACCTGATAAAAAGGTGAAGGCCGCATTTTCTTTAAATTCTCGATGCCCAGGCCTGCCAATTTATTTCTGAATTTAGGATCTTCAGTAATCCCAGACTTCGTCTCTTCTTCAGTCGGTTGCGGTATGATATCAAGGACCAGGCAGGGTATACCCACATTTGCCAGGTGGGCGGCAATACTAGCTCCCATTGTGCCGGCGCCCAGAACAGCTGCGCTGCGTATTTTTCTCAAGTCACTCTCCTCCTTTTAATAGGAATACACTTTCGTTCTATATTACTTTTTTAATCTCCACCTCCAAATATATTTTCATATGTTAAATATTTATGTTGTAAAGTTCGTTATCTTGACTAAAATGTCCTGCTTAATTAAAAATATTTTTAATATTTTTTTTCATGGCCAATTACATGCTTGTTGCTCACCATTAATCATAACGACAATATTTGCATATTTTACAGCAACTATTGCAGAAACAATATTTTCTGGTCTTTTATAATGTCAAATGTTATAATACAGTAAATTCCATACCCGGGGCATTTATCACATTCAGAGGAGGGAACCCTATGGCAGATTTCAAAGAGACTGAAGTGTTTACCAAAGCGTTCCAGGAAATTTTCCCTAAACTCATGCACTACCTGGAGACAGAGGAAATCCGTGAACTGACAGGTCTTGGCATTACTCCGGGCCAAATTAATGCCCTACTTATTCTTTATTTGCATGATGATTTAACGATGGGTGAACTTAGTGCCGAAATCTACCTGGCAGAGAGTGCAGCCACCCGCCTGGTAGACCGTCTGGTAAAAATGAACCTCGTCCGCCGCAAGGGCGATGAAAAAGACCGCCGTGTTGTCCGGGTCTTTCTGACATCGTACGGCAGGCAACTGGCCAGCTTGGTTTTCCAGCGCCGGTCCCTGCGGTTCAGCAACTTAGCCGACCGCCTTACGCCCGAAGAGCGGGAAATGCTGGTCTTATCCGTAAAAGCCGTACTTCGTGTCTTTGAGCAGTTTGACACACAAGCGCCGATGACTATGCCGGAGATGGAAAATAAAGAATAGCGAAAAAAAGGCCTCTCATTTCGAGAGGCCTTTTTCTATCCGTGTTTCAGACTCGCCACAAAGCGAGAATAAACAGTATAGATAACGCAACAATCAGATTGAAGTTGGCGAGGAAATGAAGCATTTTTACCGCACGTTGGTGATGTTCTTTATTTACTCCGTGTCCTTCTTCATTTACAGAAGTAAGGACACCGACACGAGTCACTCTCTCAAAAACCTGTACCCCATGAGGCGCAAAAGGTAAATCCTCAGTAAGATCCGCACCGGCCTCATGCCGTCCGGCATGCTTGCCGAGACGCCAAAGCTTGCTGCCGCTTACATCATAGACAATTCCGCCGTGGGACATATACGTGGGTCTACCCTCTTTTCCGTCATAGGATGCTAATTCTTCAGGGGTGAACTTTCGCATCATCTCTTCGGATGGCAATGCCAGGCTTCCCCCTGAGCTTGCACCCCGTAGTTTTCGGTTTAGACGTAGAGTTACAAATGCGGCTGCAGCAACAAGTACCAGAAAGAGTAATATCTTTAGCCCAAGTAGACGGCCAAAGCGAGTGTCAACCAGATTATGAATGGAACCCAGTCGCATGAACATTAAAATAATTCCGGTCACGGAGAGAATTATAATATTAATCCAGGTCAGTCGAAAAGCCGCCGTGGGGATACCGTGTTCCACGGTTTTTGGTTTTATGATGATATGAATAAAAAAAATGGCACCGAGCCAACTAAAGGCGGCTACGATATGCAGAAAGCGCAGCACAGTTTCCAGCGCTCTGCGGAAAGGGGTACGAGAATCCGCGGTACCGGCCAGAGGCCAGCGATAGCCTTGCTGCCGGAACGCTTGTCCGGTGGGATTTAAATCCAATGAACCTTCCACATGACAGGTAATGCACGGCTCACCGGTTTGCTCAGCAAAATTGGGCCGTGCCAAAACTGACGGTGGTCTATACAGAAGTAATAGAAAAAGTATCACTAACGTAAACAAGACAAGTCTTTGTCGCATAATTACCCCCTGCATTCTTATTAGGGGGTAGTTCGACGAATTCACCCTAAATCCTGCCCATTTACACTCAATCGGTCACACTTTCCCGTAAAGCACGATCCAGACCCTCTTTAAGGTCTGCAAGCGCTTCCAGGCCGACAGAGAGGCGAACGAGGCTGTCACGGACATTAAGCTCTTCCCTGCATTCCCTGGGCATGGATGCATGAGACATGGTGACGGGATACGTTAAAATACTCTCCACACCCCCAAGAGAGACGGCGAGGATCGGTATCCTTACACATTTTAAAAACTTACGTGCCTGTACGCCGTCTGCCAGGGTAAAACTGAGCACACAGCCGAACCCCCCACTTTGCGAAGAATGGGTATCTCTGCCGGGATGTTTCGCTAATCCGGGATAGTGGACCTGTTTAACCAACGGATTTGCAGCTAACCACTCCGCCAGTTTACCTGCCGTTTCCTGCTGGGCATCCATTCTCACCTTTAATGTTTTTATCCCCCGGGAAACAAGCCAACTGTCCAATGGTCCTAAAACAGCCCCAAATGTGGTCTGGATCATACGCAGCGTTCCCGCCAGTTGTTCATTGGCCGTGACAGCAACGCCGGCAATCACATCGCTGTGTCCGCCAAGAAACTTCGTGGCGGAGTGGACTACCACATCCACCCCTAACTCTAAGGGACGCTGCAGATACGGCGTCATGAACGTATTGTCAGCTATGGTAAACAAGCCGTGCTCCCTGGCCAAATTAACGCAAGCCCGCAGATCTGTGATGCGCAGCAGCGGGTTGGACGGCGTTTCCAGAAACAGTGCTTTCGTGTCTGGACGGATAGCCGCCCGTATGGCTAGAATGTCTGTCGTATCCACAAATGTATTGCTGATTCCAAACCGGGAAAACAGTGCAGTTAGCGCTCTGTATGTCCCACCATAAACATCGCGGCAGACAAGAATATGCTCCCCCGTTTTTAACAGGGAAAGGGCCGATGAAATTGCTGCCATACCTGACGAAAAGGCAAATCCGTGGCTGCCTCCTTCCAGGACGGCCATGGTCCCCTCCAATGCGTTTCTTGTAGGGTTTCCCGAGCGCCCGTACTCATACCGGGCGGCTTCATCCACGCTTGTCTGCCTGTATGTAGATGCCTGATAAATGGGGATGCTTACCGCACCGGTATGCTCTTCAATATCAAAACCGGAATGTATCAATCTTGTTTCCCAGTCCATACGATTCCTCCCACAGCAATATTAAAAGCGCAGCGCATGCTCCAGATCAGCACGCAAATCCTCGTAATGTTCAATACCCACAGACAACCGGAGCAATCTGTCGTTGATCCCCAGCCGTTCCCTGGTTTCCTCGGGAACGTCGGCATGGGTCTGCAGGTACGGGTATGTCAGTAATGACTCTACTCCGCCCAGTGACTCAGCGTATGTGATAATCTGTAGCCGCTGAATCACGGATTTAGCCGCCTGCGCATCTTTCAATGAAAAGGAAAGCATGGCTCCAGGGCCTGCAGCCTGGACGTGGACTTGGTCAAGCCCCGGATAATTCACTTGCAGTACCTGCGGCTGAATGCTCAACCATTTCGCCAGCCGCTGCGCATTCTCCTGCTGTCTGTCCATGCGGATAGAGAGTGTTTTTAAACCCCGCAGCAGAAGCCAACTGTCATGAGGTGCCAGCACCGGGCCGGTACCGTTTTGTACCAGAGCCACATCCTGGGCCAGCTTATCAGTGGCGGCCACCACAATGCCCGCCAACAAATCATTGTGGCCACCCAGATACTTAGTGGCACTGTAGACCACAAGATCGGCACCGTGCTCCAGCGGTCGCTGCAGATACGGTGTCATCAGTGTATTATCAACAATAGTCAGCAGGCGCCGCTCTTTGCAGAAGGCGGCCACGGCTGCAATATCCGTTGTTTTCAGCATCGGATTCGAAGGCGTCTCCAGGACCACACCTCTGGTCTCCGGTCGGACAGCGGCGGCTACTGCACCCAGGTCGGTTGTATCCACATAGCTGACATGTAAACCGAACTTAACCAGTATCCAGTCCATCAGCCGGTACGTTCCACCGTACAGATCTTCACCAAAGATAATATGGTCACCCGTTTCAAAAAGAAGCATGACTGCCATAATCGCAGCCATACCGGAAGAAAAAGCAAACGCACCGGCACCGCCGTCCAAATCAGCCAGCGCTTCCTCCAACGCCTGACGGGTTGGGTTGCCGGTACGCGTATAGTCATAGCCTGTCGTTTCTCCGGGAGCGGGATGGCGGAAGGTAGCCGTCTGATAAATCGGCACACTGACAGCCCCTGTAGCCGTATCAAAGCGGACACCGCTTTGCACAAGCCGGGTCGCCATCTCCTTCCCCCGCCCCTTCCCATCACCAAACACTTTATCCGCCATTCATATCCTCCTCGGGGTCAGGTTTGCAATTGATATTACTTTGCAACCCGGGGACGGTTCTCAAGTTGCAGAGATTAAACGCGACTTCGTTTTTGCAACTTTAGGAACCGTCCCCATGTTGCATTTTTGCAATTCGAGAACCGTCCCCGGGTTGCAAAACTATTACAGTTGCGTTATTTAACTGGTTTGAAAAAGAATCGTTGACAGGTAGCGCTCGCCGGTATCGGGCAGGACAACAACGATTACTTTTCCACTGTTTTCAGGCTGTCGCGATAGTTCCAACGCAGCGTGGGCGGCGGCGCCGGAAGATATGCCGACCAAAAGTCCTTCTTCTTTAGCTAAACGCCGGGCAGTGGCCAAAGCATCCTCATCCTGCACCTGAATCACTCTGTCAAATGTGCTGACATCCAGTATTGCAGGGATAAAACCGGCTCCAATTCCCTGAAGCTTGTGGGGTCCGGGCTGACCACCGGAAAGAACCGGGGACGCAGAAGGTTCCACAGCCACAATCTGAACCTCAGGCTTTTTGCTTTTTAAGACCTGCCCCACACCGGTGATGGTTCCGCCGGTGCCCACCCCGGCAACAAAAATGTCTACCTTGCCGTCGGTGTCATTCCAGATCTCTTCTGCAGTAGTTTCCCTGTGTATCTTGGGATTAGCCGGGTTCTCAAACTGTTGGGGGACGAATGAATTGGCAGTTTGTTTGGCCAGTTCCAGGGCAATACGGATGGCGCCCTTCATTCCTTCCGCACCGGGGGTCAGAACAAGCTCGGCACCGTAGGCTTTTAACAGGTTGCGCCGCTCCACTGACATTGTCTCCGGCATAGCCAAAATAAGCCGGTATCCCTTACCGGCACAAACGAGAGCCAGGCCAATCCCTGTATTACCGCTGGTCGGTTCAATAATCACTGTATCAGCATTAATCAGCCCCAGCTTTTCCGCATCTTCCACCATAGAAATAGCAATCCGGTCTTTTACGCTTCCACCGGGATTAAAAGACTCTAGCTTGGCATACACGTCTGCCACGCCGTCGTTGACTTTACCCAGCTTCACAAGTGGAGTGCCACCAATTAGTTCTGTTATATTCTCATACACTTTACCCATGCGATCTCCTCCTATTCATATTAATCCTATATGTTTTATTGGTATTATTATACTCCTGTTTCATTTCTCTGTCAACAACAAAAGCTTGCGATTTTAGTATTGTGAACATTAGACACTCTACCATGTAAAATGATATAATGCTAAGATAAAAACTCTCCGTTTTGTGCAGGATTCTGATGCATAAGACTAATATGTAGGAGTTGCCGTCAAACTTAGGAGGAAAAATGCGCAAAATACTACACCCTATATTTTGTTCAACCTGGTTCTATGTAGCCCTGCTGATCATTAACTTTTTTGGCACCATCTATGGGTTCTACTGGTACCGCGGTCAGTTTATCACAACGCCTGCTTACCTGTGGCCGTTTGTACCAAACTCACCCCTGACAGTGCTATACTTTTTTATCGTCCTCACACTCATGGTGAGAAAGAAGCGTTCGCCTTTCTGGGAAGGGCTGGCATACTTCGGCTTAATCAAGCACGGTCTGTGGACCGTAGCCATTATTACGCTGTACCACTTGGCTGGAAATTATTATCCCGAGAACTTTTTACTTTGGTTCGGCCATGCCTCTATGGCACTGCAGGCCGTTCTGTTCTGGTATTATTACGGGCTGCCCCTTTCTCTTGGCCAGGCTGCAGCAATATCCGGTTGGTACATATTTAACGATTATCTTGACTATGTTGTCGGGATCTACCCCTGGGTAGATACAACGGTAGTCAGC
Source organism: Clostridiales bacterium (assembly GCA_018335855.1). GTDB lineage: Bacteria > Bacillota > Dethiobacteria > Dethiobacterales > Dethiobacteraceae > UBA7523. The sequence continues at coordinate 88,781 of JAGXRM010000032.1, forward strand.
GTTGTTGTTCTACGCAACCTGGCAGTTACATACACGCTGGTATTAACCGGGCTTTATCTTTTCACCGCACTGAAACGCCGTTCCATAAAGATAAATTAGCAATCACTTTGTGCTATAGTCTTGCGGATTTCCGCTACCCGTGAAACAATATCATCACATCCCACCAACGCGGAAATCATCGCCGAACAGGGAATACCCCGACGACGTACTTCTATAATATTTTTTCCGTCAATCCCGCCGATGGCCACCAGCGGGATTTTATAATTCTTTGCCATAAATTCCACCAGCTCCAGCCCCACAGGTTCACCGGCGTCAGCCTTGGTGCCGGTGGTGAAGACCGGCCCAATACCGATATAATCTGCACCGCGGGCAATGGCATCTTCTACTTCGCCGGGGGTATCGGCCGATACGCCAATGATCATCTCCGGCCCAACCAGCTTGCGGACCTGATCTGCCGGCAAATCATCCTGCCCCACATGCACCCCGCCAGCTTTACAAAGTATGGCAATATCCACATCGTCATTGACGATAAATAGCACTCTTGCCGGCTTACACATTTCCCGAATCACCTTACATTCTTCCAGTTTTTCTTTTTTGGGCTTGTCCTTTTCCCGGTACTGAATAATTTTAACTCCCGCGTTTATCATCTGCCGTACCACTTCCAGGTTGTCCCCGGTGGCGGAAAGTGCTTCACAGGTTATGCCATAGATATCCGTCTGAAAAATTTCGTTAACTTTCTCACGCATGACTTTTGCCTCCTTTATTCTCTCTATACATTATATTCCTCACACAATAGCGAGTAAAGGCGACCTTACCTAAAAAAGGACGGCAGTTCATTTGAACTGTCGTCCGTATCGTATGATGACCATTTAATTATGAGCTGATCTGAGAACGGGAATGCTCAGCATTTGCTTTGCCAGGGCTGACGCGGCCAATACTTTAACGACATCGCCGGGAATATAGGGAAGCATCGCAACGACGGCTTGTCGGACTGTCATTCCTGTGACGTAAGCTAACTGCAGAATTCCGGGAATGTAAACAGCGAGAATCCCGCCGGCGGTGACTGCAGCAATCAGGTAAATCATTGACGGACGTCCGTGTCTTTCCACCAGTTTACCGATGACATACGCGCCAAGAACGAAACCCCAGATAAAACCACCGGTTGGACCAGCCAATCTGCTTAGTCCCGCTTGTCCGCCTGCAAAAACCGGCACACCCACGACACCGAGCAACAAATAGATGATCTGACTGAAAGCGCCTTTTCTGGCGCCAAGCAGTACGCCAGCCAGCATGACGGCAAATGTCTGGCCCGTCATCGGCACTGGACTAAAAGGCAAAGGGATAGCCACATAGGCCATAACAGAAGTTAATGCGGCAAAAAGTGCAATTAAAATCATGTCGCGTACCGGATATTTGGAATTCATTATCTGCCTCCTCGAATCAAGATAACTGGATTATAGCACACATAAAAAAGAATGTCAACCAGTTTTTCATAACAGGTTGACATTCATGATGTTCGACAAAGCTTACATTTAGCTTTCTTTTACAAACCCTACAACAACATAAGTTCCACTGCGCGGGTCTGTCCTAAGTTCGATAAACCCTTTCTTTTGCGCATCCTCCAGTAACTCGGAAAAAGAACGGTACCCATAGCTCGATTCACTGAATGACGGCCGTTTGCGTTTCATCGTATCTTTCACCATAGATGACCAGAGACATTCCTTGTTTTCACGAACCAGAGCAATCATGGACTCAAAAAGCAGGTTAAACGCCGGCTGCTTCTCTTTTGGCACCTTGCCGTTAATCTTGGGCGGTTGGAAGTCTCCCAGCATCAGATCTTCGTAATAAATAAATTCGTCGCAGTTATCGCTAAGCAGCGCCGATGTCGATGTACGCATCCCCAGACCGATGACATGTTTACCGTTTTCTTTCAGTTTTGACACCAGTGGGGAAAAATCACTGTCTCCGGAAACAATTACAAAAGTATCGATATGTTCTTTCGCATAACAGAGATCAATCGCATCTACGCATAAGCGAATATCAGCAGAATTTTTCCCTGTGGATGAGCGTTTGGGAATTTCTATCAATTCAATAGCTGCTTCATGGAACGGTTGCTTGTATTTAGTAAACCGACTCCAGTCCGCGTATGCCTTCTTTACAATAACCTTGCCTTTTTCCACAAGCCTCTCCAGCACTTTCTGAATATCAAAATCCGGCTGGTTACGCCCCTGGGCACCCAAGGCAATATTTTCAAAATCCACAAACATCGCCAGGGTATGTTCTCTTTCAATCAATTAAAACACCTCAAATCAATCTAATCTCATTTCTTGCAATATCTTTCGCCACGGCCTGTCCCTTTACCTCTTTCGGCCTGTTTCGACACATTTTCTCTTAAAATAATAATACCAGGTTTATCCCCTATCAGGAAAACCTGGTAGTTAATATTACGCGATAGTTATTCCAGTGTCGAGATAAACATCCTGAATAGCGTGTAAGAGTTTTACCCCTTCAGCCATCGGGCGTTGAAACGCTTTCCTGCCGGATATTAATCCCATGCCGCCGGCACGCTTGTTAATTACCGCAGTTCGCACTGCTTCAGCCATATCATTTTCCCCGGAAGCCCCTCCGGAATTAATCAGGCCGGCCCGCCCCATATAGCAGTTAACCACCTGGTAACGGGTCAAATCAATGGGATGTTCGCTGGCTAACTCATTATACACCTTTTTGTTCGTTTTGCCAAATTCTTTCCCCAGGCTGCTGACGGCAGGATAGCCGCCATTACTTTCAGGAAGCTTTTGTTTAATGATGTCTGCTTTAATCGTTACCCCAAGGTGGTTGGCCTGCCCGGTCAAATCAGCTGCCGTATGATAGTCTGTACCGTCAACCTTAAACGCCGGATTCCTTAGATAGCACCAAAGAATGGTAAACATACCCAAATCGTGAGCAATACGAAAAGCTTCCGTTACTTCTGTAATCTGCCTCCGCGATTCAGCCGAACCAAAGTAGATCGTGGCACCGACCGCCACGGCCCCCATATCCCTGGCCTGCTTCACATGGGCAAACATCACCTGATCATGGATATTGGGGTATGAGAGGAGTTCGTTGTGATTGAGTTTCACAACAAAGGGAATTTTATGGGCGTACTTTCTGGCTACCGCCCCTAATACACCCAGCGTGGAAGCAACGCCGTTACAGCCTCCTTCCATTGCCAATCGGACGATATTCTCCGGGTCAAAATAGGCCGGATTCGGTGCAAAAGAGGCACCGCCGGAGTGTTCAATCCCCTGGTCAACCGGCAGGATAGACAGGTACCCGGTTCCTGACAATCTGCCATGACGGAAAAATTGTTCAAGATTTCTCAGTACAGGCATTGGCCTGTCAGATACCGCAAAGACTCTGTCCACAAAATCAGGACCGGGCAGATGCAACATTTCTTTCGGTACAGTTTTACATGTGTGCTCCAATAATAACCCGGCATCCTGACCCAAGTATTCTGCAGTTTTCATATTAACCTCCATCTCGCTGCTAAAGCAGCGATACAATAGTAATATTTTTCACGCTAACCCTCCCGACTTTACAACAATATGTCTCTGCATACTATATGTAGAAGCGGCCTGCACAATAACACTTCTGGCATTATATTTCTATATTTGTGCCACATTTCCTTTGCCAAATAATAATTATTCTGATTACCGAGAAAAGATCACTGTGTTATCCAACACTTCTCTCTTCACATCTTTTAATCCTTCCAGGTACTTCAGGTGTGCCAACGCCTCCCCGGCAGCAAACCATTTCTGGGAAACGGGAAATTCTTCGAAGGTGTCATACGTCATATCCCAGGTCATCTGTGCAGCTACCTCATACGCATTGAGTGGCCCTTTACTCAAAATCATCAGCACTTCATCGGCTCTCGTACGATGATGGCGCTTTAATTCATCAATACGTCCCTGAAAATCCTTAATCAGGCTTCTGTGTCCAGGCAAAACCAACTGAACATCAAGGCACCGTACTTTCTCCAGACTTTCCAGATAATCATGTAACGGATCATGCCTGTCAGACCACAGAGAAATATTCGGGGTGATGTCGGCTAAAATATGGTCGCCGGATATCAGGAATTTCTTGTTCTTTTCGTACAAGCACATGTGCCCGCGGGTGTGGCCCGGCGTTTTTACGCAAACGAATTGATAATCACCAACAGTTAGAGAATCGCCGTCGTTCACTATGGTGAAATCTATATACTCTTTTGCCCTGTATTTATATGCAGGATGCTTTTCAATGGCATTTTGGAACTCTGCCGCCGGAAATCCGCCGGTCTGTACAAAGACCCGCATGGTCTCCCAGTGGCTTTCATCCATATTAATAATCTCCGCATCCTCCGCACTGCAGTAAGCCACCGACCCCTTCTTCATCAGGCCAGCAACAAGGCCGGAATGATCTGCATGCATATGGGTAATAAAAAAATCAACATTAGCCAAGTCAACTCCAAGCTCTTCCAGTCCCGCATCCATGGCAGCCCGGCATTCCTGACGGTTAAGTCCCGTATCAATGACCAGGGTTCGTTCTGCCGACTTTATTACATAAGAATTTAAAGACTTAAGCGGATTCTTGGGAATTGGTATGTCCAGTTTATAGATATTTGGCATAATTTCCAGAACCATTATCTCACTCCCTCGTATTCACTATATCTGGTCTAAGTGTATATCTTCGTAAAAAATACGGATTTTCCTTTTTTAGTGCAACTCGGGAACAGTTCCCAGGTACAATTTTTCATCTAGCGCTGTATAACCATGTGCGGTATAATGATATAAGGAAATTATTTACGAGTGTAATTATTAACAGTGAACATTAAGGTGGTTGTCAAATTGTTTAAAGAATTAGTTGAGCGTGATGTTACCTGCCTGAAAATGTCCAGAACTATTTTAAGCAGGAAACTGCGGGTTGCCTGTTCCTTTTTGGTTGACAATCTGATTATTGATGCAGGGGCTCCATATTTTAAGAAGCAACTGAAATCTTATTACACCAATAAGCCGCCACAACAAGCCGTTTTTACTCATTCCCATGAAGACCATGCCGGCAATGTGGATATGTTGAATATGTTAAATATTATTCCTTATGTCCATGAGAATGCACTCGCCTATTTTTCTGCCCCGCCCCCAATCCCCTATTATCGCCGCTTCGTTTGGGGGACACCTGCTGCAGGTCGCTGTCAAAAGATAGGTGATATTCTTAAGACAGATAAATATGCTTTTCAGATCATACCCACCCCGGGACACTCAACAGATCATATCTGTTTGTATGAAGAAAAAATGGGCTGGCTATTTACCGGCGATCTTTATGTAGGTGAAAGAGTCATCTACCTGTATCAAAACGAGGATTTATTCTCTATCAAAGAATCCCTGCGCAAGCTGTCAGAGCTGAACTTTTCCAGCATTTTCTGCAGCCACCGGGGTCCTGTAGCTGAGGGACGGGATTCTCTGAAAAGAAAGCTGGACCATATTGAGAGCTTGCAGGAAAACGCTAATCGGATGAAAAACAATGGCGCCGATCTTAAAAAAATCACAACCGCACTTCTTGGCAAAGAAGATTATATGTATGTCATAAGCCGCGGAGAATTCTCAAAAACAGCGTTTGTAAAAGCGTTACTGAATACAGATTGACGACGGGACACGGAGCAGTTCAGCCTGTCCCTTGCCCGTCAAAAAGAGATCGCCCCAGGTCTATCTGGGGCGATCTCTTTTTGATAACAGTCAATTATGCAAGAATTATTCTGTGCTACTCCCTGGTATATCCGGCCCAGGAGTCACGGTGAATCGCCTCATGGGGTTGGTACGGTAATTTGTTGGGGTTTTTAAGGATGGTAATTGCTTCAATAACTACCCATACTTCCAGCAGAATGATGAAAAAGCTAAGGATTGTTAATAACCAGTTGCCCTGGTTGTAGTAATTAACAAGCCCTGCTATCATAGCCCAGGTCGTAATGAAGATCATGAATACCATGGGAATAGCGGAGTAGATTGACGGTTTTTTGATTCGAATCAGCCAGACGGTCATAACAAGTAGCGCCAGGCCAGCCATGAGTTGATTGGATGCACCAAATAGCGGCCAGAGAATCATACCACCACGGCCTCCGTTAATGGAAGCAAGGGCAAATGCAGTTATTACCGCAAAAAGAGCAGCACCGGTGGGAGTGGCTAACGGTTTAATACCATAGCTCTCTGCCAGTTCGGCAATGATATAGCGCTGAATCCTTGTCGCCGAATCCATCGTAGTAGCCGCGAAGCTAACCACCATCACCGCCATAATGGTCAGGGCGATCTGCTGCGGGATACCAAGCGCTGAGATGAAGGAGCCGCCACCATTGACAAATGCGCCTACTTTAGCACCCAGGCCATCGGCAGCTTGCCAACTGGCATAATGCTCGGTCCATGCGGCAAGACTGCTAAATCCTGCTGTGCAGGCTAAAATAACCATCGTCGCCAGAAACCCTTCCGTAAGCATGGCACCATACCCAATCAGCTTGGCATCGGACTCATTATCCATCTGCTTTACCGTTGTGCCGGAAGCAGCCATGCTGTGAAAGCCGGAAATGGCACCGCAGGCAATGACAACGAACAGGAACGGAAAGAAGGGTGGCGCACCAACCGCATTGAAATGAAATGCCGGTGCCACAATTTCCGGACGTGCGACAATAACGCCCAGGACCATCATGATAAGCACAATGAATAACTGATGGGAGTTTATATAATCCCGGGGCTGCAGCAGCATCCAGACAGGAAGCGTTGACGCAATAAAACTGTAAACCAGGAGAATCACAACCCACGTGTAAATCGGATTCCCCATAATAATTCCCGGCATCGTCAGAGGCACGTAGGTTCCGATAACTACAAATACATACAGGGTAATAACCGCAATCGTGCCGGCGACCACATGGTTCCCGGACTTTTTATAAATCCAGTAACCAATAGCGATTGCGACAGGAATTTCTATAAAGATTGGCAGGACACTACCTGGGAACATAGTAAATAGCAGCGCAATTATGACGGCAAAAACAGCTAAAACAATCAGAAGGGCAAAAGCCGTTAGCAGCAAAAAGAGCGTTCTCGCCCGGGGGCCGATTAACTCTTCGGTAACAGCGCTGACCGACTTGCCTTCATGCCGTGCGGAGAGGACCAAAGAACCAAAGTCGTGAATGGCACCCATAAAAATTGTCCCGAAAACGACCCACATTAATGCCGGAACCCAACCCCAAATGACAGCGATGGCTGGTCCGACGATGGGGCCCGCACCTGCAATCGTCGTAAAATGATGTCCGAATAATACCCACTTGTTCGAAGGCACAAAGTCCTTGTCATCCCTGTAGCGATGTGCCGGTGTAACACGATCCGGATCCAGCCCGAACACTTTTTGGCTTAAAAAAGTGCCATATGTCCGGTATGCAATAAGATACGCAAAAAATACCAGTACCGCTATCAGTAATGCACTCACATCTTTCCTCCTCCTTACAACAGAATCCGTTACCAGTAACAACGCTCTCTACTATACTCATTCCCACTCCCCTTCAGAACTGCTGAATTGCCGAGGTTGTGATTGTTGTCACTACAGTATATAGTGCTACGTGACGTTTCATTCATAAAAACAGCGCAGATACGCGAAAATCGCGTACCTGCGCCTGTTAAAAGTTCTGCGTCACAGAAAACTATGACGGATATATTTATCTCATACTTTTTATTTTATCATTAACCAACTTGGTGTTTACCGTTTCTACTCCAGCAGCTTCACCTAATCTAATAATCGTATCACCAAAAAGTTCTCTTTCGTTCGGTTTATCTGTTTGCTCAAAATCCCGTTGAAAAGAGGTTTTAGTTTCATATGGGAAATTTTTTGCTTTATTAAAGGAATCCTCAATGATAGTAGCAGGTAAGTTAACTTCCCGCTTTTTTGCAATCTCTGCGATTTCCCGCATAATCCCTTTTACTGTTTCGCTTAATTCTTTATCCTCCAGTATCTGACCAAACGTTTTATTTTCACTGGCTGTAACCATGCCATACGCAGCAATAAAAATATACTTCTCCCATATTTCTTCAAACGGGATCAACCCCGTTTAAAAGAGGTATAACATTTGTATCATTTTTAATTTGCTTTTTAAAATCATCAATGCCTTTTATCTTCTCTTTCCGTAAACATAAAAGCACCGGCATTGTCGGTGCTTTTGGTATGCAATAATCCCAGATGCGTAGCGTCTAGTACGGGCCTCCGGCACGCGGTCTGCGCATAAGTTCCTGAACAAGTTCCAGCCCTGATTTCTCGCAGGGAGGCAGATCAATATCGGTTAAACGGACAGGGGTAACGCGCTCGCCCCAGCGTATAACGTGGGCACTGTACGTCAGACCACCGCCAAACGCCGGCATCAGGATATGTGTGCCGGGCTTCACGAATCCCTCCTCGATTGCTTCAACAAGAGCGACTGGCGCAGTCGCTGATGACATGTTGCCATACTTTTGAATGTTGACAAAAACGCGCTCAGGGGTAACTCCCAGCCGTTTAACGACCGAATCGAGAATCCTCAGGTTCGCCTGGTGGGGCACGACCAGATCGATTTGACCTGTCGACAGACCTGACTTGGTAATGGCTTCTTCGGACGCTTCACTCATCCCCATAACGGCTTTTTTGAAAATTTCCTGACCCAGGAAGTCCCACCAAATGGTGCCCAGTATAGTCCGGCCATCAATATAGCGCATGCCGATTCCGTTGACCCGCAGGATATCACGAGACTCTGCAAAACATCCCAGTTTGTCGGCCAGCAGTCCTTCGTCGTTATCGGTGCCCTGCAAGACAAAAGCGGCCGCACCGTCACCGAACAGTACGGCTACATTACGATCCGTCCAGTCCTGAATTGTTGTGATAACTTCAGCACCAATAACGAGAGCAGTTCGAGCGGCCCCCGACTGAATCATGGACGATGCCACGGAAAGCGCGTACATACCACTGGTGCAGGCGGTATTGAGGTCGAAAGACGCCGCACTTTTAATACCCAGTAACAACTGAACGCGGGACGCCGTGTTTGGCACCGCTTCATCCGGTGTACAACTTCCGAAAATAATAAGATCAACATCTTCCGCATCAACCCCGGCAGCCGCCAGAGCACGGACTGAGGCCACATGTGCCAGGTCACTGACCGGCACATGGGATACACGTCTTTCCTTGATTCCTGTACGGCTGGCAATCCATTCATCACTGGTATCAAGAAAAGTCGAGATATCATCGTTGTTAAGTATTGCTGGCGGCAGACACTTGCCCCACCCGGTAATCGTAGCGAATTTCATTTTGCAACTCCTTATGCTTCATACAAAGCGCTCAAATTATCTCTATATTTATATTCTGCAAGCATGCTCTTAGACCTGCCAGTCCGACACAATAAGTTAGGGGTCAGGTTTGACATTTGATCTAACTCCCGCATGACATTATAGCTTACAGTTAGATCAAATGTCAAACCTGACCCCAAGATGCTTCAAGAATGTCAAATGTCAAACCTGACCCCGGCCCTTTTACCTATTTTTGTACCTGGCGTTTCAAGAAGTAACCTTCTTTGTCAATTTCATCCCTCAGAATCCTCAAATCTTCTTCCGAGGGTTCCTTCATATCTTTTACGTCCGAGGGAATAATTAGCTCAAACTCTACTAAATCCTGAATATCTGAGGGTTTTACTCCGGGTTTTACTTCCAGAAGCTTCATTCTTCTTGTGTCTTCACAGAAGCCAAACAGTGCCTGATTGGTGATAACCCTGTAGGGGCCAGACCCCATAACTCCAGCTTTTTCCCTATAATCCGGGGACCCGTCACCAAAACCAATGCTTGTAACAAAATCCAGTTGTTTAACAAATCTTCTCTTTTCCAAAACCATGATAGCTATGGTTTTTTCACAATTTGCGGCCATAGCTCCTGCGCCGCCGCTTCCCGGGAACCTAACCCTTGGTTTTCCGTAGTCATCTCCCTGCATCGTGGAACACAGATTTCCATACATATCAATCTGTGCTCCCCCGATAAAGGCATAATCCGCATACCCTCTCTGGGTTAATTCAAAGGCTGAACAAAGCCCTTTTAAAAACGTGGCCTTACGTCCCGCCCTTGTATCCCCCACTGACAATGGCATTCCCATATCAAGAATAGGAGCCAGGGAACCTGCTTCATAAATCATTAAGAGCCCGGGTGCATGGGTATACTGCGCATACGCTGCAGCAACTATCGGCAACCCTGTGCCAACAAATACGATAGTTTCATCTTCCAAAACTCTGGAACCGGTATATGCAATCATTTCCACATGACTATATTCAGCCATAATATTGCCTCCTTATAATAATATTTTGATTTGCCTACGTTAAAACAATAGGCTGGCCACCATCAAGTTTATTAAGTTTCTTGAGGGTTTTATATGATATTTTCTCAAGAAAATCATCATAGTCCTCACAGCCAAATACGTACTCATCATAATATTGCTTCAGCTTAGTTTTATCACCAGTCTGTCTGAATTCTTCTCCTGCTGCCCTAAACATCTTGATATGATCCATATCAAACCAGTGGAAACCATAACAAGCACCGGGGTATGCTCCATAAGGCCTCTCAACCAAAGAGTCCACGGCAGGATGAGGAATTTCCGTCATATTAGGAAAGTTCCTAATATTTTCCTCGGCAATAATCTTCTCAGCAGTTACAATTGAGTACGTCGAGGCCATCGCTATCTCGGGGCATGTACAAAGGGCGCCGAATATTCTGGCGTTACCATTCATATCTGCAGCGCTGACATGAACTAGCCCAACATCAGGATGGCACGCCGGGACTAAGTATACATTTCTTCCGGTATAAGGACACTCCATCATTGTCCCTTTGTTTACTAACTCCATATCTGAACCGCCATGATCCCTTATGGGGATAAAGGGGATTCCCATGGCCGCCGCTTTAAACCGTACTGACATCCCATAATTTGTATAGTCATCCACTTCAATTAACCCATTCGTAGTGAGATAACGTAGCAAAGGAGCAATGCCAATAATCTCATACCCCCACCAGGCGAATTCTGCCCGCTTGATGGAAACCCGGTCAGGATCCAAAATCATCGCTCCAGCCAGTAGTTCCACACAAATAGAATTTGACTGAAACGAAAGGGTTAGGTCTCTGACCCCCTGCCTTACTACTTCCTGCACAGCAGCAAAAGGCACCCTGGTGTTAACAAAGCCACCTATGCCCAGGTTAATCCCATCCTTCACATGCTCCTGTACAGCTTCCTTTAAAGTAGTTCTCTTATCCTTGAGGGCTTTAGATTTATTAACCATGATTTTTCTTGCCTCATCAGGTGTAGGCCCCCAATACTCTAATGACTTTTCCTGATACTTGATCTGGGAAATCTTTTTGATGTCAGAACTAACTTTTTTCACTCTTCGAACCTCCCTGTTTTATTCCCAACGGGAACGCCCCATTGGGTTTTTTTATGAAATGCTTCCATCATGAAGTAAATTAACTGAATATTCTAAAGAATGTATTCTTTATTTTTTCCAATATTCCTACTTTTCCTGAAATTTTTTGTTGTTTAATTATCTAACATTTATAACTCTTGTTTTTGAATTACAATATTCGGCAATATGTTTCAAAATAAGGAAGTCCTATGATCATTAGAGACACTTGATCAATAATATAGTGATATCATTTGCTAACGTATGGAAAGAAGCACTGAATTTAATCAGTGCTTCTTTTTACATTGCGGCCTTCCCTCTTAACACTATTTCAACATATTAGCCAGAACCAGAAAAATTACCGCGAAAATGACAAGCAAAATCTTAAGATTTTTCTTCCCGATTTTTGACATGATAAACCTTGTTTTCGGGTTTCCCTCGAACATGATTGGAAATTCGAATATTGCGCCAAAGAGATAGAATACTGCCAGCAGAAATAAGATGATCGCCCAAATAGACATGCTCACACCTCCTCAGATATTATTTTTCTTTTTGAAAATCTTGTACACCGCTGCAATCAGCAGCAGATTATACAGGATGCCGATACTGAGGTACTGGTAAAAGGTCAGATTCATCGTAACAATGCCAGCATCGATGTGCAACCGCACCATGGCATACTGTAATGCTTTAGCCGCCCAGTAGGCGGGAGCCATCGAGAATAGCCATTCCCTGGCATCGAGAAAAAAGAAGCCGCCGACAGGAAACAGCAGTAAGAACCCGGTGGCCTTCATCGTAACAAAGCCCTCTACCTTATTGTTTGCAAAAGCATTAATCAGAAGAGCCACAATGGGTACCTGCAGAGATGACAGTATAGAAACCATCAGAATCTCCCCAGACGACATGTTAATTGCTCCCGTATACCAGATGATAAAAAAACTTGCCAGTACACTAAGAACGTATACAAAGAGTATCTTAAACCAGATATAGAGCGAAAGTGAGATTGGTGAAATCTGTATAGATGCGAAAACCTGATCATCACGGTCATCCAATAGCGAAAAGCCGGCCATCGCGCCGTAAGAAAAGCCAGCAATAAGCGCCAGCATCATGGCGATGACACCCAAGGCCTGGCCTTCCACGACTCCGGTATCAATTGCATACTTACCGATACCACCCAGTACTAGCGGATACACAAGCATAACCATGGTCATTTTTTCACGGATCAGGTTTTTAATTTCAAACTTAGCCATTGCCGAAAGCATGTTCACACCCCCGTTTCCCGCATTACGTATTCGTTGAATTTTGGCTTAATCATAAACCGGTATAGTATAAACGAAAGTACGGTCAGGTACGTATAGCCAAACACTAGCTTCCAGGGTTCCACATCTAGGGCGAGGGCACTAATGAGAATGTTGGAGACGTCAGGTGGAAGCACAATCAGGTATTTTGCTATCTTCTCATCTATAATCCCAATCGTCGCAAATACTGTGGGGAGCAAAAATACAAAGATATATACCATAAAATTGACCAGCAAGGACGAAAAGCTCTTCGCGTGGTAGGAAAGTCGTATTCCTATCATCGAGTGCACCACTGTTACAACGATGATTGCAGGAATTAACAGCAGATAGTTATATGTGACCCCTTTGATGAAGTAAAGCGCCGCGGATATAAAAACTACTGTAATAAGCGAGTTTAGCACACTCACGATAACCTTGGATAAAAGATATTCATCTTCGGTAACGGGAGATACCATGATAGAGTTCATCGTATGCTCCTGCTTTTCATAAAAGAGCGTGGCACCAACAAGCAGGATTGTCATCATCGTGCTGTCCATCAGGAAAATGACTGGTACAAACATCTTCAATTCCGCGCCTTCAAAAAACGAGACCATCCCCACCCAAAGTAGCAAGACGACAAAATTGGCTGTAAACAGATTATACTTGTTCAGCCGATCGAACTCGCCTTTAACAAGCGGAAGAAGCCTATCCACGCAACGTCACCCCCGTTACCTTGATGAAAATCTCCTCAAGCGTCGTTTCTCCGCTGTGGAGAGTCTCAATATCCTTATCCCGCAATAACTCGAAAAACGCGGGGGTTTTAATCTCATCCATCGAAAACTCCCTGACAATCAGGTTCCCTTCTTCTTTATATTCGACCTTAACCGTGCGTTTGCCATACTTGATTTTCAGGTTGCGCGGTGTATCCACTTCGCGTAGCTTGCCATCTGCGATGAAGGCCACACGGTCACATAGCTCATCAATATCGCTCATAATGTGGCTGGTAATAAATACTGTACCTCCCTGTTTTTTGAACTCCAGTATCATGTCTTTCATAATGCGGGCATTGCCGGGATCAAGACCGTTGGTGGGCTCATCTAAGAAGAGCATCTTTGGCTTGTTGAGCATTGCCCTGATAAAATTTAAGCGGATCTTCATACCCTTGGAAAATTCGCCTGCCTTTTTGTCGCGGTCATCCCATAAACCCATGCGTTTTAAAAGCGGTTCCACATCCACAGTCTGCTTATAGAGCTTTTTAAAAAACTCCAGATTCTCCATAGCCGTCAGCTTGGAGAAAGAAATAGGCATCTCAAATGATACACCGATATCCTGATAAAATTCGTCACGATAGCTTAACAGCGGCTTACCATAATATTCGATTTCACCCTCAAAATCTTTTAGAAGCTTAATCAGGATTTTTTGAGTCGTACTCTTCCCGGCAGCACTCGGCCCGAGAAAACCAAAAATCTCTCCATCCTGAATTTCAAAGTCGATGCCATCAATCGTGTAGTCCTTGCTATTCGGGTATTTGAATTTAAGGTTTCTTACTTTAAACACGTGCAATCCCTCCCTTGATAATGTCATACATGTCTGCCATCTTTTTAAGCATCTCTTCTTCTGAGCCGTTTCTGTATATATCCTTAAGCAAATTGATGTTAAGTGTATACATCATTTCCACAACAAGGTCGGAATTAATTTCCTGCCTAATAAGACCGCGTTGCTTATCACGCTCGACCATCCCTTTGATGATTGCTAAACCTTCCGTAGAAAGCGCACGGAGCTTGGCAATAAATTCGCTGTCATCAAGCTCCATCAGCAAACCTACCTGGTTGTAATCAGGTTTTGTCTTAGCCCATGTTAGCGCAACTCTGGTCATATGGAGAAAGTTTTCAAAAAAATCAGCATCAGGGTTCAAGGCTTCTGTATGGCTGAGAACTTCCAGTTTCTCCTTGCCGATTTCCATAATCATATAGAGGTAGATGTCCTCTTTATCATTAAAATACTGATAGAAGCTCCCCCTGGATATCCCTGCGGTTTTAATGATCTGGTTGATGGAAGCCTCGCTGAACCGACGAGTTGAAAACTCCTGCACAGCAGCGTCAAAAATAATGCGTTTTTTTTCAGCACTGAGGTTATTAAAAGTATCTTTTGGCACACTATTACCTCCTTTAAGCCACGAGAACTCTCCTTAATATAGTCACCATTAGGGCTTCATCAACTATATAATAGCACAAAACATTCAATATGACAACCCTGTCATATGACAATGTTGTCATATATTTTTCCCAAACTATCACAAAAAAGACTATCCGGCTTGATATAGCTTAAAAAATGTCGTTACCCTATATAAAGGTACTTTGCTCAAACTGGCTTCAGGGCAGGGAATACCCGTGGTGTGCAGAATAATATCAATAAATACACTTTAAGAGGTAACTCCGATGTGCCTTATTCTCTTTGCCTACAATTACCATCCCGGTTATTCGTTGGCGCTTGCTGCCAACCGGGACGAATACTACGAAAGACCCACTGCGCAGGCTACGTTCTGGGACGATTGCCCGGACGTTCTGGCCGGCCGTGATTTGGCAGCGGGCGGCACCTGGCTTGGGATAACACGCACGGGACGCTTTGCCGCCCTGACCAACTACCGCGACCCGGCTCTGACAGTTAAAAATCCGCGCTCCCGGGGTCACCTGGTCAGCGACTACCTCTGCGGCAACCTTTCTCCCGGAGACTATATGGCGATGTTGTCAAAAAATAACTCTGAGTTTAACGGATTCAACCTGTTAGCAGGCGACAGCCAATCTCTGTGGCATTATTGCAACATAAAAGGCACTCCACAGCGCCTGCCCCCCGGTTTATACGGCCTGAGCAACCGTTTTTTAGACACCCCCTGGCCGAAAGTAGCCCGGGGCAAGGAAAACATGGTTCCCTGCCTGCGGTCCGAAACCATTGACGATAAAGAATTATTAAAATTACTGACTGACGACATTCCCGCCTGCGACAGTCAACTGCCCTGTACCGGAGTCGGCCTGGAGTGGGAACGAATCCTTTCCCCCATTTTTATTACTTCTGCAACGTACGGCACCCGTTCTTCCACAGTCCTGACCATTGACCTCGCCGGCACTGCCCGTTTTACAGAACGGACATATTTTGCTAATCTTCGCCGGCATCAGGAAGTTGTACATGAATTCCCTTTTCATACATCACATTAAATTAGGTTTAATATATAAAGGCGACACCAACGTGATAACGTATCACGTAGTGTCGCCTGATTGTTTCAAGGTTTGCTTCAATTATTTATTGTTGAATCTTATTTCTGAATTTCGGATAGTAAAGCCACATGAACAGTGCAAGCACTGCAGTGAAGAGCAAAATGACCGGCAGGTAGATACGCTTGTTTTCAACTTCAGCAGCCTCCGCCAACGCAACCGTCTTTTCATTGGGGGCGCTACCGCGAAACATTATGGCGTCTTCCATTGTAGTATAGTACTCCTCAAAAACACTGGCCACGGAAGACAGTTCAGCTATGTCGCGGATTTGCTCCACTGACAAATCTGCCGATATGGAAGTGACGTTATCACGGTAAGAAACGCCCATCCCTTCTAGGAATGCCCGAATTTCCGCCAGTGAAGAAGCTACAGACAAAAGCCTGATTTGCTCTAACTCTTCCCAAAATACTTGAAATTCCTGCCGATATTCTTCATCGGGCATATCGGTATCCGGCCTATCCATGGGCGATGATCCCACCAATTTTTCATCAGACACCTCTGCTTTGACGGCAGGTTCCATAATCATCTTGTCCGAAACACCATTCCCGGATGAAGTAGAGCTTTCGCCGGGATCAGGAAGGGCATAGCCGTAAGTATCGGACAGAATCCCCGGCAGAGTCATTCCCTTAGACAGCTCAGGATACTTTTTCTGTAACGCTGCAAACTCTGCTCTCAGAGTCTCCGTTTCCAAAGGCATCGGCCTAATCCAGACCGAAATGATTTCTGATGCCGACAATCCCTGCAGCTTTTGATACAGCGAAACATCGAGCTTGCCGGCTTCCCGTTGTAGCCGTTCCCATTCCTGTTGCGCCAAACTCCGCTCGGCCTCATAATATTTATCCATCTGATCCAGTTCCAGAATCTCGCCAGTCTTCAAGCGGATGTAGACTCCACCGTAAAGATAACCGTCATCCATGATATCCCGGGGAGGTATCGGTAAAATAGCAGGCCTGGTTGCACCGGTGTCTGCGGGCATGTCGGGAGCAGGCAGAGGCATTGGCTCTGGTGCCGGTAAAATCCTCGGCGCTTCCTCTCCAGGGAAACCCGGCGCCTTTTTTCCTTCGAGAACAATGTCATACTTCGCGAACCAGAAAGACTCCGCCGTAAACTCCAGATCAATAGTACCACCTTCATGCAGCGCAATTCTTTCTTCCGGAACTCCATATTTCTCCGTCAGGTATACCAGAGCGCTCTCCCGGTAACCAGAACCCAAAACCGGCACCATCGAAGCAACCAGCATCAAAAATATCAGCATCAGAGAAAATATTTTCCGCATACATTCGCCCCCCATATCTGTTATGTATACTTGGACGACGATTTGAGAAAAATGTTCCGCACCAATGGACAAGAGGACAGGTTTTTTGTCCCAAATAGCATAATGCTACGGCATCCTGTTACCTTGTCCCATTGCTAGAGAATTTCCTCTAAAATTTCTGCTGCATTTCTCACATAGTCTGCACATAAGGTAGTGATCAACTGTCTTTCCTTAAACTCTTTCATACCTTCTTCAGTGCTGATATTGCACCCCAGCAGTTCGGAACAGACGGTAGATTTATTTTTTTCCTTAAACTTTTTAGCAAACTCGCGTACTTTTGCATATGTCTCTTCTTTCGTTACCGGGTCAAGTTCTGCCGTTGCATATTTTAGGCCGATTACCATATATGCCCCTGATATTTTTAATGCAGTCTCTTTGTCCAATCCTAACTCTGGCGAATAGCTAGAAAAAATCGCCTGGGAACAGCTAAAGCCTTCTCGGAAGCAATTTGCTGCCTCATTAACTTTCAAATGGAACGTAGGATCTCCATTTTAGAGCCCGGGGGTTATATCATTTATTACTTCTTCGTAATCCTTATTGTTCTGTTAGCCTTCACCGCGGGGAAAAGGGCCTTCTGCCACTATGTCTGCTGGATAGCTCCCTTTATGGTTATCGGAAATAAAATAAAAAGCCGCATCGGGCTTCCTACCCTTAGCATTATAGCGGAAGAAGACAAATGCATTGGCTGCAAAAGGTGCAATAACAGCTGCCCGATGAGCCTTCCCGTGGAGGAATTCGTCCGCCAGGGATCATTAAATCATTCGGAATGTATTCTCTGCGGAGAGTGCATCGACGGGTGCCCCAAAGAGGCTTTAACGTTTTCCTTTGGCCGAAAGGCGAAACATATCCCCAATAAAATCCTCTAGTGTATCCAGCGACTCTCCCGGTGTATAAATACAGGCCACTCCCAACTCGTGCAGTTTCACTTTGTCCTGCTTCGGTATCGTCCCTCCCAGGACGACAGGAATGTCTTTCATCTCCATATCCTGCAGCAGCTGCATAAACTTCGACATTAATACAATATGGCTGCCGGACAGCATGCTGACGCCGATCATGCAGGGGTCTTCCTGGACAGCAGCTTCAACCAACTGCTCAGGCGTCTGGTTTCCCACATATACAACCTCAAACCCTTTTTCCATTAAATATTTTGCCACCACGGCTGCACCCCTCCAGTGAGCATCCAACCCTAACTTCCCAAGCAAAACCTTGCGCATCTGCAACACTCCTTCCAATTAAAGTGGCAGTTTCCAACCGCCCTTATATCTCCTGAACACATTGCATACTTCTTCCAGTGTCGCTCTGTTTTTTACCGCTTCCAGCACAGCGGGCATCACATTTCTCTCTTCCAGACAGGCGTTTCTTATTTTCTCCAGACAAATATCCACCACCCTGGCGTCCCTGCTCTGACGCAGGGCACTTAACTTTTGTTTTTGCTTTTGCAGTATATCCGGTGCTCGGAATATCTCAATCTCCGGTTCATCATC
Organism: Clostridiales bacterium; assembly: GCA_018335855.1. Taxonomy (GTDB): domain Bacteria; phylum Bacillota; class Dethiobacteria; order Dethiobacterales; family Dethiobacteraceae; genus UBA7523. The sequence goes on from JAGXRM010000032.1 coordinate 107,566, forward strand.
GTGCTTAAAACAATTTGAGCCCACCACTTTCTGTTCCCCTGAACGGACTCTTTTAAAGTGTTCGTTTGCTGCCTTGGTTATCACGTCATGAATCATGCCCGTCTCCACGGCAGCCACCATTCCACCGACTGCTGTAATTTCGCTGACAAATTCTTCAATTTTCTTTTCCAGTTCACAGGTTAGCGTTTCCACAAAATATGATCCGCCGAGAGGATCAGCAGTGTATGCGGCATTTGTTTCATGCAAAATAATCTGCTGCGTCCTTAATGCTACGATAGCAGCTTCCTCGGTAGGTATTGCCAGCGCTTCATCGTAGCCGTTGACATGGATAGACTGAGCTCCGCCGAGTACGGCAGCCAGGGCCTGGTATGCAGAACGCGTTATATTATTAAGCGGTTGCTGTGGTGTCAGGGATGCCCCGGACGTCTGCACATGAAATCTTAATGTCTGGCTGTTCTTTTTAATAGCCCCATATCTTTCTGTCAGCAACTTGAACCATATTCTCCGGGCTGCACGGTATTTTGCCACTTCTTCAAAGAAATCGCTGTCTGCTGAGAAAAAAACAGATAGCCTTGGGGCAAAATCGTCTATACTGTAGCCGCGTCTCAACATTTCTTCAATCGTAGCGATTGCATTGGCAATAACCATCCCTACTTCCTGGATAGCATTCACACCTGATTCTCTGTAGTTATAACCGGTATAACTGATTGGATGCCAGCGTGGCACATTGCCGGCACAAAATTCAACAATATCCGTGCTTAATTTAAACGAAAAATGAGGCTGCAAAATATCAGGGGCTGTAGTAATTGCCGTTTCCATTAAGAAGTCATTCTGGTTTGTGCCACCTAAACAGTCCCACGGTATTCCTCTTTCTTCTGCCATAGCCAGGTACATAGCAAATACAGGCACAGCCATCACTGGGTTGCACACTACAAGGGAGACGCTGACTTCATTAATGGGGATGTCTTTAAATAACAAATGCATATCCTCGATAGAGTCAATGGCCACACCTCCCTGCCCCAAATCTGCTTCTGCGACAGGATTATCTGAGTCGTATCCCCTAAGCGTTGGATAATCAAACACTCCATTAATCCCGGTCGCGCCATTCGCGATTAAAAACCGGTATCTTTCATTGGTATCCACTGCACTGCCGTAACCTGCCAACTGTCGGAAAGTCCAGGGTTGGGTTCGGTACATCAGGGGATATATTCCCCTTGTATATGGAGGACTGCCGGGGGAACCCAACTGACTGTGATTAAAAGCTTTACAATCATCTGGTGTATAGCAAGGCTGTATCTCTATTCCGGACTTGCTCGTAAAGCTTCTGTCCTTAGCTTTCCTCTTCAACAAAGCTTCTTGCTGCATTTGTAGCAGGCACAGGGAAGAACTTGAAAATAAATGGTTTTCTGACATGTTCAAACTCCTTTCTATGTTTTAGGGCTTAGTTTTCTGAATATTCTGTATCAATTGCAAGAGTTGCGCCAACTACCAGCGAAACGCCATATAGCCCGGAATAAAGGCAAACACAGAATAAAAAAAGAAAGCACCTATTGCATATTTGCAAACAGGGCTTTACTTGTTTTATGCGTTCCTTTACAGAACGCCTATTGTTCAGTTATATTGGGTTTTGCAAATCTGCAATACATATTTGCAAAACCACAAGTGCTATAGATCCTCGTCCGGATTGTCAGTCAATTTATATTTTTTCATGATGCGAAAGATTGTTGAGTTATCCATTTTTAATGCTTCCGCTACTTTTTTCGTTGACCGGTATTTCCTCAAAGCATTAACCACAACTTCCCTCTCCATTATTTCCTTCGCTTCCTTTAAGGGAATCAGCTTATTTATATTAATTTCGATATTCTTGAATTTTCTGTTGATGATATTGTCGGGCAACTCATCCAAATGAATCACGCTGTCCCGGCTCATGACAACCAGATATTCCACGACATTCAATAATTCTCTGACATTACCCGGCCAATCATAATTTTCAAAAGCATCCAGGACTTCCGGCGGAATCGTTTTTTCAATGCCATGCTTTTTACATTCTTTTTCTAAGAAGCTGTTAACTAAAGGCCTGATATCTTTCTTCCGATTACGAAGCGGAGGAATATGAATAGGGATTACATTGAGCCTGTAAAATAGATCCTCCCTGAAAAGCTTGTTTCTGACCAGAGTTGACATGTCCTTATTCGTGGCTGAAATAATCCGGACATTCAACTGTATCGGCTTATTGCCGCCCACCCTGTAAATTTCCTTTTCCTGCAAGAAACGTAATAGTTTTATCTGTAGATTAAGTTGTAATTCAGCAATTTCGTCAAGAAAAATCGTCCCGTTGTTGGCCAGTTCAAAGAGCCCTAATTTCTTTTCCGTTGCCCCGGTAAAAGCTCCCTTCTCGTGGCCAAACAGTTCCGATTCCAACAGGTTCTCCGGAATTGCACCGCAGTTTATACTGATCATGGGGCCGTTCCTGCGCTGACTGTTGTTGTAGATGAATTTGGATATAACTTCTTTACCCACTCCCGATTCTCCTGATATCAGAACGGTGGAGTCCACCTTGGCAACTTTGTATGCTTTTTCCAACACGCCGCTCATTTCACTGCTGTCAAAAATAATATGATTTACCTTGTCCCGAAATACGTTTAACTCATTGTAATATTTCTCTGTTAAGTTCAGAGGCTCCATCTGTTGTTTAATTTCAGTCAGATCTTTAATATTGCTGATGATAAAACTGAGCTCACCTTTTTGGTTAAAAATATGATTGCTGGTCACCAGAACTTCCTTGCCTGTATTTAGCCGTTGCTTAATAATTCGGGTATGTTTGTTGGCCTGAATCTCGTTAATTTTTACATACCCTTCTTTTTCCAGTTGAAACATCGTTTTCTGTAATATTACTTCCGGCTGAAACCCCGTTATTCTCTCTACACTTTTATTCGCTTTGATTATTTTCCCCTTATGATCGGCAATAATCATACCGTCGTAGGACGACTCCAGTACATGTGTCAGTTCCTGATTAAGTTGTCTGATGATATTCAACTCGCTGTAAAGAGCGTTTTTCTCCGTCTGATCTTCGAAAATAATCAGCATTCCGCTATCGCCGCCGGACGTGACAGGTACACAATGAATAATAACCTCAACATTATTTACCTTTTCCAGCATAAAAAACGGTTCGCTGCTCTGCAATGTCTGACTAATCTGATCCTGAAGCTTTTTACAGGTAAACACTCGTCCGAAATGTTTACCCACAGCACCCTCTTTATCTCTTCCCAGAATCGTTTGGGCTGTTTTATTGAAATCCCTGATTGTCCCATCACCTGAGATAAATATTACTGCGCATGGCAACTCACTCAAAATAAACTGGTACTCACTGATTAATTTTGCATATTCCGTCGCCGTACTCATAACTCACATCTCCAGTTCCTGAAATCAAACTAGTCGTCGAAATTTTCTTTACTTTTCACTCTATTGTAAGGGTAACACAAATATAGCACTTCAGACAATGCCAAAATAGCCCTGCGCATCTGCACAGGGCTATAAAGATTATTGTAATACAAAAAATATATTAAGGCAGAATAACTATAAGAGGTGAATTATCATGAGAGATTCTGTCGTTCAGGTTACAGTCAGCGGTTTGATTGGAGCTTTTATCATAAACAGTTCCATCTATATTCTGCAACTTTTGGGGATAAACGTCCTTGCCCCCTGGCTAATTGCTGCAAACGTGTTTTTAGAGCAGGATTTAGTGACAACAACACTGGGTATTATTATAGGCTTGGTCGGAACAGTTGGCCTAAGCATAGCATCGGCAACTATTATTCTGCTTCTTCTTCGCTGGACGGGCTACGATTATGCGATTCTTAAAGGCATAATCGGCGTTAATGCCTTCTCATTTAGCACGATGGGTCTGTTTATGCCTTTATTGAATATCACACCTTCAATCCGCTCTCAACCTCTCACCAATATTATCGCTTTAAGCGTATTAACTTTAACAGGAGCCATTCTCGGTGCTTTACTCAAACGTTTTTCTGTGACAGTAAAATAGAGTCCGCATAATCATCTTGTTCTTAAATATGGCAGAGCTTATTTTCGCTATTACCTTCAGCTAAATAATACGTTAACACAAATATTTCTTTCGACAGGGAACGTCTGGGAAGGCAGACGGTTCTCTGTCGCTTACTAATTTCTTACGGAACTCTTCATATCTTCTCCTGAAACCAGAACGTTCAGCCGTCCCGGCAGAATAACATATTCGAGGCTGTCAACTTCCTCCGGAAATAGCTCGCCGTCACAATGAGCCGGAGAAGGGCGTTCTAGCTCGATACGTATACGTGTGGTATGAATCTCCCGGATACCTTCAGAATAAATAAACGTACCTTTGGGAGACAAGGTTTTCGGTAAAACAAGCAATGTATCAAGTGCTGTTTTTTTATAGGCAAGGACAGCCGTCAGTTTACCGTCACTTGGGTCGGCATGGGGTGCCATAAAGAACAGGCCGCCGGTACGGGGGGCATTTCCCACAGATATCAGCGAAAGCGGCCCTTCATAGTGCCCGTCATCCCATTCCACCCGGGCTTGCCACGTTGGATGGTGAAGGATCCCCTGAATCGCTGCCACCAGATAGCGGGGTATGCCCTTTACCCACGTAATTTCCTGCTGGATTTTTGTGATATACGGTTCCAGGCCCATGGCAGAGTTATTGATAAAATAACGATCCCCGGCTTTGCACACATCCAGTGGCCGCATCCTGCCCGCCGCGATAATCTTTGCCGCGTCCATCAGCCCAAGGGGAAGCCCCAAGTTATAGGCCAAATCATTGGCCGTGCCAAGCGGCATAATTCCCAGAATACCCATATGCTCCTCAAGGTATGCCTGAGCCAACCCGTTCACCACTTCACCTATTGTCCCGTCACCTCCCGCAGCGATAACCGGCGAAAAGCCATCTAAAGCAGCCTGTCTGCCTAGCTCCACCGCCTGACCGGGATAATCGGAGACAGCCAAGGAAAATTCAATACCGGCCGCCTTTAAAGCAATCTCCGCTTCAGGCCAGCGCTTCTGGGCATTCCAACGATTTGAATATGGGTTTAAAATCACCTTGGCAGGCATATGTATCCCCTCACATTAGGACAAGGGGACAAGTTGAAACTGTCCCCTTGTCCCAGTTATATTGCTTTATTTCAATGAAAACTACATGATTCCTTCCAAATACGAAAAAGAAGTGCGACAGGGGACGGTTCTCTGTCGCAATATTTTATGCTCGGAATATCGTATCCTTACTTATACCTAACAGCCGGGATAATTCCCGCGTTGACAATTTGGACGTTACTTTGATTTCTTGAAGAACTGCGTTCCGCTTTGATTTATTTCGCGTGGTCCTTAACTCTTCAAGGTTAATCTTGTGTTTTTCCAATATCCCCGCCAAAGCATCTTGCCAATCGATTCTTTTTAGGCCCGGTTCAGGAACAATATCATCACACTCTAGATACTCATCCATATTGTTGCACTCTGTGAATTCTTTTAATTTTAAGATAGCCTCTGCCCTATTGACAGAGAAGTGATCAAGCAAAAAATCTTTATTAAGTAGCTTATTATCGTCATGCTCATTCATGTAATACGTGTAGCTGCTCCATGGATAATCTTCCGGGTGCTGGGCAAGTCCTGCTGCTACCGAATTATTGTGTATATATCTGCTGCACCCCAAGAAGTACTGTTCCGTATCAATAATCTCACTCCTGAACCTATCCTGAAACAAGTGCCCAACTCTGTTATACTTTTGATTAAAATGATACACATAGCTGACACCAAACCGTTTCATAATGCGCGAGATAGAATCTTCAACCTCTTTAATAAGCAAATGTAAATGGTTTGGCATTAAAGAATATGAATATAGTTCAAAATTGTTTTCACCCTTTATCTTTAGCAAGATACTCATAAATCTTCTTCGATCCTCATCGTCATGGAAGATATTCATTTGGCCTACGCCGCGGATCATGACGTGGTAAATACCTAATTGGCTTTTCTGCCTACAATACCTGGGCAATGCAGTTCACCCCCGCAGAATTTTCACGGTAGATAGCTACACTAGTATTGCTGAGAATAATTATTATGACAAATTCCCGCCTAGATTATTCTGAATTAAATCGCTAAGCTTCCTTTAATTTTTGCGACAGAGAACCGTCCCCTGTCGCAATACGCAAGCCTATTTGATGTCTAAATGATAATGCTGCAAATGTTTTATACTGTATGTTTGGGCCTGATTGTAAGCCTCTATACCTTTGGCACTGGCTAGAGCTGCGGCCAGGGTGGTAATATACGGTATTTTATGCTTAATCGCAGCTTTACGTATATACGAATCATCTATTTCACTGACTCTGCCGATAGGAGTGTTAATAATCAAATTAATCTCTCTGTTCGTGACGCTGTCGAGAATATTTGGCCTACCCTCGTACAGCTTTTTGATAAATGTTGATTGTATTCCGTTTTGATTCAGGAAATAATTTGTTCCTTCCGTTGCCAGTATTTTGAAACCAAGGCTGGCAAACTTACGGGCCACGTCTAGCACAGCGGGCCTGTCCTGTTCCCTGACACTAATTAATACCGTTCCTGACGCCGGCAAAGATCCCTGGGTGGCTTCCTGAGCCTTAAAGTAGGCTAATCCGAATGAATCCGCAATGCCGAGCACCTCACCGGTTGACCGCATTTCCGGTCCCAAAAGGGGATCTACCTCAGGAAACATATTAAAGGGAAATACTGCTTCCTTTACTCCAAAATGCGGAATCCTCCCTGTTGTAAGGTTGGCAACCTTCTTTTTACCCATGATTATTTCCGTGGCAAGGCGGGCCATTGATACATTGCAAACTTTTGAAACAATGGGAACAGTGCGGGAGGCACGGGGGTTAGCCTCTAATACGTAGACACAACCTTCGGCAATAGCATATTGAATATTCATTAACCCTATAACGTTAAGTTCCTGAGCTATTTTTTTTGTATATTCGTTAATTGTTGACAGGTGTTCATCCGATATGCTTATCGTCGGAATCACACAGGCCGAATCTCCCGAATGAACCCCTGCATATTCTATATGTTCCATGACTGCAGGAACAAAAACGTCTTTCCCGTCGGAAATGGCATCCGCTTCTGCTTCAATTGCATTATCGAGAAATTTATCAATTAAGATAGGTTTCTCGGGTGTAATATCTACTGCAGCGGAGATATACTGTTGGAGCATATCTTCATCATGGACAATTTCCATACCCCGTCCACCAAGAACATAGGACGGCCTTACCATGAGCGGGTAACCGATTTTCTCAGCAATCGTGAGCGCCTCACTAAGGTTGCTGGCCATGCCCGATTCCGGCATGGGAATATTCATCTTTTCCATCATGATTCTGAACCTGTCCCGGTCCTCTGCCAGATCAATGGCATCAAGTGTTGTGCCTAAAATTCGGACACCTTCCTCAGCCAGTTCCCCCGCAATATTAAGCGGTGTCTGACCCCCGAACTGAACAATTACCCCGATAGGGTTTTCTTTATCATAGATACTCAGCACATCTTCCACTGTGAGTGGCTCGAAGTATAACTTATCAGATGTATCATAATCCGTTGATACAGTCTCAGGGTTGCAGTTAACCATAATGGTTTCATATCCCATATCACGCAAAGCAAAAGCCGCATGAACACAGCAGTAATCAAATTCAATACCCTGTCCGATTCTGTTAGGGCCTCCGCCTAAGACCATTACTTTTTGCCTGTCGCTGGAAACGGTCTTATCTTCGGCATTATACGTGGAAAAGTAGTATGCGGCATTTTCCACACCACTTACAGGTACGGGCTCCCATGCTTCTGTAATACCCAGAGCAATACGGCGTTTTCTGGTTTCCCTCTCCGGTACGTTTAATAGCTTAGCAAGATAACGGTCGGCAAACCCTTCTTTTTTTGCACGTATCAACAATTCATCGGGCAGGTCGCCATTCTTGTACTGTAATATTTCCTCTTCTAATAACACCAGTTCCTGCATCTGTTCAATAAACCATGCTTTAATATGAGTTAAGCGATGGAGCTGATCTATGGTCGCCCCCTTGCGCAACGCTTCGTACATAATAAATTGCCGCTCACTAGACGCTTCAGTAAGTAACGCCAGGAGCTCATCAAGCGTGCGCTGATTAAAATTCTTTGCAAAACCCAAACCGTAACGCCCTATTTCCAGTGAACGTATCGCTTTTTGAAAGGCTTCTTTGTAGTTTTTCCCGATACTCATGACTTCGCCGACAGCCTTCATTTGCGTACCTAATTTATCCTCGGCGCCTTTAAATTTCTCAAAAGCCCACCGCGGAAACTTTATAACAACATAATCGCCGGATGGAGTATATTTCTCCAGCGACCCATCCCGCCAATAAGGAATCTCATCCAGTGTTAACCCTGCAGCCAACATGGCAGAAATCAAGGCGATGGGAAATCCGGTAGCCTTTGAAGCCAGGGCGGAAGACCTGGATGTCCTTGGATTGATTTCAATGACAACAATACGACCTGTTTTTGGGTCATGGGCAAACTGTACATTTGTACCGCCAATCACACCTATAGCTTCCACAATATCATAAGAATGTTTTTGCAGCCGCGCTTGCAACTCGGCACTAATCGTTAACATCGGAGCTGAACAAAACGAATCTCCCGTATGAACACCTATAGCATCAATATTTTCGATAAAACATACAGTAATCATTTGATTGTTGGTATCGCGTACAACTTCCAATTCCAGCTCTTCCCAGCCCAGCACAGATTCTTCTACAAGAATTTGTCCGACCCTACTTGCGGAAATTCCCCTGCTGGCAATTACCTTTAACTCCTCCACATTATAAACCAAGCCCCCGCCTGTTCCACCCATTGTATAAGCGGGACGGATAACAACTGGGAAGCCAAGTTCTTTGGCTATATTTACGGCCTCATCCACAGAATATGCGGGCTCACTTCTAGGCATTTCAATCCCTAACTGTGTCATGCTTTCTTTAAAAGCAATCCGGTCTTCTCCTCGTTCTATCGCATCAAGCTGAACACCAATGACTTTAACGCCATATTTCTCAAGAACTCCTTCCTTCTCAAGTTCCATACTAAGATTAAGGGCAGTCTGTCCGCCCAAATTAGGAAGTAGCGCATCTGGCCGTTCCTGTTTAATAATTTCTGTTAATCTTTTTACGTTTAGCGGTTCAATGTATGTAGCGTCAGCCATGCCCGGGTCAGTCATAATCGTTGCCGGATTAGAATTTACCAATACAATTTTATACCCAAGTTTACGAAGAGCTTTACATGCCTGAGTGCCTGAATAGTCAAACTCAGCTGCCTGTCCAATCACAATCGGCCCCGAACCAATAATCAAAAGTTTGTTAATATCCTGGCGTTTTGGCATAATCGATACCTCTTTTTCTTTAATTTATACTAAAGTATATTTTATAACAAATTCTACTAAAAATCCAAGATAGTTTTCATTTCTTTAAAACTTTCTTCTGCTTCATTTCTTCAAAACTTTCTTCAAGCACTAACAGCAGTAAGTGCTTTTGCAAAATCATCTATAACTCTAGTACTATGTCAGGAATTAACACCTACTGTGTAGACGTTTTTTGTGATTACCACATCATTCTGCTGTTCAACAAAATCAAGATACTCCCCTAATTTTTATGCATTTAAACGTGCGCATGCGGCATCCCTATGCGGCTTTTATCGGATGAGCGCCCCCGCATACTGGAGTAAGAAATAGCTGACGCGCTTCACTTGTTGAGGATGCCATTTTCTTGTCTACGCAAAAAACATGAATCGGAACCTCTGATTTTGGCTTCATTGTTAACTTGTGTTGGCATGTGTTTATTATAGTTGTAAACTGAAAGAAACTGGGATGCGATTTTTTATGGATTCTGGAGACGGACTTATTACAGCTCAAGAATTGACCGATTCTTTAAGTCTTTCCGTAGATACAATCTGGAGATATACCCGGGAAAAGAGGATTCCTTATGTAGAAATTGGGGGAAGGCAGTACCGGTATAATAAGCAGAATGTGCTGAAAGCGTTGTCCGGAGTAACTTTTTCTGTACAAGCAAAGGAAGGATCAACTCCCTATCAAGACAAAAAGAAACTAACCTATGAAGATTATGCAAAACTTCCAGAAGAGCCTGGTTTTCGGCATGAGATTATAGACGGGGTACATGCAATAGGTTCTATGACGCAGACATCAATTTGAAAATCCAGCAGTGATTCAAGTGCCTCAATTGCTTCTGTTTTTGATATTCTCTGTCTCCTTGCTGATACCCAAGCACAATGGCCACTTCGCTCCAAAATATTGGTGGCACAAATAACTCAACTCGGTTGCTCTCTACTGCATGATCGCGCAGAGGTAGCGTACGGATTGTATCCTCTCCCGGTAAAAGCCAAGACAAAGCAACCGATACATCAACTACGAAAATACCGCTCATGATCTGCCCTGATTACGCATATCTCGTATTTCCTCAGTAGATATTTGGTTCTTTAATTGAATTACGAATTCGGTCCATTTTGCTTGAAGATACCTGCCTATGTGGAGTATGAAGAGTACGTAATGCAGCATCAACCATAAACTCCGAGAGGGACTTGCCGCGCAAACTCGCTTCTGCTTTTAAAACATTTATGAAGCTCCTTATCTACATACACACTAATTTTCTCTGCCATTGCATCACCCCCATTTGTTTTTATCATAGCTATCTGCTGTGAGAGGAAAGAAGCCACCAGCAAACAGTCGGTTAGCCCTTATAGAGAACGAGAAAACCACCTGCAGAACTGAAGTGGTTATGACTAAAAGGCTTACCGAATACTGTTTAGTATTCAGCAAGCCCTTTATCTATTCAATATATTTCCCGTAAACTTTCAGTTTAAGAATGGCTTCCCCCGGTGATTTATGGCTCATCAGCATAGCATTCTTAATCACTTCCATTTCTTTAAAACCACCTAGGGGAGATATACCTGGCTGATTAAACTGCTGCCCGGGGATGCCCTGGGATTCCAAAAGGCTACTTATGTCTATGTCTGCACCCGGCAAGTTGGCATCAGGAAGCATAGTTAATATTTTGCTGAAATCTGCCTTGAACCAGTCGGACATGGGAGATTGGTAGGTAAAAACGTCTATTTCCCTTTCCAGTCTAAGTCCTTCTCCTGTCCAGTCTTTGGCATCTAACGCCACAGCAATGATTTGCGACAAACCGTCCATTGGCATCGGGAAATTCATTTCTATTATACCAATAGGATCTGGTAAGTACATTTTAGTAAATCCTTTTAATGTATCGTATTCTTTTATTGCGGGTACAAGAATAAACATTCCCGCCGGAGGGGTATTATCGGTAAATCCGAATTTTTTCAACTCTTCCGGGTCAACTTCACTATTATTGGTCAGCTTTTTCATAATCCTTGCCATGCTATTATGGATATCCACTTCCTTAACAGACATGCTGTACCTGCCTGTAGATTCCAGCAATGACCTGCCCTGATATACCCCGTTGCCGCTGAAACTATATTCAGATGTCTCAACCAAAAACAGAAAGTGGTCAATCATCTTTATTCTTTCTTTCAACGTGGTAGTGGATGTCCATTCAAAATCTTCCACTTTGTAAACAAACTCGGCGTTAATTGTTATGTCCAACCTGTCAGGACATCTGCCAGTCTTTATGGTGAAACCGTCAACCGGATTATTTGTCCCTTCTTTTTTAAAGTTGGCATTTGCATAGACTATTGAGAGAAAATCAATCTCGTCTTCCTTGTTGTTACGGCAGAAGTGGATTGATTGAGCAGCAGACCAATCCTCATAATGCCATGTGCCGTCATACCTTCTGTAAATCCCAATGCGCGTCAGGTATTTGTCATCATCCAGGCGGTTATCGAAATAAATGTCTATGTGCTTTATATCTTCATTGTTTTTATTAATAAGGAAAACCTTATGTTGATGGGCACCGGGACTTAGAGATATGCTTTCAGTTTTTTCATCGTCCGTTTTTAAACTATATTTGCTGAGTGCTTTACCTGATATTACGCCGGGAAGGGGGCCACTGTCATTGTATCGTTTAAAAATGAACTCATTAATATTGTTAAGTGCAAAGTCGGCATACAACCCCTTCATCCCCGACACTTTTTCGGACAGGTATTCCCTAACCGTTCCCGGACCTCTTCGGGCGGTTTCCCACAGTATATCGGATACTATATTGTTACCAGCATAATCGGACAGGTAATAAAACAACATGTAACTACAGTATTCAAAATTATTGCCGAAACTTATTCTGTCTTCATGCAGTGTTCTGAAAAATCTGGGTAGGAATCTGTGCTCTGTGTTAAAATGATCGTAAACATAATGTTCAGACCAAGTGGCAGTTGCCTCCATCAACCATTTTACATCAGCAGTAGTTGGAGACAACTTCATTTCAAACTGAAATATATGGAACAACTCATGAACTGTGGTTGCAGAAATCAATTCCGGGTTATTAACCAGCGAAGCAGCAATGCGGATTCTATAATTATCTTTACCTTTCCAGGCTTGCCCATATAACCTTTCACTTAAAGGCAATAACTCAACCAGCAGCGGCTTGGTCGGAGACAGACCCAGCAGTTCTTCAAATTCTACCCAGCCCAGCATTAAAGCATCCTCAATATCCCTGATAGCCATATTGTAGGTAAGCTTTTTGTCAGCATCCCAGGAACTGTGTTCATAATAAGTTATTTTTATCTCCACACCGTTAATATCAAAAGAGTGGACAACAAAAACTTCACTATTCTCCGCCGCATGGGCCACGGAGGCGAACCGGAAACTCTCCGGCAGATAGGTGGATATACTTTCTGCCCTATTTTTCGGGTACCAGTAGCTCTCCGCTTGAGAAATAGGCACAATAAAAGGAGTAACCGCCTTCTGTATTTCCGGGTTCAGGTTATCCCAGTTGTCTACCAGATGCTGAATTTCAAATTGAGGAGATTCCACACCTTCTGTTAACCCTTTGTACTTTTCGGGAACAAGTTCGGGAGCATAGGCTGCCAGCACAAAAAGTTTTGCCTGTTCATCCCTGGATATATTGCCAGCCTCGTATTCCCTAAGGATATTATAAAACGTGTCCGGGGGAGGTTTTTCATAATCATCCGGTTGCGAGAATAAAACCTTTAATTCATTGTCTATATTGTCGTCTGCCATAAGACTTTTCGTTGCATCACTAAAAAAGGGAACAAGCTCTTTTTCGTACTGACCTGTGCTATCCTGCTCAAAAGGTATTTTGCTTTCTTTTTGAGAATTTGAAGAAAAACATCCGGATGTTAAAACAGCTATAATTATAATAAAACTTAGGATTATGAGCCTGTATTTATTCTTTGCCATTGCTTTTCCCCCTCACTGTGACGTACTTCCACCACCTAAGAGGTGGGGGCTTCTTGGGACACCAGCTATCGCCGGTATAATTACCAAGCTATCCCCGTTCGCCCATTGGTATTCCTGTTAAACTTTGACAGTTCTGTACTGGGGTGAGCTTTATTATTCTCTAACCCGCGGGTGTAACACTAACTGTCTCTCCATCAATAGGGATAATTAGTTGCTCATCACTAATTCCATTTTTTCCAATATACCTTCTGTATTAGTCGGGACCAATTCTTGCGAAACTCTTTTTTGGTAATATCGGTATCTATCAGTGCAGGCACCACTTCAGGTGTGCCTGCACTTTTGCGCATGCCACGGGATTTATTGGAGTAGATTTTATTCATTGTACCATAAGGGTCTATTAATGTTTAGATCTTGTCTTATGCCGTCCATTGGACTATAATATGTCCACCCGTAGCCGTCATCCGCCGAAACAGTTATTCCAAGTATGCTAACATTACTTTCATCGGTAGCATTAGTAAACGGCCCGCCGCTATCTCCATCCCAACTTCTAATCTCTACTCTAACTTGATCATATAAGGTTCCATATTTTTTACTGTCTTGAGTATGATACCTCCTAAGTATTTTACCGTTTCCTGTTCCAGAAGATATGCCATGTCTAGTTACTATCATTCCTACTGGAGTATTATTTTGGGAAACCCAACCGTGTACCCCCAAGTAGCGATAAATAAAGCCTTGAACCTGTGTTGTTGGTACCCACGCCGCATCGGAGTAGCGAGCTCCTTGCGGATCTCTAGTTACTTTATTAATATAATTATTAGAACTAAATTCTGGCTGATAAATGTGATCATTTGTTCCTGTTACTGCATGTCCAGAAACAACTATGCCTCTATTACCTTGATTATCGATTGCACTGAAGCCTAGTGAGTGTTTTCCATTTGGATTTATATTGCTTGCAGATTGAACGGCAATTGCACCCATTAGGGGTCTATGTCGATCAAATCTGGACACTGGTCGTGGAGTATTTGCTTGTTCAAAAATAATTATAGAAGATGGTACATCTAACGCATTTAATATTTGGATTACTATTTCAGATTCATCGGTATCATCAAGCCCTATAGATATCTTATTTACCTTTTCATCAATTCCTATACCCGTAACGCTTGGAATTTGCAACACTTCATCTCTAATTTGATTATAAATATACCAAACTTCATCAAAAGTAAATTCTCTTTTTTCAAAAATTATTGGATTTTTTCCTGCAATTGCTTTAATTGCATTTATAAACACTGGATTTAGATCGGTAAGACCTACAACAAGTATATTATTTTCATTAATATAGGCCCCACTGTAAGGCACATTTAAACTTTTGTTTTCAATTGCTTTGTTAATATTAATGAATGCGTTTATTGCTTGGTCTTGACTTGAATTGAACAACTGAGCTTCAGAATTTTTAATTAAAGAAAAGGAAACAAGGATGATAATACTAGCTAACAAAATAATACATGCTTTTTTCTCCATTTTCATTATACACCCCCTATATTTTATTATATGTAAAGGATTTCAAGAACATATTAACATTGTTTAAGGTCAAGCCCTCGACCTATTAGTACCGGTCCGCTTAAGACATTGCTGCCCTTACACTCCCGGCCTATC
>JAGXRM010000033.1 GCA_018335855.1 Clostridiales bacterium
TGGTCGGAGCGACAGGATTTGAACCTGCGGCCTCTTGGTCCCGAACCAAGCGCGCTACCAAACTGCGCTACGCCCCGACGCAAAACCTATTGTAACATAACGCCGCAAAAATTGCAATGCTCTCGACTGCATAAGGGTTTGTACCATCGGCAACTTCGAATAATAGTTGCTGTATGCTAAAAAACTGAACAATTACAATAGTTTATGATTTTTATGATGCAAAATTTCTTTAGCGACCGCATTTCATGTTGAAAATAATGTGGGTCCATGGTATGATGGTACAAATTGAATAATGAGTTTTCAGGTTCCAAATAAGGATTAATTGGGAAAGCGGTGAAAGTCCGCTACAGCCCCCGCTACTGTAAGCAGGGATGCGTTGATGACAATGCCACTGGGAGACTGGGAAGGCCATCAATGCAGAAGAACTGCAAGTCAGGAGACCTGCCTGTAAAAGAGTTTTCCTTCGGAGGGAAGGTGTGAGGCTTATTTAACATTTTGTTGAAAAAGCAAAGAACAAACAGACAATCCCTTCCGTAACGGAAGGGATATTTTTATGGAGGGATGTTATGAGTTACAAAAAAATTGCAGTTGTGTTTTTATTGTATCTATTTTTGCCCAGAGAAGCCTATGCCATGCATATTATGGAAGGCTTCCTGCCTGTTAAATGGGCGTTGTTTTGGACGCTGGCTAGTTTGCCTTTTCTTATCTACGGCGTGACTTCCATATCTGAAAAGCTGAAAGACCCGCAGTTAAAATTGCTTTTTGGTGTTACAGGCGCGTTTGCCTTTGTGCTGTCGGCACTGAAAATACCTTCTGTCACCGGCAGCAGTTCACACCCTACCGGCGTTGGTCTGGGTGCGGTCTTATTTGGCCCTGCTGCCATGAGTGTTATCGGTTTTATTGTGTTGCTGTTTCAGGCACTCTTGTTAGCGCACGGCGGACTGACAACACTGGGTGCCAATACGTTTTCCATGGCCGTTACAGGGCCGTTTGTGGCATACGGTGTGTTTAAGGTGGCTAAAAAAGCGGGCTTGGGAAATGGCGTTGCCATTTTTCTGGCCGCCTCGTTCGGGAACCTGACCACCTATCTCACCACGTCACTGCAATTAGCACTGGCTTTCCCGGCCGAGACAGGCGGTGTTTTGGCCTCTGCCGTTAAGTTTTTAAGTATTTTTGCCTTAACGCAAGTTCCTTTGGCTATTAGTGAAGGACTGTTAACCATTGTTATTTTTAACATTCTGACAAAATTCAGTCAAAACGAGTTGAGACTTTTGCACCTTTACACCAACACAGTGAAAGGAGAATAGAGCGATGCGACGGTATAAAAATGCTTTCCTGCTCCTTATAGTTGTACTGCTCATGACTGCACCTCTGTTTTTACTGCCTGATGCAGAGTTTGAGGGGGCCGACGATTTGGCTGGAGAAGCTATCAGTGAAATTAATCCGGCCTACGAACCGTGGTTAGAACCGTTTTGGGAGCCCGGCAGCGAGGAAATGGAAAGACTTCTTTTTGCTGTGCAGGCCGTGCTTGGCTGCGCGTTCATAGGTTACTATATCCGGGTTAAAAAGAAAGATGTGCTTAGGCCGGAGTGATGTTTTATATTGATCAGTTTGTTTACACGAATAAGATGAGAAACTCCCATCCCGGGGAGAGATTAGCGTTTGCCCTAGCCACCATGTTCATCAGTGTGACTGTGAATCAGCCTGTGGTGCATTTGACTGTGGTAGCCATCATGGTGGGTTTTCTGGCGTTCAGAGCAAAAATCCCAGGCTACGTCATTCTGAAACTGTTTTCTGTTCCGGTTACATCTCTTTTGGTGGGGGTTATGACCATTGCGGTTCAGATCAACCGTTTTGAAACAGGAATGCTCTTTAGTATGAATGTGGGTAGTTATTATCTCGGGGTGACTAAGGCCAGCGCAGCCGTAGCCGTAGTCACTCTGCTAAAATCCCTTAGCGCTGTTTCTTGTCTTTATTTTTTCGTGCTGACAACACCGATGATTGAAGTGATTTATACCTTAAAGCTTCTGCGGGCCCCTGCCGTGTTTCTTGATCTGATGATGCTTGTTTATAGGTTTATCTTTATCTTTGTGGAAACAGCATTTCAAATCTATACCTCGCAATCCTCAAGGTGGGGCTACCTTGGTTTCAGGCGCTCTATCCATTCATTTGGCCTGCTTTTTGCCAATTTGTGGGCTAAAAGTTTTATTAAATCTCAGGCTATCTTCACCAGTTTACTGTCCCGGGGCTATGAAGGGGAGCTCAATGTTGTAACCCCTGCCTACAACTGGTCAAGCTCTAACCTCCTACTTTTCGGCTTCATTGACCTTGGCCTGATTCTTATGGCATTGTATTCGGGGGTAGTGATGTAAATGCGATACATTATCGAAGCAGCCGGTATTGATTTTGCCTACATGGATGGGACCAAGGCACTTAAAAGCCTGTCCATGAAGATTGCAGGCAATCAAAAATATGCCATTGTTGGCAATAACGGAGCTGGCAAAACAACACTATTTCTACATTTTAACGGAGTGCATCAGGCGAGACAGGGTGAGTTGTGGTATCACGGTGAAAAAATCGATTACAAAAATAGCAAGCAGCTGAAAAATCTAAGGAAAAACATCGGCGTCGTTTTTCAGAATCCGGATGACCAACTGTTTTCCGCCAGTGTCTACCAGGATGTCTCCTTTGGTCCCGGCAACTTAGGCTGGCC
Organism: Clostridiales bacterium; assembly: GCA_018335855.1. GTDB lineage: Bacteria > Bacillota > Dethiobacteria > Dethiobacterales > Dethiobacteraceae > UBA7523. Next base: position 2,714 of record JAGXRM010000033.1, read on the forward strand.
TGAACCGGTCATCCGAAAAAAGATAGAAGAAGTGATGCGGCAAACAGATACCTGGGAACTGAGAGATAAGGCGACCCATTTTTTAAGTTACGGTCAAAAAAAACGTGTTTCCATTGCCGGTGTACTGGCCATGGAACCGGAAATAATAATCTTGGATGAACCAACGGCCGGACTGGATCCTGTTTGTTCAGGCCAGATTATGACACTACTGAATGAGGTGCAGAAAAAAACCGGCGCCACCATCATTTTTTCGACCCACAACATCGACGAAGCCTATGCCTGGGCCGACTATGTTTTTGTGATGCATGACGGACAGATAATCGAGCAAGGCCGTCCCGAAGATGTTTTCAGAAAAGAAGATGTGTTGGCCAAAGCCAACCTTGTTAAGCCATGGATCCTAGAGGTATGTGACCATCTTGCGATGAGTGGAAAAAAGAATACACAGAAGTCCCTTCCCAAAACCAGGGAAGAACTGATGGCTTACCTGGCAGATATTTCATAACCCAAAATAAGCGAAGACCTGTTAAACCCATATATTCGGCTCTTGCCGCCTTCCAACCGGATGGAAGGTTTTTTTCTTTAACTTCTTAGCGTGCTTTGGAAAGTTTTTAAGAGATCTCCTGCTTTTCTTCCTCAATCTTACGATTTAATGTTCTTCGGCCGAATAGCTTAAACATAATCCACCCACCTTGTAATCTGGGAGCATACTTAGCGTTAACCAGAATTTGTACGGCTATTCAATAAAAAGGAAATGAAAGGCTTCTAGAGAAATACTCACTAAATTGGTTTCTTGGGGTCATCTTTTTTTATGAATGCGAAAACACCGGAGATCATTGAAAGTCTGTAATAGGTTGGGGGGAGAATGGGATGGATTCGACAAAAATGAGTTTGGCTGATTTTATGAATATTCAGGACGTGGATATCATGGAGCGCGCCGAAAGATTCACGGAGTTTATGGAAGATGTCGGAAGGATGAAGCATTTACAGTATAAAAGGGTTTCCATCGATGGGTCAGAACCTGTCAGGAGAATTATCGATCATTATACCGGCGAAATCAAAGAAATGATTTATTTTGCGTCGAATGATTATTTGAACTTAACCATGCATCCCAAAGTTGTCTTGGCTGGGATCGAAGCTGTAGAGCGATATGGAGCCGGTGCGGGAAGCGTACCCTTACTGGGAGGAACGATAGATTTACATATTGAACTTGAAAAAAAAATCGCCCGCTTTAAAGGTTGTGAGTCAGCCTTGATTTATACATCCGGTTTTGGCTCCAATGCGGGAACTTTGCTGGCATTGCTGCAAAAGGAAGATATCGCTGTCTTGGATACATTAGTTCATGCCAGTATTATAGATGGTTGTAAAAACACGAATATTAAGTTATTCAAGCACAACAATACCGAATCACTGGAAAAGGCATTGCAAAAAGTGAAGGATAAATATCGGACCAAACTTGTAGTGGTTGACGGAGTATATTCAATGGATGGGGATATTGCCCCTTTAGATAAAATTGTTGAGCTGGCCAAAGCATATGATGCTTATGTAATGGTTGATGAAGCGCACGCCACCGGAGTAATCGGAAAAAACGGCAGGGGGACTCCCGAACATTGTGGTGTGGAAGGGAAAGTGGACATTGTAGCCGGCACCTTTTCCAAAGCGCTGGGTTCGGTAGGTGGTTTTATTGCCGCCAATGAAAAGCTGGTTAAACTGCTGACTTATTATTCAAGAACGTATTTCTTTTCCACAGCTATGGCTCCTCAGGCGGCAGCCTCAATAATAACAGCTATTGATGTAATCGAGCAGGAACCGGTGCTCAGAGAAAAACTGTGGGATAATATACGATATTTCAGAAAAAATTTATCGGCTCTCGGGTTTAACCTTGGTAACTCTCAAACGGCAATTTTCCCGATTATTATTGGTGACGATCATCGCGTCAGGGAAATCTGCAGATGCCTGCATGAAATGAATATTTATGCTAATCCCGTTCCATATCCGGCTGTACCCAAAAGGGAAGGAAGAATTCGCATGAGTCTGATGGCCACTCATACAAAGGAGCACTTGGATAAGGCACTGGATGCCATGGAATATTTGGGCAAAAAATTTGGTGTAATTGGTAATAATGAAATGGTAAACACATGAAAAAGACTATAAGAGAAAAAAAGGTCGTGTTGGTTACCGGAGCTTCATCAGGAATAGGTAAGTCCTGTGCCGATTACTTGGCAAAAAAGGATTGCCGGGTTTACGGGACGAGCCGCTTTCCGGAAAGAACAACATCCGGAAGTTTATCTGAACAGTACACGCTGATACAAATGGATGTGAACGATGACAGTTCTGTAAAAAAAGGGATAAATCGGATTTTGCAAAAAGAAGGAAGAATTGACATTGTTGTTAACAATGCTGGTTATGCTTTGGCTGGAGCTATTGAGGACACAACAATTGACGAGACAAAAGCCCAGTTTGAAACTAACTTTTTTGGCGTTCTCCGGATCTGCCGGGAAGTACTGCCGGTCATGCGGTCGCAGAAATCGGGCTATATTATTAGCATCAGCTCAATTGGCGGTTTAATCGGGATTCCTTTTCAGGGTATGTACAGTGCGAGCAAATTTGCCATGGAAGGATTCATGGAAGTATTAAACATGGAAGTAAAATGCTACGGTATCCATGCCGTTCTGATTGAGCCGGGGGATTTTCGGACCAATTTAACAGCTAACAGAGTCAGAACCAGTTTGGCAAAAGAAAGCAATGTTTATAAAAAGTGCTTTGAGCAAGCGATCGGTGTCATGGAGAATGATGAATCAAACGGACCGGGTCCTGAAAAAATAGCCCGTCTTCTCGAACGGATCATTAATAACCCGCATCCTCAACTGAGATATCCGGTAGGTAACATTAGCCAGAAACTGGCCATCAGGCTGAAAAAGTTTTTACCATACAAGCTGTTTGAACTTCTGATGAAGAAATATTATAAGCTGATTTGAAAACCTAAAAACAACTCGGATCGTGATCGACATCCTTAAAGAAGGCGATTACAATCCGTTTTTTTTTTTTGACCGGGAACCAATAGAAACTGTTCAAAGATCAGGCTATAAAGTTTTATATTAATGTGACGATAGTATTGACAGAAAGATGGTGATTAGGATGACAGAGGAACTTTGTAGAAAATTATATTATCTCAGCTTTTCCAATGAAAAAGTAACCGGCACGGTCATAGCGCAAATTATTGAGACTTTTAATCAGGCGATGGCGCTTAAGAAGACAGTCGTCTGCCTGAAGTCCTCTGATTGCCATCAGATTGTGGCATCGAGTGGGCATGATGAGATTATGGAAAATATCAGGCAGGAAGGCTTCAGATATAGTATTAATAATTACCGGGGAAAAGAAATCGGGGAACTATATGTTGTGCCATGGGAGAATACTTGTTTTTCACTGAGCGAGGAGAAAATGCTGAATGCCTTAATTAATCAGCTGGCAGGGCTTTTGGAACGCTTAGTGCCGCCAGAGGCGGATGCCTGCCTTTTTGAGGAAGTTGACAGATATAAACAACTACTTACAATAGATAAATTAACTGGTGTATATAACCGATATCAGTTTGAAGAAACAATGGATAAAATCGAGAGGGAAAAACATTATCCTGTTAGTTTGGTTTTCGTGGATGTGGACGGCCTGAAAATAATTAATGATTACCTGGGTCACAAATATGGAGATATGGCTCTGAAAGAAACGGCTTTGCTGCTGAAGAAAGCATTTCGCGAAAACGACCTTGTTGCCAGGGTCGGTGGCGATGAATTCGCAATCCTGTTGCCCTTTACACAGCGGAAAATTGCGGAAATGCGTTGCAAGTCGCTTACCGAGGCTCTAAAATTATACAATAAAGAGAATAACATTCCTCCACTGTCATTTTCTGTTGGGGTTGCGACGACTAGTGGTCTTGAGACAATTAGAGAAATTTTCCATTTGGCGGATCTTGAAATGTATAAACAAAAACAAAAAAACCTTCTCAAATACGGGAATTTTCTTAGAAGCCGCTGCCTCTCAATTTCCACAGAGGTTGGAACCACTTTACAACATCAATGCTTGCTTTAATAATCTGTTAACATAATAAAAACCTGTAAAAGCCCCTATGATAGAATAAATCGGTCTGTCATAGGGGTTATTTATGTCTGAAACGAGAATAGTTCCGCCATAAATTAAACCTTTCACAACATCTTCATAATTTGGCTGGCTTTCTCCATTAGAACTCCATAAACATTGCTTATAATGTGTGCAGACCCTAATGTTAAGGAGTGATTATATGAAGAAACGTATCATTATCATTAGCACTATTTTATTGCTGGCCGTTGCGGCCTACCCACTGGGGATGCATGTTTTCTCAAAGTCTCCGCCATTAAATGATGAAGTAAAAACGGCTAAAGCAGAATATCGGGAAGTAGGGGCGAGCATATTGGCATCCGGTACTGTTCGTCCGGATACGGGTGCTCAAGTAACGGTAACCGCACGAATATCCGGCAGTGTAGCTGAGATTCATGTCCAGCCTGGCGGTGCTGTTAAAGCAGGTGACCTGCTCGTCACGCTGGATGCTGAAGGGCTGGCTTTCAAGGTGGAAAAAGCCCGTCTAAGCTTGCGTGCAGCGGAGATTCAGCTTGAAGAGATTAGAAGAGGGGCGCGAACTGAAGAAATTGAGCGGGCCCGTATCAACCTGCATCTTGCTGAAAAAAAGAAGGATGAAGCTGCTGCCAGGGTGGCTGAATTGAGTGAACGGGAAGAAGGTGTTGACATACAGCAGCTAAGTGCCGCCATCAAAGAACTTGAGAATGCGGAGGCACAGGTTCTTCTGGCAATTCAGCAACTTTCCCTGGTCGAGAATAAGTTTTCTGCATTGGATGTAGAACAGGCAGAACTTAAAGTTAAACAGGCTACCAGTGATCTTGCCGAGGCACGGTCACAGCAAGAAGCCGCCAGTATTACCGCACCCATTGAAGGTGTTGTCGCAGCTGTACATACGTATAGTGGCGAAAATGTGGGAAGTGGCGGAAAGCTTATTACAATCCTAAATCCGGGGCGGCTTATTATAGAAGCATTAATCGATGAAACAGAAATTGGCAGTATCAGGTTAGGGCAATATGTGGTTTGTAAAATTGACGCACTGTCATCGGAAATACTGGATGGGAGAGTAACTGTTATTTCTCCTCTGGCAAGGATTGAATCAGGAATCGTTTTCTATCCTGTAATCATTACGTTGGATGGTATTCCGCAAAATGTGCTTTTCCCGGACATGTCGGCCGACCTTACGGTTTACCTTGAAGAACGGCAGGAAGTACTGAGTGTGCCATTTCAGGCAGTCCGCCAGGGAGATGGTGGCCAAATTGTCATCATTGAAGAAAGCGGAGAGTTTTATGAAGTAGGGGTAAGTACAGGGCGCCGTTCCGGAGGCTACGTGGAAATACTCAGCGGAGTCAAGGCGGGAGAAAGTGTTGTGACCGGTGAGTTACCGTTAGCATACCGGAAATAGGAGGGATAAACTTGATTAAACTTGATAAGGTTTCAAAGGTATATGCCAATGGTCATGCCGATATTATCGCCCTAAACGAAGTAAGCCTTCAGGTAGCGCCTGGTATTTTAATTGCTATCCAGGGCGCTTCGGGTTCGGGTAAATCCACACTGCTGAATATTTTGGGTTGCCTGGATCGTCCCACATCAGGGATGTATACCGTTGATGATGCTGATATAGGGAAATTATCTGAAGAAGGAATGGCTATATTACGTAACCAGAAATTCGGTTTTGTTTTTCAATCATTTCACCTGCTTCCACGGTATACGGCCCTGGAAAATGTTATGCTTCCATTTCTTTACAGCCTTTCTCCGCCAGCAAACCCGGAACAAACGGCAACGGAGATGCTGGAGAGAGTGGGGCTGGGAAACCGGGCTCGCCATCTTCCCGGGGAGCTCTCCGGCGGTCAGCAGCAACGTGTGGCTATAGCCCGCGCGCTTGTAAACAAGCCCACAATCATCCTGGCTGACGAACCGACAGGAGCACTTGACAGTAAATCCAGCCAGGAAATTATGGATTTATTGTCTGAGCTAAACGCTGATGGCATGACAGTTATTATTATTACGCACGAACCAGGGATTGCGGCGCAGTGTCCTTATATGCTTACTCTTGCTGACGGCCGGATTCATGAACTTCGTGTCCCTGACACAGGGAGAGGATTGGAAAAGGTGGTGGCTTATCTATGAGGGGAAGACTGTTAGGCACCGCAATACGCCAGTTACGCAGCAACAAATTAGCCACGCTTTTAATGGCTAGCGGGATTATTGTGGGCATCGCTATGTTAACGGTCGTTATTGCGCTTGGACAAGGTACAAAGGCCCGAATATTAGAGCGTGTGGACCGCATGGGTACAGCCGATACATTTACAATACGGACAACTCCGTGGGGCGAAGGGGGAGGCGGGGGTTCTGGAGACCATGGTGGAATCTTACTGGGTTTTCAGGATATTGTAAATTTACATGAACATGTCCCCGGTGTTTCTGCAGTGCTACCGACCCTTAATGCCCGTGGTACCGTTACAGCAGGTGTAATGGTGTTGGAAGGAGTTTCAGTGCAGGGCGTTTCACAGAATTTTCAGCAGGTTCGTAACTGGGCTGTACAGGCTGGAGTTTTTTTTAGTGACTTCGATATTATCGAAGGCGCCCGGGCAGCAGTAATAGGACAGGCTGTGGCAAATCACTTTTTCGCGGGAGAAGATCCGCTGGGAAAGAGTATTCTTGTTGAAGGCTTTCAACTGGAAGTGGTGGGGGTTTTAGCACCACGGGGTGCTACAGGTAGCGGACGTAACGCAGACGAAATCGTGTTGGTTCCCCAGGATGCGTTTACAAAAGTTTTTCAACCAACTGGAATTAGCACTGTAACTGTTCAGGTGGAAAATGTCAATGATATCGAAAGGCTGGCACAGGAGGCCAAGGCTTATCTTGAGACTCTTTTTTCCGGAGGGGAACTTTATGTTCGTATCCCAATGTCGACGGTTGGGACCCGTCAGGAGACATCCAATACGTTTACCAGATACCTGACGATTGTGGCAGCTGTGGCTTTGCTTATTGGTGGGATTATCATGATGAATTTAACGAGCTTGTCCATTTCCGCCAGAACACGCGAAATCGGCCTGCGCAAAGCACTCGGTGCCCGTAACAAGGATATCTCCTTGCAGATATTATTTGAGACGACCATAATTTCAATTTTTGCAGGGCTCTTGGGAGTTGTTTTTGGCTACCTTCTTAAAAATATACTTGCTGCGAGACTTGAACTGCAGACCGTTATGACCTGGCACGCCCCGGTTACGGGCCTGTTTTTTGCCATCGTAATTGGCCTGTTCTTTGGTGTTCGCCCCGCCAACCGGGCTGCGCGGCTGGATCCTGTCACGGCACTACGCAGTGCGGGATAGTATTATGGAGAAGAAGTTTGAAATTCATGTCAGAGTCCTGAGGCTAGTTTTAAAGTCGCTTGCCACAAATAAAAAGCGCTGTCTGTTTGCAGTAATGGGTATTATCATTGGTATTACTGCAGTAACAACGCTGGTTTCCCTGGGACAAAGCACCCAGCAGGCATTGGCGCAAGAGCTGGAAAAGCTGGGTACAAATCTTTTAATTATAGAAGCGGCCCGGAATCCGAACACAAGTCGTGGTCGCGGCGGACAGCCAACAACTGTTGAGACTTTAGTCGAGAGTGACATCGTCGTCTTAACCGAAGAAATCAGCGATATTGCATTTGCCGCTCCTGTATTGCAAATGCAGGGGGAGTTAAAAGCAGGGGCAACAGTTGTTAAAACGAGTGTTATAGCCACGCGCAGTGAGTTCATGACGATTCGTAATCTTTCTGTTGCGGCTGGCAGAATGTTTCTCGATGAAGAGGACGCAGCCGCCCGTCGGGTAATTCTTTTGGGGCACACGGTGTCCGGACAGCTCTTTGGCGGAATCGACCCGCTCGGTGAGAACATCCGTGTGAATAATGTACTGTTTGAAGTTATCGGTGTGCTTGCGGAAAAAGGATTGGATGCAAACGGTGAAGACCAGGACGATGTTGTAGTTATTCCGCTGACCACAGCGCAGCGGCGTCTTGCCGGAGTAAAATATCTGACACATATCTATGTCCGGGCCACAGGCACCGACAGCCTTGACGTGGTAAAAGAAGGAATCATCTCTGTTCTGCGTACTACTCATCATCTTGTTGAAAACGAACCAAGTGACTTTAACGTTTTGGATCAAGCTGAGCTTGTTGCTGCACGCACAGATATCCTGGGTTCGGTAGAAGACCTGGTGCGTATCCTGGCTCTTGTAACATTGCTGGCAGGGGGGCTTGGTATTACCGCTGTCCAACTGGTTTCCATCCGTGAACGCACTTGGGAAATTGGACTACACCGAGCTGTGGGGGCTCGCAAAAAGGACATTGTCAACCAGTACCTCATAGAGGCAATGATTTTAGGTGGTCTTGGCGGTTTATCCGGGGTCGCTCTCGGACTTATCGCGCCTGTGGTTATCGCCTATATACTGGCTCTACAGCCGGTCATTGCCTGGTCGGCCTTGCTTGTTTCATTTATTATCAGTATGATAATCGGCATTATAGCAGGGATCTATCCGGCCTTTTACGCATCCCAGTTAGATCCGGTTGTTGCCTTGCGAACTGCCTAAGCAATATTTAAACTGGTACGGGTATCTGTTTTATATTTACTCCTTAACTTCCTGTGATATTTCTCACTCAATATCTCCGTGCATGAAAAAAAGCTCTTAGGCCATTAAAAACCACTGAAAATACTGACTTTTCTCGCGAAAACAATTGCAAAAATACTGGATATATAGTATAATTATGAGTGTAAAGTGACGCTCAAAAAGGCTCTGAAAAGGAGGCTTCTATGTATCTGGATTGTGTGGTATCCATACCTGTTGTTCCGGG